>NZ_JASHII010000006.1:0-355127 GCF_030733765.1 Roseibium sp. MMSF_3247
AAATCAACCAACACGATGAGCCAATCTCTCCGTTAAATCACACGGCTATCTGTTCCAAATACCCTGACGACGGACACGTTCTCGAATGCGTTGGCTATGGCGTTCAGATAGGCTCTATGGCTGTCCGGTGGGCATTATACCTCCTATTCTTTACGCTAACAATACAGGAGTTCGTGGCGATATTCGACACCCTGTCAATGAGGGAGGGTTACATACTGAGACACTACCTGGTCTGCATACTCCTTGGAAGTAATGCTCAATAGAGTTTTCGAAGGTATGTTGAGGAACGGAAACGAAAAACGGGCCGCTTTGCGGCCCGCTCTTTCGCTAGTAATCTTGGTTATCCGTTCAGCGTTACAGCGTCGGGATTTTTCTTATAGGCGGCGGGTTCAAAAACCTTGGCCTTCTCAAGCTCAGATTTGGTGAACGGTGCCACGACCAAAAGCGCGCCGTTTTCAGTTTCATACATCTGAAGGCTGTCATAAGACACGGCAACAGGTTTCTCGTTGAACCCCAGAAAGCCACCAACGTCGATAACAACAGCGTCAGCCTTGCCGTCTTCGTTCAAAAGCACCTGCGATATCTCACCGATGTTCGCGTCTGCGCTGGAATGAACAGAGGATCCGATCAAGGCTTCAGATGACACCGTGGCGCTCTGGACACGGGTCTTTTCAGCCGTCCATGATGCAATCGTTTCGTTGAGACGTTTTTTCGCCGGATCAATCGCTTCGGTCCGGACCGTTTCATAGGTCTGTTTTGCGCTCTCGGAAATTTTGTCGATCTCGGTCTGAACCGCGGAAACCGTCATCCAGTCCGGAACGTAGTCCGGGCGCTCAAACCCATCGGCGTTCTCCAGTTCTGCGCGGGTTACGTCACTGACAACGTCAAACTCACCGTCTGATTTTGCTGTGAAAGACAGGCGATCATAGTCGATCGCGACATCTTTTTCGCCGAGACCGAGAAACCCGCCAACGCCGACAATTGCCGCGCGGATCGAACCATCACGGCTCAAGACCAGGTCGTTCACGGCGCCAATTTCAATCGCCTTACCAGTGGAGGTGTTCAAGACCGATTTACCAATCATGTTGGAGGCGAGAAAGCCTGTTGTCGTGTCCAGCTTCACTGTCGACACGTCAAATTCATAGATAACGCGATCGTTTTGAAAATCCTTTGAAGTAGTACCGGAGTCCTGAGCCAATGCTGGCGTAGTCAGAACGGCCAGAACAGCTGTAGAGGAAAGAAGGTTGCGGATCATAGTCTTCTCCTTCACTTGTAATAATGAGGTGGCCGTGATTAGCACCTCGTAAACATCATCAGTTGGGAATGGTTCCAAAAAAAACGCGCCGGTAAGGCGCGTTTTCTAATTAAGCAAGCTGTCCGCTGCCCCGGGGCCCTGCAAGCAGCCAGACAATGAAACCCACCACAGGGAAGATAAGGATGCCCAGGATCCAAAGGATCTTTGCGCCGGTAAAAGCGCCGCTCTGGATAATTTTTATGATCGCATAAATGTTCGCGATCAGGACCAGCAAACCGAGAAGACCATATTCCATGACTGAAACTCCTTGTTCTATTAAGTTGGAAACGGTCCGATAGAGGTTTTGGTTCCATTACACCTGTTGTTGGAAAGGAATCTCCGAAGCGGTTTGAGCAAGATGGGAACAAATTTCGAAAGAAGAAATGGAACTGAAGTCATTCCCGAACGTTGAAAAACTGTTACTCAAACAGGAGGATACAATGCTTTCTTGGGCACTTATGTTTCTCGTCGTTGCACTTGTTGCAGCAGTACTTGGCTTCGGCGGTATTGCCGGTACTGCGGTATCAATTGCAAAACTAATTTTCTTTGTCGCAATCGCACTATTTTTGATCTCCGCGATCATGCACATGGTTCGCGGAAGAAGCGCATAAGCAGAAACTGGGCGCCAATGGCGCCCTTTTTTGTGCCATTTATGATCATCGTGAAACACTCTGACTGAGCTGCTGTGCTCGCCAGAGGCTGGTTGCAATCTGGGATCTGTCGGCAGGGCTGTTCAACTCAAGATTTGCATCCCGGGCAATATCATAGAGTTGGCGTTTGATCAGAGCCTTGTGCTCTGGACGGCAGACGATTGCCATTTTCCCAAGCGCTGAAATGAGATGGTCCAGTACCAGGACGTTGGATCTTGCGCATTGGCGCAGCGGGGCCATCGCAGTGTGCAGGATGTCCTTCACGGAAATCAGATCCAACCACACACGCGGAGCGCCATCCTTATCGCACAAAAGGGAACTTGGCGCACCGCGTTGCAAGATACGCGCAAAACTCGCCGACAAGTGGTCGATCGCGCTGATTGCCGTGTAGGAATCATTGATGCCGGGAGACAACGCCCTGAGGCCAATTTCCACCAACAAATGAACTGAGAACTGAATATCTCCCTCCGGGGCCCGGGCTTTGGCGAATTGAAACGCCAAAAGAACGGGATCGGTGTCACAGACGTCCTCCTGACATCTCACCTCGGCGATCGGCATGCCCTCGATCACAAATGCTCCGGGCGTCACAAGCACCTCAATGAACCCGTCGTAATGCTTGGCTGTTTCGATCAGATAATCGATGTCAATCGCAGTCACATAACCGCTTCGTTTGCCGTGCACCTTGGTCACCGGCAAGTCCGGGATTTCCTGACGGTCTGACGGTTTTTCAGGTGGCTCATGGGCAAGAAGAGCGTCAATGGACTGGCGCAACGACGTTTGAATACGCCCAATCTCGGCATCCACCCGGATGCGGCCCGCTACGTCGTTTACAAAGTAAACCAGCCAAAAAAAGCTCGCCGCCGCCAGGAAAATTGACACACCAACTGAAAATCGAACTTCTTTCCCGTCCTCGACAACGAATAGTACAAGCAAGGCGTACAAAAAGGTGGCGCCCAAAAGACCGATGGTGATCTGGGTTGTGCGGTTGCTGGCAAAGGTCTCCAGCAAACGGGGGGCAATGTTGCCGGCCGCCAAAGTGAAGACCACCAGGGTCAGCGAATAGACCAAGCTGATGACCGACATCATCGCGCCGGCAATCGTCGAAAGAACGCTCCGCGCACCTTCGACACTCAGTGTATTGTACCGGAGACTATCGAACACTTTGGCAAGCAGTTCGTTATCATCGATAAACAAGGTAATTGGGGCAAGCACTGCGCCAAGAAGCGCAATGCAGACCGGTATGAAAAGAAACCCTTTGATCAGGCGGTAAAGCGCCTGCTCCTTCGCGTTGTTCTGGTAGGCAAGCGCCAAGCGATGTGCTCCTGATGTCAGATTTCTTTTCGGACCTGCGCATGCGCAATCAAAGCAAAGAGCGCTGTTCCACCAACGATGTTACCCAAGAGCGTCGGGATCAGGAAAGCTGCAACATCCAAAACACTTGAATGACCGATCCAGACGGTAAACACCGCCTCCACCGATCCGGCGACCACGTGTGTGAGATCAAGAGCTGCGATCAGCCAGGCCATGAGAAGGATGATGGCGACCTGCGAGTTTTCAGCGCTTGGCAGCAACCAGACCAAGGTTGCGACAATCCACCCGGCCAGTATGCCGCGCAGGAACATTTCATGGTGCGGGATTTCCATCATGTGTATGGAAAGAGATTCAACCGCATCATAAACTTGGGGCGGCAGAAAAAAGCCGCTTGCGATCGCGGAGCCGAAAACAAAAGTCCCGATCATATTCGCACAGAAAACGATGGCCCAAAGGCGGGCAACGCACAGATAGGTATGACGTTTGCCTGTGCTGATTGCCGGCAAAACCGCCGTTAGCGTGTTCTCGGTAAAGAGTTGCTGTCTGGCGAGGATAACGATCAGAAATCCAACCCCATACCCGAGATTTTCGACCAAATGGCGCCAAGGAGAATCAGGTAGATAGGCCCGGAACAATGCTTCGCCGAGCACGGAAAACCCGATCGAGAGACCGGCTGCAATGCCCGACCACCACAGGCTTTTCGGTCCCCGTGCGAGCTCTTCTTCGCCTTCTTGACGGATAATTTCGTAAACAACGGCGGCTTTCAAACGAAGCCGGTCATCTACCTCGGCAAGATCGTCCGAGGTGAGCCGCGTGCCTTCGTTGTCGAGCCTCTCTTCGGTAATCGGGCTTTTACTGTCTGCCTTTTTGCCGGCAACACGCTCCGGTTGGCGAGCCATAGCTTTCCTCCTGTCCGTAGCGCGAAGCTGAGAGAATTATTTTGAAGTTAGGGTTGGGCTGAGAGTGCGTTTTGGATCAGTTCGGCAGATTCAGCGACCGCGAGGTCCGAGCGCTCAAAGCTCTCCTGACCGCTCATCAATTCCTCCAGCCGAGCACGTGCCCGTGAGACCCGGCTTTTGACCGTGCCTTGCCTCACACCCAAAATGTCCGCCGCTTCTTCATATGAAAAGCCGCTCGCACCAATCAGAATAAGCGCCTCACGCTGATCATCGGGCAGGACCTGCAATGCACTCAGGAAGTCTTTCATCTCCAAATGGCCTGCCTGCTGCGGCTTTGATTCAAGGCTTGCGGCATGTTCGCCATCGGGATCAGCGACCTCACGCTGCATTTTCCGGCCAACCGAATAATACTGGTTGCGCAGGATGGTAATCAGCCAAGCCGTCAGGTTCGTGCCTTCGGTGAATTTGTCTTTGTTGGCAATCGCTTTGGCCAAAGTTTCCTGGACGAGGTCGTCTGCGCGGTCCCGGTTGCCACTGATGGAACGGGCAAACGCTCTCAGGCGCGGAATGGTGTCGACCAGGTCCTGCTTGAACTTTGCATTGTTCATTCCTGCGCCTCCCCACCGGAGTTGCCATCAGACTGATCGGCATCATCAAGCGCGGACAGGAGCTCAAGCATGTCATCGGGAACGTCTTCCGAAAGGGCTTCGTCGTAGACCTGTTTCAACTGATTACCGATCCAGTCTTCCTTGGTCTTTGCGCCCATGTTCGGCCGGATGATACCAGAGCCGGCAATCGCCTGATCCGGTAAGTTTTTGGTTGGCATGGCTAATTCCCGATATTTACAGCTTCAGTGGCATGTGAATTGTAGCAGAAACGTGTCAGGCAAAAAAAAGTTCCATCTGGCTGGAACTTTTTTTTGCCTAGCGCATTTTCTGGTTAAGGGGACGGTTCACGTCATCTGGATGGCCGCGTAGATGCGGCATTTCATTAAGGAAAAAATGAATGGCCACGAGTCTTTCTCAAGATATTGCACCTTTGCTGCCCTACCTTCGCCGCTATGCTCGCGCGCTCGCAGGAACCCAGCAAAGCGGGGATGCTTATGTTCGCGCATGCTTGCAGGCATTGGTTTCGGATCAAAGCATCATCGATACAGGCGATGGCGTGAAGATTGGCCTCTACAGGTTGTTCCATGTTCTGTGGAATGCGGCCGTCGTTCCGCCCCCAACCACAGACGGCGCGGCATCAATTTTTGAACAGACCGCACAACAGCGCCTTGCCAGCATGGCGCCGGAAAGCCGGCAGACCTTGTTATTGACGACACTCGAGGGTTTCTCGGTGCCCGAAGCCGCGCGGATTATTCAGAAAAGCCCGGAAGAGGTCACTGAACTGATCAAAGACGCCGTAGCTGAAATTGATCGTCAAACGAAAACAAATGTCCTGATTATTGAGGACGAGCCTTTGATCTCGATGGACCTCACCCAGATCGTTGAGTCGCTAGGCCACACTGTCCAAGGTGTCTCGCGGACCGCAGACGACGCCATAAAGGCAGCGAAGGCCAACGCTCCGGGGTTGGTGCTTGCCGATATTCAGCTGGCGGATGGCTCGTCCGGAATTGATGCGGTTAAGGCCATCCTGGGCGAGATGTCGGTCCCGGTTATCTTCATTACATCGTTCCCTGAACGTCTGCTGACCGGAGAGCGGCCCGAGCCGACGTTCCTCATTACCAAGCCGTTTAACCCCAATACCGTGAAAGCGGGCATCAGCCAGGCGCTGTTTTTCAAAGGAACAGATGCGGTTGCAGCGTAGGGCGGAATTTATGGAAGACAAAGGCGGGGAGTGTCCCCGCCTTGTCGAAGGGCTCAGTGCTTGGACATCCATTGGTCGACTTCGCGCTCAGCCTCTTCCCGTGTTTTGCCATACTTTTGCTGAATCAGACCTGCCAGTTCGGTTCGACGGCCGTCAACCCGGTCAATCTCGTCATCGGTCAACTCGCCCCACTGAGCTTGAGCCTTCCCTTTAAATTCTTTCCAGTTGCCTTCGATTTGATCCCAATTCATCTTCTGAAACTCCCTTTGGTGTCAGACAACTAGAAAACGAATTTCAGCTTGGTTGGTTCCCGAAGAAATCTGCCAACTGGTCCAAAACAGCACATGGCTGCGGCCGGTGTAGATCAAAAAGTTCCCAAGCCGGCGCTCCAGAAACATCCGGTGAACAAAACGGAAGCCCGACATGCAGGACATCATCAACTATCTCTTTGGGGCCGCATCCTTCATGCCTCATGGATATTGCCTCTTATGGCGGCCTGACCTGGTCGCACTGCATGCGATTTCCGATGGTCTGATCGCCTTGGCCTATATCGCTATTCCAATGGCGATTTTGACGTTCTTGCGGCAACGGCCGGATATCACGGGAACACCGCGAAAAACCGCCTATCTCTTCGTTGCGTTTATCTTGGCCTGCGCACTGACACATCTCACCGCTTTGGCAACGCTTTGGGTTCCGGCCTATGGCGCTCAAGGGCTCATAAAAGCGACAACAGCCATCATTTCGGTAGCGACAGCATTTGTAGTGTGGCGTTTGCTGAGCCAGTTGATCGACATGCCCTCGGTCAAACTGCTGGAACAAGCAAACGAACTGCTCGCAAAAGAAAACCGCGCGCTCAACACAGCTGTCGGCCGGACTAAGGCTGAGCTTGCCCGAACCAACGAACTCTTCGAAACGGCACTTACCGGAAGTAATATCTCGGTTTTTTCTCAAGACCGGGACCTCAAGTATACATGGATCCACAATCCGCGTTTCGGGCTTGAGAAGTCCGAAATTCTTGGCAAATCAGATGTTGATGTGTTGCCGGATGCAGCTGCCGACCAGGTCGTGCCCCTGAAACGCCGGGTCGTCGAAACAGGCGAACCCTCTTCAACCTATATCGGCATAGAGCGGGAAGACACTGAGCCCCTTTACTTCGATCTGATCGTCCACCCAACCTTTGGCGAGGACGGCAAAGTAGACGGCGTGTTGTGCACGGCCGTGGACATGACAGAGAAGAATTTTTACGAGATCCGGCTTGCGTCCATGGCCGCGCAATTGGCGGAAGCGAACAAACGGTTCGAGACAGCGTTGGATGGCTCAATCATCACCGTTTTCGAGCAGGATCGTGACCTCAAGTACGTTCATATGGTCAATCCACCGAACGGATTGAAAGAAGACGTTTTCATCGGCAAGACCGATGACGAGATCTTCAACGAAGACGATCAGCTCAAACTTATTCCGGTCAAGAAAAAGGTGCTGGAAACCGGAGAAAGTGCTGTTGTTGAAGTTGATATCGCGATGGACGGAACCGCGAAGTTCTACAATGTCCGCTTCGATCCGGCGCGGGACGCAGAAGGAGCAATAACGGGCGTGATCGGCACAGCGGTCGACCTTACCTACAAAAGGGACAATGAACGCCAGATGCACTTGGTCATGCGGGAGTTGACTCACCGGTCCAAGAACCTGCTTGCCGTCATTCAGGCAATGGCCCGGCAAACTGCCGCGAGATCCGATAACCCTGACGAGTTCGTCGAAGTGTTCTCTGCGCGCCTTCAGGCCATGGCCGCAAGCCACGATCTATTGGTTTCACAGTCCTGGTATGGGGCGGATATTAAAGAATTGATTGTCGCACATCTTTCTCAATCCATAGATCCACAAAGCCCGCAGATCATTCTTGAAGGCCCTGGAAAATCCATTACGGCGGATGCGGCTCAAAATCTGGGATTGGCCCTGCACGAACTAACTACAAATGCTGCGAAATACGGAGCATTGTCCGTGCTGGATGGGAAGCTGAAAGTGACCTGGGCTGAAAATGAGGGTGTGGTCGAACTCAAATGGGAAGAGACTGGCGGCCCGGAAGTTGTACCCCCAAAGCGGAATGGGTTCGGCCGTATGCTACTGGAACAACTCGTTGGGCCTGCGCTGGATGGGGAAGTTAAAGTCGAGTTTGCCCCGGACGGTGTAAAATGCACCATCACCTTCCCTGCCAAACAACTTGTCAATTGAAGTAACGAGCCGATTATGCTGACGCTGACGGCTCTGGCCGACTTACAGACCTACGTCTTCAGCCGCTGAAGCGCGTCTTCAATATCGTGCAGCTTTGCCTGACGGTCTGCGGCACCTTCAGTCATGTTGGGGGATTGCAGCAGTCTGGTCCGCCAAGACAAAAGGGCAGATTTCTTTTGAGCTCGGTTCAATCCCGGATCATTCAGAAGGCCTTCGACAGACCGGAAACCGGCGAAACGTTGGGGAACTGAATTCATAACATCGCACATTTGTTTGCAGTTCTAAACCGGGCCTGCCGCCACCCGGAAAAACGGATGGCGGCAGGGTTGTTATTCGTTCTATTTGAACGCACAACTCATTCGGTGATGAGTGCCCTCAGCATCCAAGCGGCCTTTTCGTGGAACGTGATCCGCTCCGTCAAAAGATCTTCTGTGACAACATCACCGTTGTCGCCGGCGTAAGTCGCCATGTCCCGCATCTCCGCGGAGATCGTTTCATGGCTCTCGACAAGGTCGGCAATCATGTCATGGGCGTCTGGCATGCCACCTGATGGCAACTGGATGGTGAGATTTAGTTTCCCATCCTGAACGTTTACCGGTGCGCGGTGCCCAAGGGCTCGAATGCGTTCCGCAAGCTCATCGGTGGCCGCAAACATGTCTTCATAATGCTCTTCCGTCAGGTCGTGGATCGACTTGAAGAGCGGGCCGACAACGTTCCAGTGATATAGGTGAGACTTCACCGTCAGCATGTATGTCTCCGCCAGCATCACCGACAAATGTTTAGCAAGTTGAGTGCGTACGTCAGCGGAAACACCGGTTTTGATGGGTTCGCTTTTCGGTGTTTCAACCTTCAATATGTTAGACATTAGATTTCCTTTGTAATTCAGTGTTCTAAACAAGATCGCAGCGGTTCTTTGCGTTAGTAGTTTTCTGGCGACTCAATGGCACCGATTGTCGGGACCACACCTGCGGTCTGAAGAATTCCAAGTCCGGCAAACGTCACAACAGCCAGGAACAGGCTTGCGGCGAGTACTTTTACGACCGGCCGCCCGCGTTCACCCTGACGGGCTTCTTCTGCAGTTCGCTTCGTGTGTTCTGTGACCATTTCGATCACCTCCTAAGCGTAAGTTTCAAGAACGGGCTCGAGGTGTAAATGCAAAGATACGAAAAGCGTTCCGGAAAAAATCTGAAGTGTTTTTGAATTCATATGAAAAAATATAGCTAGTTCGCGTCGAAAGAAGACGGTCTCCGCTGCGAATTACACGACATATACGCCGTCTCATTTAATGGAGATACGGAACCGGGAACAACTTCGTGCGTTCTTATATTTCAATGTACGGAGGTTAGATTGAAAAAAAGCAGTGTGATTGACGATTTGTTAGGTGAAATTACTAGCGCAAATCCTGACCAGCCAGAGTTCCTGCAGGCTGTCGACGAAATGGCTCAGTCCATCGGTGGCTGGTACGGAAAGCAAAAAGACTTTCGAAAATCACGAATTTTTCAGCGGCTCGCGGAACCGGATCGCGTCATTTCGTTTCGTGTTTCCTGGCGCGATGACAAAGGCGTGCTCCAGCATAACAGAGGCTGGCGTGTCCAGTTTTCTCACATTCTCGGCCCCTATAAGGGCGGATTGCGGTTCGCGCCGAGCGTTACGGAAAGTGTTCTGAAGTTTCTCGGATACGAGCAGATCTTCAAGAACGCCTTGACCGGCCTGCCAATGGGTGGGGCAAAGGGCGGCTCAAACTTCGATCCCAAAGGAAAAAGCCCGGCTGAAATCGAACGTTTCTGCCAATCCTTCATGACGGAGCTATCACGTCACATCGGCCCGGACATCGATGTGCCGGCGGGCGATATCGGCGTTGGTCAACGGGAAATTAGCCTGCTCTACGGCCACTATCTCCGCCTTTCCAACACATGGCATGGCGCTTTGACTGGGAAAGGCTGCAACTTCGGCGGTAGCGCTGTTCGAACGGAGGCGACCGGCTACGGCTGTGTCTACTTTTGCTGTGAGATGTTGACCCACAACGATATGGAGATCGAGGGCAAGAGGATCGCCATCAGTGGCTCTGGCAACGTCGCGCTTCATGCTGCGGAAAAGGCCATCGATATGGACGCCACGGTTTTGAGTGTGAGCGATTCCGATGGGGTGCTGGAATTCAAGGACGGCCTGACAAAAAAAGATCTCAGCAAGGTTAAAACCCTCAAAAGTAAGCGTGGACGTTTGTCGGATCTGTCTATTGGCAAGTTCCACAAAGGTAAAACACCTTGGAACCTAGAGTGCGACATCGCCATGCCCTGCGCAACACAGAACGAGTTGGACGAAGACGCGGCCAAGGCACTCGTAGAGGCCGGCGTTTCAGCCGTCTGCGAAGGCGCTAACATGCCTTTGACTGCAAACGCTTCGGAGATCTTTCGACAAAAAGGCATCCTCCACGCACCAGGCAAGGCAGCAAACGCGGGTGGTGTCGCAGTCAGTGGTTTGGAGCAGAGCCAAAATGCGATGCGGCAAAGCTGGAGTGCGGAAAAGGTCGACCAGGAGCTTCGGGACATCATGAAAAAAATCCACGGCGAGATCGTTTCTGCAGATACGGGCAAAAAGCAGCTCAGCTACGTCGACGGAGCCAATTTGGCTGCATTTAAACGTGTCGCACATGCGTTTCATTCATTCGGAAGTTTCTGACCCGGTGCGCCTGTGAAAAGGAGAGTGAAAAACAATGACTGAAAAGCACAACCCGTACTGCAAGGGAGACCGGGTCACTTGGAACTGGGGTGAGGGTACAGGTGAGGCCACGGTGGTCGACACGCACACTGAGGACGTCTGTCTCAGCATCAAGGGCACAGATGTGAAGCGGCGCGCGACCCCTGAAGACCCCGCCTACACATTGCGACAGGATGATGGCGACAGGGTTCTCAAATCCGCGAGTGAACTGACGCTGATCAAGAAAGGAGATGGAAAATGAGTAGCAAGGATCGCCCGAGCATAAAAGACGAAGAAACCTATGACGCCTTGCGGCGTGAGGGCTACGGAAAGTCAAAAGCGGCGCGTATCGCCAACGCACAGGCGAATGAAAACCAATCGCCTTCTGAAAAGGGTGGGTCACAGCCACCCTATGAGGATTGGACCAAGGAAGAGCTCTACGAGCGGGCGAAAGAACTGGAAATCGAAGGCAGATCAGAAATGTCCAAAGACGAATTGATTGGCGCCCTTCGGGATTGATTGGTGTTTCCAGTTGAATTTTCCCAAGTGCCGGGAACTTTTGTCTGCCCTCCAAGTTTACAGAGGGTTGGACCTATGCGCTCCAGCCCCAATCGAGCAGCACGGAGCTGCTTGAACACAACATTTCCCACCGGTTTCGGGGACATTTCCCGGGTTCTCCGGAGCAAATTGGAGGCATTTCATGGCAACTGCCAAAAGCACTTCCACTTCTTCGACCAAAGCTGCAAATGACGCGGTGAATGCCAGTGATATTGAAGCCGACATTCAGCGCATCCGCGAGGACATTGCCGCGCTTGCCGGCTCACTCAAAAATTACGGGTCTGGTAAAAGCCAGGAATACAAATCGCGTGCGACCGCGGCAGGTGAAGATCTAACGCAAATGTCTCAGGACGCGCTCGATGATCTGACCCGTGAATTGAAATCCTATGAGCGGGCCGTGACCGATGAAGTCCGCCGCCACCCCTTGCAGTCCCTGGGAATTGCGGCCGGTGTCGGTTTCCTGATTGCAGCTTTGATCCGCCGTTGATCATGCGGTCGGTCCCCCTCGCCTTCTCGGCGGCATCCCGCGACCTCCGCGGGATGGTGCGCCGGACGAAGCGCAACATCGTTATAATGGCGATTGCTGCTGCGTCTTTTGGCACGGCCTATCTGGCCGGTCTTGCCGCACTTGGCATTTATCTTTCTGAAAAGCTCGGAGCCTTGGGCGCTGCTTTGGTCATCGCCCTGGGAATGATTGGTGTCGGGCTCGGCCTTCTCATTGTTTTAGCGGTCTTGAAGAAAATCGATCAGCGGCGCAGCGCGAAACGCCGCGCGTCACAAAGGCTGGCCATAGCAGCAGCAGTTTCAGTCCTCCCACAACTGACCAATCGAAAGAGCATCATCGCCCTTGCCGCATTGGGCGGACTTGCACTTTTTGCAGCGCGGGGCGGCGGAGATGAAGGGACCTGATATGGCACACCACGCTCCACCCGAAGCTCACGTAAGTGTATCAACCTCACCAATAGCGATTGCAGATCCAGCCACGCGTATGTCCCTCGTCATACTTGCGTGTCTGGCTCTTGTGTTTGCGCTGGATGTGGGCAAGGTCATCCTTGCGCCGGTCTGTTTGTCGATCGTGGTCGGTTCCTTGTTCGGACCTGCGGCGGATCGTCTTGGCCGTCTTGGCATATCGTCATGGGTGTCGGCGGCCTTAATGGTGGTTTTGTTTATCTTGCTCATAACGACCGCCGGCGCAGCATTTATGGTACCGTTGTCTGACTGGCTCGATAAACTGCCGTTGATCTGGGCCAAACTGCAAAGCCAGCTCGTTTCCTGGCAGGGGTTGTTTGCCTCCATCAGCAGTCTGCAGGAAGAACTCCGCAATGCGATGGGCCAATCCGGAAACATGCAGGTTAGCGTCGATGAAACGTCGCCGGTGGAGAGCGTTTTCTACTTCGCCCCGACATTCATGGCACAGATAATATTGTTTCTCGCCAGCCTTTATTTCTTCGTCCTGACCCGGCCGCGAGCTTTCCGATCGACTGTCGATTGGTCAACTCCGGCAACAAAACGGTATCGCATGGCAATTGCGTTTCAACGCATCGAAAAGCGGCTCTCGACCTACCTGTTATCCATTACTTGCGTGAATGTCGGTCTGGCTGCCGCCGTTTCAGCGGCTCTTTGGCTGATCGGCGTGCCGTCACCGATCTTGTGGGGCGTTTTGGCAGGTGTGCTTAACTATGTAATTTACATCGGCCCGGCCATCATGGTGCTGATCATGACAGGTGTAGGGCTGTCGATCGGCAACTCAATTCCGGAAATTCTCCTGCCGCCACTGGTTTATCTGCTCCTCAATCTTTTTGAGGCGCAGTTCGTCACGCCAACGGTTCTCGGCCGGACAATGACGCTCAACCCGTTTCTCGTATTCTTGACAATCGCATTTTGGATTTGGCTTTGGGGTCCAATCGGTGGGTTCATTGCCGTTCCAGCCCTTTTGGCAGGGGTAACGCTATATGAAATTTCGAATGATCCGTCTGATTGACGGGCGGGTCGTTGCGATAAAAAAAAGCCGCCCGGACTTTTCCGGGCAGCTGTTTTTATGCGGTGTGCACGCAAATCAATCTGAGTTTAGCGCAATCATACCATTTGCAAGCGGCCAGCCAGTGCATGTTGTCTGCTGCATACTGGACACACAGCGGACCGGGCGTTTGTGAACATCGTCGAGGGAAATCTTCAAGTCACCTTTCCCATTAGAGAACGTGTCTTGCACCTCTGCAAGTGCCGTAACTGGCTTTGTATCGACACCCTCGTCCTCATACAGGTATTCTGTAGCAGCAAGAGCACTGGTGAATAGAGTTCCCGCGATAATTACAGGTGTACTGAGCGTAAGAACTCGCTTGCGAAAAGTAATCATATCACTACCTCCGCTTAGTAAACGCACAACTTAAGAAAAAGTTTCACTCAGATCACTCTGACACGCCATAAGTGGAAAAGAGGTGATTTATCAAGCGCATATAACTTATGTTAATGCGCGATATGAGGCATTGTGCAACGTTGCTGTCTTGGCAGCGGGCGTATGGCGAGCACATGAATGACCGATGAAATGATAGCACCTGACGTAAAGCCGAGCGGTGCAGCGTTGATTGTTGAAGACAATCCAATCATCGCGCTCGACACCCAAATGATGCTGGAAGAAATCGGCTTTGGGCCTGTGGTTGTGTTAAACAAATTGTCTGATGGCTTGGACGCGCTGACAGGCAACCTCTTCAGCTTCGTGATCCTGGACGTGCGTATGGGCGACGAAACGAGCCTAAAATTCGCCCGGCTTTTGATTGAACGTGGGACGCGGTTTGTTTTCGCTAGCGGCTACGGCGATACTGATACTCTGCCGCATGAGTTCAAAACCCACGCTCTTCTCAGCAAGCCCTATACAAAGGAACAAATTCTGGAGTTGCTGTAGGGCAAGCTGCAAGGGCCACTAAGTTAAATCAACGGCCGAAGTGTTTTGACATCGCGTTCATAGGCAGCGAGATCCTCTAAGCGTTCTCTGTCCAGAATACGGATCCGGTTCTGTTTCCAGCTGAAATAGTTTTCGCTTTGCAATGTTCGGATGGTCCGGTTGGTGTGGACCGGTGTAACACCGAGCGCATCTGAAAGGTGTGCCTGCGTAAAGGGTGCATCAAATGACTGGTTCTGAGCGTATCCGACTGTTTCTGCACGGTCGTGGAGATGCAGGAGCAAATAGGCGAGCCGTTCTTGAGCGTTGCGGCGACCAAGGCTCAGAAGGTGGCCGTCAATCAACTGTTCTTCGCGCGATGCCATCCAGGTCATGGAAAATGCAAGGCCGGGATAATCCTTGAAAACCGACCAGACCTTGTCCTTTTGAAAGACACACAACGTCGTGTCAGTCAGCGCCGTAACTGTGTGTTGCATTTCATTCAAGACCGCGAGCTGCAGCCCAAGAAGATCGCCTGGCAGGGCGAAATTCAAGACTTGGCGCCGACCATCTGCCAGCGATGTGTGCCGGAAGGCCCACCCTTCCAGGAGGGTGTAGATGTGGGGCGTCTTGTTGTCTTCCAAAATGATGGTTGAACCGGCCTCGACCTGAAGTTCGCCCGTTTTGAATTTGGTGACAAAGTCCAGTTCCTTGTCTTCAAACGGCCTGAAAACGTTCTTCTGCCTAAGGGGGCATGCGTGGCACTTTGTTTGAAAATTCATGCTGTCCGTCATTGGTTGGTCTCCGCATCCCGTGGATCGCGCCCCCACACCTTTATGAGTACCTTGACCGGTCATACGGCGCAGTCGGGATTGCGAATAGGTCAGTTAAACACCTGAAGAAACGGTCGGAAAGCATATCCGTTCCAGATTTTTCCGTCAGCAAAGCCCAAAACCTGCTCCATCCGAACCTGACCAAGCCAGGTCTCTTTGGAACCGAATCGATCCTCGCGCGTTAACTGGTCAAATGACGAAAGCGATGATGACAGATATGCGTGAAGACAATAACCATGATGCAGAGGCGGCTTTTGCCGAATTGAATTCAGGCGATCGCCGCGTAGGCGTCGAAATCGAATTCGGCGGATTGTCTGCCTCAAAAGCGGCAAAAGTGGTCCACGAAATCGTCGGCGGAGATACCAAGGAAGTCGACGCCCATCGATATAAAATCCATGGCACGTCTCTCGGCACCGTCACGATCGAGCTTGACAGCAAGTATGTCCATACCAGCCAAAACGATACGGACGCCCAGAAAAAGGCGCGCCAAATCGCTGGTGACCTCGGCACATCAATTGTGCCGACCGAACTCATCACCGCGCCCATCTTTCTTTCCGATCTCGGGACCGTGGATACGCTTGTACGGGCCCTCGCGGATGCAGGCGCAATGGGTAATGAGCAGCCGCACTTGGCTTGCGGATTGCACCTGAACATCGAATGGAAGAGCGAATCCGTCGAAGCCCTATTGAGGGTCCTGCAGGCTTACCTGCTTATGGCCCAGAAGTTGCGCGAAGAAATTGAGCCGGATCCGACCCGAAAGCTTTTGCCGTTCATTGCAAGGTTCCCGTCTGACTATGAGCGGACTGTTCTTGATCCGGCATATCAGCCGGACCTGAAAACATTCATACGCGACTATTGTGCAGCCAACCCCAACAAAAACAGAGAGTTGGATCTCCTGCCGCTTCTGGCGTCGCTAAATGCAGGATGCGTGGAGGAGGCGCTTGGCAAACAGCCGGAGGCCGTCCGTCCGGCATTCCATTACCGGCTGCCCGATGCGCGCATCGGAGACGCCACATGGTCCGTTGCCGAGGAATGGAAACGATGGAAGCGCGTTGAAGAGCTGGCAGCCGACCGGCAGGAGCTCTTGAATCAATTAGAAAATTGGCGTGCTGACAACGAACAGTTGGACGGGCTTCTGGGGGCTGCCAAACGATTGATCAGCCGGGTAAGGAGCTCATGAAACCACTCATCGGCGTATCGACATCGGCAACAGGCGGCTGGCGGTCCTATATTGCCATATCTTTCGCGATATGGCGGGCGGGCGGGCAATCTCTGCGGATCACCCCGAAAACCGGGTATTCGATCACTGAGCTGGACGGCGTAATTGCCGGTGGCGGCGATGATATCAGCGCCTCTGTCTATGGTGGGGAATTGCTCCCGAATGTGCGCCTGGATCCGGATCGCGACGCTTTGGAGACAGAGCTCATCCCCGAGGCTGTGAGACGGGAAATCCCGGTGCTCGGGATTTGCCGCGGCGCGCAAATGATCAATGTGAGTCTGGGCGGGACACTGCACACAGATATTTGGGAAGTCTTTGAGACTGCGCCCAAACTTCGCACGGTGTTGCCACGAAAGGAAATTGGTATTGCCGGAGATGCGTGGCTTGCATCTGTCCTGCAAACGCGGCAGTGCCGGGTCAATGCGCTCCATCATCAGTCCATAAAGAAGACAGGGCGCGGTCTGCGGGTTTCAGCCTTGGACGACCACGAGATCGTGCAAGCGATCGAAGCAACATCCGGTAAACCCGTGATCGGTGTCCAATGGCATCCGGAATTGATGCCGTTCTCGAAAACACAACAACGGTTGTTCCAATGGCTCGTTGAGGCCGCAAAAAATCGGAAAGACACCGGCGAACATTTCGAACTCGCGGCCTGACAGGCGCGCTTGGTCTGCAGGCAAACCATCTGAACCGAAACAAACACCTGCCTGGACCAGACCCACTCTGTCCAGGCATAGAAGGAGAATTTAATGACCGATAAGGTTGAAATCCTGGAGAAATCCAAAGTCACTCATGATGTTTGGGCACTCACGACAGCCCGCCCTGATGGGTTCTCATTTGAACCCGGCCAGGCGACCGAAGTGCGGATTGACCGTGAAAAGTGGCGGGAAGAACCGCGGCCATTCACCTTCACCTCCTTGCCGGACGACGACGTTCTGGAATTCACGATCAAGGCGTACCGGGACCATGATGGCGTGACCAACAAGCTCGATGATGTAAAAGTTGGCGAGAAACTTCTGATTGATGATCCATGGGGCGCAATTACCTACAAGGGACCAGGGACGTTCATTGCAGGTGGTGCGGGAATTACACCGTTCCTGGCGATCCTCCGGGACCTGAAGCAAAAGGGCCAACTGTCCGGGCATCGGCTGTTGTTCGGCAACAAGACGTCAGATGATATCATCTTGAGAGATGAACTGGATGACATGGCCGGTCTTGAGGTCATTTATGCGCTGAGCGACGAAAGCAAAGACGGCATGCGTGAAGGGCATTTCGACAAAGCCGCGTTGAAGGACATTCTCGGGACCACGGATCAAATGTTCTATGTCTGCGGTCCGCAGAAAATGGTCGACGCTGTAATCGAAAACTTGAAAGCACTCGGCGTCTCCGCCGACATGATCGTCACGGAAGATTGATGCTTGGCTGCTACAATAGCGCTTGGATAATAACGCGCTGCCGCCGGAGCTCCTGCTTGTCGGTCAGAGCTTCTGGTCTGCCGATGTAAATCGCACAAATCGTCGGTAACAATATGAAATCCGGTCGCTAGCTGGGGCAAAGTGTTCTGCCTCAACCGTAATGCGCTTCGTCTTCCCGGCGTTCAAAATCGTAGATTTCGCCCGTTGAGGCCAGCTGGCTGATCCGAACCGGTGCCCCGTCGTCACTGAGTTCAACCAAACCGATCCCCGGGGCGTTCAAAATGCGGCGTCCGTGCGGTGTGCCTTCCGGCTTGCGCGGGATGATGCGCATGCCGCGGCGCTTTGTCAGCCAGTTGAGCGGTGAGCGCGGTGCAAACGCCCAGCGGTTTCCATGATCCAGAACAGCGAGCAACCGGTCCGGCCACTTGTTTTTGATGCCGCTGGAACAGACTTGCCAGATCTCCGGATTCTGACCGGATTGCAGGGTGCGCGACTGCCGCCCGTTGCGCAACTCCACATCGTAAACAAAGGAATAGTGAACGTCTCCTGACAGAATGACGAAGTGTTTCGGCGTGTTCCGATGCTGAAAAATATTAAGGATCGCGCTCGCCGTGCCTGGATGGGCCATCCAATATTCCGCATCCACCATCAGCGGCTTACCGAGGAGCGTAAACAGTTTCTGGACCGACTCGATAAGCTTCACCCCGAAGATCGGCGCAGCCGACACCAGCAAAACAGCATCTTTGTTCCGAAGCCGGGCCTGTAGTTCCGTTGCTGCTTCCCAGTCAAGAAGTCCGGACGGAAAGTGGCTGTTGCGCTCAGAACGCCATCTGCGGGTCCGCGTATCCAACGCGATCAACGGCGGATCAGTCGGCCATTCGAAATCCCATTTCTCATAGTCGAGAATGTGGTCGATTGCAGCTTCATGATCATCGGTTCCGGGCCGCTGCAGGGCCGCCTCGAATACGGTCTTCAGATCTTCCCGAATGGTTTTCGGCCGGTTGCCCCAGCCCTGATTGATGCCATAGGCAATGAGCGCATTGCCGATGACTCGCCGGGCAAGCGGATGCCCGTAAGCGGCCTCTTCCCAGGCAAGCGAGAGGTTCCAGTCGTCGGTGACATCGTGATCATCAAAAATCATGGCTGTCGGAATGTGGGCCAGTAACCGGCGAACATTGCCAAGCCCGCTGACAAATCCATTAATATCCTGGACTTCCCGGTCATACATCCGCTGGTCTTTATCCGAGAGATCCTCTGGCGCGGCACGCTCCGGCAACACATCCCAGCAGGCCGGTGACCAGACAAGCAGGTACATCGCCAGCATTTCAGCCAGGGTCATAAGATGATTTCTAGCGTGCAGGGATGTGAAGATCGGTTTTTGCGTCCCACCAAACAGGACATCGAAGACCGAGGCATTCTGATCGATTTTCGGAAGAAGCTGGTCCCGCTTGTACAAAAAGCCGCCTTGATCCCGCAGATCAGTTCCACTAGCCGGCGCCACAGGCTCAATCCCGGGCAGGTTTTCATCGGGCAGGCCGAGGACGTGGACCAGCGCGGTGATGGCCTGCACCATCGGACCAGCAGCATCGTCCACATAGACCTGGTCTCCACTCAGGACCAACAACTCCGGCATGGGGTGTTGCGCCTCGTTGTCCGAAATCGCCTGCTCAACAGCCCGGTCGGCAGCAACCAGTCCGTCAGCACAGGAGCTGTGCGGTTTCCTGCATGAGCCGTGCATGACCGAAGAGACTTTCTTCGGGACCCGAATGAACGGAAGTTCGCGGCCCGGATAACAAATATCCTTTGCCCAATGCGTGTGGTCTTCCCATCGGGCGCCGTCGTCCACTGGGTTTTCTACAAAAAGGCTTAGCCGATAGGGTATCAACACCTCTTCCGGCAAGGGATCAGACAGGACGAGGTCGATAAGAAGATAACTGAGTTGTTCTCCGGCCCTTAGCCACAACAATTCTGGTGCTGACGGGTCCAATTCGAAAATCCGCGCGTCCATCTCTGGCGGGAAAAGCTCAAGTTTGACCGGGCCTTGCGCCCGAACTGCGAGCCAGATCGCCAACCGGTCTGATTGAATTCGGCGGATGATGGGTCCGGCTAATACAGTGGGAAGCACATCAAGTATCTGCGACTTCGGATCGCTCAACAACATTCTCCAAACTGACAGTCATTCCGTTTGCAACGCGCCGGCACGATCTACACACAGACTGGACAATTAGGGCTGCACGCCGGGATTTACAAATGTCAACGTATCTAATTGGAAACACATGAGATTAGCTGACCGGACTTACAAGGTGTCGCGATGGCGGACTTCCGTTGGCAGTTCGACGCTCTCCGGCGACCGGCCGTGCAATGCTTCGATCAGCGCGCGGGCCGCCAACTGGCCCATGCGCCGGTGCGGGACATGGACAGTGGTCAGCGGAACAGGCGCGACGAACGCCAGCTCGATATTGTCAAAACCTGTGATTGCGACATCACCGGGAACCTTGAGCCCAAGGTTGGCTGCGGCCCTCAGAGCGCCAACGGCCAACACATCATTGCCGCACATAACTGCGGTCGGAGGATTGGCGCCGGACATCAACTTTTGGAACGCCGCCTCGCCGTTTTCGATCGAATAGGCCGTCTCGACAACCTGCAGTGTACCTGGGTCAAGACCTGCATCCCGCATTGCGGCCCAAATGCCTTCCACGCGCTCCCGTGCTCTGTCGTTGGTCGCGGTATCTGCAGAAATGCAGCCGAGTGCCCTGTGCCCCTTGCCAATGACGTCTGAGGCAAGCTCCTTCATGGCCTTGCGGTTGTCAAAGCCGACAGACAGAAAGTCCTGCGAAGGTTCCGATGCCCAGGTCAGAACCGCCGGGATTTTGCGCTTTTTCAAAAACTCGTAGATCTGCGGATCCCGCTGATACCCAATCAAGAGCAAGGCATCCGCGCCGCGGGCGGTCAGTGTCCGGATTTGCTCTTCTTCGAGATCCTGCCTGTAGGAGGAGCTGGCAACAAGAAGCGTGCAACCGTTCTTTT
Organism: Roseibium sp. MMSF_3247; assembly: GCF_030733765.1. Classification (NCBI taxonomy): domain Bacteria; kingdom Pseudomonadati; phylum Pseudomonadota; class Alphaproteobacteria; order Hyphomicrobiales; family Stappiaceae; genus Roseibium; species Roseibium sp. MMSF_3247. Next base: position 20,814 of record NZ_JASHII010000006.1, read on the forward strand.
GCAACTCTTCCTGAAAAGCCTGGATGCCGCGCGCAAAAATGGCGTTCTCCATCGTAGGAATGATAGCCCCGATCATGTTGGTCCGGCCGGCAGCGAGCGCGCGCGCACTGTAATTCGGCGCATAGCCAAGATGATTGACGGCGTCCATGACGGTCTTGAGCGTCTTTTCCGTGACGCGATCCGGTGTGTTCAGACATCTGGAAACGGTTGCCGTCGACACACCTGCTCTTGCCGCGACATCGGCAAGTGTTGGCACTGAAGTGTCAGGCGATTTTGAAATTTCTTCCATCGGTCAAACCGCTCGGAAACCGTTTAGTCACATAACGTTGGACCCGCCTTACAGGGCTTGCGCATTAAACAAAACCATTTTTGTGCTTGCAATGGAAAATGTAAGCGCTTACATTTTCTGAAGCCGGGTGAATTGGTCGTTGGGAGGTGATCATGCTTTTGGCGTTGGCAGGCGGTCTCTTTGCCGTCTTCGTGATCAATGTATCGATCGGTTCCTTTGGTGGAACACCGTTTTTCGGAAATGTCGGAGAAATGCTGTGTCTGTTCGCTGTCTCGGCGGCGTTCACCGCAGCTGTGCTCAAGAAGGAAGCAGAAAAGTAACCGGCATCATCAGGTTCAGACAGCATTTCTTGGGAGGAAATCATGAAAAAGACGGAAGACTTGGCCTCACATGAGCGCCGTAATTTCTTGAAGCTCAGTAGCGCTGGCGCATTTACCGCTGCGGTGGTGGCTGGTGCAGCAGGTACTCTCTGGTCCGACGAAGCTGTCGCCCAAACCGCGCAGGAGGAGCGCGAGCGGGAACAGGCCGCCGACCACACGATGACACTGGCAACCGCCTATGTTCTCGGCGCATCCCGCAGCTATCCGATCATGCAACTGGACCTGAAGGAAAATATCCAGAACGCTACAAACGGCAAAGTATACGTCAAACTCGCACCGGGCGGACAGCTCGGCGCTGGGGGCGCACTTGCCCAAGCGGTTCAGGGTGGCACCATCCAGGCAGCCCAGCACTCCTTGTCCAACTTCGCTCCGTTCGCATCCGCAGTTGACTTGATCAACATGCCGTATTTCTGCGGCTCCAACCAGCGCTTCACAAACCTCGTGACATCTGAAGCCTGGAAAAAGGAAGTCCACCCGAAGGTTGAGGCCTCCGGCTTCAAGGCTCTCTTCTACGTTGTGATTGATCCGCGGGTAGTTGCAGTCCGCAAAGGTGGAAACAAGGTCATCACACCGTCTGATCTGTCCGGTGTGAAGTTCCGCGTACCAGGATCAGCAATGTTGCAACAGTACTACCGCATGGTCGGCGCAAACCCGACACCGGTTGCCTGGGGTGAGACACCCTCTGCGATCAAGCAGGGCGTTGCCGATGCGCTCGACCCATCCGTCGGTGCGCTCTACGTCTTCGGCTTCAAAGACATTTTGAGCCATGTAACGTTCACGCAGGCTGTACCGGACAGTCAGGTGTACTCCATGAACCTGGAGTGGTTTAACTCCTTGCCGGCCGATGTTCAGCAAGGCATCGAGTTTGCTGGTGAAATCACGGCTCAACAGAACCTTGCAAAAGTTCCGGCAGCTCGCTCCTACGCAATGGCAGAACTGGCCAAATCCGGCGTGGAATTCCACTCGCTCACAGACGACCAGTTGGCCGAGTGGCAGGCCGCCGGCGGCTACCAGCGCGAGGAATGGGATCAGTTCAAGGTTGAACTGGCTGGGTCCATGGAGGCCTTCGGCCGCCTGGAAGAAGCGGCCAATACGCAAGGCCGCCTCTACGTCCACGACGCCTAAGGGCGAATTGCCTGCCGGCGCCACCAAGAGCGCCGGCGGCCCACACTGTGCGCTTTCCAATTCCCTGTTCACGCGACCACCGCATCAGGCATACCGCCTGATGGGAGCGGTCGAGGAGTGCCAATGTCATCTGTCCTTCAAGCTATAGACAAGAACGGCGAGCGCTGGCTGCTTCTCCTGTTCTACGTCATGCTGGTGCTGACCATGTTCATTGAAGTGGTCCGGCGCGAAGTCTTCGCCTACTCGTCCATTTGGGGCGAGGAGATCGTTCGCTATTCCTTCATCTACCTTGCCTGGATCGGGGCCGCGGCTGCTGTCAAGGAGCGCGGCCATATCCGCATCGATGTTCTGATGCAGTACGTTAGCCCCAAGGTGAAGGCACTGCTCTACATATTCGGCGACATTATCATGGCGATCGTTGCAGTGATTGCATTCTACTGGTCGCTGGAAACCGTGCTCGTATCGGCAAAGTTCGGATCGGTGACACACGGCCTGCGTATTTCGCAAGTCTGGTTCCTCAGCGCCGTGCCTCTCGGCTTCGCCCTCATCCTTTTCCGTCTCGCCCAGTCGTTCCTGCGCGATTTCCGCGACCTTCGTGATGGCAATCCCGTCTACGAAGGCGACAAACTCTTCGACTAAAGGGGGCGGCTATGCTTTGGCAACATATGCAACCGCAAACAATTGAGCTTGGCTGGGATTTCTACGGTCCGGTTCTCCTGTTCGTTCTGCTAGTCGCGCTTGCCGTACCGGTCTGGGCGGCCATCGGTGCCGCCGCGAGCCTCATGCTCGTCTGGTCGGGCGCACTTCCCCTGTCCCTGGTCGGCGAGAAACTTTTCAGCGGTATTGACGCCTTCGCTTTGACAGCGGTGCCACTATTCATCCTGACCGGGGATGCATTGGTCCGAACCGGGCTCAGTCGAAAATTTCTCGACGTGGCGGAAGCGCTCACGCAATTCGCAAAGGGTGGCTTCGGCTCCGCAACCGTCCTTGTCTGCGGCATGTTTGCGGCGATCTCCGGCTCGGATGCGGCAGGTGCGGCAGCTGTGGGCCGCATGACCATCGACCGGTTGGTGGAAAGCGGCTATCCGCGCCCCTATGCCTGTGCCCTGGTCGCAGCCGGTGCTTGTACCGGCATTCTGATCCCGCCGTCCATCGCGTACATCATCATCGGTTTGGTACTAGGTATCTCCGCATCGACGCTGTTCCTTGCAGCCGTTATTCCGGGACTTGCCATTCTGGTCTCGATCCTTGCCACCAACATCATCATGAACCGGCTCTATGGCTGGGAAGGTGGTGGCAACATCAGCATGAATGAGTATTTTTCCCGTTTGTGGGTTGCCATCAAATCGGGTTGGTATGCCTTCATCGTTCCGGTGATCATTTTCTACGGCATTTTTTCCGGCCGCTTGACCCCGACAGAAGCCGGCGCCACCGCTGTCGTCGTGACCATCGTCATGGGCTTTATCCTAGGAACGCTGCGGTTCTCGGACTTTCCGGCCATGCTGGTCAGTTCAGCCAAGGTTAATGGTGTGATCATTCCGATCATCGCCTTCTCCATCCCACTTGCCGAAGCCCTTGCCATCATTGGTGTGCCTCAGGGTTTTGTGGCGGTTGCCACAGGCATCAGCGATGAGCCTTGGGTGCTCATCATGATGATGATCCTCGTCTTGATCGCCGCGGGCTGCGTCATGGAAACCACGCCAAACATCGTGATCCTGGCGCCAATTCTGAAACCACTCGCCGACAACATCGGCATGAACGAGATCCAGTTCTGCATCATGATGATCACTGCACTCGGTGTCGGGTTCATCACGCCGCCGCTCGGTCTCAATCTGTTCGTCGTCTCCGGCCTGACAGGTGAATCGATATTGAAAATCGCCGCCCGGGCCGTTCCCTTCGTCCTCTTCATGCTCGCCGTGACCTTGCTGATTGCCTACGTACCGGCAATCTCAACCACGCTGCTGCCTGAAATTTACAAGTAGGCTCTGCCATGACCGTTGAATATCTGAAGAAAGCAGATCTCACCTCAAAAACCGATGCGTCCGAGACCACAAAGATCGTTCAGGAGATCCTCGATACCATTGAAGCTGGTGGCGACGCCGCTGCGATGGAGTATGCCGCCAAATTCGACAAGTATGACGGCGAAATCATCCTGAGCAATGCCGAGATCGAAGCCGCAAGCGCCAAGGTCCCGGAAAAGCTGAAACGCGACATCGAGTTCGCCCACGCCAACGTCAAGCGCTTTGCAGAGGCCCAGCGCGAGACCTGCCAGAACATTGAGGTTGAGGTTGTCCCGGGCCTCGTCGCCGGCCAGAAAAGCATCCCGGTCAACACGGCTGGCTGCTACATTCCTGGTGGCCGCTATAGCCACATCGCCAGTGCGATCATGACTGTTACGACTGCTAAGGTCGCTGGCTGTGAGAACATTGTTGCATGCTCGCCGCCACGGCCTGGCATCGGCATCAACCCGGCAATCATTTACGCGGCCCATGTGTGTGGCGCCGACAAGATTGTCGCCATGGGCGGGGTCCAGGGCGTGGCCGCCATGACCTTCGGCCTGTTTGGTCTGCCAAAGGCCAACATCCTTGTTGGTCCAGGCAACCAGTTCGTTGCCGAAGCCAAACGGATCCTGTTTGGCCGGGTCGGGATCGATATGTTTGCAGGCCCGACCGACAGCCTGATCCTTGCCGACAAGACAGCGGATCCGGAAGTTGTGGCCGCCGATCTCGTCGGGCAGGCGGAGCATGGCTACAACTCGCCGGTCTGGCTCGTCACCGACACACGGTCCCTGGCCGAGGAGGTCATGGCTTTGGTTCCCAAGCTCATCGACGATCTGCCGGAAGTGAACTGCCAAAATGCCGCCGCCGCCTGGCGTGACTATGCCGAAGTGATCTTGTGCGATACCCGCGAGGAGATGGCGGCGACGTCTGATGCTTATGCTCCCGAACACCTGACCGTGCAGGCCGAAGATCTGGATTGGTGGCTCGACCGTTTGTCCTGCTACGGATCCTTGTTCCTCGGCGAAGAAACCACTGTTGCCTTCGGCGACAAGGCATCGGGCACCAACCATGTGTTGCCGACTTCCGGCGCTGCGTCCTATACTGGCGGCTTGTCGGTCCACAAATTCATGAAGATCGTCACCTGGCAGCGGGCCACCCGCGACGGCGCCAAGCCCGTCGCCGAGGCAACGGCGCGCATTTCACGCCTCGAAGGCATGGAAGGACATGCCCGCACAGCCGACATCCGGCTGCGAAAGTACTTCCCAGGTGAGAACTTCGACTTGAGCGCGGAGGCAGCAGAGTAGGGCCATGTCCGGTCTGTTTGACGTATCCGGAAAAGTTGCTTGCGTCACCGGGGCCAGTTCAGGTCTCGGCCGGCGCGCTGCCACGGTGCTTGCTCAGGCGGGCGCATCCGTGGTTGGCGTTGCCCGCCGTGCAGCTGACCTTGATGAGTGGCGGCAGGAGGCTGGTGGCTCGACCGCAGCAGTGGCGGCCGATTTGAGCGATCGCGAGCGCCTTGCCAGCATTGTAGAGAGTATCGCCGAGCCATTCGGCCCGCCTCAAATTCTGGTACATGCGGCCGGGATCAACACCCGCGAAGCCGCAGATAATGTGACGGATGCCGGTTGGGACATCACCATGATGCTCAATCTGACGGTGCCTTTCTTCCTGAGCAAGGCCTTTGCGCCCGCCATGAAGGATAAGGGTTGGGGCCGGATCGTCAATTTCGCCTCGCTTCAGACAACACGGGCATTCCCGGGCGGTATTGCTTACGGAGCTTCCAAGGGCGGCATTGGCCAGTTGACCCGAGCCATGGCCGAAGCCTGGTCGAAGGACGGCATCACGGCAAACGCAATTGGCCCCGGTTTCTTCCCGACAGAACTGACGGCGGCCGTTTTTGGCGACGAAGAACGGGCCCGGCGCAATGCTGCCCAGACCTGCATCGGCCGCAACGGAGCGCTCGACGACATCGACGGCCCAATTCTCTTTCTGTGCTCAGATGCGTCCCGCTATGTCACAGGCCAAGTCCTGATGGTCGACGGGGGTTTCACCGCAAAATGAAAGCCCTTGTCTACACAGGCCCAGAAACGCAGGCTTACCGGGATGTTGCTGATCCGGCGCCGTCAGCAGGCGATGCGCTTATCAAGGTGGCCCACACCGGCATCTGTGGCTCCGACATGCATGCCTTCCTTGGTCATGATGAACGCCGCCCGGCACCGCTCATTCTTGGACATGAAGTTGCCGGAACCGTTGTATCGGGCCCGCTTGAAGGAAAAAGGGTGACCGTCAACCCGCTGGTCACTTGTGGGATTTGTGAAGCCTGCCGGTCTGGCCGGGACAATCTTTGCCCGGAAAGGCAGATCATCTCCATGCCGCCTCGCGAAGGTGGGTTTGCGGATTACCTCGCAATGCCGGAAGGCAATCTTGTCGTGGTGCCAGACAACATCACGGATTCCCAAGCGGCACTGGCCGAACCCATTGCCTGCGGCTGGCATGCTGTACGTCTCGCGAAACGGGCCTTGATATCAGATCCGTCAGAGGCAAAAGCGCTGGTGATTGGCGGCGGCGCTATTGGTCTTGGGGCCGCGCTTTCCTTGAAGGCGCAGGGCATCACTCAAGTCCGCCTGATCGAACCCAATGCTGAGCGGGCTCAGTTTCTCAAGTCATCCTGCGGAATTGAGGTTTTGACCCCGGATCAAGCTGAGACGAGCGGGCAGTATGACCTGATCGTCGACGGCGTCGGGTATGCCGCAACACGGGCAACGGCAACCAAACTGGCCAAGCCAGGCGGGGTTATCAGTCACATCGGGCTTGGGTCGTCTGACGGCGGTCTCGATATCCGGCGGATGACGCTGCAGGAAATCACCTTCATTGGCACCTACACATACACCGCTGAAGACTTCCGCGAGACCACCAAAGCCATGTTCGATGGTCGGTTGGGCGCACTCGACTGGACCGAAATCCGGCCGTTGTCCGACGGTCTCAGAGCTTTCACCGACCTGCGCCAAGGCGCGGTCGCTGTTCCCAAAATACTACTCACACCCGATAATTGAGGAGACAATTATGTCTGAAATTCCCCATCTTCTCGTCCACGAACATGCCGACAACGTCGGTGTGGTGGTTGTGGAAGGGCTGACGGCCGGCACCGACATGCTGTGCTGTGTCACCCATGACAATTCCACTTTCCGCCTGACCGCCGGCGCGGACGTGCCGATTGGCCACAAGATCGCGCTGAAAGATCTCAACAACGGCGACACCGCCATCAAATACGGCGAAGACATCGGCAAGATCATTGCCGACATCCCAAAGGGCGCCCACGTCCACACCCACAATTGCAAAACCAAGCGCTGGTAAGGAGCCGCCCGAAATGTCTACCAAATACTCGAACATGACGGTGAAGGCTTACCGGCGCGAAAACGGCCGGGTCGGGGTCCGCAACCACGTTGTCATTCTGCCCGTCGACGACATCTCCAACGCCGCTTGTGAAGCTGTTGCCAACAACGTCAAGGGCACGCTGGCTATCCCGCATGCCTATGGCCGTCTGCAGTTCGGTGAAGATCTTGAGCTGCATTTCCGGACCATGATCGGCACTGGCGCCAACCCGAACGTCGCTGCCGTTGTAGTCATCGGCATCGAACCGGGCTGGACCAAGCGCATTGCCGACGGCATCCGCGAAACCGGCAAACCGGTCGCCGAGTTTTCCATTGAACAGAACGGTGACTTCGAAACCATTCGCCGTGCCTCCTGGGCTGCCAAGGACTTCGTTCACAAGACATCGGAATATCAGCGCGAAGAGTGCTCCATCTCCGAGCTCTGGGTCTCTACCAAATGCGGCGAGAGCGACACCACCACCGGTCTCGGCTCCTGCCCGACCGTCGGCAACATGTACGACAAATTGCTGCCGGAAGGCATCACCGGCTTCTTCGGTGAAACATCGGAAATCACCGGTGCGGAACACATCTGCCAGAAGCGTGCGATCAACAAGGAAGTTGGTGAGCGCTGGTACAAGATGTGGAAGGCCTATCAGGATGACGTCATCTTCGCGCACCAGACGGACGACCTTTCCGACAGCCAGCCCACAAAGGGCAACATCGAGGGCGGCCTGACCACCATCGAGGAAAAGGCCCTCGGGAACCTGGAAAAAATCGGGCGCACCTCGCAGTACATCGACATCCTAGAGCCTGCAGAAGCGCCGAAGTCCGGCAATGGCCTCTACTTCATGGACTCATCTTCTGCCGCTGCGGAGTGCGTGACGCTGATGGCCGCGGGCGGGGCCGTGATCCATACCTTCCCGACCGGGCAGGGCAATGTGGTCGGTAACCCGATCGTGCCGGTGATCAAGATCACCGCCAATCCGCGCACGGTTCGCACCATGAGTGAACACGTGGACGTTGATGTCTCCGGCATTTTGCGCCGGGAAATGACCATCGATGAAGCCGGCGATGCGTTGATTGAAATGATCTGCCGCACCGCCAATGGCCGGAACACGGCTGCCGAAGCGCTGGGTCACCGGGAATTCTCCATGACCAAACTCTACCGCAGCGCTTAAATCCGACTGGTCTGGTGGCTGGAAACCAGCCACCAGATTCTCGGCCATGCGGCTAGGGCATCGCCAAGCCCTAAAAATTGAAATAAGTGTCGGCGATCTGTTGTCTTTTGAAAGCACACACACCGATGGAAGCGACCGAACGCCTCAGTCTTTGCAATGCAGAACTTTTGATCAAGTCCGCCTTCCTGGCCGTGGGTGTGCCTGACATAGCCGCGCAGTCCGTTGCGAATGCGCTTGTCGCCGCAGAAGCGGAAGGTCAAGTCGGGCACGGGTTCTCCCGCGTCGAAGACTATGCGGCGCAGGTTCAATCCGGGAAAATCGCTGCCTCTGCAGACGTTGTTATTTCTCAAAAGGGAACAAGCAGCCTCCTCGCAGATGCCGGTTTCGGATTTGCCTATCCCGCACTGGACGCTGTTATTGAAAGAGGCTCCGAGGTGGCGCTGGAACATGGCTGCGCAACCATGGGCATTACGCGATCCCATCACTGCGGCGCGCTCTCGGTTCAGGTCGAAAAACTCGCCAAACAGGGATTGATGGCAATCATGGTGGCCAACGCACCGGCGGCAATGGCGCCGTTCGGGGCGAAGGATCCCGTTTTTGGAACCAATCCAATCGCGTTCGCGGCGCCCCGGTCGGGAAAAGACCCGCTTGTCGTGGACTTGTCCTTGTCACGGGTGGCCCGCGGCAAAGTGATGAACGCGCGCAAAGCCGGAAAAGACATTCCGGAGGGCTGGGCCCTCGACAAGGATGGCAACCCAACCACAAGTGCAGAAGCTGCGCTCGAAGGCACCATGCTGCCGATTGGCGAAGCCAAGGGTACAGCGCTGGCCCTGATGGTAGAGATCCTGGCCTCGGTCATGACGGGTGCCTCGAAAAGCACCGAAGCCTCCTCGTTCTTTTCCGCCGACGGACCACCTCCCGGAGTTGGTCAGTTCCTGATCGCCATGAAGCCGATGGATACAGAACATTTCGTCGCCCGCATCGACGCTCTGCTCAGCCTGATCGAGAAAATGGAGGGTGCGCGCCTGCCCGGCAGCCGCCGCTCGGCCGCCATCGCCAAGGCCAGAACGGAAGGCATTGATGTACCGACCCGCTATGTCGATGCGGTCCGAAAACTTGCAGAAGACCATGCCTAACCCTGACCAGTGGCGGGTTCAGGCACGGCTGCAGAAGTTTCAGAAAGGGAGGATTTCGATCCGATGTACAAGCATGTCCTGATACCGGTCGCTCTTGATCATGAGACATTGATCGCCCGAAAGCTGGAAAACGCCCGCCATCTTTTGGCGGACGGCGGGCAAATCACGCTTTTAACCGTCCTTGAGAATATTCCGGGGTTCGTTTCTGAATTCGTGACCATGAAGGTCGACAATCATCTGACAACCAAAGTCGAAAACAAGCTGCGCGAGGCAACGGGTGGCGATGACAGCATCAAGTGCAAGGTCGTGAGCGGGAAGCCGGGGGTGCAGATTGCAGCTTTTGCCGAGGAAAACGATGTCGATCTCGTCATCGTCGGATCGCATCACCCGACAGCACAGGACTATTTCCTCGGATCAACCGCATCGCGCGTGGTTCGTCGGGCCGGATGTTCTGTCTTTGTGGTTCGCGACTGAGGCGCCCGCTACATCCGCCCGGTACGCTGAACAGTGAACTGTTAAACGCTCACCTCCGTAAGCAACAAAAGCAAATTGCTTCGGAGATCTGTAATGCCGCGTTTCGCCCCTGCCGCTGTTGTCATTTCCGGTATCCTCGCTGCAACAGGCCAAGCTGTCGCGGCTGATCCTGCGACACAGACGGGCAGCGCCCATGATTTCAGCTTTGAACTCGCAAACGGACTATCCCTGCCGTTGAAGGAATACGAGGGCAAGGTGGTCCTTGTGGTCAACACGGCGACGGCCTGCGGTTTCAGTGGCCAGTTGTCCGGACTTCAGGAGCTGCACGAGAGATACGCTGATCAAGGCCTTGTCGTGCTCGGCGTGCCATCGAACGACTTTGGCGGTCAGGAACCGCGCAAGGACGGCGAAATTGCCGCCTATTGCGAAGCGAAATACGGGGCAACCTTCCAGATGACTGCGAAGACGTCCGTGCGTGGGGACACCGCCCACCCGTTCTATCAATGGGCTGTTGAGGAGCTCGGCTCGCTCGCGCGGCCAAACTGGAACTTCCACAAATACCTTGTTGGGCCGGACGGGTCCTTGGTGTCCTGGTTTGGAACTCCGGCAAAACCGACCTCCAAGGCCGTCGTGGCCGAAATCGAGAAACATCTCGAACAACTTCCGGCTGATCAGAGTTCCTAATGGAGGGTCACGCTTTTTCCAAACTCGCTTGACAATGCGGGTACCGGTTGAAGCGGACCTTTGCAAACATGCGATAAAGAACGCCTGCAAGTTGGTATATCCCCGGAAGGGACACAAACCGGCTGAGAAGCGACCAGCCGGAGAATTGACGCCACAGCGCGATAAAGGCGTCAACTTCGGTCCGCATCACTCCCTCTGCATCTCGAACATGCATGAACATCAGAGCTTCTGCTTGGGAAACGCCCGTGCCTTCCAGCTGCGCAGGATCGTTGGCGATGTCGTGCCACAAAATCGGGTGCTTCGGGGTCCGCCGCTTGAAGAAATTGATTTCCTTGGAACACAAACCGCATTTGCCGTCGTAATAGACCGAGATCACCAAACCACTCCTTGTTTCTGGCTGATCTGTCTACGAGCTGAAAAACGAGATGGATTGGGACGAGCACAGGACACCGCCACCTGTGCGGATCCGTCTCAGCTGGTCTTCTTTGTATGTTCGTAAGTCGCATCCAGACGAGACCAGAGATAATCAGCGCCGGAGATCGGCGCATATCGGGGTGGCCTGTCGTCGCTCACGCATCCTGGAAGACAGGAGACTTCGGCATCCGGGTTCGGGTCGAGGAAAAACGCGATCGAATACCGCTCGCGGCCACTGCTGTTCACGACGCGATGCGGCGTAGAGACATAGACATCGTTGGTCCAGCGCATCAGGCAATCGCCAATGTTGCAGATGAATGCGCCGTCGATCGTCGGGGCTTGGATCCATTCACCGTCCCGGCGCCGGACCTGCAGTCCGCCAACCTCGTCGGGGAGCAAAATGGTGATGTTGCCATAGTCCGTATGGGTCCCGGCCCCAATTTGACCGGCCGTAGCATCAGCAGGCTGGGGCGGATAGTGAAGTAGGCGCAGGGTAGCCATTGGCGCGTCAAGCTTGTCTTCGAAAAAATCAGGTGACGCTTTCAGATCAAGCGCGATGGCCCTGTGGATCGTCCGGCCAAGCCCCCAAACAGCATTGAAGTATTTGAGGACCGTGTCCCGCCAGTCGGGTAGATCCGGCCATTGGTTTATTGCCCGGAAAGGCTCTCCGTCCAAAATACGCGGATCATCCGGCGCGAGTTCAAGGCCGACATTAAAAGCTTCCTTCAGATCCGCCGGTTTGGATGGATCAAGGTTTTCACCCTCCATCGGAACATAGCCGCGGTTAGTTTTATGGAAGTTCTTCGTCAGCGCCAGTTTGTCGACGTCAGGCAGAGTAAACACGGCGTGGGCAGCCACATTGATTGCGGCAATCAGGTCCGCTTCAATGCCATGGTTCTTAACATAGAAGAACCCAGTCTCCCGGGCCGCCTGGCCGATCTCTCGTGCGGCTTGCTCAAGCCCGCCGGGCGCACTGTCCACCAAACCGCCCAGGTCGATGATTGGAATATGCGCATTGTCCAAGAGGAAGTCCTTTCAGGAAATCGGCATGCCGGCGACACACCCCGTTCCCTGAACTTCCAACTCTGGCTCAATGGTCGTCAAGGGCATTCCGGTCAGTTTGCCGGCTCTTCCTTTGGAGCGCGCCGCAACTCCGCCAGTTGCCGGGTATAGGCAGCGATTTCTTCCAAAACCGTCTGCGCCGCCACACTATCACGATTGCCCAGCGCGTCGCGAAGGCGGTTATGAAGGCCGGCAATGTGCTTTTTATCTCGAAGCCGGTAAACCAGCATGTTCATCAAGGGCTGCATAGCCTCGATTGCGCCCGAGACCTGAAACATCAGCAACGGGTTTCCGGTTGCCTTGGCAATGACCGAGTGAAACCGGACATCTGAATCGCAGAAGTCTTCGTCCGACAGATCCCCGCTTTGAAGGCTGATCTCCCGAGCCATTGCGGTCAGATCCTCTTCGCTGCGGTTTTCGCAAGCGAGTGCCAGACAAGAAGACTCCAGAAGGTAACGGGCTTCGATGGCATCTTCGAACGGGATGTTGTTCATGCCGATGAGAAGTCGGGTCGTGCCCACCAGATCGCCGCGAGCTTCATCAAACGTGATGCGATTGACGAATGCACCGCCGGACGCACCCCTTTCTGAGCGAATGAGGTTCTGGGCCGCAAGCCGCTTCATCGCTTCGCGTACGGTTGCCCTGGACACTCCGAACCGATCAGCGAGCTCTGTTTCACTCGGCAAACGCTCTTCTACGCTCAACGCGCCATCGAGAATGGCCTTACGGATCGCATTGGCAATCTGGGTCGACAAACCCTCCTTGCGGATCGCCTGATACTCGATTGCCAATGGTGTCTCCTTTGCACGCACCCGTCCACGGTGCCTCTCTACAAGACTAGGCCCGGCTCTGGAACAGGGTCAATGCAAATATTTTAAATGTCAGACAATTAATTATTTGACTTTTTCAACAGATGCGCTCAGCCTTTTCTCAACGATATGGGAGGACATTGGGTGCAGATCGCCCTTCAATTAGTTGACCGGCGCCAAGCCGCCTGGATAGCGTTTTTTGTCGCGGTTCTTGGCGCGTGGGCAGCTCTTTTCCTGATGCAACCGGATCTCGATCTGCCCGCGGGCTGGCAAGCGCTTGGCCTGGATTACCTGGCATCTCTCTGCCGTCCGGCCGCAGACACAAGCCTTGCCGGATTGATCGCAATGTGGGGCTTGATGTCCCTTGCAATGATGGCGCCAACCGTTGCGCCCGCACTGAAAACCTATCTCGACCTCACCCATACGCAAGGCGCCACAATCACCGGTTTCTCAGCGCTGCTTGCCGGCTACCTGCTCGTCTGGATCGGCTTTTCAGTTCCCGCAGCTCTTCTGCAGGCTGCGCTGGACACACAAGGCTGGCTGGACCCCTTCGGCCGCAGTTCCGAAGTCTATTTGACCGCGGGCCTTTTGGCGCTTGCCGGAGCGTACCAGTTCAGCCGACTGAAAGAAGCCTGTCTCAACCAATGCCAGAGCCCGCTGATGTTCTTTATGGGCAAATGGCAAGATGGGCCTTCGGGCGCTTTCCGGATGGGATTGCACCTTGGCGCGATCTGCCTCGGCTGTTGCTGGGCCCTCATGCTGTTGGCCTTTGTTGCCGGCACCATGAACCTCGCCTTCATGGGCCTCGCAATGGTGCTGATGACTTTCGAAAAACTCCCACAGCTCGGACGTTACCTGACCGTGCCTGTCGGTTTTGCACTTCTGGGATCTGCATCTGCGATCCTCATTATCGAACTCATAAAACATCTATAACGGAGACAAGAATGACTGGATGGGCCATCCGAGGGGAATTGATCCTCAACTGCAATTGCACCGTTTTCTGCCCGTGCGTCGTTTCGCTTGGAAAACACGCGCCGACAGAGGGCTACTGCCAGGCCTGGGCTGGTGTCCGGATCGATGAAGGTCATTATATGGGCGAAGATCTGTCCGGTTTGAATGTCGGCCTTGTCCTCGAAATCCCTGGTCTGATGGCCCGCGGGAATTGGAAAGCCGCTGCCTATATCGACGAACGCGCTTCGGAAGCCGCCTATGATGGCCTTTTGAAGATCTTCTCCGGTCAGGCCAAGGGCACAACAGGTCTCTTCAAGGTCCTGGTGAGCGAATTCCTCGGCGCTGAACGCGCGCCCGTGACTTACGAAAACGAAGGCAAGAAGCGCCGCCTGATTGTTGGCAAGGCAATCAAGGGCGAAGTCGTTCCGGTTGGCGGATCTGATCCGGACCAGGATATCGTGGTCACAAACACCGAGTACTGGATGGGCTCGGACATCACGGTCGCAACCGCCACTCAGGGCCGTGTCCGTGCCTATGGCCGTGTTTGGGACTTTGACGGCCGCAGCGCCGAAATCTGTCAGATCGACTGGTCCGGCCCAGCCGTCGAACAGGGCGCATAGGGAGGACCCGGCATGCAGGTCCCGTCTCTGTCCATCTCCCGGCGCACGCGCAAGACACCGTTTTCGCGCCGTGTCCAGGAAGCCGGTGTTAAAGCCTACACCGTCTACAACCATATGCTTCTTCCGACTGTCTTTGATTCGGTGGAAGAGGACTATAAGCATCTGAAATCAAAAGTTCAGATCTGGGACGTGTCCTGCGAACGCCAGGTCGAACTCTGGGGCCCGGACGCCGGGCGTCTGGCGCAAATGCTGACGCCGCGGGACCTGTCGGACATGGCACTCAACCGATGTTACTACACGCCGATGGTCGATGAGACCGGGGGAATGCTGAACGATCCGGTCACAACGAAACTCGCCGAAGACAAATACTGGGTTTCGGTTGCCGACAGCGATCTTCTGTTCTGGATCAAGGGGCTTGCGCACGCGTTCCGCCTGGAAGTTGATGTCGATGAGCCAGACGTTTCCCCTTTTGCCATTCAGGGACCCAAGGCTGAGGACCTAGTCGCCCGGGTCTTCGGAGAACGCATCCGGTCCATCCGGTTCTTTCACTATGACTATGTGGAATTTGAGGGGCAGCGCATGGTGCTGGCGCGCTCTGGCTACTCAAAGCAGGGCGGGTTTGAGCTCTATGTCGATGGCAGCAAATGGGGCGAACCCGTCTGGGATGCCTTCATGGAAGCGGGAGCGGACATGGATGTCCGGGCCGGGTGCCCCAACCTGATCGAGCGGATCGAAGGGCAATTGCTGTCCTACGGCAATGACATGACCCGCAACAACACGCCGCATGAGTGCGGACTTGGCAAGTTCTGTCAGACACAGCAAGCGATCGGCTGCGTCGGCCGGGACGCGCTGCTCCGTGTTGCGGTCGAAGGACCTGTCCGCCAGATCCGCAGTGTGGCGATTGATGGCGATCCCGTACCACCTTGTAACGAGTTATGGCCCATCATCGGTGGTGGCCGGCAGGTTGGGACGATCAGTTCGGCCGCCTATTCCCCGGATTTCAGAACCAATGTCGCAATCGGCATGGTCCGCATGACCCATTGGGACGACGGCACGAAGGTTCAGGTCGATACGCCGCACGGCATGCGCAGCGCGACCGTTTGGGAAACCCCGTTCTGCAACCAGGGGGACTAGGGTGAGAGACCATTACGAGGCCCTGCCGCCACAAACAGCCAACCACGTGCCGTTGTCACCGCTCTCTTTTCTGGAGCGGACAGCGGCATTGTTCCCGGACCGGCTGGCTGTTGTCTACAACGACCGCCACTACACCTGGTCCGATGTTCTGGAGCGGGTACGCCGGATCGCTTCGAGCTTAAAGCAGCGCGGCATCGGGCTTGGCGACACAGTCTCTGTGATGGCGGCGAACACACCCGAGCTGTTTGAGCTCCACTATGCAGTCCCGTTGACCGGCGCGGTGCTGAACACGATCAACACCCGCCTCGAACCGGAAACAGTCGCCTATATCCTTGAGCACAGCGATGCCAAACTGGTGATCGCGGACACCGCCTTTTCCGGCGTGATCTCTCAAGCGTTCGACATAAACGGCAAGGCTCTGCCGATCATCAACATTGCCGACCCGGACGGCCCCGGCGGCCCGTTGATCGGCGACGAGGTATTCGAAGATCTGGTCCAAAGGGGCGATCCGGCGTTTCCCTGGCAAGGTCCGGCCGATGAATGGCAAGCGCTGGCGCTAAACTACACGTCCGGCACGTCAGGCCGACCGAAAGGCGTCGTCTACCACCATCGCGGCGCTTATCTCATGGCGATGGGGACGCCAATCGCATGGGAGCTACCGCGCCATCCGGTCTATCTCTATTCCGTGCCCATGTTCCACTGTAACGGCTGGTGCCATGCCTGGACCATGACTTTGATGGCCGGCACGATCATTTGCATCCGGCAGGTGACTGGCGCTGCAGTCTTCGACCTGATCGCCAAGCACCAAGTGAGCCATTTGGGCGGTGCGCCCATTGTGCTCTCCATGCTGGTCAACACACCAGAGGCAGACCGGAAACCCCTGCCTGGCCCAGTGAAAATCATGACCGCCGGCGCTCCGCCGCCAGCAGCGGTTCTGGCCGCCACCAAGGCGCTCGGTTTTGAAGTGATGCAGGTCTATGGCCTTACCGAGACCTATGGTCATGTCGCCCAATGCCTGTGGCGGGAGGAATGGGACGACCTTTCCTCCGACGAACAGGCCGAGCTTCAGTCCTGGCAAGGCGTTGGCTTCCCAATGACCGAGAGCGTGGATGTCATTGATCGCGAGACCGGCGAACCGGTGCAATGGGATGGGGAAACGCAGGGCGAGATCGTCATTCGCGGCAACACGGTCATGAAAGGCTACTACAAGAACCGGGACGCGACGGATGAGGCCTTTTCCGGCGGTCATTTCAAGTCCGGCGACGCCGCCGTACGGCACGAAAACGGCTATGTGCAGATCCGTGACCGACTGAAGGATGTCATCATTTCAGGGGGCGAAAACATCTCGTCCGTCGAGGTCGAAGGAGTACTGCACCGCCATCCGGATGTGGTCCTTGCGGCTGTTGTCGCCTTGCCCGACGAGAAATGGGGCGAAGTCCCTTGCGCCTTTGTCGAGCTCAAAGAAGGTAGCCAGGCAACCGAAGACAGCCTGATCGCCTTTTGCCGGGAGAACATGGCCGGGTTCAAGCGGCCCAAGAAAATCATCTTTACGGAGTTGCCGAAAACGGCCACCGGCAAAATCCAGAAATTTGTCCTGCGGCAAGAGGCCCGGACACTCTCAAGTGAAACCGCATAACAGGGATATTTCACATGACTTTCAAAGCACTTGTTGTCGACAAGAACGAAGACGGCAAAACCAGCGCCGCCGTCAAGGAAATCGACGAGAACCAACTGCCGGACGGCAATGTCACGGTTGCGGTTGAGTACTCGACCCTGAATTACAAGGACGGCCTTTGTGTTGGAC
Source organism: Roseibium sp. MMSF_3247 (assembly GCF_030733765.1). Taxonomy (NCBI): domain Bacteria; kingdom Pseudomonadati; phylum Pseudomonadota; class Alphaproteobacteria; order Hyphomicrobiales; family Stappiaceae; genus Roseibium; species Roseibium sp. MMSF_3247. The sequence goes on from NZ_JASHII010000006.1 coordinate 38,245, forward strand.
CGGGCGGCGGTCTGGTCAAGGACTATCCGCATGTCCCGGGTATCGATTTTGCCGGCACTGTCGAAGAGTCCTCTGACGAATGGTACAAGCCCGGCGACAAGGTCGTTTTGACAGGCTGGCGTGTCGGAGAAGTCTGGTGGGGCGGCTATGCTCAGAAGGCCAGCGTCAAGGGCGAATGGCTGGTGCCATTGCCAGATGGCCTCACCACTCGCGATGCAATGGCGGTCGGCACAGCCGGTTTCACCGCGATGCTTGCTGTCATGGCACTGGAAGACCATGGCCTGAAACCGGAAAACGGACCGGTTCTGGTCACCGGTGCTGCGGGCGGTGTCGGCTCTGTTGCGGTCGCGATCTTGGCCAACCTCGGCTATGAAGTCCATGCTGTCACCGGCCGCGAAAGCACCTGGGACTACCTGAAATCCCTCGGCGCCAGCGCCATTGTTCCGCGGGATGATGTCGCCGAAACCATCAAGCGACCATTGGAGAAAGAGGTCTGGGCCGGCGCGATTGATGCCGTTGGGGGTGAAATGCTCGCCCGCATCCTCGGCCAGATGAAGTACGGCTGCTCGGTCGCCACCATCGGTCTTGCCGGTGGGGCAAACCTTCCAGCCAGCGTCATCCCGTTCATCCTGCGCGGTGTAAACCTCCTCGGCATCGACAGCGTCATGCGTCCTTATGATGACCGTGTCCGCGCCTGGCAAAGGATCGCCAAGGACCTGCCGCTCGACAAGCTGCACGGAATGATCCACCCGGCGACCCTTGAAGACTTGCCGGGCCTCGGCAAGGACATCCTGAAAGGCCAGGTCAAAGGCCGTGTTGTCGTCGACGTGAACGCATAAGAGACATCGGGCGGCTAGGTTTCTGGCCGCCCATATTTCTCCCGTAGAAAGTCGATCATCACCCGAACCTTTTGAGGCAGGTACGAGCGACTCGGGTAAACCAGCCAGGCCGCTGTCTCAAAGGATGCCGCTGCACAGGCATAGTCAGGAAAGAGATCGATTAGGCTCCCCCGCTTCAAGTCTCTCTCAACGAGCATGATCGGCAACAGCGCGACCCCCATTCCAAGACGTGCTGCAGACCGAATCGACAAGGCATTTGAGATCACCGTTGCACCGCCAACCGGCACATTGAACGGCTCATCGTTGCCTTTTTTGAATTGCCACAACGTGCGGAAACCGGGAATAGCGAACCGAATACAATCCCGGTCGGAGAGATCGTTTGGATCATCAACGCGCCCCTTACGTTCCAGGTATTCCGGAGACGCAACGACCCGGTAGCGTGTCGTCATCAACTTGCTGACAATCCAGTCGCCCTTAGGCATGGATCCGAACCGGACGGCCAGATCAATACTGTCGGCACGAAGATCCAGATTGGCGTCAGAAGCCAGGAGTTCGATCTCAATATCAGGAAATCTGTCCCGAAACTCCGGGAGAACCGGCACCAGGCACTCTTGTACGAACGAAATACTTGCTGTCATTCGCAAAGTGCCACGTGGCGACAAAGCGGTTGTCCGAGCTTCATCGCCTGCTGCCTCCAACTCTTCAACCAGTGGCGCGATTCGATTGAGGTAGAGTTCACCCTCACCTGTTGCCGCGAGACTGCGGGTGCTGCGCTGGAACAAACGGAATCCAATATCCTGTTCCAGCTGGGCAATGACACGAGAAACGCTGGAGGCGTCGAGATCCAAGATCCGTGCGGCGGCTGCAAAACTTCCTAGGTCCCGAACGAGCAATGCGGTTTTAAGGGCTGCAAGATCCATTCATGCACAATACGCACGACTTCAGTGATCAGCGACCTATTTTTCGAGTTGGCGCATGAAATTAAGTCTCCTTTGCCAGACAAGAAGGAGGCAAAGTCATGACACAATTGCTCCGCATCAACTCCAGTTCACGCTTAACCGGTTCTCATTCAGCCGCGATAGCAGATGCATTTGAAGCCGGTTTTCGCGCAAAACATCCGGCCTGCACTGGCATCACAAGAAATGTCGCAAATGGTTCCATTCCTTTCATCGCCCAATCAACCATAGAAGGGTTCTATGCTCCTCAAGAAAAACTGTCGGGAGACCAAAAAGCGGCGACAGCCTTGTCTGATAAGCTGATCGCCGAAATTCAAGCATCGGATACGCTGTTGCTTGCGGTTCCGATATACAACTTCACCATTCCGGAAGCCCTCAAGGCTTGGGTGGACCAGATCTGCCGCATCGGACACACATTTGCCATGGACGAAAACGGATTCCAGGGATTGGTGAAAGCAAGACGTGCGATTGTTGTCGCACATACGGCGCGGAAGGCTACCACTCTACTGAACCGTTCTGAGTTGCGAACTTCGTTCAGCCCCATCTAACACTCCTGCTGGCATTTCTGAGATCTGAAGATGTCGAGTGCATAAATGTCCAAGGCACAGCAACAAGCGCTCCTGGCGATGTCGAAGAGCGATAAAACAGCGCCAGGATACCATGCACGGTATTGTCTAAAACCCAAGCTGGTCCCAAGTCTTTAACAACTCTTCGCAGCAATTACATTTTTGCTGGAAAGTCGCAGGAAGACGAGCAAACTTTCAACTGCTAATGCCCAACCCATTAACCTCAGGCGGCAAGTTTTTGAGTGTCCATGAATTCGTCATACGGTTTCGGCCGATACCCAAAGAAGAAATAATCAGCCTTAAAATGGTTCACTAAATACCAGTACAGATCTTCTCCAAGCTCAACTGGCTCTGAGTTCTTGCCCGAATTTTCCCATGGGAAGGGGCTGGAAATGCTAAAACGCTCGGCGATCTCGCTAACATCCAGATCTTCAACTCGCAAAACATAGTCTGGCTCTTTGTTCGATCCAAAATGATGAGTGTATTTGTATTGCTTGGCTAGAAACAGTCGCTGACGGGCCAATATCGTGGTGAAAAAAGTTAGCGGATCATAGGAATGGATGTCGGGGAACGCCTTTAACATTGTTCCTTGATATGATTCATGCGTCATAAATTTATAGAGTGACAATGCACGTTTTATCGGTTCACGGACGCATACAATTACTGTGTATTCGTCCCAAAGATTGACCGGTGTGTCATAACTCGGAAACCCATGATTTATTCGCCCCTCAAACCCCAACCACTTTCGAAAACTTTTCCCTGCGGCCTTTGGGTTATGGACAAAAATCAGTTTTCGTTTGTCACAGATGTTTGGATTTCGGAGTGATTTAAAGGCAAGTGTTGGTTGCGGCATATCTATGAATCACCAATTTGATCAACATGCGTACAAAATACAATTAAACACTATCTATGATAGATTTTTTCGCCAATATAAACAACTTATAGAAGAATAAATATCATAATATTGATATTAATTACAATATTACGAAATATCTGAACACTCGATCTTTTCAACTATGTGTAGAGTTCTGCTCTCCGATTTGGCTATCGCTAGTCTCTTTCTGTGAAAAGTTGTGGCCAAGGTACGTGACTGCGTTGGCACAAAAAGTCCTCGCCGGACTTGCGAAAACAGCAACCCTTTCCGGTTGCTTTTCCCAGAAACCTCCCATATAAGCGCTCGGTCCAGAGTCGTCCGGCTCGTTTTGGACTGGATTTTTGCGTTCATGCGCAGGACCTTTCAAAACAACCAAGGGCATGCCGTGTCGGCTCTGAATGCACCAACAATGAAGTGTCTGCTTGCAGGCACACCAAAGAAAGGATGCAAAATGCCCAAGTTGAAGACGAAGTCCGGCGCTAAAAAGCGCTTCAAGGTGACTGCAACCGGCAAGGTGAAAACCGCACAGGCCGGCAAGCGCCATGGCATGATCAAGCGCACGAACAAATTCATCCGGAACGCCCGTGGCACCACCACGCTGAGCGATCAGGATGCAAAGATCGTGAAGCAGTTTCTGCCATACGCCTAACGCCAGCCTTTTAAGGAGATCACCTAGATGTCACGCGTCAAAAGGGGCGTTACCGCCCACGCTCGTCACAAAAAAGTTTTGAAGGCTGCTAAAGGTTACTACGGCCGCCGCAAGAACACCATCCGCGTCGCCAAGCAGGCCGTCGAGAAAGCGGGTCAATACGCTTATCGCGACCGTAAGGCCAAGAAGCGCAATTTCCGCTCTTTGTGGATCCAGCGCATCAACGCGGCAACCCGCCAGCACGGCATGACCTACGGCAACTTCATCAACGGCCTGAACAAGGCTGGCGTAGAAGTCGACCGCAAGGTTCTGTCCGACCTCGCCATCAGCCAGCCGGATGCCTTCAAGGCACTGGTTGACAAGGCTCAGGGCGCCCTGGCTGCATAAGTTCGATCGAACTTAAACGGAATAAAAAAAGCGCGGTCTTTCGGGACCGCGCTTTTCTTTTGAAGAAAAGCCTCATTCCTCTCCGCGTCATCCTCGGCAAAATGCCGAGGAGCCATGTTTCGGATAACTTATGGATGTTCGGAACACGTCCCGACATGACGCTAAAGGGGCGCTACGCTCAAAGCCCTTCAAAAAGCGCAGTTGAGAGATAGCGTTCTGCAAAAGAGGGAATAATGACAACAATGGTTTTGCCAGCCATATCATCCCGCTGACCGACCTTGATGGCTGCAGAGAGTGCCGCGCCGGAAGAGATGCCGACCGGAATTCCCTCGGTTTTCGCGACTTCGCGGGCCATGGTAAAGGCGTCCTCATTACTTACTTTGGCAATCTCATCGAAGACACCGGTATCCAGCACACCCGGCACAAAACCCGCACCAATTCCCTGGATCTTGTGCGGACCCGGCTGGCCTCCGGAGAGGATCGGGCTGTCTTCCGGCTCGACAGCCACCACATGAAGGTCCGGCTTGCGTTCCTTTAGGGTCTGCGAAACCCCGGTGATAGTGCCGCCGGTTCCAATTCCGGAAACAAAGACATCAACCGTGCCACTGGTGTCGTTCCAGATCTCTTCCGCCGTGGTGTTCCGGTGGATTTCCGGGTTGGCCGGATTCTCGAACTGTTGCGGCATGACAGCACCATCGATCTCGGACAAGAGTTCTTCCGCCCGGGCGATCGCACCCTTCATGCCCTTGGCCCCTTCTGTCAGTTCCAGCTCAGCGCCCAGGATCTTGAACATCTTGCGGCGTTCCACAGACATGGTTTCCGGCATGACCAGGATAAGCCGATATCCCTTGGCCGCCGCCACAAAGGCGAGCGCGATCCCGGTGTTCCCGGACGTCGGCTCCACAAGGGTCGTCTTGCCCGCTTCAATCTTGCCGTTGCGTTCCATAGCATCGATCATCGCAACGCCAATACGGTCTTTGACGCTGGCGATCGGATTGAAGAACTCCAGCTTGCCGAGAAGAGTTGCCTTGACACCATGAGCATCCGCCAGACGATCCAAACGAACCAACGGCGTGTCACCGATGGTGTCCGTGATCGAGGAGTAGATCTTACCGCGTCCGTGCGTCTTGATTGTCATGGAAGTCTCCCAGCTAAAACGAATGCAGTGCCAATCGCACCTTTCTAAATTGTGACTTCAAGATAGTACGGCACCGCGGGAGATATAAGGGGAAGAACCCCTAGAGAGCGCGCCCTCCGTAAAATGCCTTTTCACGAAAGGCTCACGGCTTAGAAAACAGCAAACCCGGAAGTGCGGCCATGTCGTCGAAGAGATGCGCACCGGCATCAGACAGCGCTTCACGGTCGCAGGCTGGATCTTCGACATACGCATAAACAGCCATACCGGCGGACCGCGCCGCCTGCACGCCCGGCAAACTGTCTTCAATGACAACACAGTCTTCCGGCGGATATCCCATCGTACTTGCTGCAAGAAGAAACACATCGGGTGCCGGTTTGCCGTTGACGCAGTCTTCTGCGGAAAACAGCTTGCCCTCAAGACGGGGCAACAGCCCTGAACTGCCAAGTGTAGTCCGCATCTTGGCGTATTTGCCGGACGAGCCGACACAAAAAGGCAGGTTGCGCCGGTCCAGCTCGTCCAAAACATCAGCGACGCCGGTGATCGCGGGAACGCCCGCCGCGAATACTTCCAGATCGCGTTTTCGCACCTGATCGGGCCAATCGTCTGGCAAGTCACGGCCGATCAAAGCCTCAACCATCTCTTTGACGTTTTCCAGGGTCCGGCCCATGAAGCGCTGCTGGCACTCTGGACCGGTGATCGGAAACCCGAGTTCCGTCACCATCTCCGCAAGACTGGCATTCACCATCCGCTCGGTGTCCACCAGAACACCGTCGCAATCGAAAATGACAAGTTTCGGATTCATGGTGAAGTCCCTTGTGTCTCAGTCCTAGCGCTGTCCAGTCGACCCGAAACCACCGGTTCCCCGGCTTGTTTCGGACAGGATCTCGACTTCTTCAATTTCAGCCTGCAGCACGGGCGCGATCACCATCTGGGCTATGCGATCACCACGCGAAATCTCAAACGCCGTATTACCGAGATTGATCAGGATCACTTTAACTTCGCCGCGGTAATCCGCATCAATTGTACCCGGTGTGTTCAGCACCGTTACGCCGTTTTTCGCGGCAAGACCGGACCGGGGACGAACCTGGGCTTCAAAGCCGGCCGGCAATGACATCGCCAGGCCCGTCGGCACCAGCGCCCGGTTTCCAGGTTGCAGCGTCAGATCGTCGTCCACGGCTGCAAGCAGATCCAGGCCTGCGGCCAAATCACTTTGATAGGCCGGTAGGGGCAAATCCTGCCCATGATCGAGGCGTTTGATTTCAAGCTTGATGGTCATGCAGCCGTCCCATTTCGTTTGGCAACGGTTGACGACATTCGCAGGAACCTGTCAAGCACAGCTCGGCCATGAAGCGGATAAGCGAAAAATATCAAAAGGCTACTTGAAGCCGTCACGCTGTCCTGAAACTATCTGCCGTATCGGAAAGTTTTTCGAGCTGGGAGACCTTAAGAATGAAGTATTTGCTAAGCGCGATTGCCGCGGGAGTGATTTTCGCCGCCGGCATGACGGCACAGGCGCAGACCGTCGGGTTTGCCGATGCCATCAAGATCCTCGCCGTCAGCTGCGGCGCAGACATCGACAAGTATTGCAAGTCTGCGACCCTTGCCAACAACGGAATTGGCCAGTGCCTTGATCAAAACCAGGCCAAGGTCTCGCAAAAATGTAATGCAGACCGGGCCGTTGTGGCCGGCCTTATTGCAGAACGGCTGGCCGCTCAAGCCGCTGCGCCGGAGATCTGCGCACGCGATGCCACCCAGTATTGCAAAGGCGTCAAACCTGGTGCCGGTCACATCCTGCGCTGCCTACTCAAGGCACAACCATCGGTCAGCGAGAAGTGCAACACCGCGATTGACCTCGCCGGATACCGCTAAGCCGGGTTAAGGAGATTTTTCATGAAAAACCTGTTTTTTGCCGGCGCGGCTGCATGTGCACTTTGCTTCTCGGTAACAGTTGCCAGCGCTCAAACTGAACTAAGCCGCAATCAGATCATCAACTCGCTTCAAGGCGCCCAACAGAAGGTGGAAGTGAGCGCGGATGCGCTTCAGCGCGCCGCTCTGGAAAACATCCAGAAGTATCCGGGTGCGGATTCACCGCAAACCATCCCGATGTATCAGCAGCTCGCGTCCTTGCGTCAGTTCAACATCGAAATCACGTTTGACTTCGATTCTGCGCGTATCCGGCCAGAATCCTATGAGGCCGTCGGATTGATTGCCGATGCACTGCATACGCCGTATCTCCAAGGCCAGACGTTCTTCATCGTCGGACATACCGACGCCAAAGGGGACCGGACATACAATCTGGAACTATCTCAGCGGCGCGCCCAAGCCATTCGTGAGGCCCTGGTGACGACATTCCAGGTACCGGGCTCCACCCTCTTCTCGGTTGGTCTTGGCGAAGAGCAATTGCGCGATCCGGCAGACCCGTTTGCCGCCGTGAATCGCCGGGTGCAGCTCATCAATATGGGCTATAACTAAGTTATAGTGGTGCGGGTGCTCAGCGCCCGCACTACCATGTGCCGCACGTCTGATTACGTCATTCAAAATATCTAATTTCGATATTTCGCGCTCGTTGTTTGACTTTAATGAACAATGTGTCAAGCAGCTCTGATCTTCAGAAAAGGCTCGAACGGTTTATTTCTATGATGAGGCCAACATGGCCGTAAGCATGGAGTAGACCAATGCCGGATCATCAAACGCCAATACCTCCTGTTTTCTTCGCCCATGGCGCGCCGACACTGGCCGTGCGGGACACACCGGCGAGCCGCTTCTTGAAGAGTTTCGGCAAGAACATGCAACAGCCGCGCTTCATTTTGATCCTGTCCGCGCATTGGGAAACCGAAGGACTCAAGATCTCGGCTCCAGGACCCTTGCGCACTTATCACGATTTCCGAGGCTTTCCGGACGAGCTTTATGAAATCTCCTATCCTGCATCAGCGGATGCCAGCGCAGTTGAAGAGGTGATTTCTGTCCTAAAGACTGCCGGACTGGAGCCTAAGCAAGACGCTGAAAGGGGTCTTGATCATGGGGCATGGGTGCCGTTGTCGCTGGCCTTCCCTGACGCAGACATCCCGGTTGTTCAAATTTCACTTCCAAACAACAGTTCTCCGGAAACCATCTACGCACTCGGAGCAGCCGTGGCGCCGCTGTCGGAAAAAGGTGTCTTGATCGCCGGATCTGGCAGCACCACCCACAACTTGAGAGCCATTGGGCCGGATGGATCGCAGGTTCCCAACTGGGCAACGGGGTTTGATGCCTGGCTCGACAAGGGACTGGATGCAGGGCAATTGAACTACTTCGACAACCTGGAAGCAGCGCCGGATTTTCGGCAGAACCACCCGACAGAGGAGCACCTGTTGCCGCTGTTCTTCCCGTTTGGCGCTGCCGGCGAAGGAAAAAAACCAGAGCTCCTGCACCGGAGCTACGAATACGGCTCAATCAGTATGAGTTACTATCGGTTCCAGTGATCCGCCCACGACACAACCGCACTTGAATAGAGCTACCGCCGCACTCACTCTGGCTTTAGGCCAAGCGTCTCCGCAGCCCTGGCAATCAGCTGGCGGGCAACCTCTTTCTTGTCCATCGCCGGCCAGTCTTCCACACCGTTGGCGCTGACCAATCTGATTGTGTTGGCGTCGCCGCCCATGATGCCCGTTGCAGGGCTGACATCATTGGCGACGATCCAATCGGCCCGTTTTCGCTCCAACTTCGAGGTTGCGTTTTTGATGAGATCCTGGGTTTCGGCGGCAAAGCCGATCAGCAGAGATGGCCGCAGCGTTTCGTGGTGCCCGACGGTCATTAAAATGTCTGGATTCTCAGTGAGTTCCAAGCCAGGCGGTTTGCCACTGCCATCTTTCTTGATCTTCTGATCGCCTTCCGAGACTACACGCCAGTCAGCTACAGCTGCCGCCATGATTGCGATATCCGCAGGCAGGTTCTGCTCAACAGCTGCCATCATCTCTGCCGCGGATTCAACGTGGATCGTCGTAACATGGTCCGGGTCGGGGATCGTCACCAGACCGGAAACCAGTGTCACCCGCGCCCCGGCTGCGAATGCGGCTTCGGCAAGCGCATGACCCTGCTTGCCCGAAGACCGGTTCGCGATATAGCGCACCGGGTCGATCGGCTCATGTGTCGGCCCGGACGTGATCAGGACATGCTTCCCCGCCAAGGGCAACTTTCCGGCTGCAATCGCCTGATCTCGTAACAGAAGCTCAGCTGCTGCTGCGATGTCCAGAGGCTCGCTCATGCGGCCGACCCCGGCTTCTCCTTTCTCCGCCATTTCACCGCTGGCAGGGCCGATGAACGCAATGCCGCGTTCCCGCAAGGTATCGGCATTTTTCAGTGTTGCCGGGTTCTGCCACATCTTTGGGTTCATCGCCGGGGCCAACAAAACCGGTTTGTCAGTTGCAAGTAAAACGGCTGTTGCGAGATCATCGGCAATGCCATGGGCCATCTTGGCCATCAGATTGGCAGTTGCGGGCGCGACAAGGATCAGATCATGATCCCGGGCAAGACGAATGTGACCCACATCATGCTCGGCCTCCCGGTCGAATAGGTTGGTGAACACCTTTTCAGCGCTCAAGGCGCCCACCGCCAGCGGCGTCACGAACTCCTGCGCACCATCCGTCATGACCGGGACAACCCGCGCCCCACGCTCCTTCAGCCGCCGGACCAGGTCCAGAGATTTGTAAGCAGCGATACCGCCGCTAATGATCAGCACAATCTCTTTGCCGGCAAGCATCGGAACTATACTCCCAGGAGGCGGTGGAGGTCAGAAACCGGAACGGAAATCGCGCGGTGCAGCGGACACAACCTGACTACCGGAGCCTGTCACCTGATATACCGCAAGCCCACGTTCATTGAGACCATTCGGCTTGAAGCGGAACAAGCCGTCAATTCCAAGGAACCCGTCCCGGTTTGTCAGGATGCTCTGCTGGAACCGTTGCGGCCCGGCGGAGCGGATCAGGCCGGCTGCCAATGTAACACCGTCATAGACAAGACTGGCGTTCCGCGGCGGTGGCGCGCCGTAGGTCTGTTGATAGCGCTGCGCAAACCCGCGGAACCCGCTGTCTTCAGGGCCCGCAAACCAGGACCCGGTCAGAGTGGGGTTGTTTTTCACCTGCGGCGTATCCCACTGGCCCGAGCCAAGCAGCTTGATGTTGCCGATCTCTGCATTCAGCCCCATCAGGGTCTGCATCACCAGGCCAGGCACAGGTCCGCCCGCCGGGACAAAGAGAGCGTCGATGCTAGTCAAAGACGATTGAAGGGCGTTGGCCTTGGCGACCAGGTCAGACGTGTCCGAACCACTGACGTTGTAGCGCTGGATCGTTGCAATCCGTCCACCGGTGCGGCCAACTTCCTGACGGAACGCCGCCTCAACCACACTGCCGTAAGAATCGTTCGGCAGGAGCGCTGCATAAGACCGTTTCTGCTGGCTGCTGGCATGACCAATGATGCGCTTCACATCACTTTCCGGAAGGAAGCTCAACAGGTAGATGCCGCGCGCGGCGACTGACGTATCTGTCGAAAACGCAATAACCGGAACACCTGCCGCCCTTGCAGCTGAACCGGCACCTGACACTGCCGGGGCAAAGACGGGACCAAGGATCAGCTCGGCGCCTTCAGAGATCGCCTGCTGCGCGGCAGCACGGCCCCCTTCCGTCGTCCCTCCGGTGTCTTTCACCAGAAGCTGCACATCCGAATTTGGAAAGTTTTGAAGCGCCAGCGCAGCGGAGTTTTTGAAAACGGTTCCAATCGACGCATTGCCCCCACTTGAGGACAGCGGCAGCATAAGTCCGACCCGGACCGCACCAGTGCCGATTGTTTCACCGGTCACCTGCGGTTGGGCGCCCGGCTGGATTTGTTCGCCGGGCAACGTTCCTAGGGATGAGCCCAAACAGCCCCCAAGCGCCAGTGTGCTGGCACCGGTCAAAGCGGTTTTCAAGAATGTGCGTCGGCGATGCCGAACAACGGCGTCCGTTTCGTCCATGTGTCTGATTTCCATCCACCCTTTGCCCCAGACTTAAGGATTAACGAATGCGCTGTCCAGTTTTCAGCCGCGCAACGCGGTATGAATGGTGGATTTGCCTTGCATTGCGTGTTTCTGACAGGTAGCGCAAGAAAATCGGGACATCCTTGAGATCGGAACCGAGTGTTTGAATTGAGGTGAAGGGATCCGTGATGACAGAGCCAGGTGGCGGACAAACAGGTTCCAAAAACCGTTACAGCTTGTCGGAACACGCCTTCACGGCGCCCAATCTAGAACCTGCGCTCTATATTGTCTCCACGCCGATCGGAAACCTCGGTGACATCACCGTGCGCGCGCTGGAAACTCTCGCGGCCGCGAGTATGATCGCGTGTGAAGATACGCGGATAACGTCGACGCTTACGCAAAAATTCGGCCTCAAGACGCCGCTTCTTCCATACCACGAGCACAACGCCGATAAGCAGCGGCCGAAAATTCTCGGAGAACTTGAAGCTGGCAACGCGGTTGCTCTTGTATCCGATGCCGGCACGCCGCTGGTGTCTGATCCGGGGTACAGGCTGGTCCGCGACGTTGTGGCAGCCGGATACAAGGTGTTCCCGATCCCTGGCGCTTCCGCCCCACTTGCAGGTCTCGTTGCATCCGGGCTCCCCAGCGACACGGTTCTGTTTGCAGGTTTTCTACCGCAAAAAGGCGGCCCCAAGACCAAGCGCCTTGAAGAGCTTGCCAAAACACCGGCGACACTGATTTTCTTTGAATCGCCCCATCGGACTGCGGCAACCCTGGAACTCATGGCAACGGTTTTTGGCGGAACGCGAGAGGCGGTGGTCGCCCGCGAGCTCACCAAACGCTTTGAGACCTTTGAGCGTGGAACACTGCAAGAGCTTGGCAACCGGTTCGCAGATCAAACCGTGAAGGGTGAGATCGTCATTCTGGTGGGACCGCCAGAGGAAAAACCGGAAGCAGATGCAGAAGACCTCGACACCCTTCTCCGGGAAGCGCTCTCGGACATGCCCGTCAGCGCAGCCGCTAAACAGGTTTCCAAGGCAACGGGTCTGGATCGCAGCGAGGTCTACAAACGGGCGCTCGAACTCAAGGCTGGCACCTGACCATGGCAAAAGGCGACAGCCACACGACCGAACGCCGCCGCAAGGCTCATACCCGCGGCCTTTCCGCAGAGACTTATGCGGCCTGGTATTTGCGCCTGACCGGCTGGCGCATCCTGAAGCAGCGCTACAAGACGAAGGCGGGCGAAATCGACCTCATTGCCAAGAAACGCAAGACTGTCGCCTTTATCGAGGTCAAGGCCAGAAACTCACGGCAAGCGGCACTTGAAGCCGTGACACCGGCCAGCCAAAAGCGGATTGTCCGGGCCGCAAAGATCTTCGTTGCCGAGCATCCGAAAGCAGGCTTTTTCACGCTGCGGTTCGACGTCATGATCATTCGCCCGTGGACCCTGCCTGAGCGGATCGTGAACGCCTTTGAGGCAAGAGACTGACACCAGGCCTCTGGACAAACCCTGTCCCGGACCGCATATCTGCCGCGAACAGTCTTTTGCCCCAAGCGCACCGTTTCAAACGGACCGCGCCCCGCCGGGAGTGGCCTCATGCCGATAAAAGTCGCGGTCCAGATGGACCATATCGAATCCATCAACATTGCCGGCGACAGCGCCTTTGCGATGATGCTGGAGGCCCAAAAGCGCGGCCACGAGCTCTATCACTACACACCGGACCGGCTGGCCATGCGCGGCGACGAAGTGTTTTGCGCGTTGGAGCCCGTTACGGTCCGCGATGAAAAGGGCAACCATTTCGAGCTCGGAGAGCGGACGCGCACAAACATGCGCGAGATCGATGTGGTGTTGATGCGGCAGGACCCGCCGTTCGATCTGTCCTATATCGCGGCAACGCACATCTTGGACAAGATCCACCCGGACACTCTGGTGGTGAACGATCCAACGGAAGTACGCAACGCGCCGGAAAAACTGTTCGTCACCGAATTTCCGGATTTGATGCCGCCGACCCTGATCACCAAGGACCGGGCGGAAATCGATCTCTTCCGCGAAGAATACGGCGATATCGTCATGAAGCCGCTCTTTGGCCATGGCGGCGCGGCGGTGTTCCGGATCACAAAAGATGATCTGAACTACGGATCGCTGTACGACTTCTTTGCCGCCACCTTCCGCGAGCCCTGGGTCATTCAGCAGTTCCTGCCGAACGTGAAACATGGCGACAAACGCATTCTCCTGGTCAACGGGGAGTTTGCCGGTGCGGTGAACCGTGTCCCGGCGGCTGGCGATCTGCGGTCCAACATGGTGCGTGGCGGCGCGCCGACAGACAGCGATCTGACAGAGCGGGAACGGGAAATCTGCGCCCGCCTCGGGCCGTCTCTGCGCGAAAAAGGCCTGCTCCTGGTCGGCATCGATGTGATCGACGGCATGCTGACGGAAATCAACGTCACCGCCCCAACTGGCATCCGCGCGATCCAGAACCTCGGCGGACCGGATGTCGCGGCAAAGGTCTGGGATGTCCTGGAGCAGAAAATCAAGGACTGAACCGCAGTCCGGCTGCAGCAGCCAGAAAAAAACCCTCACACCGAGGTGTGAGGGCTGAAGTGTGTGCTTAGACAATGCAATAGAGGGCCTGTTCAGGAGCCTCTGTGTTTAAAACACCCGGATAGACCCGATCTTCCGCGACTGTTTCAAAAAATATTCTAAACCTTCAAAAACAGTCTCAAGCCTCCTCTGCGAGCAAAAGTTATTTGGCGTGACAAACGCCGAAATCCTCAAGACAAGAACTGCAGCCTCAAACAATAACCACAGCTTCAACGGTATTTAGGCACCCAATAGAAATTGGTTAACAATTGATTACCACATTCGAACCTTAACCAATTAAATCACTGAGGATATTTTCTTTTCAAGACCAGTCTTGCGGCTCCCCTCAGACGTATAGCAATTCGTTAACCAAGAAAAAGTAGCGTCTTTTGGAATAATAACGCAAAGGAAGTTTTGCATTTCTTTGGCTTGGGAGACACCGAATTCACCGACTATTGGAGGCACCATGCCCAGCCATTATCCCTTGAAAGTTATGAGCGCCGCAGTCGTCGGCATTGGCTCCCTACTGCCACTCACCGCAGCAGCTGCAGACCTGCCAACACTCGATCCGATTATTGAAGCACGCCCCGTCAGCAGCTGGACTGGTTTTTATGCTGGCGCGTTCTTGGGCTGGGGATGGTCCGATGACGATGCGACCACAACGGGCACGAGCGGCTTTCAATCCCTCGGCAGTACGATTGTCCCATCGTCCCTCGACCTCTCGGGAAATGGGGTCCTGGGCGGCCTCACCGCTGGATATGATCATCAGATCAACAGCTTTGTGGCCGGCCTTGAAGGCGACATTTCCTGGGCTGACATCAACAAAAGCAGCTCGTTTACAGGTGCTGCGGTTCTTGGAACCCGCCTTACCACATCCGCAAAGAAACGGATGAGTTTTTTCAGCACCGTGCGCGGACGTCTCGGCTATGCGGCGTCCGACCGCTTTATGGTCTTTGCAACAGGCGGCCTGGCCATGGGTCAGGTTGAATTGGAGACGTCCGTCAACGGTGTCGATGCACCCGCACTTGCATGGAACGGCAGCGATGATGAGTTGAAATTCGGCTGGACCCTTGGCGGCGGTGCGGAAGTCAAAGTCACCGACAACATCTCAATGAAGCTTGATGGCCTCTACTATGATCTGGCAGACAGCAATGTCACAGCCACCGGGAACGCGGCCGTGCGTTCGGTCGGCGCACTGGATGGCATCGATTATGCTGCAGAATCCGACAACACAGGTTTTCTCGCGCGCCTCGGCGTGAACTACCGTTTTTGATTGGATATCGGACTAGGAAGCCCCCCTCAGGCGCTCGGCCTGAGGGGGCTTTACTTTAGGTGCCGCCGTTATTCTGCAGCGTCTGTTGCCAGCACGCCCCGGCGGATCTGATCTTCCTCGATCGACTCAAAAAGTGCCCGGAAATTTCCTTCGCCGAAGCCTTCATCGCCTTTTCTTTGAATGAATTCAAAGAAGATGGGTCCGATGACGGTTTTGGAGAAAATCTGCAGTAGGATCTTGGTCATGCCGCCATCGATGACACCTTCGCCATCGATCAGGATGCCGTGACGCTTCATCCGCTCGATCGGTTCATCATGACCGTGCACCCGGTCACGGGACATCTCGTAGTAAGTGTCCGGTGGGCCCGGCATGAATTTCAGCTCGTTGTCCGCCAGCTTGTCCGTGCTGGTATAGATGTCGTCCGAGCCGACCGCGATGTGCTGAATGCCTTCGCCCTTGTACTTGCGCAAGTACTCTTCGATCTGGCTGGTATCATCCTTGGACTCGTTCAGCGGAATGCGGATCTTGCCGCAGGGCGAGGTGATCGCCCGGCTGACAAGGCCTGTTATCCGGCCGTCGATGTCGAAGAAATGGATCTGTTTGAAATTGAAGAGATCCCGGTAAAAATCCCACCACTTGTCCATATTGCCGCGGTAGACGTTGTGCGTCAGGTGATCCAGGTAATAGAAGCCAACCCCTTCCGGTTTCGGATCCACTTCATCCAGCCAATCGAATTCCGCCGAATAGGCGGACCCCTTGTCGCCGTAGGCTTCGATGAAATACAGCAGCGAGCCGCCGATGCCCTTGATGGCGGGAACGTTCAACGTCTTGTCATTGTCCGCGTAGGGCTCCGCCCCTTTGGAAATGGCGTGATCATAGGCCTTTTGCGCATCGACCACCCGCCATGCCATGGACGGGGCACACGGTCCGTGATCTTCAACGAAACGCATGGCATGACTGCCGGGCTCCGCATTCAGAACATAGGTGATGTCACCCTGCCGGTAGAGCGTGATCTCTTTGGTCTTGTGTTTCGCGACCGGCACATACCCCATCTTGCGGAACAGGGCATCGAGCTTCTCCGGTTCCGGATGGGCAAACTCGACAAACTCGAAACCGTCCGTGCCGGCCGGGTTCTGTGGGGTGATTTGCGCTGGCGGCGCGTTATGCGGGAACGGTCCCATGGCGGATCCTCCTGAAAAGTGCGAAGTTTGCGTCTAGAATGCCCGGAGCCGCGCGCAGGGTGTGTGCAATCTGCGTGATTTACCGTATAGTGATGCATATTCCGTGCGCAGATAGAGAATATTCAGCATGCAAATTGCATTAGACAGCTTTGATGTGAAGTTGCTCGCCGCCCTTCAGGAGAATTCCGCAGCAACCAATGCAGAGATTGGTGAAACGATCGGCTTGTCCGCCAGCCAGGTCTCCCGGCGCCGGCAGAAACTGGAAGACAACGGCACCATCCGCCGGTACCGGGCAGCTTTGGATCCTGAAGCCCTGGGCTTTACCGTGACAGCCTTCGTTGGGGTGACCTTGGGCGCGCACAGCCGGGAAAACGCCCGTAAATTCAGAAATATGGTCACCGCCATGCCGGAGGTTCAAGAAGCACATACGCTGACCGGCGACGTCGATTACATGCTGAAAGTGGTCGTCCGGGACCTGAAAGCGCTCAGCCGGATCGTCAACGACGAGCTCTTGCCCCAAGAAGCTGTCCAGCACGTGAAGTCCTCCATTGCGATGGACACGTTGAAGGACGACAATTTGCTGCCTTTGACGTGAATATATACACGGCGGTCGCTACCCAAACTGTTTGATGAAAAACCGTCATGAATCACGGCATAACCTTGCGACCGGGCGCAAAAATCCCATCTGAAGAACGATGATTTCGTCCTCGGCGGACATAGGGAGCCAAACATGTTTGATGCAAAATCCTTGCTGGATCAGTTTTTGGGTAGCCAGGGCGGCGCCCCCGGCGGGCAAGGCGGCCAATATCCTGGTCAGAACCAGCGTGGCGGATCCGGTGATCTTCTCTCCCAAGGCAAGGATTTTCTGTCCTCACAAGGTGGCGGCCTGGCACTTGGCAGCCTTGCCGGTTTGATGCTTGGTTCAAAATCCGGCCGGAAGATCGGTAAAAAAGCAGTCACCTATGGCGGTTTGGCGCTGGTCGCAGGTCTTGCCTACAAGGCTTATCAGGGCCATCAGGCCAACAAGCAAAACGCGCCACGCCCGCACTATCCGCAAGACGAGCCGATCCCGCTGGAAGCCCCGCGCGGCACCGCCTTTGACCCGGCGCAGCAGCCGGGCGGCGAAAATCAGTTCGCAGTCAACCTTCTCACCGCCATGATTTCCGCCGCCAAGGCTGACGGTCATATCGACCGGGACGAGCAGGACCGGATCTTTGAAAAGATTGATGAGGCCGGTCTCGACAGCGAAGCCAAGGCGTTCCTGATGGATGAGCTGCGTTCGCCGCTGGATCTCGACAAGGTCGTTGCCAGCGCAACTTGTCCGGAAACGGCCGCCGAGATCTACGCCGCGTCCCGGCTCGCCATTGACCCGGACCATCCGGCGGAAAAAGCCTATCTCCAGATGCTGGCCGCCCGGCTTGGCCTCGAAGAGGGTCTGGTGCAGGAAATCGAAATGGCAGTCCGCGAAGCGGAAATGGCTGGTTAAGACCTTAAGCTCTGGGATCCGGGATCTGCGTTACGCCCCCGGCTCCCAGCCTTCCGGCGCCATTTCAAATCCTTCGAACTGAAATCCCGGCGCAACGGTGCAGCCGACAAGCGTCCACTCTCCGAGTGAGCGGGCTTGCTGCCAGGCCTCACGCGGCACGATTCCTTGCGGGCGCTCTCCGCCAACCAGGTCATTGCCGACGCGGACCACCTGCGTACTGGTGCCATCCGTGCTGATGGACAATTCCAGCGCCGCACCGGCATACCAGTGCCAGGTCTCTACGGCGTCCACCTTGTGCCAGCGTGATACGATGCCGTCCGACAGCAGGAAATAGATCAGCGTGGAGGCCGCACGCCCCTGCGGGTCCGTCACATCATCGCGAAAGGTTTCTGCATAAAACCCGCCCTCCGGATGCGGCTGCATCTTCAGGAGTTCAACGATGTCGTCGGCGGAAAGAGTTGGATCAACCGGCATACTTGTCCCGTGGTCTAAGGCGATTGGAACACCTGAATAACAGGTGTTTCCAATCCGCGCCGGAGAATTGTTGGGAGTTGGACAATAATGTCAGTGATTGGGTTTGGACTCGGTGCAAAACGCGATGTCATCGACGGTTTCCCGGAGAGCGGCGACGATTTCTTCGTAGAGCACTTGCATATCGAGGCGGTGGCCACCGCCGTGGGTGAGTGGAATGGGTTCGGCCTGGCTTGCAATTCTCTGCACCACATCCTGGGCGCGTTGTTCCGGAGTCCGTCCGGATGGGTCTAAAGACCTGTCAGTCGTCATGGTTTCTGCCCCTTACAGGATCATAACGACTTGGATATAGGAGCGGTTGGCCTGCGTTTTTAGCGGTCCAGTCAAAGTTTCTTGATCGAGCCGCACCATCAGGCGGGTGGTGAATGCAGCGTCAAGACACTGCACCACGATCAGGCATTGTCTTTGCGCGTGCGGATTTCAGTGAACACAGCCTCTGCCGGCTGCCCCGCCATGCCCAGCGCGTCCGCGACCGACGCTTCACCTGCGCGAAGAAACGGGTTGGTTGCCTTTTCCGCTGCCATTGTCGTCGGCAGTGTCGGCTTGCCCAGAGCGCGGATGTCGGCAATTGCCTTCGCACGCGCCTGCAAGGCTTCATTGCCCGGCTCGATGGTCAAGGCAAACTTCGCATTGGCCTCGGTATATTCATGTCCACAGTAGATCGTGGTGTCGTCCGGCAGCCGGTGCATAAGATGCGACAGCGAGGCCCACATCATCTCCTTGTCGCCTTCAAACACCCGGCCGCAGCCCAGCGCAAACAGTGTATCGCCGGTATGGGCAACCTTGATTGAGGGAATGTACCAGGAAATCTGATCCAGCGTGTGGCCAGGCGTGGCAATGGCCTTGACCTCATAAGGCCCGCACAAGACATCATCGCCGTCCTCGACGGTCCGATCCAGCTCGGAGATCTTTTGACGTGACCGCTCAGGACCGATCACCACCGCACCGGTTTTGGTCTTCAACTCTCCCAGCCCCTGCACGTGATCCCAATGATGGTGGGTGATCAGGATATGGCTGAGTTTCCAGCCGGTTTCCGCCAAGGCCGCCTCATAGGCTGCGGCATCCGGCACATCGACAGCCACGGTCGTGCCGCTCTCTCGGTCATGTATGAGAACACCAAAATTGTCGTCCAGGCAGGCAAACTGATGAATTTCGGTGGTGTCGCTTAAAGACATGAGAAGCTCCTCGGCCGGGGATCGGAATGCGCGCCACAGTGGCAAAGACCGGCGCTGCGGGCAAGCCATTGAGGTGTATCCGCTTGGCGGGATTTCAAGTCTTGCGCTCCACAACAGTTCCCTGTTCAATCGCCGTCCGAGCTTCCACCAGGCGAATTTTATGTATCTCGACGTCGTTCATTTGCGAGCCTTTTACGATCTTCCACTTGGGCAGTTGCTGCGAGGCTTGATCGGCGCACCGGTCGCGCAGATGTGGCCGGATATTCAAGGTCAAAGCCTGTTGGGTCTCGGGTATGCCGGTCCGTTCATGCGCCGGTATCATGGATCGGCCGAACGGGTGATCTCCGCCATGCCAGCCCCCCAAGGAGCCATCCACTGGCCGCGGGAACATGCCAATTCCTGCGCCTTGGTCGAAGATGAGGCTTTGCCGTTTTCCGACGCGACTTTCGATCGGATCATGCTGGTGCACGCGCTCGATCATTGTTCCGATCCATCCGCAATGCTTCGTGAGGTATGGCGCGTGCTCGCCCCGGGCGGCCGCGTGATCGTTGTTGTGCCCAATCGGCGCGGTTTGTGGGCCCGCTCGGAACTCTCCCCATTCGGCTATGGCCGGCCGTATTCGGGAAGCCAGCTGAAGGAACTCATGAAGAATTGCCAGTTCAATGTCCTGAGCGATTCTGAAGCCCTCTTCATGCCGCCATCGCGGGCGGTCAGCATCCAGCGAACGGCGCGGACATGGGAGAACCTTGGGCGCCGATTCTGGCCGGCATTCGCCGGCATCCTGATCCTTGAAGCAGAAAAACTGGTGTTCCGGAGCTTGCCGGTCGATGGCAAGAAGAGCCGCCTCCGGGTTCTGCGTCCCGTGTTTATTCCAGATGGTGCGGCGACCGGGCTGAAGCCAGTGCGCCGGGAACAGTCGGAGCAGTAGCGCCAGGTCCGGAATTCTTTTGCCTTTTTGCGACCGGATACATATGACTAGGCCGCGCCTGCACACGCTTGTTTTGAGGAATTTTTGAATGACCCGGAGCCCGGATAACGGCGCATCAATCGATACCGCCCGCGCCCGTCTCGCCGAAATCGATGCGCGCATTCACGATGCGCTGGTGGAACGTCACCAAACAGAGACCAATCTCGCCGCTCTGCACGAGGGCGCAGACACCTCCTCCCGAGCCCCAGACTTTGACCGTAATACCGACCTTATCCGGTCATTGGCAGAGCTCAATCAAGGCGCATTGCCGTTGGTTGCTCTTGAAGAAATCTGGCGCGCAATCCTCGCAACAAGCCTAAACCCGCCCGCTGGGTCCGCGATCCATCTGGACGGCAGCGGTGATCTCGTGGGCATGCTGGATCTTGCCCGTTATTATTTCGGGTTTTCGGCGGACCTTGTGCCGGGAAGCGATGCCGCGGATGTTGCCGGTGCTGTAAGCGATGCCGTCTCAGACATTGGACTAGTGGCCTTGACCGACCGGGCGGATTTGCCTTGGTGGCGCGGGCTGAATGAGAGCGGTGCTCAGATCCGGGCGCGCTTGCCCCTCGTTCTTGTTGATGAACGACCGGCAGATTTGCCGGCGCTGGTTCTTGCCAAATCCGACAGGATCATCGACAAGCCGGAAATTGCGGTTTATGACGCGCGTTGGTCTGACCGTTTGCCAGGCAAATTGATGGACCAGGGGATCGAAGTTCTGAGCTTCTACCGCTCGGCGACCGGTGTAGATGCACTGCTTGCCGTTTCCGGCGATCTGCCGGAGGACGCTGTCCTGGCAGCTTGCCTGGAAGCAGGCGCCGCACCAGACGTATTGAGAGCAGTTGGTGGTTATGCAGCGCCAATTGACGGGGCCAGCGATCCAGATGATGTGTTTGACCCTGCAGATGCAGGGGACTTGGGATGAATGACATGACGATTGCAGTGACTGAAGTCGATCAGACGGCCGTTCAGAGCCGCCCGCAGCCGAAACAAGGCGTGTTGGATATTGCCCCCTATGTTCCGGGCAAATCCAAGGGCTCTCATGGCAAGACGCTTCATAAACTCTCGTCAAATGAAACGCCGCTTGGTTTCAGCGACGCGGTGTCCGCAGCAATCGAAGGCGTTGCAAAGTCTTTGGAGCTCTATCCAGACGGCGGGGCGACCGAATTGCGGGCCGCGATCGGGGATGTTTACGGCCTCAATCCGGATCGCATCATTTGCGGTGCAGGTTCGGATGAAATCCTGAGCATGCTCGCCAACACCTATCTCGATGAAGGTGATGAGGCGATCTATTCGGAGCACGGGTTCCTCGTTTACGAGATCGCCATCCGCGCCGCTGGGGCGACACCGGTTGTTGCGCCGGAAAAAGACTTCACCACCGATGTGGACGCGATCCTGGAACGGGTGACCGGCAAAACAAAGATGGTTTTCCTGGCCAATCCGAACAATCCGACCGGCACTTACATCCCGTTTGAGGAAGTCAAGCGCCTGCACCAGGCTCTGCCGCCGCATGTTCTGCTCGTGCTAGATGCCGCTTATGGCGAATATGTCCGCCGGAACGATTATGAGAGCGGGATCGAGCTGGCCGCGACAGCCGACAACGTCGTCATGACCCGGACCTTTTCGAAGATCTATGGCCTTGCCAACCTGCGTCTTGGTTGGGGCTTCGGCCCAGCGCACGTGATTGATGCCATGAACCGCATCCGCGGGCCGTTCAACGTCTCCGGTGTTGCGATTGCCGCAGGCGCCGCGGCTGTCCGCGACCGGTCCTTCGTCACCGCATCGGTTGAACACAACGAAAAATGGCTGCCGTGGGTGACGTCCGAATTGGAAAAACTCGACCTGACTGTCACTCCTAGTGTTGGCAATTTCGTTCTGGTCCATTTCCCGGACGTTGATGGCAAACGGGCAACAGATGCGGATGCGTATCTTCTGGAGCGCGGCTGTGTTCTGCGCTTGGTGGGCAATTACGGCCTGCCGAACGCGATCCGTATGACCATTGGCAGCGAAGAAGCCAACCGCACCGTGGTTGCGCATCTGAAAGATTTTCTGGCGCAAGCCTAAAAACAAAAAGACCTTATGACCAACGCCCCCATTTTTGAGCGCATGGCCCTGATCGGGATTGGCCTGATCGGGTCGTCCCTTGCCCAGGCTGCCCGCCAGCGCGGCCTTGTGAAAGAAATCGCCATCTCCACCCGCTCCGAAGCGACGCTACAGCGGGCTGAGGAGTTGGGGCTTGGAGACAGCTATTCGGTCGATGCCGCTGTTGCGGTCGAAGGGGCAGACCTTGTCATCCTCTGCGTGCCGGTTGGGGCAAATGAAGCGATCGCAAAATGGATTGCTCCCGCCTTGAAAAAGGGGGCAATCCTGACAGACGCCGGCTCGACCAAAGGATCCGTTGTCGAGCAGGTCGCGCCGCATGTGCCGGAAGGTGTGCATTTCATCCCGGGCCATCCGATCGCGGGTACCGAACAGTCCGGACCGGATGCTGGCTTTCCAACGCTGTTCGACCAGCGCTGGTGCATTCTAACGCCCCCGGAAAACACCGACCCGGACGCGCTGGAAAAGCTGAAGGCTTTCTGGCAGGGCTGCGGTTCTGATGTCGATCTGATGGATCCCAAGCACCACGACCTCGTGCTCGCGATCGTGTCTCACCTGCCGCATGTCATTGCCTACAACATCGTTGGCACGGCCGACGATCTGGAAGCGGTTACGAAATCGGAGGTAATCAAGTATTCGGCCTCCGGTTTCCGGGACTTCACACGTCTTGCAGCGTCTGACCCGACCATGTGGCGGGATGTGTGTCTGAACAACAAGGACGCCATCCTGGAGATGCTGGCACGGTTTTCGGAAGATCTGTCGGCCCTGCAAAGGGCCATCCGCTGGGGCGACGGCGACAAGTTGTTCGATATGTTTGAGCGAACCCGCAGCATCCGCCGCTCAATCATCGAGGCAGGTCAGGAAACCGATGCACCAGACTTCGGTCGCCACTCAGGCGACTGATTGGGCTTTAGGGTCAGGACCCATTAATTTGAGCGCGTGACGATGTAGTCCGCCAATGCGTTAAGCGCAGTGGCCTTGTTCCCATAAGGCGCCATCAGACCATTGGCTTCCTCAAGAAGCACCTGCAGCTCTGCACGGGTCTTCTCTATGCCCATCAGACCGACAAGCGTTGCCTTGCCCGCTTCTGCGTCCTTGCCCGTTGCCTTGCCCATGGCTTCCGGACTTGCCTCAACGTCAAGAAGATCATCTGCCAGCTGGAAGGCGAGGCCTATGATTTCTCCAAAGCGGGTCAAGCGGTCCACATCGGCATCTGAAGCATCGCCCAAAATGGCGCCTGCCCGGCATGCATAGCGCAAAAGCGCACCGGTCTTCATCGATTGAAAGTGGCGGATCTCGGCCTCGGACCGGTCCCGGTGCTCCGATTCCAAATCCAGCATTTGCCCCCCGGCCATTCCGCCAATGCCGGACGCCCGGGCAAGCTCCCGGCATAATCTTAGCCGGGTTCCTGCCTGCGGATGCACCGACTCATCGGTGATGACATCAAAAGCCAGCGTCAAAAGAGCGTCACCTGCAAGAATGGCGGTCGCATCATCATAGGCCTTGTGCACCGTCGGTTGCCCACGGCGCAGATCATCATCATCCATGGCTGGCAGGTCATCATGTACCAGCGAATAGCAATGGATGAGTTCCAGGGCACAGCCCGCCTGCACCACCCCGTCATCTGCCCGGCCGAAAAGCCCTGCCGCATCCATGACCAGCACCGGGCGCAGACGTTTGCCGCCGTTAAGCGCGCCATGACGCATGGCATTGATCAACCGCTCCGGACGGGAAATTTCACCATCGCTCGGGCAGTTCTCAAGCAGGCTGGTAAGAGCCGTCTCGATGCGTCCGGCCTGCGCCGCCAGATGGGATTTCAGGTCAAATGTCACACAAGGGCTCCCGAGCCGGGTTTACAGTCTTTGCCAATGGGGTTTCCCTGAAGCGAAATCGCTGTATCGTCAAGACTTGTCTTTGGAATTAGTCCGCTTCTGCCTACCCGTCGCACCGGCTGTAATCCCTTGGAGAATTGACATATGAAATTGCTGTCCAGCTTGCTCCGCACCTTCATCAAGAACGGACGGATGTGCGTTTATGATGTGTCCGGTGCGTTGCATGAATTCGGATCCGGCGAGAACGGACCGACTGTCACAATCAGGCTGCATGACAAAAAACTTTACACGTCGCTGTTTCTCAATCCGGAGCTGGCAGCAGGCGAAGCCTACATGGACGGCACACTCACCATGGAGGAAGGGTCGACCTGCTACGATTTTTTGTTTCTGTTTTCGATCAACCGGGCACCATTGGGAGCGCATCCGGTCCAGGGGCTCCTTCGCAAGGGCTGGAAGGCTTTCCGCCGCCGCCAGCAAGCCAACAGCGTCGACAAAGCCAAGAAACAGGCGCGGCATCACTATGATCTCTCAACCGACCTCTACCGCCTGTTTCTCGATGACGGGATGAATTACTCCTGCGCCTATTACACAAGCCCGGACGACAGCCTTGAGGACGCCCAGGCGGCCAAACTGACACATCTGGTCGCAAAGCTCGACTTGAAACCGGGCATGGAAGTTCTCGAAATCGGCGGCGGCTGGGGGTCGCTCGCGATCCAAATGGCGAAGGCTGGCGCCAAGGTCACCTCGCTGAATGTATCGCCTGAGCAGGTAAAGATCGCCGAGGAACGCGTTCGCGAAGCCGGCGTTGAAGACAAGGTCACGTTTGTCCTCAAGGATTACCGGGAATTTGAAGGCCAGTTCGACCGGGTGATTTCCGTCGGCATGATGGAGCATGTAGGAATCGGTCACCAGGATGAGTATTTCGCCAAGGTGAAGGACTGCCTGACCGACAACGGCTTTGCCGTGATCCACTCGATCGGCCGCATGACCCCTCCAGGAACCACCGGTCCGTTCTTCCGCAAGTACATTTTCCCCGGCGGCTATGTCCCGGCGCTCTCGGAAGTCTTTGCATCGACCGAACGCCTTGGGCTATGGGTGTGCGACGCAGAAATCCTGCGCCTGCATTACTATTACACCTGCCGGGATTGGCGGGTCCGGTTCCTGGACAAGTGGCAGGAGGCAGCCGATCTTTATGATGAACGCTTCTGCCGGATGTGGGAATTCTATCTGTGTGCGGCGGAGCTCGGGTTCCTGCACGGATCGAACATGGTGATGCAGTTGCTTTTGTCGAAAGAGCGCGACGCCGTGCCGATCATCCGGGACTTTATCGTCGACAACGAACGGGAAATGAATGCCACGGGCTGAGGCCAAACCGGACAAGACCCGAAGGTCCAAACATGGGATCTTGACCTGGAAGGGTTTCCGCAGGCGGCTGGTGCAGCTTCTCGTGGTTCTCTTATTGGTGCCGCCGATCCTGACCGTGGTCTACTCTGTTGTGCCACCGGTCAGCACCTTGATGCTCGCCCGTTATGTGCAATTTCTCTGGGTGGACAGGCAATGGGTTCCGCTGGAAGACATATCGCCCAATCTGATCCGCTCGGTTATTGCGTCGGAAGACGGCAGGTTTTGCATCAGTCACGGGGTGGACTGGGGCGCCTTGCGGGAACAGGTCGAGGCGCTGAGTGAGGGTGAGCGTCCGCGTGGGGCCAGCACCATCACAATGCAGACCGCCAAGAACCTCTTTTTGTGGAATGACCGGTCCTACATCCGCAAGGGGATGGAAATTCCGCTCGCGCTCATGCTGGACGCGATCCTGACCAAAAAACGGATCCTGGAAATCTATTTGAATGTCGCCGAATGGGGTGAGGGGATATTTGGCGCCGAAGCCGCTGCCCACGCCTGGTTTGGCAAACCTGCCAAAGACTTGACCAGCCGGGAGGCAGCCCGGCTGGCAACTGCTCTACCCAATCCGCTTGGCCGCAACCCGGCCAAACCGTCAGCAGGACACCAGCGCCTGGCGTCCAAGAACGTCGCCCGCGTCCGCAGCGCCGGGCCAATTTTCGAATGTGTTCTGGGGAAATAATCACAAGCCCCTATCCGCTGGCCGGCATCCCGCCTATCAGGTCAAAAGAAAATTTCATCAATGGGGTGGCAAAACGCCGGCGTTGCCTGTATAACGCCGCGCATTCGAACACCTGCGTGCAGCCACGCCCCGGGCTTTCCCGGTCCGGGCCGCATGGGTATGGACCACGGAGAAAAACAAAATGGCCGTTCCAAAGAGAAAAACCTCGCGCATGAAGCGCGGTTTTCGCCGTTCTTCGGACGCCCTGAAACAGCCGACCTATGTCGAAGACAAGGATTCGGGCGAACTGCGTCGCCCGCATCACGTTGATCTGAAGACTGGCATGTACCGGGGCCGTCAGATCCTGTCCGCTAAGGACGACGCCTAAGACGGACATGCTTTCGGGCTGGTCCTGAAAGCAGCCGTGATCAGGTTGGATCGCCGTATGGCAAAACAAGATTGAGGCTGACCCTGTTCCGGCAGGTCGGCCTTTTTCTTTTTGGGGTCGAATAAGTGCCTCGGTTGGCTGCAGACTTCCACAGAGACTTTCCGGGCCGAAGTTGCTAGACCTTCTGCGAGGATTTTCTTGTTTCACACCGGAGTCGCCTGATGCGCCTGTTATCCGCTCTTCCGTTCACGCTGTTCGCTCTTTTGATCTACAACGGCTTTGCGTTCACTGCAGGCGCTACAGACCCTGATTTCTGGTCAACGCCGGTCCTCTCGATCGCAATGGTCTCCGGTGCCGACTTTCAGCTGCTCGCCAGCGATCTCCTGATCACGGCGGGCCTGTTCTTCTTGTTCATCGAAATCCTGAAAGCCACAAGGATCGGCAAGGCCGCGGTTGTCGATCACATGCTGTCCGTGCTGGTGTTCGTTGCCTTCCTGGTGGAGTTCCTGATTATTCCGCAGGCGGCAACGTCCGTGTTCTTCATCTTGATGGTGATTGCCCTGATCGACGTGATCGCAGGCTTTTCAATCTCGATCACCGGCGCCCGCCGCGACGTCGCCTTCGGCCACGGTGAGATGCATTAATTCAACTAGAAACAGCAGCGATTATCGAAGGCTTGATCAAGCCTCTTCTTCGTCCTCGACAATCGCATGTTTCTGAATCAGGGGAAGCTGGGTAAGGGTAAAAATCAGGGTGATCGGCATGACCCCGAAAACCTTGAAGCTGACCCAGAAGTCGGTCGAGAAACTGCGCCAGACGATCTCGTTGATCGCCGCCAGGACAAAGAAAAAGACACCCCAGCGGAAGGTCAGCTTGCGCCAGCCTTGGTCGGTCAATTTGAACGCGCTGTCGAACACATACCCGAGCAGGGCCTTGCCGAAGAACAGACCGCCGAGCAGGATGGCCCCGAACAGGCTGTTGACGATGGTCGGCTTCAACTTGATGAAAAGTTCATCGTGAAGCCACAAGGTCAGTGCGCCAAACACGATCACGACCACGCCGGAGACCAGCGGCATGATCGGCAAACGCTTCGTCAGAGAGAGTGAGACAACCAGCGAGATGGTGATCGCCACCATGAATGCGGCCGTTGCCAGAAAGATCGGTTCACCCACCGCTTTGAGGACCGGAAAACTCTCCGCAATTTGCTCACCCTTGGAATTGAAGAGAAAGAAAACGCCGAGCGGTCCCAACTCCAAGGCCAGCTTCAAGAGCGGCGACAGTTCCTTGCGGGACGGGTCATTCGGGGCGCGTTCCAATTCCATAAAGTCTCTCCGGTGCTCAGCTGTCCCGGAAATAGGGATAACCGGGGCGGCCGGTCAAGGCTTGGGGCTCGATAAAGCGCTCAAACCGTCCGGAAAGACACCATGGTCAAGGTTTTCGCCCCGAAACCAAATGGATATTCAAGTTGGCAAAACACCGGCCAGCACGGTCCCGCTCTTCAAGATCCTGCCAGAACCTTGCGTTTTCCGGTGACGTGATGACGCCTGCTTCGACACTGCGGGCCGTAATATCGCCAAGGACGCACATGCGGTTGAGGTCGGCCAAACTCTCGAACAACAGGGAATGCACACTGTGGTGGGTCAACTCCGTTTGCGTTCCGATCAAATCCACAAGGTCCCGGCCAATCCGCGGATTGACCAGGGCACATGCATAAACTGCGGCAATCTTTGTTGCGATCTCCGGGGCGCTCGAGGCAATCACAAAACTTCCCCAATCCGGCTCGGCCGCGCAGAGGATGCCGCCGGGCCTGACGATCCGGAGCATCTCGGCAATCGCCACCTCGGGCTCCGGGATGTGTTGCAGAGACCGGTCAATGCGAACGGCATCAAAGGCACCTGTGTCAGCGGCCAAGGCCTTGATGTCGCTTTGCTGGAAGTGGATGGAGGCATCGATGCCGCCTGCTGCGGCCTGAATGCGCGCCCTTGCCGAGGCAAGAAACTTGGCGCTCAGGTCAAAGCCTGTCACAGCCCCTCTTGGAACCAGCGCTTTCAGGTGCGGCAGGTCGAAACCAAGGCCACAGGCAACATCTGCAACGTGGCTCTCGGGCGACAGCTCCAATAGTCCATACGAGACCTCCTTGTAGGCCTGAAAACCTGGATGCGCAGCCATCAGGTGTAAGAGGCCTTCCAGATTTTCCAACTCCGAACCGGAAAACGCGTCTGCATTCTGGTAAGCTTGCGCAAGGAATTTCATAAATCACCGCCGCCCATAAAACGTATAAGGCAATCATTGCAAGTGAGAGTTGCGCGCGCAAGGGATTATCTTCTTATGGCTGGGAGCACGCCAACAGGTTTGCGCCGCCCTGCAACTGCCTTTGTCTACGCGGCGCTGACTTTTGCGATTGCGGTCGGTCCGGCAGCGGCCGTCACACCGATTGACTGGCCTGATCTCAAGGACCCGGCTGCCGCCCGGTATGAGGACCCTTTCGAAGCGCTCTACCTTTCCGAACTCAGGTCACTTGCAGCAGTTTACAGGATCCGAAATGGGCTGAAGAGCGGTGGGCTGACCCTTGAGGAGCGCGCCAAGCTGGAGCGCCGCCTGAAGGATGAGGAGGCCAAACTTGCCGCCGCAGGGATCCAGACCGATCAGCTTCTCGCCCAGCGCGATGAGGTCGCCAGGAAAAGAGCCGAAGCGCGTTTGAAGGGCAATTCGGATCTCGCAGGCAAAGATGTTGCAATCACCGGCTACATGATCCCGGTCTTGGATGAAACGGGCGCTGCGAAATACGGCTATCTCGTCTCTGGCTATGGCATGTGCAGTCATGTCCCGGCACCTGCGCCCAACCAGATCATCTTCTACAGGCTCGAAGAAGATTGGGCAGAGGCCGAACTCTATAAACCCGTTCTTCTGCAGGGCCGCCTGGATCTGAGTGTCTCAAGACAGACAATCAATCTTCTGGATGGCGATGTGACAATCACCGCATCCTTCGACATGGACGTCAGCGATATCCGGGCGCTGGAGCCGCAAAAAAGAGATGTCGGGGACCGCGGCTTCCGCTCCTTCACACGGTAGCCTTAACAGCAAAAAGGCGCCCGCAGGCGCCTTTTCGTCAGATTGAACCGTCAGGCTTTAAGCCATGTACTGGCCACCGTTGATGGTCATAACAGCGCCTGTCATGAAACCGGCCTTGTCGGAAGCCAGATAGACAACTGTCTCTGCAATTTCTTCCGGTTTGCCAAGTCGGCCAACCGGGATACCGCCAACGATGGATTCCAGGACCTTCTCCGGCATGGCTGCAACCATGTCGGTGCCGATGTAGCCCGGGCACACGCAGTTGACGGTGATGCCCTTGAAGGCGTTTTCCTGAGCCAGCGCCTTTGTAAAGCCGATCACACCGGCTTTTGCGGCGGAGTAGTTGGTCTGGCCCATCTGACCCTTTTGGCCGTTGATGGACGAGATGTTGATGATACGTCCGGAGCCCCGGCTGCGCATGCCGTTGATCACCGGGTGCGTCATGGTGAACATGGAATCAAGGTTGGTGGACATCACGGCCCGCCATTGATCGAAGTCCATCTTGTGGAACATGCCGTCACGCGTGATGCCGGCGTTGTTGACCAGAACTTCAACTGGACCGAGATCGCTTTCCACCTGGGCAATGCCGGCAGCGCAAGCGTCCGGATCGGAAACGTCCCACTTGTAAACATGAATGCCGGTCTCTGCCTTGAAGGCTTCAGCCTTCTCGGTGTTGCCGGCGTAAGTGGCCGCCACGGTGTAACCCGCTTCCTTCAATCCGCGTGAGATTGCCTCGCCAATACCGCGGGTGCCTCCGGTAACCAATGCCACCTTGCTCATGTATTCCCCTCCTGGTTTCCCCTCTACGGCCTTTCCGGCACGTTTGAGTTCATTACAAGTCTATTCCGGGATGTAGTCATGGCAGGGCGCCTCCTGCCCAACCATGACCAATGTCAAAGAAACCTCTCTATGGTTTCAGACTTTCGGGTAAGCCGTCTTAGCGCTCCAGGCACATGGCAACGCCCATGCCGCCGCCGATGCAGAGCGTGGCAAGGCCTTTCTTGGCGTCGCGGCGTACCATCTCGTGCAGCAAGGTGCAGAGAATGCGGGCACCGGACGCTCCGATCGGGTGACCGATCGCGATGGCACCGCCGTTGACGTTGACGATGTCCGGGTTCCAGCCCATGTCCTTGTTGACCGCACATGCCTGAGCAGCGAACGCTTCATTGGCTTCCACCAGATCCAGCTCTTCCGCGGACCAGCCGGCTTTTTCCAGCGCTTTGCGCGAGGCCGGGATCGGACCGGAGCCCATGATGGTCGGGTCAACACCGGCTGTGGCCCAAGAGGCGATCTTGGCAAGCGGGGTGAGGCCGCGCTTTTCAGCTTCCGCAGCGCTCATGACAACAAGGGCTGCGGCGCCGTCATTGATGCCCGACGCGTTCGCAGCGGTCACGGTGCCTTCCTTGTTAAAGGCCGGGCGAAGCTTTTGCATGGCGTCGATTGTCGCCCCATGGCGGATGTACTCGTCATCCTCGACAACGATGTCGCCCTTGCGGGTCTTCACCGTGAACGGGGTGATCTCGTCCTTGAACTTGCCGGCCTTCTGGGCAGCTTCCGCCTTGTTCTGGGAGGCAACGGCGAACTCGTCCTGCTGCTCACGCGTGATCTGCCATTTCTCGGCAACGTTCTCTGCGGTCTGGCCCATATGGTAGCCGTTGAACGCGTCCCACAAGCCGTCCTTGATCATGGTGTCGACCATCTTGTAGTCGCCCATTTTGTAGCCGGCACGCATCGGAGCGCAGTGCGGCGACATAGTCATGTTTTCCTGACCACCTGCGATCATGACGGTCGCATCACCGGTCTGGATTTGCTGCGCTGCAATCGCAACGGTGCGAAGACCTGAACCGCACACCTGATTGAGGCCCCACGCTGTTGCGCCGTCGGGAATGCCAGCGGCAATCGCAGCCTGCCGCGCCGGGTTTTGGCCCTGTCCGGCGGTCAGAACCTGTCCGAACACAACCTCATCCACATCCGCGCCATCGACCTTGGCCTGCTCCAGAGCAGCCTTGATGACATGCGCTCCAAGCTCATGTGCTGGCGTGTTTGCGAAAGATCCATTGAAAGACCCAACCGGGGTGCGGGTCGCACTGACAATAACAACGTCGGTGGAAGCGCTCATATTACTCTCCAAACTTCTGGCCGTCTGTTGGCCTTGGATGGGTGACCTCTTTCACGGCCTCCCTGAACCGTGACGATGAAGGGACTAGAACTTGCAGCGGGTAGTGTGTCAACCGTGACAACCCCTATGACGGTGTTGTTTTCGCTGTTGCGGCATTATCCTTTCGTCACTGCACATAAAAAGGCTGGCACGAGACAATACGATTGGCTTAGTCTCATAGTCGGAGGAGATGACAGGTCTGCGAAGACATTGTCGTCAATAGATAAACAGCCACTGCAGGCGCGCAGCTGCGGAATGAAAGGCGGAACCATCCGATGGCCAAGACCAGCGAGCCGACAATCATCAAGAAATACGCCAACCGGCGGCTCTACAATACCGGCACCAGCACCTATGTGACCCTTGAGGATCTTGCGGTGATGGTGAAGGGGGAGGAAGATTTTGTCGTTTATGATGCCAAGTCCGGGGACGACATCACCCGGTCTGTTCTGACCCAGATCATATTTGAGCAAGAAGCAAAAGGAACGAACCTTCTGCCTGTATCCTTCCTTCGGCAGCTGATCGGATTTTATGGAGACAGCATGCAGGGCCTCGTGCCCAGCTATCTGGAATACTCCATGACTTCGCTGACCAAGGAACAGGAAAAACTGCGCGCCCAGATGAGTGAAGCTTTCGGCGCGACCGCCTTCGACGCCATTGAAGATCAGGTCAAGCGCAATACGGAAATGTTTGAGCGGGCGATGAAAATGTTCATGCCGTTCCCAACCGGTGAAGGTTCGGCAGCTGCAGCGGCGGGTTCAGACAAGAAACCTGCGCAGCCAGAATCCAGCGACCTGGACGACATGAAACGGCAGCTGGAAGAAATGCAGAAGACGATCAGCAAACTGACTGACAAGCCCTGATCGGATCTCTTTCTGAAACGAAAAAGCGGCGGTCCATCTGAACTGCCGCTTTTGCTTATCTGATCAGCCGCAGTCTGCGACAAGTTTGACGGCCTCAATGCCGGCGACCGCACAGGCTTCATCGTTTTCGGACGTATCACCGGTGATGCCGACGGCGCCGAGGGTTTCACCGTCTTCGTTTTTCACCAGCACGCCACCCGGCACCGGAATGATCGCTCCGCCGGAGGCCCCGTTCAGGGCATTCACAAAATGCGGACGGGTTTCTGCGTTGGCGTTGAGCCAGCGTGTGCCTGTGCCCACCGCCAGTGCACCAACCGCTTTGCCGGTTGCGATCTGCGGACGCATGATGGAAGATCCGTCCTGGCGTTTCAGCGCAATCGCATGACCGCCCGCATCCAGAACCACCACCGTCAATGGCTTCAGGCTAAGTTCTGCTGCTTTTTCGAATGCGGCAGAAATGATGGTCTCTGCGGTTGAAAGTGTGAGTTTGCGCATTGAGCTCGTTCTCCTTAAGGTGCGGGCCAAGATTGCCAGCTTGCTAACAGAGCAGCCCGGCATGGAATAGAGTGTTTATTCAACAAGCATTTGCGGCCAATAGGAAACAATCGCCAGCCGCCATGGGGGGAATTCAGTGAAGCGGGACTTTCAAGCACCAGGCAGATCACCGGTATTTGCACGAGAAGCTGCTGTTGCGACCTCCCATCCGCTGGCGACTAGCGCCGCGATCGAAGTACTGCAAGATGGTGGCAATGCCGTTGATGCAGCCATTGCGGCTGCGGCCGTACAAGCTGTTGTTGAACCACATATGACCGGTATTGGCGGTGATTGCTTTGCACTCGTCACCGAGCCGGACGGCCGGCTCACCGGCTTCAACGGTTCTGGCGCGGCGCCGCGCGCCGCCAGCCCTGAAAAGCTTGCAGAGCTGGGCGTTTCTGAAATCACCGACACCTCGCCGCATGCAGTCACGGTACCGGGCGCAATCCGGGCTTGGGAAACGCTGCTGAAAGCGCATGGCACCCGCCAGTTCAAATCTCTGTTTAAACGCGCGATCGATTACGCGCGGGATGGCTTCCCCGTCGCACCGCGCGTTGCAAGCGACTGGCTAAAGAACGTTGACAAGCTGGCCGCTGATCCGGTCTCTGCAGCCCGGTACCTGGTCAAGGGCGCGGCGCCCGAAATTGGTCAGGTTCTGAAATACCCGCATCTTGCGGCGACACTCGAAGCTATTGGCGATGAAGGGGCAGACGCCTTCTATTCCGGCGCGATTGCAGAAGACATCGTTAGTGCGCTGGCCGCCAAGGGTGGCATCATGACAACCGATGATCTTGCTGCGTGCCATACAACGGCTGTTTCTCCGGTTGTCCGCGACTACAAGGGCCACGCGATTGCAGAGCTGCCGCCCAACGGTCAAGGCGTCATCGCGCTCATCATGTTGGGCATTCTGGAGCGCTTTCATCTTGAAAATCTCGACCCGTTCGGGACCCAGCGCTTCCACCTGGAAATGGAAGCCGCTCGCCTCGCCTATGCGGTCCGTGATCACTATGTCACCGACCCGGGCTATATGGACATCTGCCATACCCGGTTGATCGGCGAAGACTACATCGATCAGCTTGCGCAGCGCATTTCCATCGACAAACGGCAGACCGACATTGCCGAAACCAGCCTCGCGCCACAGACAGACACGATCTACCTCAGCATTGTCGACAAGGACGGATTGTCGGTCTCCTTCATCAATTCCCTGTTCAGCGATTTCGGCAGCGGCATCGTCGCACCGGTAAGCGGCGTCCTTCTGCATTGCCGAGGCCGCTCGTTCAAAGCGCAACCAGGCTTTGCCAACTCCATCGCTGGCGGCAAGCGTCCGATGCACACGATCATTCCAGCGGTGGCCTTGAAAAACGGCGCTCCGTGGCTCTCCTTCGGCGTCATGGGCGGCCACTATCAAGCCTGCGGTCATGCGCATTTGCTGACCAACATCATCGATTACGGCATGGATGTGCAGGCAGCGATCGACTTCCCCCGCATGTTCTTCGATCTGGAAACCCACGCCTTGCAAGCCGAACGCCTTGTTCCACCGTCCACCATTGAGGGTCTGAAGGCGCTTGGACATACGGTTGTACCAGCGCAGGGCGCGATTGGCGGAAGTCAGGCGATCATGATCGACAAGGCACGCCATGTCCTCACCGCAGGATCCGATCCGCGGAAAGACGGTCACGCGGCAGGGTATTGATCCAGAACATGTCTCTGGGCGGCCTGCGTCAGTAAATCTCCTTGAGCGAAACACGGTCCGGGTGCAGAAATGCACCTGGACGCGCCGATGACTTTTGGAGAATCTAAAATGTTGGGACTTTCCCGGCGCGAGCTGCTGGTTGGATCAGCGGCGACAGGTGCGGCCTTTGCAGCTGGCGGACTGGCAGCACGCGCTTCCAGCAGCCCAGATCACACGCTGACCATCTCTCCCTATGAACACAGCCTTCTGCCGGGAACCGTCACCCGTGACATGATGAGCTTTGCTCCAGACGGTCCGCCGCCTGTCTTGCGGATGCGACGGGGCGAGAAGGCCGTTGTTGACGTCCAGAACACTTTGGATGAGCCAAGCGTCGTGCACTGGCACGGCCTCAGGATCGCTAACGCGATGGACGGTGTGCCCTATCTGACCCAACATCCAATCGAAGCCGGGCAAACCTTTCGATATGAATTTACCCCGCCGGATGCAGGCACGTTCTGGTACCACCCGCATTGCAACACATTGGAGCAAATGGGCCGGGGCCTCACCGGTGTCCTGATTGTTGAAGAAGTCGAAGACCCGGGATTTGATCTGGATCTTCCGCTCAACATCCGGGATTTCCGTCTTGGCGGTGATGGTCAATTCATCGAAATGTTCAAAGCCCGCAACGCCGCGCGCGGCGGCACCTACGGGACAGTCTCCACGGTCAATTGGCAGGTTGATCCGGTCTATGAGGTGCCAGCAGGCAGTCTGGTGCGACTGAGATTGGCCGTGACCGATGTCACGCGAGTCGGAACGTTCGGCGTTGAAGGCGGTGTGACTCAAGTAATCGCGCTTGATTCCAATCCGCTCCCCGGACCAATGTCCGCAGAAAATATTCTGTTATCTCCCGGTCAGCGGGCTGACGTCGCCCTAAAAGTACCCGATGATGAGGGCCAAGACGTCACGGTGTTCCTGCGCCGGCCAAATGGCGACAAGGCACTGGCGCGTTTCAGGGCGACGGGCACAAGCGCCAACCGCCAACTGGCAGATCTCAAAGCTCTTCCAGCCAATCCGGTTCCGAGACCGGACCTTGCCAATGCAGAGGTGATCGATTTTGTTTTTGGCTGGTCGCCAGAAGGAGATGCCCCTCAAGCCAGTATTTGCGGATCTCTCGGCTATACGTTCTGGTCAATCAACCGCGAGGCCTGGCCAGGCGATGTGCCGGGGCCGCTTGATCCGCTGGCCCGGATGAAACTTGGCAAATCCTATGTCTTGCGGTTGCGCAATGAATCGCCCAATGCGCATCCGATCCACCTGCACGGCGTCTCGTTTCAGCTGCTTCGATCCAACAAACGCAAACTGCCGCCGCTCGTCACAGACACGGCTCTGTTGCTTGAGGAAGAAACGATGGAGGTCGCGCTTGTCGCGGACAATCCCGGCGACTGGGCCTTTCATTGCCACGTGATCGAACACCAGAAAACCGGGCTTGCCGGCTTCTTGAGAATTCAAGACTAGGTCACTGAAAGATCAGACAGAAAAAGAGACGCTCGGCACCGAACGCGCGGAGCGGTTGGCGGCGGCATAACTTTCCATCTGGTTCGACCGGTCAAGCGCTGTTTGGGCATATGCCTGATGGGTAATCAGCAGATGCGCGGTGCGCTCGGAATAAGCATGGGGCCTGGTTTCGACCGGTGTGGCAACAGCCGCTGGCGTAGCTTCTGTGCTGGTTGGAACAAATTCCGGCTGTGCGCGTGTTTCGCTATCGCCAACTGAGGGAACATCCGCCGCCGGACGCTGGCGGATTTTCGGTGGCCGAATGGCGATGATCGGTTGAACTTGCATTTGCATCTTCTCCGGTTTGGGCCAGTCCATGGCCAATCTGTTCGGAGGTCCGGGCTCTGTCCGGAACCAAGGTCACAATAGACCCTGTCCCGAAATGAAACTGTGTTTTCAGTCACAGTTTACCGTTCTGCTGAGATCCACACGCACGCGCTCCAAAAACGAAAAAGGCCCGGAGCAAAAGCTCCGGGCCAAGGTGTCCAGTGGTACGTCTGGAAACGTCGAACCTCACCGCTCCGTCTTCAGGACGTGACCGGCCCCCCGCTGGCGGGGAAGGGCAGCGGTCGCCCGGTAGGTGTTGACCCCGGTGAGGGGTTCTGTCTGCCTGCCGGACCTTGCCTGAAGCTCACCATCGCGGGTGGCGATCAAGTGAGCGAGAAAAATCGAATTCGGGCGATACCGGCCCGCAAAAGCATCCTGCTTGCGTTCAAGAACCGGCTCGAGCGGAACCGGCACATGCGAAGAAAAGGCCGTTCTGCGTTCGCTCTCCGTCTCACCGACAGAGGGACGCTTGCGCCTCACATTGGCACGGCCGGTTGATGTAACAGGGTTCACTCGCACGTTTTGACGCCTCATTGTGTCAGAATGGCACGCTTACCGCGGCTCTCCCTCTGACCTCGCAACTCATGTGCCAGTTTAACGAGACGTTAACCTTTTGTCCGCAGAAATCGGCCATTTCCGCCCTCAAAAAGTTAACAGCTTGATCAAATTTAGGACATTTCAGGCGAAAAACGGGGATTGTGGTGGAAACAACAATCTCGTCTTGAAACTTTGCGTTTCGATTTTCCGGTAGTGATTCCCAAGTTGGAAAACCATGTGTTTCCCGAATTCACCCGGTCATGTTTCCATGATTGTGGCCAAAGCGTCCCGGTTGTTTAGCCCGAAAAACGCTCCCGGTAGGCCTGGGGACTGACACCAAACCGGCGCTGGAACGCCTGCCGTAGGGTTTCTTCCGTACCGAAACCGCTGCGGCTTGCAGCTTGCGCAACCGGGCGGTCCTGCTCAAGCAGCTGACGGGCCTGATCGAGCCGCAACTCTTCTAAAGTGCGCATCGGGCTGCGGCCGGTTTCCTTTTTATAGTGACGGGACAGTGTGCGCGGGCTCATGACCGCCTGTTCGGCCATGTCATTCAGGGTAATAGGGTTCTGGAGGTTCTCGATCATCCAGGAATGCAGCTGATCAAAGCGGCCACTGTCGTTTTGAAGTGTTAACGCGGCACTGAATTGGGATTGCCCGCCAGGACGTTTCAAAAACACGACCAACTGCCTGGCAACTTGCAGTGCCAGTTCCCGGCCGAGATCTTCTTGAACCAGAGCAAGGGCAAGATCTATTCCGGCCGTCACGCCTGCAGACGTCCAAATGCTGCCGTCCTGAACATAGATCGGATCGGCTTTCAGCCGGACTTCCGGAAACCTACGTTTGAACTCGGCACACCGCTGCCAATGCGTTGCGGCCTGTTTGCCATCTAGAAATCCGGCTGTCGCCAGCAGAAACGCACCACTGCACACGGAGGCAATCCTCCGGGCATTGGCGGCCCGAGCGGTCAGCCAGCCGAGAATATCCGCGTCTTCACACAGGCGGTCGATCCCGTATCCGCCTGGAACCAGAAGCGTATCGATGGCGCTGACGTCTTCCGGCAACGGATTTGCGAGAAGAGCAAGACCGCTGGAACTCTTCACCGGAGAAGTCGCCGACACCGTTTCAATTTCATAGGCTGCGGGTTTTCCGGCCGCGACCAGCTGTTCATTGGCCGAGGCAAACACCTGCATCGGCCCGGTGATGTCCAGCACCTGGACCGCGTCATAAGCAAGGATTTCAATGCGGCGTGTCATTTGGCGTAATCCTTGGGGTAATTGTCCAGATCGCCAGATGGTGGGCTGCTATCACGGGCCTGTCAACATGGAGGCTCTCATGACCCTGTCTTTCGGAATTCTTATCTTTCCAAATGTTCAGTTGCTGGATGTTGCGGGACCAAACGATGCTTTTGCTGCCGTGCCGGGCGCGAAAGTTCATCTGATCTGGAAAAACTGTGACCCGGTGACAACGACCAGCGGTATGGAAATCCAGGCCAATACAACGTTTTCAGAGTGTCCGGACCTTGATGTCCTGTGCATTCCGGGCGGCGGCGGCGTCAACCCGTTGCTGCAGGACGAAGAGGTGCTCGGCTTTGTGCGCGGCGCGGCGGCAAACGCGCGATACATAACCTCCGTTTGCACCGGATCGCTGGTTCTTGGCCGGGCCGGGCTTCTGAAAGGCAAACGCGCCACAAGCCATTGGAACGCGGTCGACTTCCTGCCGCAACTGGGCGCCATCCCGGTCCGGGAACGGGTGGTGAAAGACGGCAACCTCTATACGGCCGGCGGCATCACCTCAGGAATTGATTTCGGACTGGAAATCCTTGCCGAGCTTCTCGGAGAAGAAGAGGCACGCACCGTCCAGCTCGCGATTGAATACGCCCCGGCCCCGCCCTTCTCATCCGGCACTCCGGACGAAGCGGCACCGGAAGTCATTGCCGAGGCACGAAAGCGCATGGCGCACTCCCGCCAAGAGCGGCTGGACCTTCTTGGCGAACCAGCCTGACGGTTGTTTTGGCCTTTAAACACATCCGATCTGTGCTTTTGCCGTCCCGGACCCGATCCGGGATCAGCCCCCTAAATTGGTCCCGGCTCGAGGTCCAGACAGCAACGGCACGACCATAACGATCAACCCAACTATAATCGCTCCTGCGAGCCGCTCCTGCATCCGCCTGATTGGAAGAATGCGATCTGATTCGCGTAACTTTTAGAGTATTGCTCGGAGTGAACAGCGGTATGTGTCCCCTGATCTGGTCAAAAACCGGCAGGCACCGGACAGCTCCTGCCGATTTTAACCAACGTCATCCCGACGTTGCGAAAGACACCTAAGTATCTGTATCCAATGAACAGATCGGTGTGTTTCCGTACTCGGCAGTCCGAAAAAATACGTCGGCTCTCCGACGATCGAGGAACATCGCAAATAATCGATCGCCAATTGTCTCCTGTCAGACTTGGGTAAGTCAGCTTCAAGTATGGTATCAGTGATATTTATGCGATGACGTAAGCGTGTTTGGCAGTTTGACCTTGGATCATTCGGATTGATGGAGATTGATATGACACCAAAACGGGCCGCACTGCGAATGGTGGCGATTGTTGCCGGTGCGATGATGGCAACACCGGCCTTGGCCGCATCTTGTATCACCAGCAAGGGGCAATTTGGCGCCTACAAACAGCAACTCGCCCAACAAGCTGCAGCGTCAGGTGTCAAGAAACGCGGTCTGCAAGCGCTGCAACAGGCAAAGCTGTCCGGTATCACATGGCGGTTTGAATCAAACCCAGCGTCACAATCCAGCATGCGCTATCGCAGTCCTGAACAGTTCCTGAAGAGCCGCTTCTCAAGCGTGAATACGTTTGTTTCCGGCGCCAAACGCAAACTCCAGCAGAACGCCAGACTGTTTAAGTCTATTGAGCAACGTTACGGGGTCCCGGGATCTATCCTCGTTGCAATCTGGGGATATGAAACGAATTGGGGCGGGTATACCGGCAACACACCTATTGTCAGCGGCGCTGTTACCCTCGCCTCCTATTGCCGTCGTCATCCGCGCTTTGAGGACGATGCCATCGCTGCGCTTCAACTGGTTGATCGGGGCTTGATCACCGGCAACAGCCGCGGCGGACCGTCGGGTGAACTCGGGCACATGCAGTTTCTGGCGGGCAACTGGGTACGCTTTGCCGTCGACGGAAATCGCGACGGCCGTGCAGATCCCAACAATGCAGCCGACGCGCTTGCAACGGCAGCAAACATGCTTCGCCGCAATGGGTGGCGGGCCGGACGGTCTTTTGCGGACGGGTCTGCCAATTTCCGGGTTCTCTCAACCTGGAACGACAGCGGCAACTATCAACGCGCCATCGCCTATGCGGCTGGCTTGATCGACCAATAAGCCTGGTTCTGACGCAATAACCCTCAACAAATAAAACCGGGCGCTTAAAAGCGCCCGGTTTTTCATGTCCGATTTATGAGAGCCGGAGCGACCCTGAGATCGCTCCGGATGCAGATATCTCAGTTTGTTACCAGGTTCCGCAGGACATAGTGCAGGATACCGCCGGCCTT
Source organism: Roseibium sp. MMSF_3247 (assembly GCF_030733765.1). Taxonomy (NCBI): domain Bacteria; kingdom Pseudomonadati; phylum Pseudomonadota; class Alphaproteobacteria; order Hyphomicrobiales; family Stappiaceae; genus Roseibium; species Roseibium sp. MMSF_3247. Next base: position 79,476 of record NZ_JASHII010000006.1, read on the forward strand.
GATGTATTCCAGCTCGTCTTCGGTATCGACGCGGCACAGGCATTCGATGGTTTTGCTGGTGCCGTCCTCGTAGGTCACTTCCACATCCATCATCTGACGCGGCTGGATGTCGGCTATGCCCTTGATCGTCACGCTTTCCTTGCCGGTGATGTTGTGCGACTGCCAGCTTTCTCCCTCTTTGAAGGTCAGCGGGATGACGCCCATTCCGACAAGGTTGGAACGGTGAATGCGCTCAAAGGACTGGGCGATGACGGCACGCACACCTAATAGCTTGGTGCCTTTCGCGGCCCAGTCGCGGGATGAACCGGTGCCGTATTCCTTGCCGGCGAACACCACCAGCGGACGGCCCGCTTCCTGGTATTCCATGCAGGCGTCGTAGATCCACTTTTGCTGACCGTCCTTCATGGTGACGCCGCCTTCAACACCCGGAACCATCTGGTTCTTGATCCGGATATTGGCGAAGGTGCCGCGCATCATGACCTGGTGGTTGCCGCGCCGCGAGCCATAGGAATTAAAATCCTTGCGGGCGACCTGATGCTCGGAAAGGTACTGACCTGCCGGGCTGTTTTCCTTGATAGCACCGGCCGGTGAGATGTGGTCGGTTGTAATCGAATCCAGGAACAGCCCCATGACCGCCGCGTTCTCGATGTCCTCAAGCGGCTTCGGCTCCATGGTCATGCCTTCAAAATAAGGCGGGTTCTGCACATAGGTGGACCCGGCCGGCCAGCCATAAGTCATGCCGCCTTCGACCTTAATCGCCTGCCAGTGCTCGTCCCCCTTGAAGACGTCGGAGTAGCGTTCGCGGAACATCTCTTCGGTGATCGAAGAGCGGATTAGCGCGGTGATCTCTTCCGTGGTCGGCCACAGGTCCTTGAGATAGACCGGGTTGCCGTCGCGGTCTTCACCGAGCGGGTCCTCTGCCACATTGATGTGCATAGATCCGGCCAGTGCGTAAGCGACCACCAGCGGCGGCGAGGCCAAATAGTTGGCGCGCACATCCGGGTTTACCCGGCCCTCGAAGTTGCGGTTGCCGGACAGAACAGAACAGGCGACCAGGTCATTGTCGTTGATGGTCTTGGAAATCGCCGGATCGAGTGGGCCGGAGTTGCCAATACAGGTGGTGCAGCCATAACCGGTCAGGTTGAAGCCGAGCGCATCCAGGTCCTTCTGGACATCGGCCTTTTCCAGATAGTCGGTGACCACTTGCGAGCCCGGGGCCAGCGAGGTTTTTACCCACGGCTTCACCTTGAGACCTTTTTCCAGCGCCTTTCGGGCAACCAGCCCAGCGCCGATCAGAACAGATGGGTTGGAGGTGTTGGTGCAAGAAGTGATCGCGGCAATCACCACATCGCCCTCAGCGAGGCCATGATCTTTACCCTCGACGACATAACGCTGGTGCGCCTTGTCGAGAACGCCTGTTGCGCCCTCGTCGACAAACCGGGATTCTGGTGTGGATGCTGGCACTGCGCCAGCACCGCCGGTCCCCTTAATTTCTTTCAGCGCCTTGGCAAACTCCGGTGCGGCTTCAGACAAAGTTACCCGGTCTTGCGGACGCTTCGGGCCGGCAAGCGAAGGCACGACGGTAGAAATATCGAGCTCCAGGGTGTCCGTGAAGGCCGGTTCTTCCGAGCCCTCGCGGAACATGCCCTGGGCTTTGGCGTATTCTTCGACCAGCGCGACGCGGTCCTTGTCACGGCCGGTCGCTTCCAGATATTTCAGCGTGTCACTGTCCACGGGGAAGAAGCCGCATGTCGCGCCGTATTCCGGCGCCATGTTGGCGATGGTCGCTGCATCTTCCAGGGACAAGTTGTCGAGGCCTGGACCATAGAATTCCACGAATTTACCGACCACGCCCTTGGCGCGCAGCATCTGGACGACTGTCAGAACCAGGTCGGTGGCGGTAATACTCTCGTTCAGCTTTCCGGTCAGCTTGAAGCCTATGACTTCCGGGATCAGCATGGAGATCGGCTGGCCGAGCATAGCCGCTTCCGCCTCGATGCCGCCAACGCCCCAGCCAAGGACTGCAAGGCCGTTCACCATGGTGGTGTGGCTGTCTGTGCCGACCAGCGTGTCCGGATAGGCGATCTCCTCGCCGTTTTCCTGTTTCGTCCAGACGGTCTGGGCGAGATATTCCAGGTTCACCTGGTGGCAGATACCGGTACCCGGTGGCACAGCGCGGAAGTTATCAAACGCGGATTGGCCCCAACGCAGGAACTCGTAGCGTTCGCCATTGCGCTCGTATTCCAGTTCCACGTTTTTCTGAAACGCGTCGCCGGTGCCGAAATAGTCAACCATGACCGAGTGGTCGATCACGAGATCCACCGGCACCTGCGGATTGACCTTCTGCGGATCACCGCCAAGCTTCACTGCCGCATCGCGCATGGCGGCAAGGTCAACGACAGCCGGAACACCGGTAAAGTCCTGCATCAGGACGCGCGCTGGCCGGTAGGAGATTTCGTGCGTGGAGTTGCGCGTCTTAAGCCACTCGGCGCAGGCCAGAATGTCGTCTTTCGTCACCGTGCGCCCGTCTTCAAAACGCAGCAGGTTTTCTAGAACAACCTTCAGTGAAAACGGCAACTTGGATACACCCTCAAGGCCGTTTTTCTCAGCCTCGGGAATGGAATAATAGGTGTAGTTCTTGCCACCGGCTGTGAGGGTTTTCTTACAGTTGAAACTGTCGAGGGACTGGGTCACGACGTGTGGTCTCCTTCGCATCCATGGCAGCCTCGCCGCGTCTTGCCGGCCGCCGGTCTACACATTTTGCAGGCCCCTTGAGAAGAAAAGCCATTTCATCCCAAAAGGTTCCGCAATGGACGCGAACAGAGCCTCTCCCCCATTCTTGTCCCTAAGAAACTCGCGAGAGTCCTATACAAAATTCCGAGCGCTTTCACCAGAACAGGCGCAACACCCAGGGCAATAGACGGCTTCAAAAATGCATTGTCTCCACCCGGCGGACCCTTTTAGGAAACAGGACCTTGTTTTCGATTGAGATGTATATTCATTATGGAATTACAAGGGCTTCTACACCGCAAAGGCATTTGGGGTATCTATCGGCAGACACCAGTGACTTAACCTCCGGAAGCACCACTCAATCCACGTCGTCATCGTCAGACATGTAAGCATCCCAAAGATCCGGTCGCTGTTCGCGGGTCAAGCGTTCAGCTTCAGCGAGACGCCATTCGTGGATTTTCTTGTGATTGCCAGAGGTCAGGACATCCGGGATGGTCAGCCCTTCGAACTCCGCCGGGCGTGTGTAGTGGGGATGCTCCAGAAGACCAGTTTCGAAGCTTTCCGTATCCGCGCTTTCCATGTTACCCATCACACCCGGGATCAGGCGAACGATCGCATCCAGCATGGTAATGGCACCGATCTCTCCGCCCGACAGGATGTAATCCCCGATGGAGATTTCCTCCAGGTTCCGCGTATCGATGACACGCTGATCAATACCCTCAAACCGGCCGCACACGATGATGGCACCAGCCCCTTCTGCCAGCTCATGTGCTTTTGCTTGCGTAAACGGTTTTCCGCGGGGGCTCATCAGAATGCGGGGGCGCGGATCTTCAGCCGGAGCCGCGGCATCAATGGCTTTCGCCAGAATGTCGGCCCGCAGCACCATGCCGGCACCACCACCTGCAGGGGTGTCATCGACGGACCGGTGTTTATCGGTCGCAAAATCCCGGATCTGGCTGGTCTCAATGTCCCACAGACCTTTCTCCAACGCACGGCCGGACAGGCTTTGTCCAAGTGGCCCTGGAAACATGTCAGGGTAGAGCGTGAGAATGGTTGCCTTGAAGGTCATGGAAGCACCGTGTGTTTGCCGCAGTGGGTCAAGATTACACCGGGTCAGCCTTAACGATCCATTTACCAAGTAAATTGGTAATTCTGTTGCTGTTTGCCCGCTTTAGGAGTTTGAAAGCTCTGATTAATCGTCCTTGTGCTAAGTGACAAGGAGATAACAATCAGGTGGTCTGTCGTGCGCCGTTTTCCGAGGATAAAATTCAAGCTTCCAGACATCTTTCTTCTTCGGGAAGACCCACATTTTATTGAGCTGTCTGTCGGCCGGGTTCTCCCGCTTGCAGCTCTGATTGCTTTTGGTGTTCTGGTTGGTCTCGTCTTTGAGACCGGCGTTAGTCACCCGTACGATAAAGTTCTCCACATCGCGTTTTTCGCGCTTTTGACCCTATCGATCCATGCCCTGTTTTGCTGCCGGCTGCGGATCTCCGCTTTCATCGCGATGAGCCTCGGCATCCTGGGCGAAATCGTGCAGGGGATGCTGCCGCATCACCAAATGTCGGTGCCGGATATTGTCGCAAACGCGATCGGCGTGTCGCTCGTGGTTGCTCTGATCGCACTGATACGCTCAGAAACCCGGCAGGCGTTGAGTGACGAAACCGATGACATTGATCTTGGGGAAATGGGTTTGAAACCCGTGCCGACCCGTTATCTGTCAGGCGAATCGGTTGATGATTCTGGATCCGGCTTTTCATCCGACAAATAATCTTCCGGAAGATCGGCAACCACAAAGCCGCTGTCTAGATTGATCTCCGGAACAAAGTCCTTGGTGAAGGGAATATAGAAGGTCTTGCCGCGTTTCGGCCGGATCTCCAGGAGATCGCCTGCGCCAAAATCCTGCACCGCCACGATCTTGCCGAGCGGCTCACCCTGTGGGTCCTTCACATCCAGCCCGTTCAGGTCGGAATAATAGAACTCGTCTTCGTCTGTCTCGGGAAGCTGGTCCCGGTCGATGTAAAGCTCGGTACCGTTGAGCTCTTCCGCCCTGTTGCGGTCGGTCACTTCCTTGAATTTTGTGACGACAACCGTCTTTTGCACTCGCGCACTCACCACTTCAAAGGACTGCTTGCCGTCCTTTGTGGTCAGCACACCGTAGTCGGTGAAGGAAAGCGGGTCATCGCCGAACGGCTTGACCCGCACTTCCCCGCGAACGCCATGCGCCGCGCCGATTTTGGCCATCAGCACCTTTTGTGTCTCTTTGGAGCTCATCTCAAAAGGCCCTCAAGCCGGATATCTACACGGCGTATGCAGTCTTACTCGGCAGCAGCTTCTTCTGTAGCTTCAGCAGCAGCGGCAGCAGCTTCTTCTTCAGCAGCCTTCTTCTCGTCGAGACGCTCTTGCGCCTTACGGCCGAGCTGGGCCTTTTTCGGGTTGTTGCGCGGTTCGCGCTTCAGGAGACCGGCAGCATCAAGGAAACGGTGTACACGATCGGTCGGCTGTGCGCCGTTGCCGAGCCAGTACTGGATCCGCTCAACGTTCAGCTGAACGCGCTCTTCGGAATCCTTCGGCAGCATCGGGTTGTAGGAACCGACTTTTTCGATGAAGCGGCCATCACGCGGAGCGCGGATGTCAGCAACAACGATGCGGTAGTACGGGCGCTTCTTGGAACCGCCACGTGCAAGGCGAATTTTCGTAGCCATTTTATTTCTCCAGTGTGTTTCAGTTGCCGGCTTCAGCGGCAATGGCTTCATGGTGCCGGATCACTTCGCGAACGATGAAGTTCAGAAATTTCTCGGCAAAGTCAGGATCGAGATTGGCGTCGGCTGCGAGTTTCCGCAGCCGCTCGATCTGAATTTTTTCCCGCGCCGGATCAGCCGGCGGCAGGTCGTTTGTGGCTTTCAAGACACCCACCTTCTGGGTGCACTTGAAACGCTCTGCGAGCATGTGAATAAGCGCCGCATCGATGTTGTCGATCGAACCGCGCAAGGACTTCAGCTCATCGAGAGCCGCGCTTTGTCCCAGTTGGGTTTCAGCCTGGCTCATCGTTTCTTACCCTTCCCCATGCCGGGAAGACCCGGCATCTTCGGACCGCCAAGGCCTGGCAGGCCCGGCATTCCTGGCGGCAGGCCCGGACCACCGAGACCCGGCATTCCCTTTGGCAGGTCCATGCCACTTGGCATCTGGCCGGACTTGGCCATCTCTTCCAGCTGCTTCGGATCGACATCCGGCATACCACCGCCCATGCCGCCCATCAGCTTGCCGAGCATGCCTTTGCCCTTGCCCATCTTTTTCATCATGTCCGCCATCTGGCGGTGCATTTTCAAAAGCTTGTTGACCTCGGCCACCTCAACCCCGGAACCACTGGCGATGCGCTTTTTCCGGCTGGCCTTGAGGAGATCAGGCTTCTTGCGCTCGGTCGGGGTCATCGATTGGATGATCGCGATCTGGCGCTTGAACATCTTGTCGTCGAGACCGGCGGCGTCGATCTGCTTTTTCATTTTGCCGACGCCCGGCAACATGCCCATCATGCCGGACATTCCGCCCAGCTTTTCCATCTGCTTGAGCTGCTCGGCGAGATCTTCCAGGTCGAAATGACCCTTCTGCATCTTCTTCGCCATTTTTGCGGCTTGTTCCGCATCAATGGCTTCGGCTGCTTTCTCGACGAGCGAAACAATGTCGCCCATGCCGAGGATCCGGTCGGCGATCCGTTTTGGGTGAAAGTCTTCCAGTGCGTCGGACTTTTCACCCGTACCGATCAGTTTGACCGGCTTGCCGGTGACCGCCTGCATGGACAGGGCCGCCCCGCCGCGCCCGTCACCGTCCATACGGGTCAGAGCAATACCGGTGATGCCAACGCGCTCGTCAAAGTTTTGGGCCAGATTGACGGCGTCCTGACCGGTCAAACTGTCGGCAACAAGAATGATTTCATGCGGATTGGCGGCGGCCTTGACCTCGGCCATTTCCACCATCAGCGGCTCGTCGATGTGGATCCGGCCTGCGGTGTCGAGGAGAACCACGTCATAGCCGCCGAGCTTGGCTGCGGACATGGCCCGGTTGGCAATCTCGACCGGGCCCTGGCCTTCGATGATCGGCAGGGTGTCGACGTCGTTTTGCTCACCCAGGATTTTCAGCTGCTCTTGCGCGGCCGGACGGCGGGTGTCGAGCGAGGCCATCAACACCTTGCGCTTGTCGCGCTGGGTGAAACGGCGGGCAATCTTGGCCGTAGTGGTGGTTTTACCGGAACCTTGAAGGCCGACCATCATGATCGCGACCGGCGCCGGTGCATTCAGGTCAATCGGTTGACCTTCTTCACCGAGCATTTCGACAAGCTGGTCGTGAACAATCTTCACCACCATCTGACCTGGGGTGACTGATTTGACGACCTCCGCGCCAACAGCACGGTGACGGACCTTGTCGGTGAAAGAGCGAACGATCGGCAGTGCGACGTCGGCCTCGATCAGCGCGCGGCGAATTTCGCGCAACGCTTCGTTGACGTCGTTTTCCGACAGCGCACCGCGGCCGGTGAGCTTGTCGAAAATACCGCTTAGTCGATCGGACAGGCTTTCAAACATCAAAGGGTCCTTGGCTCAATTCGTTTCGGGAAATCTCCCGAACCATATGGGGAACCATCATTGAAATCCAACCGAATGCGAGGGCGCAAAGCAGTTTAACACCCGAGGGCGCATCGCGCTGTCGGGTGGGAACCTCCGGGCGCTCTTTATACCTTTGCGGGTCCCGGTCGGCGGATTGAAATGTCAGTCACTCATATGGAGTTCGCGGGCTTATGCCGGAAAGAAGAAAGAGAGTCAAGGAAGGCTGCGGATTTCTGGTCTTTATCAGCGCCAGACACCGTCTGCCTTTCCGGCATCAAGCTGCTCTGGACAAAGAAACACCACGCAACAAACCGCCCCATGGCTTCAAAACAACAAAACGGCTCCTGGATCACTCCAGAAGCCGCCTTGCGAAACGGGTCTTGAGAGCTGCTTATTCGGCAGCGGTCTCTGCAGCAGCTGCTTCTGCTTCGGCCTTTTTGGCTTCAGCCTTGGCTGCCTTTGCAGCAGCAGCTTCCGCGCGGGCGTCTTCGTTGAGGCGCTTGGAGCGGGCGTTGGTGTTCTCTGTGATACGGGCAGACTTACCGCGGCGGTCGCGCAGGTAGTAGAGCTTCGCACGACGGACCTTACCGCGGCGGACAACCTCTACGCCTTCCAGCATCGGAGAGTAAATCGGGAAGACACGCTCAACGCCTTCGCCGTAGGAAATCTTGCGGACGGTGAAGCTTTCGTTGATGCCGCCGCCGGAACGCGCAATGCATACGCCTTCATAAGCCTGTGTACGGGTCCGGTTGCCTTCGGTGACCTTCACCAGAACGCGGACGGTGTCGCCCGGAGAAAATTCAGGAAGCTTACGCTGAGCTTCGATTTTCGCCATTTCTTCAGCGTTCAGCTGCTCGATGATATTCATGGCATGTTTCCCTTTTCAATTACAAAGCGGTCAGAGCGTCCTTGGGATCAAAGGTGCCAAGAACGGGTTCACCAGCTTTGGGCCATGTTGCATATCCGCCGGATTTTATGGAGTTCGGTGCCCGGTAAAAGCATCGACCAGAACACAAGGCTTCCTGCCGGAAGACAAGCATTCATCCAACTTGGGCGGGCGTATACAGGATTTTCGGGCCGTTGTCATGCGGATTCTTGCCGTTTGTCTTGGAAGAAGCCCGCAGAGGTCTGCGCTTTGTACCCCAGAGGAGCCATCTGTCCGGAATACGCGATCTTTGGTGATCACATTTGAGGATCACTCACCACTCGACAATGCGGCGTCACTAACTTGCGTGTTTCCGGACCTTCAGGACAACACAAGGCGCTGAAAACTAACGCAAGGTCAAAGGACACACACAGCTTTTCAAAAAGCTGCTTGACTCTCTGACTGTTCTCCGGAATCAATAAGAACAAATAGAGAACAAAAACCAGTGTGATTGGAATCAACGTGCACAATGTCCGCCGCATCCGAACATAGCACATCTCTTGCCGAGCTGCGTCGCCGCATTGCGGATCTTGAGGGTCGCCTCCCCTTTAAGACGCAGTTTGGTCCGGCCCCTGCGACCGCCGCCAACCCGCAGGGGCCGGACAGTTTTTTGAAAGACCGTCCGGCGGACGGCAAGACGCAGGCTGAGGCCTTCGAAGCTGAACCGCCCGGAAAGGGCGAACCAGATGACCTCACCGCCCGGTGCCCCTTGGGACTGGAGACACTCGACCGGCTGTTTCAACCCGGCAACAGCTTGTCGGACAGCGGACTGAAACTGGGGGCCTTGCATGAGGTGGTCAGCTCCGAAAGCCGCAATGCCGGGGCACTCAGTGGCTTCGGCCTTGCGCTTCTTGCACGGCTTCTGGCCATAAGGTCCGGGCCGGTTCTGGTGGTCCAGGATATCCGGGCCACTCAGGAATCCGGCCGGCTTCATGGCGCCGGGCTGCTGGACTTCGGCATTGATCCGGCCCGGCTGATCGTGGTGCGGGCGAGAAAGCTGGAAGACGTTCTGTGGTGCCTTGAGGAAGGCGCGTCCTGCAGTGCCCTTGCCGCCGTTGCCGGCGAAATCCAGGGCGGGGAACGTCTCGTGGATCTCACGGCAAGTCGCCGTATTTCCCTGCGGGCCAGCCGCAGCACGGTCCCGGTCATCTTGCTCCGTCATGGGGCAATACATGAACCGACCGCAGCCGTCACCCGCTGGCAGATTTCTCCGGCCGCCTCAAAGGCTCCGGAGTTCTTGGAAAAAGCACCCCATGCGGGCCTTGGAGCGCCAGCATGGCACATCGACCTGACGCGGAACCGGGAGGGCCGTCCCGGCCGCCTGACCGTGGAGTGGGACCATGCGAGACAAACATTTGCCGCACCAGCGCATCCTCTCGCTCTGGATCGCGGATCTTCCCTGCGACCGGATCCTGCGCCGGCTGCGGGTCAGCTCCACACCCTCCGCCCGGCAGGCTGAACCGCCGCTCGCCGTTTTGGAAAAAATCCGGGGTGCCCGCCGGATTGTCTCCTTGAATGAAACCGCAAGGGCCTGCGGCTTGCGTCTCGGCGAGGCGGAAGCCGATGCGCGGGCCCGGATCCCGCATCTTTTGTGTGAAGACGCCGATCCGGAAAAGGACGCTGCCTTGCTGGGCGCTGTCGCGGATTGGTGCGCCCGCTACACGCCTTTGGTGGCGCTCGACGGCAAGGACGGGTTGTTTCTGGACATCACAGGCTGCGCGCACCTCTTCAACGGAGAAGAGGTCCTTTTGAAAGATGCCTTGGAAAGGCTTCACCGGCAGGGGTTTTGCGTTGCCGGTGCGATCGCCGGAACCGCAGGGACGGCTTGGGCGCTCGCCCGCTTCGGTTCCGGCGGTGTTTTGGCGGACAGCCAAGAACGGCAAGCCCTCGCCCCCTTGCCCCTTGCAGCTCTTCGGGTGCCTCCTGAAGCTGTCTCCGGCCTGAACCAGGTTGGCTTGAAAACCATTGGTCAGCTGTATGACCGGCCGCGCGCGCCGCTCACCAACCGTTTTGGCGCAGACCTCATCCTCCGGCTTGATCAAGCGTTGGGGCTTCAAGGAGAAGCGATTTCTCCCCGGTTCGAAGCTCCGCTGATTTCCGCAGAGCGACGGTTCTTCGATCCCATCTCACAACTCGATGACGTCAAGGCGGTCGCGCTTTCTCTGGCCGGTCAGGCCGCCAAGGCGCTGGAACGCCGGGTCGAAGGCGGCCGCGTCTTCGAATTGAGCCTGTTCCGGGTCGATGGCGCGGTTCAAAAATTCCGCGTCGGCACCAGCAGCCCGCTGCGCGACCCCAAGCGCGTTCTCCGGCTGTTTGCCGAAAAACTGAAGGCAGATGAAGGGGCAATTGATGCCGGCTTTGGCTACGACCTTGTCCGCCTGGATGTTCTGGTCGCCGACAAGGCCCCGGCTGTTCAATCGGCGCTGACAGCAAACGGTGCGGCGGAAGCCGATGCCAGCCTGGACGATCTGGTGGACCGGTTGGGTGCCCGCTTGGGCCCTGAGCGTGTTACCCGGCTTTTGCCGGTCGACCGGCATCTGCCGGAAAGCCAGACCGGGTATGTACCGGCAGCCTTCGCCCAACAAGACGCGCTCGTCTGGTCCGGATTTTCAAAAGGCGCGGCCGCTCCCGATCTTCACCGCGCGCACCCCTCATCCAGTCCTCAACTCGGGTTTGCTGAAGACACCCGTCCGGCTGGCGGGATAGAGACCTCCAGCTGGCAGGAAGGTCTGGTGACACGTCCCTTGCGGCTGATCGAACCGGCAGAAGAAGTCGAGGCTCTGGCCATGGTGCCGGACGGACCGCCGCTAAGGTTCCGCTGGCGCCGTGGCATCTACCAGGTCGTCCGCTCAGAAGGTCCGGAACGCATTGCCCCGCCCTGGTGGATTGGCGCGCACGACCGGCCCTCAGAGGCCAAGGAGGGCGTGACCCGGGATTATTTCCGCATTGAAGACACCGAAGGCCGGCGGTTTTGGCTCTACCGGGAAGGTCTTTATGAGCGCGAGACCAGCCGCCCGCGCTGGTATCTGCAGGGTCTGTTCGCATGACATGGCGCCCTTCAATCACTGAGCCGCCCGCTTATGCGGAGCTGTGCGCTGCGACCAATTTCTCCTTTCTTCATGGTGCCTCCCATCCAGAAGAGCTGGCACTTCAAGGCGCGCACTTGCAACTGGCCGCCCTTGGCATTTGTGACCGCAATTCCATGGCCGGTGTGGTCCGGGCACATATGGCGGCAAAAGAGACCGGATTGAAATTCGCGCCCGGTTGCCGTCTGGCGTTTCTCGACGGCACGCCGGATCTTCTTTACTGGCCGAAAGACCGTGAGGCCTATGGCACCCTGACCCGGCTTTTGACCATCGGCAACCGGCGGGCGGAAAAGGGCGCCTGTCATCTGACCCTGGATGACGTGAGCCTGCTTTGCCCGGGCTCTCCGGCCGCCCTGATCCTGCCGCCGGGATTGCCGGATCCGGCCCCGGTCCTGCAGGTACTGGAACAGCTGAAAGGCCACTTTGAAGGTACGCTCCGGCTTGCCGTCGCCCTCCACCGGAAGGCGGAAGACCGGCGGCGGCTCGCCCTTGCCCGCAACATAACGCAGACGGCGGGTGTGCCGATGCTCGCCATCAACGACACGCTCTATCATGCGCCGGAACGGCGCCCCTTACAGGATGTTCTAACCTGCATCCGCCTGCATGAGCGGCTGGAGAGCGCCGGCCGCCAACTGCAGCAAAATGCCGAACGTCATTTGAAGCCGGCAGAGGACATCCTGCGTCTTTTTGAAAACGATCCGGCGCCTTTGCATGAAAGCCTGAAGATCCTCCACGAGGTCCGGTTCTCGCTGGATGACCTTCGCTATGAGTATCCGGAAGAACCAGCCGGGGAGAGTGCCAGCCCGCAGGCCGAACTGGAGCGGCTGACCCTGGAAGGTGCCAAACGGCGTTATCCGGAGGGTGTTCCGGACAAGATCCGGGCGACCATTGATCATGAACTGAAACTGGTCGCGGACCTCGACTACGCGCCGTATTTTTTGACCGTTTACGACATTGTCCGGTTTGCCCGCACACGCGGCATCCTGTGCCAGGGCCGGGGATCAGCCGCCAACTCCGTAGTCTGCTTCTGCCTTGGCATCACCGAGGTTGACCCAACCAGGGCAGATCTCCTGTTTGAGCGTTTCATCTCACCCGAACGGCGCGAGCCGCCGGACATTGATGTCGACTTCGAACACGAGCGGCGGGAAGAGGTCATCCAGTACATTTATGCCAAATACGGCCGCGAACGCGCCGGACTTGCGGCCACTGTCATCACCTATAGGTCCCGCTCCGCCCTTCGGGAAGTCGGCAAGGTGTTCGGCCTTTCCGAAGACGCGATAGCGTCCCTTGCCGGGACGGTCTGGGGGCGCGCGTCGGCCGGAACCGAAGAGGCCCAAGTGCGCGAGGCCGGGCTGGATCCGTCAGATCCCTTAATCACACAAATGCTGGAACTGGCCCGCACGCTGATCGGTTTTCCCCGGCACCTCTCCCAGCATGTTGGCGGTTTTGTCATCACCCGCGGCCGGCTCGACGAGGTCATTCCAATCCAGAACGCGGCCATGGAAGACCGCACTGTGGTGGAATGGGACAAGGACGATCTGGATGCCCTCGGGATCCTGAAAATCGACGTCCTTGCGCTTGGCATGCTGACCGCAATCCGAAAAGCCCTCACAATGTTGTCGGAAAACTATGGCCAGGATCTCACCATCTCCACCATCCCGGCTGAGGAGGCACCCGTCTATGACATGTTGTGCCGGGCCGATTCCGTCGGTGTTTTCCAGGTGGAAAGCCGGGCCCAGATGACCATGCTGCCCCGGCTCAGACCACGGGCGTTCTACGATCTCGTCATCGAGGTTGCCATCGTCCGGCCCGGCCCGATCCAGGGTGACATGGTCCACCCTTACCTGCGCCGCCGTCAGGGCAAGGAGCATGTCACTTACCCGAGCAAGGAGCTGGAAGCCGTGCTCGGCAAGACCATGGGCGTGCCGCTGTTTCAGGAACAGGCGATGAAAATCGCCATTGTGGCCGCCGGGTTCACACCCGGCGAAGCCGACAAACTGCGCCGCGCCATGGCGACCTTCCGACGGGTCGGCACGATCGGCACGTTCCAGACCAAGATGATCGAGGGCATGGCAAAAAACGGCTACGACCGGGACTTTGCCGAACGCTGCTTCCGCCAGATCGAGGGCTTTGGCGAATACGGGTTTCCCGAAAGCCATGCGGCAAGTTTTGCGCTGCTCGTTTATGCCTCGTCCTGGATCAAGGCCTATTACCCGGATGTCTTTTGCGCCGCGCTTTTGAATTCCCAGCCCATGGGGTTTTATGCCCCCGGACAACTGGTCCGCGATGCGCGCGAACATGGTGTGGATGTCCGCGAGGTTGATATCAACCTTTCCGATTGGGACGCAAAACTGGAACCTGGCTGGCAGGCGGCCCGGCACCTCCACCCCCGTCACCGGGATATGAGAGAGATCGTGCGTACCGATCATGCGGTCCGGCTCGGCTTCCGGACGGTCAAAGGCCTTAAACAGGACGATATGGACAAGCTGATCGCGCATCGCGACGACGGCTATGACAGCATCCGAGATCTTTGGCTGAGATCCGGCCTCAGCCGCCCGGTGATCCTGCGCCTTGCCGAGGCCGATGCGTTCCGCTCGCTCGGCCTTGACCGGCGTGCGGCGGTCTGGGCGGCGCAAGGTCTGGAAGCTGGCCATCAGCGCGACCGGCTGCCGCTGTTTGATGTTGCCGATTTTGGGGACTTGAGGCCAGAACCGGACGCAGAACTGCCGCCGATGTTGCCGGGCGCCCATGTCATGGCCGACTACCAAAGCCTGAGCCTGTCCTTGAAAGCCCATCCGGTTGCTTTTGCCCGGCCTGCGCTCGCTCGTCAGAATGTTGTGCCCTGCATGCACCTGCCGGATATCCGCCAGGGCCGCCAGATTTCCGTGGCCGGACTGGTGCTGGTCCGCCAACGGCCCGGCTCGGCGAAGGGCGTCATTTTTCTCACGCTGGAAGATGAAGGCGGCATCGCCAACATTATTGTTTGGCCAAAAGTGTTTGAAAAATACCGGCCATTGGTAATGGGAGCCCGCTTCTTGAAGGTTTCAGGACGCGTCCAGAATGAAGCCGGGGTGATTCACGTGGTGGCTGATCATGTCGAGGACGTCACCGCGCTGCTGTCCGATCTGTCCGACAAGTCTCTGGACGATGCCGGCCTGGCCCGTGCGGATGAGGTCAAGCGCCCCGTGATTGAATTGACCGAAAAGATCAAGCCGGCCAGCCGCCTGGTCCAACTGATCCGCGATGTTCCGGAACTTCGAAAGGATGTCGCACATATCAAACCACACAAGGCCGCCGCCCTTGAACGGCAAACAGTGAAAGCCCTGCCTGGCGGGCGGAATTTTCACTAGATCAGGCTGGTTCCTTTTTGAGAGAAGGCTTGCCGCGAAATCCTGCGATCCGCTCACTGATCGACTGGAAGACAACATAAAGAACTGGGATCATCAAAAGCCCGAGGGTGCTGTCGATGATCATCCCCACGAACACGGGAAAGCCGATCGACACACGCCCGGCAGCTCCCGCGCCGCTAGCCAGAACCAGCGGGAGAACACCAAGAATGAAACACAACCCTGTCATGGTCACAGGCCGGAACCGCATGTGAGCTGCCTGAATCGCAGCCTCTTGAATGCTATGCCCCTCTTCCCGAAGGTTCTTGGCGAACTCAACCACCATGATTGCCTTCTTCGCAGCCAACCCGATCAGCAACACCATGCCGATCTGGGCGTAGATGTTGTTGTTCAGGTTAGGGATAAATTGCAGCGGGATCAGAGCGCCGAACACTGCAAACACGGTAGATGCCATGACAGACAGAGGCAACACCCAGCTTTCATATTGGGCGACCAGGCAGAGATAGGCGAAAATCACCGCCAGGATCAGAATATACGTGACCAAACCACCGGCATCGACCTCCTGAAGCGTGATATCCGTCCAGTCAAAACCGTAACCTTCCGGCAAGGATGTTTGGGCGACCTCTGCGAATTTCTGGATGCCAGTGCCGGAACTGAAGCCCGGTTGAAGCTGGGCGTTGATCGAAGCCGACGTAAAAAGATTGTATCGGTAGATCGTCTGGGCGCCCAACACAGGCTCCGCTGTGATGAAGGTCCGCAGCGGCAACGCTTCACCGGCCGCATTCTTCACGTAAATGCCCCGGACCTGGCTGGTCGTCTGCCGGAACTGCGCATCAGCCGACATCACCACCCAGTAGACGCGGCCGTCCTTGACGAAATTGTTCACATAGAGAGAACCAAAGCTCGCCTGCAGCGCCGTAAAGATATCGCTGACCTTGACCTGCAGGGCTTCGGCGCGGTCGCGGTCGATCGTCAAACTGTATTGCGGGGCCGTGGCAGAAAAGCTGCTGAAAGCCGACTGGAATTCCGGCTCCTTCATCAACGCCGACAGAAATGCTGTCTTAACGGCGTCAAAATCCTCAATGTTGTTGGCCTTGTAGTCCAGCAGCTGCGCCGACAAACCGCCGCTTGACCCAACGCCCTGGATCGTCGGCAATGGGAACACAAAGGACGTTGCTTCCGGGATCGCGGCCAGGGACCGGTTCAAGGACATCATGATGGCCCACCACTGGGTCTCACGGGTCTTGCGTTGATCCCAAGGGTCCAGCAACAACACCAGAATTCCGACGTTCGACCTGTTGCCGGCGAGCAAACTGAACCCTGCGACAGACGTAATGGCTCCAATGCCCGGCTGCTTTTGAACCTGTGCGCTGATGTTTTGCACCACCTCTTGGGTCCGCTGGAGCGAGGCACCCTCGGGCAGTTCAATGCTGACAAACAACACGCCATTGTCTTCCGGGGGAATGAAGCCGGTCGGCGTGGTTTCAAACATGTAGATCGTAGCAGCGATAACGCCCGCCAACACAGCCAAAGAGACCGGAATGAACCGGAGCATGAGCCTGACAATGGCAACGTAGCCATCTCTCAGTTTGTCGATCAGCTTTGGTATCAGGCGGAAAAGGCCTTTCGGATGCCCGGTCCGGCGCGACAGAAACAACGAACAGAGCACCGGCCCAAGCGTCAGGGCATTGATGGCAGACAGCGCGAAGGCAAATGTGATCGTCAAAGCGAACTGAAGATAGATCTCGCCCGTGATCCCGGGAAAGAAACACACCGAAACAAACACCGCCGCCAGAACGAATGTGGTTGCGATGATCGGCCGCGTCACCTGGCTCATCGCCTTCAACGTGGCTTCGCGCGGCTCAAGTCCATCCTCTTCCATGATCCGTTCGGTGTTTTCGATGATGACAATCGCATCATCGACCACCAGCGTGATCGCAAGCACAATTGCAAAGAGCGTAATCATGTTGGCGCTGAACCCGATGACGTAGATGAGCGCCATGGTCCCAAGCAGAGAGACCGGAATCGCGATCGCCGGGATCAAGGTTGCCCGGATGCTAAGCAGAAAGAAAAAGGTGACCGAGATGACCAGGGCCGCCGTTATCGCCAGGGTCGATGCGATCTCTTCGATTGATTTTCGAACCGCTGTGGTCACGTCATAGGCAAGGACATATTCCATGTCCTCCGGAAACTGTTTTGAAAGCTCCTCCATCTGGGAGCGGACGGCGTCCGCAACATCCAGGGCATTTGCTCCGCTTTCCTCGAAAATCGCAATGATCGCAGACGGTTCGCCGTTATAAAATGATGTCGCCGCATAACTCTCAGCGCCCAGCTCCACCCGCGCGATGTCCTTCAGCCGGATGAAAGAACCGTCATCCTGCGCTCCCAGGATGATTTGCTCAAACTGCTCTGCAGTCTCCAGCAGCCCTTGAGCGTCCAATGTGAATTGAAAAGACGTCTGTGCGTCGCTGAAAGGTGGGGCTCCGATCTGACCTGCGGCAGCTTCGACATTTTGCGCCTCGATGGCAGAGGAGACGTCCGACGCGGACAGGTTCAGCGCCGCCATTTTTTCCGGGTTCAGCCACACCCGCATGCTGTAGTTCAGTGGCCCAAACTGATTGACCAGCCCGACACCATCAATCCGGCTGAGCGGATCCTGAATGAAATCAGCCGCATAGTTGCTCAAATAGAGCTGACTGAACGTCTTGTTCGGTGACAGCAGATTGATCACCTGCAGCATGTCGCTGTTCTGCTTTGACGTGGAAATGCCAAGCTTTGTGACGGCTTCGGGCAGCAGGGGCGTGGCGAGCGCCACCCGGTTCTGGACATTGACCGCGGCAATATCAGGATCTGTGCCGATGTCGAACGTGACCGTCAGCTGATAAGTGCCTTCACTGGACGATTGGGACGACATGTAAATCATCCCGTCGACACCATTCACCTGTTCCTCGATCGGTGTTGCGACGGCATTTTGAATGAGGGCTGCGTTGGCGCCCGGGAAACTCGCAGTCACCTGAATTTGCGGTGGCGCAATGTTTGGAAACTGGGCGATTGGCACAAACCGGATGGCGAGTGCGCCAACCAGGACCGTGAGGACCGCGATGACGATGGCAAAGTTGGGCCGATCGATAAAGAATCTTGCAAGCATCGGACCGCCCCGGTTCAGGATTGCGTTTCAGTCGGGCTGACTTTGACGCCCTCATGGATCTTTTGCAGTCCCTGGATGACCACCGGATCTCCGGCCTGCAGGCCTTTGCTGACGACCCAATCCCGCCCGATCTGATTGCCGAGGGTCACATCCCGCCGTTCAACGACATCGTCTTTTCCAACGACAAACACAAAGTGCCCCTTTGCATCGAGCTGAATTGCCGTTTGCGGAACAACGACCACTTCGCTTGCATTCGGGTCCTCGAATGTCACGGTAACCACTTGGCCGGGCACCAGAAGGGCATTCTGGTTGTTAAATGCGGCGCGCATTTCAACCGTGTCGGTGGATGTTTCGACTTCGTTGCTGATGTAGTCGATCTTCCCGGCAGCCGGGTAACTGGCGCCATCTGAGAGCTGCAATTTCACATCAAGTGTCGAAGAGTTTTCAGCAACGAGACCTTCCTGACGCTTCAGAATCAGGTCCCGCTCGCTGATAAAAAACTTCACATGGATCGGGTCTATGCTGGTGATCGTCGCGAGAACACCGGTGTTCGACGTTATGAGGTTGCCCACATCGACAGGCGAGTCGGAGATCCGGCCATCGATCGGACTGGTGATCGTCGTGAAGCCCAGATTGATTTTGGCTGTATCGAGATCTGCTTGAGCCTCTCCGACTGCAGCTTGATCACCCTTGTAATCCGCTTCGGCCGAATCGTAGACCGCCTGCGAGACATCGCCCCGATCCAGCAGCTGTTTTTGCCGGTCGAGGTTGATTTTGCCGTTCAAGGCCGTGGCCTTCGCACCGTCCAAAGTCGCCTGTGCCTTGTCGGCACTTGCCTGATAGAGATCCTTTTCAATCTGGAAGAGCACATCGCCCTTTTTGACGAGCCCCCCATCGGTGAATTTCTGGCTTTCCAGAACACCTTCGACCCGCGCTTCCACTTTGACGGTGCTCACGGCTGCGACGCGGCCAACATAAACATCGGCCATTCCAGGCTTGGTGTTGGACGCCCGCTCCACCAGAACCGCAGGCGCCGGATCGTCGGCGTGAGCCGGGATTAAACCAATTGCGAAAATAAAAAAAACGAAAGCTGAGGCGAAAAACTTCATGAAGTCAGGCTCCTGCCGTTTGGCGGCTTGAACCTAGACTTGCACCCATTTGCAGACCGGTCAAATGTACGACTTAGGAAGCACCACGGAATTACTAGGCAGGCGCGCCATCCATCTTAATGGATCACCTTGCGAGCTTCGGTCTCAGCGTTGTCAGAAGCGCCGGGTCATTTCGAACCCGCGCAATGATCATGCCTCCCTCAAGAAGTGCCAGAGCTGACAAGGCCTCTGCCTTAATCTCTTCTTCTGACCGATTTTGGGCCCATTCGGTTCTGCTCAGGCTCACGGTCATCCAATCTGAAACACGGTCAAAAAACGACTTGGCCTCCGAGACAACACTTTCCGGCAGCCCTGCGGATTCTGCTGCCAGAATTCCGCAAAGACACATTTGCCCATCTGAACCAAGCGCGGAGACAAACAGGCCGTGAAGCTTTTTAACTATTTCAGACGCGGTCGCTGGCCCATCTTCAGGATCACCGAGCGCGTTTAAGAAACGGTCCGTATAGCGGCGCGCCACCTTCGCGCCGAGATCTTCTTTCGTCGGGAAATAATAATGGACACTTGAGCTCTTCACCCCAACGCCGGACGCCAGGTCGCGGAAACTCACACCGTTATAGCCATTCTTGCGAATGAGGCTCTCGGCGAGGTCCAAAATTTTTCCTTCTGTTTCAGCAGCATTCCGGCTCATGACACCCTCATTATCTATCAATCAGTAGATAGGACTTGACACCAGCTTCTGCAATCCCGATATCCCGGTCATCGTAATCTACCTATCAGTAGATAAATATCATGGAGAAGCTGAAATGACAGAAACCGTAGCAATCATTCAAGGCGGAACGTCCGGCATGGGCCTTGCCACTGCGAAACGGCTGGCCGCCAGGAACGTGCCCCTTGTTCTTATCGGGCGGAACGCGGACAAACTCTCAACCGCAAAGGCAGAAATTGAGGATGCATACAAAGTCAGCGTTCAAACATGGCAATCCGATGTGACCGATCAAAAGGACGTTGCCGACCTTGTCGAGCGCATTGCGGGTCTGCAAGCACCGATCGGATATTTGGTCAATGCAGCTGGTGCCTTCAGTCCGAAACCGTTCCTCGACCACACACCGGAGGACTACGACCTCTATCACGCGTTCAACCGCGGCACGTTTCAGATCACTCAGGCCGTTGCGCGGAAAATGGTGGAGCGGGCAGCCGGATCTATCGTCAATCTCGGCTCGATGTGGGCACACCAGGCTGTGAAGGCGACGCCGTCTTCCGCCTACTCCATGGCAAAGGCCGGCTTGCACGCTCTCACACAGCATTTGGCCATGGAGCTTGGAGATAATGGGGTCCGGGTTAATGCCGTTGCCCCGGCTGTTGTCGAAACGCCGATTTATGGCGCGTTTATCCCGGAGGACCAGATCACGCAAACTCTGAAGGACGGCTTCGACGCATTCCATCCGATCGGACGGATCGGCACGGCGGACGATGTTGCCGCGACCGTAGACTTTCTGTTGTCCGATCAGGCCGGTTGGGTGACCGGAGCAGTCTGGGATGTTGACGGCGGTGTTATGGCCGGCCGGTGCTAAGCGTCAACTGAAACACAAGGGGCCACCCAAATCGGGTGGCCCTGTTTTCAGATCGCTTCCACATAGTACCAGCGGCCGGATTTTTTCCGGAACCGGCTGTTTTCCCGGTGGGTGTGCAGTGTTCCGCCAGACAGATACTTCGCTTCAAAGAGCACTGTCCCGTCGCGATCCGCTTCGCTTCCTTTGCCGGTCTCAAGAACGCTCAAGCCCGTCCAGTGGTTTTCCGACGCCCACCGGGCCGTGGCCGCAAAATCGAACCCTGCCTGATATTTCGGCCAAAGTGTCTCTTTCAGATACGCAATGTTCTCACGCACGTATGCTGTGTACCGCGACCGCATCAAGGCCTCTGCGGTCTTTGGCGTTTGGCGTCCATCCAGATAAAGACCGCAACAGGCCGAAAATGCCGCGCCAGATCCACACGGGCAAACTGTATCCGCCATATCCAAGTTCCGTTCCAATTCACTCTATAGATCGCAGTCTCTATCACCACCTGTGACAGGACGCTATGCTGCTCCCAACTTGATCAGAGCGACTGCGGCGGCGGCATGAAACTTGCGACGTTTAACCTGGAATCCTTTGGGACAGACAAAGTGGATGAAGATCTGCTTGCCCGGCGGATCGACGCTCTGCGGCCAAAGCTTCTGGAGCTCGAGGCTGACATCTTATGTCTTCAGGAAGTCAACGCCCAAAAAATCAAGGGCCAGTCCAGCCGGCAGTTTCACGATCTTGAACGTCTGATTGAAGGCACGCCTTATCAGGACTTTTTCATGTCCGGCAGCTTGCGCCCATCCGGCAAAGGACCTGGCGACCGGCACAATCTTGTTGTGCTCTCGCGGTATCCGGTTCTTCTGGGAGAGAGCCTTTACCATCGTCATGCGGAGCCCCCATTGTGGCGGCCTGGAACCGCCGATCCAGGATATGACGAGCCACAGGCAACCGCTTTCGACCGGCCGGTTCAGCAGCTTCAAATCGATATTGGCACAGGACGCCCCTTGCACGTGTTCAACGTGCATCTGCGGGCCCCGATCGCGGCCCAAATCCGTGGCGGGAAAGACGCGGAGCACAATTGGGCCTCTGTCTCTGCCTGGGCAGAGGGGTATCATTTGTCGGTCCTGAAACAGACAGCGCAAGCACTTGAACTCCGGCTTGGGGCGGAGGCTCTGTTCGATAAGGATCCGGACGCTCAGATCATTCTGACCGGCGACTTCAATGCAACCGGCGAAACCCGGGCGCTGCGGCTATTGCGGGCGGACCCGCACGATACCGGCGTCCCGGGCCTTGGCTACCGGCAGCTTTATCAACTGGATGCAGCCCTTCCTTTGGAGCAACGGAAAACCGTGCTTCACAAGGGCCGGGCCCAAACCCTGGACCACGTACTTGCAAGCCGCTCAATGACAGATCGGGTTGCGCACATCAAGGTGTTCAATGCGGCTCTGCCGGATGAGATCCTCGAAGGCGACAATCCCGATTATGCCGGCTCCTACCACGCTGCAATGTGCGTGGACTTCGACATGTCGTAAGAGGTTCGGTTATTCGTTTGCCAACGACTGAATATACCCGGCGAGATTGGCAATCTCGATGTTGCCGAGTGTCATGTTTGGCATTTGCGGATGGGGATTGGCGAGAAAGGTCGCCAGTTTCGATGCATCCCAACTCTGATCCTTGGCCATGTCATAAAAACTCGGCAACGACACACTGGACGCCGTCGCCTGATCGTTGGAGACGAGATGACAGGACGCACACCATTGAAGCGCCAGATCTTTTCCCGCGGCGACATCGGCCGCAACCGCCGACGACACAGGAGCGACGGCCGCTAGGCTGAAGCCCAAAAAGAGCGCTCGAAAACCTCTCCGCCACATTTTGGACCGTTCAACCATTTTCGCTCTCTCCACATCTCAATCTCGGTTCACAGTCTGTCTGATCGAACCGGCCTCTTCCTTGTCCTGCATCAAATCATGCTCATGAGCCTGTCTGCAACTTTTCAGAAAACCCCATTGCCGCATCCGGCATCCTCGTCCACAGTCTGAAGTTGAAAACCTATAAGATAATCGGAGATCTGGATGATTCACCAAAGCCTGATCCGCGCAGCCACGGCGGTGAGCCTGAGCTTTGCGCTGGCCCTTGGCGCAGGCGCGCCGACACTTGCGCAAGAAACGCCGATCTATTCCGGTAAAGATCGGTTTCACCCGGTCACAGCCGCAAATGGCATGGTGGCCAGCCAGGAAGCCGTCGCCACGCAGGTAGGCGTCAGTATACTTGAAAAAGGCGGCAACGCCGTCGATGCAGCGATCGCAACCGGGTTTGCCTTGGCGGTGACCTTGCCCCGTGCTGGCAACCTTGGTGGCGGCGGCTTCATGATGATCCACAAGGCTGACACCGGCGAAACCGAAGCGCTGGATTATCGGGAAAAAGCACCAGCCGGCGCAACTCGTGACATGTTCTTGGGACCAGACGGCGAACCGGACAACGACAAGTCCCGTTTTTCGGGATTGGCTATTGGGGTTCCAGGCACGGTGGCCGGCTTTGCGGCTGCATTTGAAAAACACGGCAGCGGAAATGTGACGTGGGAAGACCTGGTTGCACCTGCAATTGCGCTCGCAAAAGACGGCATTGAAGTAACACCGGACCTCTCGGCCTCATTGGCGGCCCGCATCGCCCGGCTGAGCAAAGACCCGGCAACGGCAGCCATCTTCTTCAAGGCCGGTCTGATCCCTTATGTGCCCGGCGAAACACTGAAACAGACCGATCTGGCGGCAACGCTGCGTTTGATCGCCGACAAGGGCGCTGCGGGGTTTTATCTGGGCGATGTTGCCGAAAAGATCGCATCCAAGGTTCAAGAAGCTGGCGGCAGCATGACAACGGCGGACCTTGCCGACTACAAACCCGTCTGGCGGGATCCGGTGACCGGCAGCTATCGCGGATATGAGATCGCCTCCATGCCGCCTCCATCCTCCGGCGGCGTTCATATTGTGCAGATCTTGAACATGCTGGAAGCCTATCCGATGGCCGATTTCGGCCCCAACTCTGCCGATGCAATTCATGTAATGGCCGAAGCCAAACGCCGTGCTTACGCCGACCGGTCCAAATATCTCGGAGATCCGGATTTTGCTGAAGTTCCAGTAAAAGGCCTGACCGATCCAGCCTATGCAACAAGCCTCGCAGAAACTATCAATATGGAGACCGCCACCGATTCAAAGGACGTTGCGCCTGGCAACCCCATTCCCTACGAAAGCAATGAAACGACCCATTATTCCGTTGTAGACAAGGACGGCAACGCAGTTTCGAACACCTACACGCTGAACTTTTCCTATGGCGTTGGTCTCACCGCCGACGGCACCGGCGTTCTTTTGAACAACGAGCTGGACGATTTCTCCGCAAAACCCGGCGCACCGAATGCCTATGGGTTGATTGGCGGAACAGCGAACGCGGTCGAAGGTGGCAAACGGCCCCTATCTTCCATGAGCCCGACACTGGTGTTTAAGGACGGCGACCTGTTCCTTGTCACCGGCTCGCCGGGCGGCAGCCGGATCATCACGACAACGTTGCAGGTCATCCTGAATGTGATCGACCACCAGATGAACATCGCCGAGGCAACAGCCGCACCGCGCGTCCACCATCAATGGTTTCCGGATGAAATTCGAATTGAAGAAGGTTTGTCCCCGGACACAATCCGGCTTTTGGAAGCGCGTGGCCACAAGGTCGAGGTCAAGAATGTTATGGGCTCAACCCAATCAATTATGAAGGTGGGCGGTCTTCTGGCCGGTGCTTCCGATCCACGCCGGCAAGGCGCACTGACAGCTGGCCACTGAAACAGGGGTGAGGGAGACCGATGACTTTTCATCGGTCTCATCGCTCCGGTCCAAGCTGCTTCCGCAGAATTAATTCGGCTCTGGTGGATAGCGGCGGTTGATCGTGCTGTCGCCGTCCAGATCCTTGAGGTGCTGAAAGAAACTTTCAGCTGCGACCGCAAGGAAAGAAACGAGCAGGACGCCAACATAAGTCGAGTGCTCCAACAACTCAGCCCTGTCGCCAACGACCACATCGAAGATTGCAAATCCGAGAAAAACGGCGATCGACACTGCAATCGCAAGGTCGGTCCGGTAGGCAACACCCGGCTGGTTTTTGACAAGCCGAATTCCGGCCACCAAAAACAAAGCGGCCGCAAAAAACTCGACAATGCCCGCGAATACGAGCGTCGCCGTTACGAAACCTGGATCGATGTCCAGGCGATCAAAATACATGGTGAACTTTTCGACGCGGTGATTGCCCCACCAATGGACAAACCCGATGTCCTGACGGGCAAAAAATTTATCGAGGCCGTTCAGAAGCCAAAAGCAAAACCAGAAAGCGATCACGACGGCGGTAACGGGTTGGCGCAAAATAGCCATATCTATCTTCTGTCTTGAATGTCGGAACTATCGTCAATTCATACAGGGCGAGTCCTTGAAAACTGGTTACATTCAACGCGCAAAACCGGTCCGTAAATCCACTTATCAAAGATCGCTGAAGTCAAACCGCTCTATTTCTGAGGCTGTTTCGTGCCGCGAGAGACAAGGTCTGCAAACTGCTGATCTAGTTTGAGGCGCTCTTCGGCAGTCATTTCCGGCCAGATGATCTGAGCGCCGACAAAGGCAGCGTATTCAATTTTCGCAACGCTGTTTGCAGTGGCATCATCCAGCCCTTGCGCAAGATACAACTGAACAATGAACTGGGTTCGGAGATCATCGACCTCGCGTACGGTTTGCCGGGCCGTCTGGTTGATCTGCGCAAACTGGCGCATGGCACGGTCCAGGTCATGATCGAGTTGAGCCGCCTTCAGTGCCAGCGTGCGCGCCTGGTCTTCGGGCGCACTCGCAAGCGTTTCTTCGGCAACATCAAGTGTGTTTTGTTTCTTCCAGGCATGAGCCAAAGCGGTCAGGAATGCATCATGATCCTTGAAGTGATGATAAAAAGAGCCTTTGGTCCGCGACGCCGTCTGGCACAGCGCATCGAGGGTCAGCCCCCCGATGCCCTCTTTGACGAGTTGCCCAAATCCGAGCGTAATCCAGTCCGCTTTACCGAACCGCTTCTTCTCGCTCATAGGCTGCCGCCCAACACACCAAGGATGACGATCGGTAGGAACAACCACCCTTGCGGCATATCTTTAAATGCCTGGTTCTTGAAGACCGGAACGGCTAGGCCGAGCACGCAGTAGCCAAACGTCAATATAGTTGCCACCCACCCGAGATCTGTTCCGCCAGTATAAAGCGCAGCATAGCCGAACATCCCGGCAATGACTGCGAGTGTGATGGTGACGATGTGCCAACAATAGTAGGTCGTAAGTTTGGGAACGGGATGCAGCCCGGGCGCGTTCAAAAGCGGCTCAGCGATCGCCCGGCCGCCCAAGAAGGTATGGATCAGGCACACAATGGCGGCCAGTGCTCCGGCACTCGCAAAATAAACGTTCATTTCAATCTCCGAATATACATACCATACGTTATGGTATGGACTGATATTTGAAATAGCAAGTGACAATTCCTGTGCCGTTCAAAGGAGCCCAAATTCACAAAAAAACAGCGGAACCTGGTGGTCCCGCTGGAAAAGTCACTGAAGCAGTCGCAATCGCGTCTTGGGACGAAATACTGACAATTTCGCCATCCGCAGTTTGCACAGGTAGATTAGTAGCCGGGCAATAACGCTAATATAAAGTTGCAAGGCTGATTTATTTCAATCATAGGGAAAATTGTCGCAAACGATCAGCGCAACAAAAAAGCCAGTTGCTTTTCTGCAACTGGCTTTTAGCACCGTTCGGTGAAATTGGAGCGGGCGATGGGATTCGAACCCACGACCCCAACCTTGGCAAGGTTGTGCTCTACCCCTGAGCTACACCCGCATAGTGTTCCAACTCGGTGGCGGCTGCCTCGTCGTCGGTGGCGCAGTATATGAACTAAGCCGAAACAGAATGCAACACCGAAAATGCAGAAATTTTTTTAGCTGTCTTTTTGTGGATTTCACAGCTTCGACACCCGTAAAAACCGCAGAAAATAGCCGCTCCATGGGCAACACTCGCCTTGCGGATCAGCATCAAAACACGCTAGAGAGCTGCAAACAGTCAAATTTTTTCAGGAAAAGTCATGCCAGCCACCCGCGACGAGCTCATGGGCTTCTTTCAGGATCTGGGGATCTCTGTCACCACTGTGGATCATGATCCGGTGTTCACAGTCGCCGAATCCGGCGACCTGCACGACCGCATTCCAGGTGGCCATACCAAGAACCTGTTCGTCAAAGACAAGAAGGGCCGGTTGTTTCTGATAACAACCCTGCACGATGCCGAAATTGATCTGAAAAAAGTGCACCAGGTGATTGGCGCTCAGGGACGGGTGTCGTTTGGCAATGCAGACCTTCTGATGGAAGTGCTTGGCGTGGAGCCCGGGTCCGTCACCCCGTTTTCCCTGATCAACGACCGCGAAGCGCAACGTGTCACGCCCGTTTTTGATGCAGCAATGATGGCACATGACGTCCTGAACTATCACCCGCTGAAAAATGACGCGACGACGGCGATTTCTTCCAGCGATTTGCTCAAGTTTGCGAAGGCCTGCGGTCATGATCCGCAAGTGCTGGCAGTCAGTGCGCAGGCACAGGCAAGCGAAGTACAGGGTTGAGAATTGTAATCCGATTGTAGCCGCGCCATGTTAGGTGCGGTTTTTCCAGCGAGACGGCCAACAAGGCCAACGTTCACAGCAGCCGAACAGCAAGAGGCAGATTAATGAGCAACGGCGACTACAGCATTGGCGGTCAAGTCGGTGGCGGTTTCGGCGCCAGCATGGGTGGCGGATATGGTGGCCAAGGCGGCGGTTTCGGCGGCGGTGGTGGCAACGGCTCTGGCGGCGCGCCGGATGGCGACCTGATTTTCGACGTCACCACACAGACATTTATGGCTGATGTGATGGAGGCCTCCCGCCAGCAGCCGATACTCGTGGACTTCTGGGCGCCTTGGTGCGGCCCTTGCAAGCAGCTGACACCGCTGATCGAGGCCGCTGTTAAAGCAGCTGGCGGCACGGTGAAGCTTGCCAAGATGAACATTGACGACCATCCGGAAATTGCCGGCCAGATGGGAATTCAATCCATCCCGGCCGTGATTGCCTTTAAGGACGGTCAGCCGGTCGACGGCTTCATGGGCGCTCAGCCGGAAAGCCAAATCAAGGCGTTCATCGAAAAGCTTGGCGGCCCGGCTCCTGCCAATCCTGCCGAAGCTTACCTGGAACAAGCGAACGCGTTATTGGCCGATAAGGATTACGGGCAGGCCGCTCAGCTGTTCGGGGCATTGATGCAGGCGGAACCGGATAATGTTCAGGCCATTGCGGGACTGACCCAGTGCTACCTCGGCGCCGACGACCTGGAACGCGCCAAACAGGCACTGGAGCTCGCACCGGAAGAAAAACGCACGGATGAAGCTTATTTGGCAGCCAAAGCTGCTGTGGACCTTGCCGAACAAGCCGCATCCCTTGGAGACTTGGCTGGTTTTGAGGAGCGCATCGCCCAGAACCCAGACGATCATCAGGCCCGCTTTGATCTTGCGCTCGGGCTGAATTCAAAGGGTGCCAAAACAGCGGCCGTTGACCAGCTCATAGAGATCGTCCGCCGCGACCGCGAATGGAACGAAGACGGCGCCCGCAAACAATTGCTGCAGTTCTTTGAGGCCTGGGGTTTCAAGGATGAAGCAAGTGCCTATGGCCGGCGCAAACTGTCTGCCGTGTTGTTTTCTTGACGATAGGCCACTCGCGCCACACATACCCACTTATGCGGTACAACCGCACAAAGCGGTTGGTCGAGAACAACAACACAAAGGCCCACTCATGCAGGCTGGTAACGCCATTTACGAGACGATTGCTGATCTTCCTCCGGTCTTGCCTGTGTTCCCCTTGTCCGGTGCGTTGCTGCTTCCCAGAACGCAGCTTCCGTTGAACATTTTTGAGCCGCGCTACATCGACATGATTGATAGCGCCTTGGCGGGCAACCGCCTCATTGGGATGGTGCAACCGTCGGGACGGCAGAACACGAAAGACCCGGATCAACCCTTGCTGGAAGGAGTTGGCTGTGCGGGTCGTTTGACCGGGTTCCAAGAAACCGGCGACGGCCGGTACCTCATCACACTCCAAGGTGTGACACGGTTCCGTGTCGCGCAGGAACTGACCGCATTGACGCGCTTTCGGCAGGCAGAAGTCGATTTTGCTCCGTTCGCTGCCGATCTCAGATGTGGTCAAGGCGAAGACGACGTCGATCGGAACGGACTTCTAACAACCTTGAGGGCTTATCTGGACGCCAATAATCTGGAAGCAGATTGGGACAGTGTCAAAGAGGCTGAGACAGAAGTTCTGGTAAACGCATTGTGCATGATGTGCCCCTACGGTCCGCAGGAAAAACAGGCACTGTTGGAAGCGCAGGACCTCAAGACCCGCGCCGAGACCTTAATTGCCATTACCGAGATGGACCTCGCCAGAAACGACAATGACGGCGGCGCAACTCTTCAATGAGCCAGAACTGGCGGAAACTGGACAATGACAGAAACAACCGACCGGCCAATCGACCGGAAGCTATTGGAACTGCTGGTGTGCCCTGTGACAAAGGCAACATTGGAATATGACGCGGAAGCGCAAGAACTGATTTCCCGGACAGCCAAACTGGCATATCCGATCCGAAACGGAATTCCGATCATGCTGCCGGATGAGGCACGAAACCTCGAAGACTGATACTGAAAAACCCGGGCTGAGACCCGGGTTTTTGTTTGCGCGCCTAGAAGCCGCGGAACAGAGGCATCAGGTTGTTCTGAATAATCATTTGAATGAAAATGATACCCAGCAGTAAAACGACCGGTGAGATGTCGACACCGCCGAGATCCGGCATGAAACGCCGGATGGGCCGGAGCACGGGTTCAGTGAGGTTATAAAGGACCTGCCCGATCATGCCGATTATCTGGTTTCTCGGATTGACGATATTAAAGGCATAGAGCCAGGAGAAAATCGCACTCGCGATCACCACGTAGGTATAGAGTTGCAGTGCGATGAGGATCACTGTGAAAAGGGCTGTCATTGTGCGGTCCGTTGCCTTTTGAAGCAGGTGTTGTTCTTCATGTAGCTTTCTGTACCGCCGCCTGCAACCCGCTGAGCGCAGGCGGTTGGCAAACAAGAAGACTCTAGTCCCCGGTTACGCAGATGCGAAAATGCAACAGTCTGGCAAAACCCGACTCTCTTAGCCTTTGCGTTACCAGTCTTCGTGCTATCTTCGCGATCGAAAAATTCCATACGTATGTGGGTCTCATGAGAAAAATCATTTTGCGCGCTGCAATTGCGCTTTTGGCCGGTTCATTGCCAGGCACAGCACTAGCGCAGGGCGGGAGCCTGTCCGCTGAGGATGCAACGCGGCAATTCGTGATCGACCTCGGCGTTGGGGCCATGGTGAAGCCGCGTTATGAGGCTTCCGACTCCTACCTTGTTTATCCCTTCCCCCTGATCCAGATGGGACGTTTCTATGTTCCCGGCCTCGGCCAGGTCGTTGAAGGCCGCGGACGGACGGGTGTTTTCTTCTATCCGTCATTTGGCTTTGTCGGAGAACGCAAGGCGAGCGACACAACCGATCTCACGGGCACCGACAAGATTGATTGGGCCTTAGAGCTTGGTCTCGGCGGTGGTTTCCGGACCCAGCATTGGCGCGCATTCGGCGAAATAAGGCAGGGCATCAACGGCCACGATGGTCAGGTCGGTCAATTCGGTTTTGATGGCATCCTTTATCCGGGCGAGAAGTGGGAGCTAAGCTTCGGACCTCGCGCAGACTTTGCATCTGGCAGCTACATGGATACCTATTTCGGCGTTACCTCCACTGAGGCTGCGGCGAGTGGTGGTCGCCTCAGCGAGTATAACCCGAGTGCCGGCTTCAAATCTGTCGGCTTGGCAGCCCGTGTCAGCTACGATCTCAATGACGATGTGCGCCTGCACCTTCAGGGCGGATATGACCGCCTCGTGGGCGACGCTGCTGACAGCCCGATCGCAAAGGTCGGCAGCGAGAACCAGTTCAATGTCGGCCTTGGCTTCACGTATCGGTTTGCGTTCGACGTATTCAAATAAAGTTCGCCAGAAGCTGTAACTGTTTTCACAACACGGGGCTCAATCGGGCCCCGTGTTTTTTGTCATTCTGCAAGCACGCCTGTTGGAAGGTGTTGGGGGGTATGAGAGAGCAAAAATCGACTGAAGAAGATATAACGGAACGGATTATTTCTTGACGGTTACGTAAACGGCATGCTTCAAAGGGGCAACAGACGGCTTCGGCCTCATTCAATGGGAGAAAACATAATGTCCTTGGAACAGCTCACCAACGATATCCGTGACAAGGTTTCTGGCGGCGGCATCGCAGAAAGCGTCAAATTTGACCTTGGCGATGACGGTACGATCTTTTTGCAGGGTTCTGAAGTCAGCAACGACGATGGCGACGCAGACTGCACCATCAAAATGTCAGCCGAAGACCTGGCAGACATGCTCTCCGGCGATCTCAACCCGACGGCCGCGTTTATGGGCGGCAAAATGCAAGTTGAAGGCGACATGAGCGTTGCCATGAAGCTTGGCAGCGTCGTCTGATTACATCTCTTCCCAAAGAAGCAGATACCTCGCAGTCGGCCTTTTCGAAGGCCGGTTTTTTTGTGGGCGAGGACCCGGGTTCTCATTTGAAAACGACCGGTCACCAAAGATCGAGCTCACCTTTTTCTCTTAGAGTTTCGAACCACTCTTCCGGACTAAGCCCGATCTTGGCGTGCTTGACCATCGCTTCGTTCATGTCCGCCATGCCGTCGGTATTCGGCCAGGCATCGGGCTGCCACAGGCCGGACCGGAAGACACATTTCGGACAGTGCATGAAAGCGGATTGAACATGGACGGCCAAAGCAAGCTTGGGAGACTTGCCCTGAACAGACAGGCTCTCAAGCAGCTTTGGATCGGTGGTAAGACGGCCCTCCCCGCGGATCCGCAAAGTTTCTCCTCGACCGGGGATCAGAAACAAAAGACCAATGCGCGGGTCTTTCAAAAGGTTATGGAATGTATCGAGACGGCGGTTGCCGGGCCGGTCGGGGATCGCCAGAAGGCTTGGGGACAAAACCTTTACAAATCCAGCCGGATCGCCCTTCGGTGACACATCGACATGACCCTCAGGATTCGCCGATGCGACAAAGCAAAAAGGCGCTTTCGAAATGAAATCTCGGCAAATCTCATCAAGCGCCGGCAACTCCTTTGCTGCAATCTGCGGCAAAGGATGTCCGCAAACGGTTTCAAGCTCTTCTGCGGTGGTAATGAACCCAGAAAGAGCTTCAAATGGATCAGAAACAGACGGCATCAGCAACTCACCAAACCAGACCAAACAATTGCACTATCCGCCGATTTGGGTTCAATTGCGACGGTTTTTGGCACCCTGCCGGGACAAATGCGCGGAACAGGATCAGCGAGCCTTGTTGGATGCAATCGCGGCATCGATGACATCGGCGCCGATATCATCTCGGAACATATCCCAGACCGGCTTCATGGTAGTGACCCACTCATCGCGCTGATCCGGGGTCAACGCCCGCACAACTCCACCGTTTTCAATGATGCTTTGCTTGCTGTCTTCATTGATCGCGTTTGACCGTGCGTTGAAGTCATCAGAGACCTCGGTAAAGATCGTCAAGAATTGGCTGCGGACATCTTCATCCAGGCTGTTCAACCATTCCTGAGATGTTACCGCGAGATAGGCCAGAAGCTGGTGATTGGTCTCCGTTGCGCCGTCCTGAACCTCAAAGAACCGCTGGGTGTAAATGTTGGACCAGGTGTTTTCCTGTCCATCCACAACGCCCATCTGGAGGGCCTCAAAAACATCCTTAAACGCCAGTTTTTGCGCAGTGCCCCCCATGGCTTCGACCATGGCAACCGCAACATCGGAGGGCTGGACACGGAACCTCAAGCCTTTCGCATCATCTGGTACGATCAGGGGCCTATTCGCCGAAAACTGTTTGAGACCGTTGAATAGGTATCCCAAGCCAACAAAGCCGTAATCGGACATCGCACCGAGCAGCTCTTGTCCCTTTTTGCCTTCAGTGAAAGCTGTCACGGCGTCCATGTTGGAGAAAACAAACGGCAGATCGAACACCCTGTATTTCAAGGTGTAAGCTTCGAATTTGGAAAGCGATGGGGCCGCCAGCTGGACGTCCCCCAACAAAAGCGCCTCCATCACCTGATTGTCGTCGAAGAGCTGCGATGATGGAAACACCTGCATACAGGCAGTGCCGTTCATCTCGGCATTGATCCGGTCCGCTAGCGCGCTTGCCATTTCCCCTTTGGGATGGCCTTCCGCTGCGACGACGTGACTGAACTTAATAACGATTTCGTCCTCATCGCAGGCAGCAAAGGCATGCGATACACCGAATAAGAAGGAGGACAAAACCGCAGCGGTGAGGCCGGCGATCTTTCTCATATGTGCTCCTCCCAGGCTTTCATGAACAGCATTGCGTGTGTCGAACGGCGTCGACCCTAACCCAATGCCTCTTGCCGAACATTAAACACTCAGGAAGGAAAACCCTTTGTTGAGACTGCGATCAGTTCGGCTGAAGAGCCCCGTTTCCGGTGTCGTGCCGGATCGACAGCGCCATCCCGCGCAGCTTATCCGGGTTCCGCATAATGAAAATCTGATC
Source organism: Roseibium sp. MMSF_3247 (assembly GCF_030733765.1). NCBI lineage: Bacteria > Pseudomonadati > Pseudomonadota > Alphaproteobacteria > Hyphomicrobiales > Stappiaceae > Roseibium > Roseibium sp. MMSF_3247. The sequence continues at coordinate 112,669 of NZ_JASHII010000006.1, forward strand.
AATCAAGCCGTCCGCGCTGTATCCAAAATTGACGACTGAGACCAGTTTCCCACCTTCATAAAGGGCCAGACCTTCAATTCCGTTTATGATCCTGCGCTCCAGAGTTCCACCTGAGCCAACCCAGAGCCGCGACATGATCTTTGCAACGTATTTGGAGACATCTCCGCTGCCCGAAAGGATCCTGCCGAGGGCCGTCGCCTTGCCGCCACCGTCTGACTGATATTGCACACCTTCAGACAACAGCCCGGCCAGCTGTTCCGTCGAACCGGACATCACGGCATCAAGAAAAGCTGTCAGCATCTTTTCCTGATACTCCACTGGCGGCACAAAACGGGCGCTCGGCCCCTGCACATGACGGCTTGCCCGGGAGACGAGCTGACGGGAGGCAGATTCACTCATTCCGAGAACGCCTGCGACCTGTCTGTGCGATTGGCCGAACACCGAATGTAGCAAGAACGCAGCCCGTTCTTTTGGCGACAGACGTTCCATCATGTGCAGGAATGCAATCGTGAGGGATTCAGCCCGCTCAATATCGCCTTCCGGTGTTTCACCGGCTTCAATGTGCAGCGGCTCGGGGATCCAGGGGCCGACATAATCGACGCGCTTGTTGTGCGCGGATTTTAACAAATCAAGACACCGGTTGGTGCAAGCGGTCGTCAACCATCCATCCGGATTCAGGATCGCGGCACCGTCGCTGCCCTGCCACCGCAAAAACGTATCCTGCACAGCATCTTCAGCATCGGCCCAAGAGCCGAGCAGGCGGTAAGCCAGCCCCAAAAGACGGGGTCTGGCCTGCTCAAACACTTCGAGTTTCGATTGCTCGCTCATATCAGTAATTCGAGATTTGAACCCGGTTCCAGAGGTTGATCATGCCGATCGCCGCGGTTAACAAGCTGATCTCCGCTTCGGTAAAGTGTTTTCTGAGTTCCGCGCGCAGCGGTCCATAGCTTTGCTCCGACTTCATGTAAGTCAGCGCTTCGGCATACGCCAACGCGGCCTTTTCTTTCTCGCTGAAATCATCGACATGACGCCAGACGATCAGACGTTCCAGCCGTTCACTGTATTCGCCGGCTGCCAGTGCTTCCTTGATATGCATCTTCACGCAAAAGGCGCATTGATTGATCTGTGAAACACGCAGATCGACCAGATGTTGAAGCTTTGGATCCAGTCCTTCCTTGGCAAAGGACGCCGAAACGCCGCCGAGGGTCTGTGCAATTCCAGGGATCTGCTGGTGGTGGTTTACAGGTGCAGTAGTCGCAGTCATTTGAAGTTCCTCATTCAGAACCTGAATTGGTCCCATACTCAAATGACGACCCAGCTTTGCCGCTTGTGACATGCTCTAAATTTTTTTCATCGCCTCACATGAAACCGCAGATATTTCAGCCTCTTACCCCGGCACCGGAGCACGCTGGCGTTTGTCGATGGCGACACTCTTGATGAGGACCGTCACCGTTTTTCCAACTACCAGACCAAGATCGGCAACCGATGCCCGCGTGATCCGGGCACGGATCGTCTGCTCGCCGACGCCGCAGAGAATTTCTGCATAAGGTCCGCTTTCTTCCGAAATGCTGCGGATCGTTCCCTTCAGCCTATTCCGGATCGAAAGCCCATTCGGAACCTCTGTCGCAAGCGCGACATCTCGTGCCCGAATACGCAACCGGATTGGCTCGCCTGGCGCAGCTCCAAGATCAGGGATCTGAATGGTCGCACCGCCAATGTCGATATGCGTCAGTCCCCACACGCTGTCCGTATAGCTCACGGTGCCTTCAAGGAGCGCCCCGGCCTCATGCCGGCCGGTTGCCTTGCCAAGATCCGTTCTGGCGAGCATCTCGGCAACCGGTCCAAAGGCCGGTGTCTGGCCATCGGACAGGATCACCAAGGTCTGGGACAGGCGAGCCACCTCTTCGATCGAGTGGCTGACGTAAAGGATCGGGATCCCGGCTTCCGCGCAAAGGCGATCCAAATAAGGGAGAATGTCATTGCGCCGGGCCTGATCCAGATTGGCCAAGGGCTCGTCCATGATCAAGAGCCGCGGATCCGACAGCAGCGCCCGTCCGATTGCGACCCTCTGACGCTCACCGCCGGACAGCGTTGCGGGTTTGCGGGCCAAGAGCGGCTGCAAACCCAATAGCTGCACCACCTCGTCCATCGAGCGTGTCGTTTTCCGGCGCCCGGCCCAGCGCGCATAGGTCAGATTGGAGCGCACACTCATGTGAGGAAACAGGCGCGCATCCTGGAAAACATGCCCGATCCGCCGGGCCTGAACCGCAAGATTGATGTTCTTGTCTGCATCAAAAAGCGTTGTGCCGTTGACGGTAATCCGGCCGGATACCGGGCGGATAAGACCCGCAATCATATTGGTGAGGCTTGTTTTCCCGGCCCCTGACTGGCCAAACAGGGAGGTAACACCCCCCTCGCTTTTGAATCGTGCAGTCAGCGGCAGCGCACCGACCTGGCCCTTGATATCAACGTCAAGCATCCGCGCCTCCAAGACGTTTCCGGAGGCGACGAGCGAGCAGTTCAGAGGCTATCAAGGCGCCGAAGGCGACGATGGTTGCGATGATGGTCAGGCGAAAGGCTGCCAAGTCACCGCTTGGGCTTTGGGTGGCTGTATAAAGCGCCAAGGCGAGCGTTCGTGTCTCTCCCGGAATGTTGGAGACGAAAGTGATGGTCGCGCCGAACTCACCCATGGCCTTGGCAAAGCCGAGAATGGCCCCGCCCAGAATACCCGGGAGCGCTAGCGGCAAAGTGACTGTCAAAAAACTGACCAGCCGCCGCGCACCCAAGGACCGGGCAGCATCTTCGAGCTTTGGATCAACGGCTTCAAAAGACAGACGGATCGGACGGACCATCAGGGGGAACGCCATGACCCCGGCGGCCAGCGCGGCCCCGGTCCAGTTAAAGGCAAACGTGATGCCGAAGGTGTCTTCCAGCACGGACCCGATCGGCCCATTGCGGCCAAAGGCCAGCAATAGAACATAACCGGTGACGACCGGAGGCAGGACCAGCGGCAAATGCACCAGTGCGTTGACAACACCATGACCCGGAAATCTGTACCGGGCCAAGCCATACGCAACCATCACTGCAAGCGGTAGGGCCACAAGCAAGGCTGCTGCTGCAACCCTTAAGGTGAGAAGAAGCGCCTGCCATTCGGCGGGCTGAAGGGTGAGAAAATTCACGCGCGCTCAGATCGATTTGCCGTTGGACCTTCCTCCTGGAAGGCTATTCTTCCTTATGGGTCACAAAGCCAAAGGAACGCAAGATCTTCACAGCTTCGGGACCAGTCAGAAAGCTCAGAAAGGCCGCCGCCTGCGGATGATTGGCGTCTGTCGTCATCGCGGCCGGATATTCAATTTTAGGATGACTTTCCGCTGGCAGTTCCACCAGTACCCGAACACTCGGCTCAATTGCAGCATCGGTTGCATAGACCAGCGCGAGCGGCGTGTCACCGCGCGCCGCCGCGGCCAAGGCAACGCGAACGTTTTCCATCGGCGCCAATCGGCTTTCGACCAATGACCAGAGCCCGAGTGCGGTCAGCCCGGCCTTGCCATAGCGCCCTGCAGGAACAGTATCCGGGTCGGCAATTGCCAGCCGTCCGTCGCCCAGCCGCGCAGCAACTGCGTCAGCGGACAGATCCAATGGTTCGCTGTCCAGCGCGCCAGCCAAGACTATCAGGTTCGAAGCGATAACCGTTTCGCTTTCCGTCTGAACGGCACCCCGGTCCGTCAAGTACCCCATCCAGAGCGTGTCGGCAGAAACGAAGACATCAGCGGGCGCGCCTGCCTCAATCTGACGCGCAAGCGTACCAGTGCCGGCAAATGAGAATGTCACCGGCACACCGCTTTCCGCTTCAAATGCCTCACCGATCGCCCCCATCGCCTCGCTCATGCTCGAGGCTGCAAAGACGGTCAGTGGTCTTTCCGCAGCAGCAACAGTAGTCTGAGCGAGCACAAAAACGGCAGCCACAATGAGGCTCAAGCGCACAGCAACGTCCTTTCGCTTTACAGCCTTTGCTATGTACGTTGCCAACCGGTCAGATCAAGACACAGATCATCCTGCCTGCCGGTCGGCCTTGATCATGTCCGCGCCCTTTTCCGCGATCATGACAGTCGGAGCATTTGTGTTGCCGGAGGTGATGGTTGGCATCACAGATGCATCAATCACCCGGATGTTTTCAAAACCACGCAAACTCAAGCGGTCATCAACCACAGACTTCTCATCGACACCCATCCGGCACGTGCTGACGGGGTGGAAAATCGTGGTGCCGATGTCTCCCGCGGCTTTAATCAACTCGTCTTCGCTGGTGAGATCGGGACCTGGCAGATACTCCTCCGGCTCGAACCGTGCCATGGCAGGCGATGCCATGAGTTTGCGCGTGAGCCGGATACTGTCGGCCGCCACCCGGCGATCGGCTTCTGCAGAGAGATAGTTCGGCTGGATTTCCGGCTGCGCGCCTTTATCCGGTGACGTGATGTGCACATGGCCCCGGCTTTCAGGGCGGAGGTTACAGACACTCGCCGTCATCGCCGGGAAATCATGCAGCGGCTCGCCAAACTTGGGTAACGACAGCGGCTGGACGTGATATTCCACGTTCGCCGTCTCGAACGACGGATCGGTCTTGGCGAACACACCAAGCTGGCTCGGCGCGGACGACATTGGCCCGGATCGCTTGAGAAGATATTCCAGACCAATCTTCGCCTTGCCGGTCCAGGTCTTTGCCATCTTGTTCAGGGATTTTGCGTTCTTCACCTTGAACACGGGACGAAGCTGCAAATGGTCCTGCAGGTTTTCGCCAATGGACGGCAGCGCATGCCGTGTTTCGATCCCTGCGTTCGACAGGACCTCCGGATTGCCGATGCCTGAGAGCTCCAGAAGCTGCGGTGATCCAATTGCGCCGGCAGCCACCAGCAGCTCTCCGGAAATCGCTACCGTTGCCGGTTCGCCCGCAACCTCCAAATCGAGACCGGAGGCCCGGCCGTTCTCGAAGCGGATCTGGGCCACATGAGCTTCGGTCACAATATTAAGGTTCGGCCGGTTCTGGGCCGGTTTCAAAAACGCTTTCACCCCGTTCCAGCGCATACCTGATTTCTGAGTCACCTGAAAATAGGCAGATCCGAAATTGTCACCCTTGTTGAAGTCCCGGATCTTGGGAATGCCGTTTTCTTCACAGGCATCCCGAAAGGCATCAAGCAATTCCCAGGAAATGCGCTGCTCTTCAACGCGCAAGTTGCCGCCCTGAGCATGGAGCTCGTCGTCCCACGCATAATGATCTTCCGATTTCCGGAAATAGGGCAGAACGTCATCCCAGCCCCAACCGGCAAGCCCGAGCTGGCGCCAATGGTCATAGTCCCAAGCCTGGCCGCGCATGTAAATCATGCCGTTGATGGATGAACTGCCGCCAAGCACCTTGCCGCGCGGATAGACCAGTGACCGGCCGTTCAACCCCTTGTCGGGTGCGGTCTTGAAACCCCAATCAACGCGCGGATTGCCGATGCAATAGAGATAGCCAACGGGAATGTGGACCCAGATGTAATTGTCGCGCTTTCCCGCTTCCAGAAGCAGAACCTTGACGCCTGGATCCTCTGACAAACGGTTGGCCAGGACACACCCGGCTGTTCCCGCGCCAACAATTACATAATCCCAATCACCCAGGTCGCGCATTGTTCCTCCCGCACCTTTATTTGAGCATGATGGAGACACGGTCCGACCAACTGGTCAAGTCAGCCAGAGGGCATAAGCGGCCTGAGTGCACAGAGGCCGAACGTCATGTGTTTACGTATTTCTCACAAGTCCCACCTAAGCTGCAGGCTGCTTTCAGCTGAAGGGGCCCTTCGTGTCTAATCCTGTTCAACGCCTGTTGGAACAAAGCTTCCTGGTTTGTTTCAAAACAGCCAATACGCTCTATCGACCGTTGCGGCAGTGGATTGGTGCTTTAATTTTTGTGCTCTTTATCGCCATGACCACGGCTGTTGTGCACGTTTTTCCGGGTTCCAACTGGGACATGTTCGCTTACACGGCCAGTGTTCTGGAGCCATCTGTTGACGACCCGGCTGAATTGCACCGGCAAAGCTATGATTTCGTTGAAAAGAATGTTTCGCCTGGCGAATATCTGATCCTGACTCAGGACCGGGATTACCGGATCCATCAGGCAGAAAACCCCGATGCCTTCATGACCATGCTGGGCTTTTATCGTCTAAAGATCCTTTACATCGAAACAGCAAGACTGCTGACCGGCTTCATGGATCCGGTTCAGGCGCTACGGCTTATTTCCAAGGCTTCGATACTTGCCATCGGGGGGCTTTTGCTTGTCTGGATGGCCCGCAATCAGGCACTGGCGTATGGTTTGCCGGTCGCGGTGCTGCTGACCCTCTCCGGTTTCACCGAGGCGGCACAATTGGTGACACCGGACCTTTTTTGCACCGTCTTCCTGCTCCTTGCAGCCATGAGTTATCTGGAGAAGCTCGATTGGTTGGCAGCTGTTAGTCTTTTATGTGCCTTTCTGGTCCGCCCCGATCATTTGGCCTTCATTGGCGTCTTTTTCGTATTCGCAGCGATCTACGGTCCGGGACGATGGTGGATGACCGGCTGTTTTGCAGTGTGCTTCAGTCTTTATGTCTGGCTGACAAAAGGTGCAAACCACCCTGGTTGGTGGGTGCATATGTGGTTTTCACACATTGAATTCGTTCTAACGCTCGAAGGCTTTGATCCGCCGTTTTCGATAACCGCTTATGTCCAGATGCTCGTTCGCGCGACAGTGCGGTCACTTATGGGTGAGACTTGGCTCGCGGTCCTGATCGCGCAGGTCCTGTTTTTTGCAAAACTCATTCGGGTGACAGAGATGGCAGAACGGACCCGTGTGTTGCTCTATGCGGTTTTCGTATCAATATGTGCAAAGTATCTCGTGTTCCCACACTATGAGACACGGTTCTATGTGCCGTACCTCATCATCATGGGAATGATCCTGCTGATCTCCTGGCACAAGCAAAGCCAGAGCGATTCACTCGTTGGCGCAGGTCGAACGTGACACCACTGAACACAGCTCAAGTGCTCCAAATTTCATTGTTCTGGCCTGATCTCAACCTTTGTTGATGTCGCCTGAGCCCATTGCGCCTTGCTGTTCGGCCAACATGAGACCCATTCTTCAGACATAAACGCATGATTCCCGAGGTATATTTTGACATTTGAGATCAAGAACCAAGTCCCAGAGCCCGAGACCTATTTGCAACTTCGCAAAGACTGCGGCCTTGGCGATTATGAATTGAAAGCCGCAGAACTCGGACTGAAGAACAGCCTGCATGCCGTGATGGTATTTGACGGTGACACTCCAATCGGCATGGGGCGTCTTGTCGGAGATGGCGGCCTATTTGTTCAGGTCACCGATATTGCCGTGTTGCCTGCATACCAGGGCAAAGGCCTGGGCCGGACGATCATGGAACGTCTGATGATGTGGGCTGAGGTAGAACTGCCGGTATCAGCCTATATGAGCCTGATCGCGGATGTGCCGGCAAACACGCTCTATGAGAAATTCGGCTTTCACGAGACAGCGCCGCGGTCTGTTGGAATGGCGCGCCGTGTTGGAACGTATCCCTGACACTGTTTCGCCAGTCTATGGATGTCGGTTTCGCATGCTCGCAAATCGGGTCGTTTCCGGCAGCGTCGCCGCCTACCGTCCTGCCAATAGCAACGGAGGACGAAGTCCATGTTTCAAATCCAACCACTTCCGGCAGAGCATTTTTCCGACCTGAACGGTCTTTCGAACGCCGAACTGTCCGAGCGCGGCGTTCAGGTTCATATCTCAGATGGCGGCTTTCCCTGCCGTGTGTCCCTTGAAGACGTTACGGCGGGCGAGCGTGTGTTTCTTCTGAATTTCGAGCACCAGCCGGGAAATTCACCCTATCGATCCCGGCACGCGATCTTCGTGAAAGAAGGCGCTGAAGAAGCGCATCCGGACCAAGGCGACATCCCGGCCTCAATCACAAGCCGGCTTTTGTCCGTCCGCGCCTTTAACGAAGCGCACGAAATCGTGGATGCGGAAATCATCGAGGGAACCGAGGTGCAAGATCTGATTGCAAATTTCTTCGGAAACCCAACTGTGGACTACATCCATCTGCATTATGCACGCCGCGGATGTTTCGCGGCCCGCGTTGTCCGCCCCGAACCAAAGGCATAGGACCTCAATAACCGGCGTTGCGTTTGGATAATCCGGCAGATGTCACGTTCGTTTTTCCGATGTTGGGCTATACTCAAATTCAAAATGCTTTGGGAGAACACTGATGGTTACTGCCGCGCAACGCCGTTCCGCCTTCAAGGCGCTTCATGTGAAGGGCAAAGCCTTTTTGATGCCCAACCCGTTCGACATCGGCTCCGCCCGTATTCTGGACGGCATGCGCTTTGATGCGTTGGCAACCTCCAGTGCCGGGTTTGCATGGGCCCGAGGTGTTCGGGATGCTGAAGGCCTGATTGGGCGGGATGATGCGCTGGCTCACGCCGCTGATATCATTTCCGTGACCAGCCTGCCGGTCAACGGCGACCTTGAGAACGGGTTTGGCGACAGCCCTGAAGACGTGGTTGAAACCATCAAGGGTGCGATCGAAGTTGGTCTTGCCGGGTGCTCCATTGAGGATTATTCGCAGAATCCCAAGAACCCCTTTTACCCGCTGAACTTGGCCGTTGAACGGATCAAGGCGGCCAGCGCCTACGTTAAGGAAAATGCCCCTGAGTTTGTTCTGACTGCCCGCAGTGAAGGCCCGGTGAAGTCGGAGCATGAGCTAGAACAGACCATCAAACGTCTCAATGCCTTCAAGGACGCAGGCGCTGATTGCGTTTACGCCCCGATGCTCAAGGACAAGGCACAAATTACCAAAGTGCTGGAGACCGTCGATGCCCCATTGAACATCTTGGCCGGCCGCCCGAATTTTCATCTCACCCGCAAAGAACTCGGAGATCTCGGTGTTGCCCGGATCTCGATTGGCGCTGGCCTGGCGCGGCTTGCTTACGGCGCCTTCACGGCTGCGGCAGAAGACATGAAGGACGGCGGCTCGTTCGGCTGCTTCGATCGGGACCCAAGTGCAGAAATGCCTGTCAATTTCGAAGACTTCATGAAGGCAAAACCCTGATCTTTCCGCTCATGCTGCCCCATAGGTCAGTACAAGCGGAAGCGTCAGCAATGTCATCAGCGTCGACAGGAAAATGAAGCCTGCAACAGCAGGTGCGTCGTCAGGACGATGTTGCGATACCGCCAGATAGGTCGCAACGGATGGCGGCATGAAGCAGAGCAGAATGACCGCTTTTTGCTTTGCACCACTGAACGGAAATACGCTTGTAAGCGCCAAAGCGGCAACCACAGAAAAGCAGATATGGATCACGGATAGCGTGGCTGCGCGGCCGAGATTGCCGAATTTCAGCGTCGCAAGACTGTGGCCCAACGTCAACAGCATGATGGGAACGGCAAACCCGGAGAGAATGCTGAGGCTTTGATCCACCGGGCCGGGCAAGCTCCAATCCGTCTCCATGAGAACCAAAGCCACCATGACGGCATAAATCACCGGTTGCTTGGCAAGGGTTTTGAAGTCGGGTTTGCCAATAGGTAGCGCAACCCCAATGGTGAAGATCGCAGCAAGGACCACAACAACAAAGCCCAAAGCCACCGCCGCGCCTTCCGCACCGAAAGCCAGCGTTGTGACCGGCAGACCGATGTTCCCGACATTCGACAGCATCATGGGAGATAAATAGGCCTGAACAGGCAAACCCAGCAGCTTCAGGATCCCGAAGCCTAGAACACCGAAAATCAATATCATGCAAGCAGCGGCCAACAGCACATTCAAAAAGGCGCCGAGTTCGATGTGGTCTTTGGCAAGGTGAGACAGGATCAAGGCCGGGTAGCCGACATTGGCGACAAGGCTGCCAAACATTTTCCGGTCAAAAGGTGCTCTCAGAATCGCCAGGCCATATCCGAGCAGCACGCACAAAAGCACGGGCAGCATGACAGTAACGACATGTCCGATGATTACGTCCATGACAGCATCCGCTCCGGCGAACCCAACAATTTTAAAAGCTTAGCCGTGTCGCAGGTACCTATTCAATCGAATTGCTATCAACTGTCGCGAATTCCGACATAGGTTGCGCGCGGCCGGATCTGTTCTTGCGCGCCGTATTGTTCCAACGCGTGCGCAATCCAACCGGCCATCCGTCCGGCGCAGAAAATGATCTTGCCGCTGTCTTTCGGCAAATCATAGGTCTTCTGCATGGCGGCAAGCGCAAAGTCGATGTTTGGAAAGAGGCCAAAGAGGTCATGGCCTGCCTTCAGGATTGCCGGCAATTTCTGGACGAAGGGATGATCCGGTTCTGAAGCCATCAGGTTGGTGATCAGCCAGTGACCGCGCGGATCCTTGTCGACATAGATCTTATGGCCGAACCCTGGAAGGGTTTCGCCGCGCCCCAATCGGTCGGCAATCAAGGCCTCAACGTCCGTATCCGCATCGATTTCGGCCATCCAAGCATTTGCCCGGCCGGACGCCGCGCCATGACGTGGTCCCGTGAACGCCCCCAGGCCGGACAAGAGCGCCGCATGCAAAGGCGCCCGCGTAGATGCCGCGCAGCGCGCAGCGAAGGTGCTTGTGTTCAGCTCATGATCGGCAGAAAGAACGAGCGCCGCCCGGATCAGGTTCTTTGCGCGCGATGAAACGTCAAAGGCCTGCGCGATCTGCGTGTGAACGGGGATGGTTTGCGGCTCGGTTTCAAGAAGAGCGGCAACACCGTAGCGCAGCAGCGCAGCCCCTTTTGTCCGCAGCAGTTTCACGGCCTGCGTATGGGCTGCCCGGTCCTGCAGGGGCCAGGCTGCCAGCGCCATCATCACCCTGTCCAGCGGCCCCAGCCCATCGGGAAGTTCGGGCGGCGCTAGGGGCGCAGGTTCGGCAAAGGGATCATCACCGCAATCCCAAAGAAGCGTTGCAACGCTTTCCAAAGTGGCATTTTCAGCAAGATCAACAGCCGGGCGCCCACGATAGATAGCGCCCTCCTGGGAGATCATCGTGAGCTCGGTTTCCAACACCGGGTCACCAGTTAACGGGCGGCTTCCGGAAACCTCCTCCGTCGTTCTCCGGCCCTTAAGACGACGCACATCAGCCGCATCATAGCGCCTTTGTTTGCCCGGCCCGGCGACAGACTCAATCAGGCCTCGGCTGACATAAGCATAAAGCGTGGCCGGCTGAACGCCGAGTTCAGCGGCAGCTTCTTTCGCGGAGAGATAGATCGGCGTGTTCATATATTGATTGTATTTATCAAGATTGATCAATGCAATGACTTCTACTTAGGTGCTTTCCAGAACAAGGAGATGATCATGACAAAAGCACCCGATCCCGGAACACTGACCGCAGACCCAGCCTCCGGTCTGGAAGGTGTTGTCGCGGCCCACACAGGCCTTAGCGATGTCGATGGTCTGAACGGCCAACTGGTTCTGCGCGGCAAACGGATCGAAGACCTCGCCGGCAAGGTCTGGTTCGAGGACGCCATCCTTCATCTCTGGCACAGTTATGTCTTTTGTGATGCCGATGAACTTAGAAAAGCCATGGGCGATGCACGCCAAGCTGCGTTTTCCAGTGTGCCGTTGATCGAAGCATCTTCCGGAAAGCTGAGTATCTATGAACGGATGCAAGTCGGCCTTGCCGCTCTACCCCTTGCTCCGGGCCTCCCGCAAGCCGTGACAATCAGCGGCGCTCTGCCTGTGTTTCTTGCCGCCGCCTGCCGTGTTTCTGAAGGCGAAAACCCGATCGCACCAGATCCGAACCTCACGACAGCGGAGGATCTGTTGCGCATGATGGGAGATGAGGAGCCGGACGCAGAGCACATTGCAGCGCTTGACCGGTATCTGGTCACCATCCTGGATCACGGATTGAATGCGTCGACGTTCACCGCCCGGGTCATAGGCTCGACGGAAGCCAACATGAAACAAGCCGTGCTTGGCGCCATGGCGGCCTTGAGCGGTCCGCTTCACGGCGGCGCACCGGGACCGGTGCTCGATATGATTGATGCCATTGGAGCCCCGGAAAACGCAGCAGACTGGATTTCCGAAGCCTTGAACCGCAAGGAGCGTTTGATGGGGTTTGGGCACCGGATCTACCGAACACGGGACCCGCGCGCAGATGTCTTGAAGGCAGGCCTCAGAACACTTCAGGCTGGAAATCCAAAAGTTAGCCTTGCCGAAAAGATCGAAGAAGCCGCATCGATCGCTCTGCGCAGTGCCAAGCCGGACCGGGCGCTCGATACGAACGTTGAGTTTTATACAGCGGTCCTACTTGATGCGATCGGAATAGACCGCACACTGTTCACGCCACTCTTTGCCGTTGGACGCACGCCGGGCTGGTGCGCGCATGTCATGGAGCAGCAGACAACAGGAAAACTGATCCGCCCGGCGTCCCGATATGTTGGCCCAAAACCGGTGTAAAGTAACCCCGCCCGGCACTGCCGGGCGGTTCGTCAATGCGCTTAAGCTAAGCCCGCAATTGCCGAGGCAAAATCCTTGGCGGAGAACGGTTCAAGATCTTCCACGCCTTCGCCAACCCCGATGAAATGAACCGGCAGGCCGTGTTTGGCGGCAATGGCCACCAGAATGCCGCCGCGCGCTGTGCCGTCGAGCTTGGTCATGACAAGTCCGGTGACGCCGGCAACCTTGCCGAAAATCTCGACCTGATTGAGTGCATTTTGCCCCGTTGTCGCATCCAGGGTGAGGAGACAGGTGTGCGGCGCGTCCGGATCATGCTTCTTGATCACGCGGATGACCTTTTCCAGTTCATCCATCAGTTCCGCCTTGTTTTGAAGGCGGCCGGCGGTGTCGATCAGGAGAACATCGACTTGTTTTTCGGTCGCTTCCTTCATTGCATCAAAGGCAAGACCGGCGGCATCCGCTCCGGTATCGCGGGCAATGACTTCAGCGCCGGTGCGCTCACCCCAGATCTTAAGCTGTTCGACAGCAGCCGCGCGGAATGTATCGCCAGCGGCCAGCATGACCGTCTTGCCCTCTTCGCGCAGCTTTTTGGAGAGCTTGCCGATGGTGGTGGTCTTGCCGGTCCCGTTGACGCCGACCATCAAGACAACGTGCGGTTTTTTGCCGGTATTCAGATCCAGCGGTTCGGCGACAGGTGCCAGAACCTTTTCCACTTCCTCTGAGAGGATTTCGCGGACCTCATCAGGGGAAATTTCCTTGTCGTAGCGGCCGTCAGACAGGCGCTCGGTTATTGCCATTGCCGTATCAACACCAAGATCCGCCTGGATCAGGATGTCTTCCAGTTCTTCGAGCATCGCCGCATCAAGCTTGCGCTTGGTAAAGATTGACGAGATGCCGTCCGTCAATGCGGAAGAAGACCGCGAGAGACCCTTTTTCAGCCGTTGGAACCAGGAGAGTTTTTCTTCCTCAACGGGTGCAGGAGCAGGCGTTGCCGCGATCGGTACGGCAGCTGCAGATGGCTCTGCGTCCGGTTCAATCTCCGCCGGTTGTTCGATCGGCTCGACGGGTTCTAGAACTTCCGGCGCCTCTTCGGTCGCTGTTTCGTCCGAGGGGCTTTCAACCGGTGCGTCCGGGAGGTCGGGCTCTTTTTCATCTGCACCAAGATCAGTCGAAATATCGACCTCAGGCAGCACCGGCGGAACGGTTGGTGCGATCTGTGGCGACAAATCCGGGCCGGTCTGCGCAGACAGGACAGTAGGCTCGCTGCCCATTGCGGCAACGGGCGCAACTTCCATCTCAACGGTCGTCGGCGTGTCGTCCGGCGTTTCTGCGGCTGGAGAAGTGTCTTCCGAAGCCTCTACAGCTGGGGTTTCAGGCTCATCAGGCGCATCTTTGCCGCCAAAGAGCCGCCCAAAAAACCCGCGCTTCTTCTCGCTCATAAATCCGCCTTAAAAAACTCGGCCGCCGCTCAAGCCGCCTTGGAAAGGGCTTCGCCCAACAGATGGCGTCCGGTATGGCCGATAATTCTCGTTTCGACAATCTCTCCGGCCGTTCCGCCTGCAAGTTCGACCTGGGTGAACTGTTCCGTGCGGCCAAGGCCTTCTTTCTCTATGAGAACGGGCCGAACCTTGCCGACTTCCATCGCCAAATGCTGCGCAAGGACTTCCGCGCCCTTTTCACGCAATCGCGCACCGCGTTCCTTGATGATGCTCCGGTCAAGCTGGGGCATCCGCGCTGCCGGTGTTCCCGGTCGCGGTGAAAACGGGAAGACGTGGAGATGTGTCAGGCCGCATTCGTCGACGATCTTGAGCGAATTCAAAAACATCTCTTCGGTTTCTGTCGGAAAACCGGCGATGATATCGGCGCCAAACACCACATCCGGGCGCATCTTGCGGACATCTTCACAGAACTTGATCGTATCGGCACGCAGATGGCGGCGCTTCATCCGCTTCAAGATCATGTCGTCACCTGCCTGCAAAGACAGATGAAAATGCGGCATCAAGCGGTGATCATCGGCGATGACCTGCATCAGCTCCTCATCCGCCTCAATGGAATCGATCGAGGACAGGCGCAACCGCTTGAGGTCCGGCACCATCTTCAGGATCTTGGCCGTCAAGGTGCCGAGCTTCGGCTCTCCCGGCAGATCCGCGCCGTAAGACGTAATGTCGACACCGGTCAGGACAATTTCATTGTAGCCGTTGTCAACCAGCCGCTTGATCTGATCGATCACAACGCCCATCGGCACGGAACGGGAATTGCCGCGGCCATAGGGAATGATGCAGAACGTGCAACGGTGATCGCAGCCGTTCTGGACCTGAACGAAGGCCCGGGCACGGCCGGTCAAACCGTCGATCAGGTGACCGGCCGTTTCCTCGACACTCATGATGTCGTTGACGCGCACCTTCTCGGTCTCTGAGATGCCGAACGCTGCGACATCGGCGTAGGACTTGCGCTCCAGCTTCTCGGTGTTGCCGAGAACCAGATCAACTTCGGTCATCTCCGAAAACGTATCGGTTTCGGTTTGCGCCGCACAACCGGTAACAATGACCTTGGCGTCCGGATTGTCGCGCTTGGCCTTGCGCACCGCCTGGCGCGCCTGGCGCACGGCTTCGTTCGTCACCGCGCAGGTGTTGATGAGGATGGCGTTCTTGAGACCCGCGGCCTCGGCTTCACGCTTCATCACCTCCGACTCGTAGGAATTGAGCCGGCAACCAAAAGTAACAACGTCGATGGTCATGACGCAGCCCCAGCTTCCAGGGGGGCGTCCCCGCCGCCTGTCTTCCGCCACGTGAGCGTCTCAAGATCAACTTCGCCTTCGAATTCAACTTCCGTCAGGCCGGTCATCAGCACATGACCATCCCTTTCCCGCCACTCAATGCCGATCGGGCCGCCAGGCAGGTGAATGGTGGTTTTGCGTCCACTCTTGTCGTCCCGCGCAGCTGCAACCCCGACAGCACACGCGGCTGTGCCGCAAGCCAGTGTCAGGCCGGCCCCGCGTTCCCAGACCTTCACACGGATCTGATCGTCATCGAAAATATGCGCCAAAGAGATGTTCGCGCCTTCCGGAAAGATCGGATGACGCTCCAAAAGCGGACCAACGCGAGCCAGATCATAGGCCTCGACGTCCTTGACCCAGAAGATCGCGTGCGGATTGCCCATGTTGACCACGGCCGGCGTGTGCAGGATGGGCTCATCGATCGGCCCGATCTGCAGTTCGATCGCCCGTGTATCGGCAAACTCTTCAGCCAAGGGGATCTGATCCCAATTGAGGCGCGGCTTGCCCATGTCGACGGTCACATTTCGCAGACCGGCAGCGTCAAAGGCATGCAGAAGACCGGCATTGGTCTCGATTGTGACGAGATCCTTGGTGCTTTCTTCCATTAGGAGGCGGCCAATGCAGCGCGTGGCGTTGCCACAGGCGTCGACCTGACCGCCATCACTGTTGTGAATCCGCATGAAGGCATCGACACCACACGTGGACCGCTCAACCGTGATCATTTGATCAAAGCCGATGCCATGCTCCCGATCGCCCAATTTGGCAATCTGATCCTTGTTCAGGCGCAGCGGTTTTTCCCGCGCGTCCCAGACCACGAAATCATTGCCAAGGCCGTTCATCTTCAAAAAGGGTCTGGTTTCAGACGCCATACCGGGTGCACTTTATCTTTTGGGTGTTGAGATCCAGGCGCATTTCATCGCCATAGTCCGCCTTATATGACGGATTTGTGAAGAAATTACCAGATCTCTCCCCCCAAAGGGTTGGCAGTGCAGATGTGCAATGACGGCATGGCGGTGCTGAACCGTCGTGCTTCTTAGTGCGCTTCATCCCAATTGTCGGCGGCGCGAGCGTCGACCTGGAGCGGAACCGACAATTTCAGCGCAGGATCGCAAGCGTTTTCCATGACGTCCTTGATGAGCGGGATGGTCGCCTCGACCTGGGTCTCCGGCACTTCGAATATCAGTTCGTCATGCACCTGAAGCAACATCTGAGCATCCAGCTTTGAAGCGGCTAGGCGGTCTTCCATACGCACCATGGCCCGGCGCAGGATATCGGCCGCAGAGCCCTGGATCGGCGCGTTGATCGCGGCCCGCTCATAGAAGTTGCGCATGTTCGGGTTCTTGGTATTCACGTCCGGATAATGCGCCTTGCGGCCAAAAATCGTGGTGACATAACCATCCGCGTGGACCTGTTTCTTGACCGCTTCCATGTACTCCTTGATGCCCGGGAAACGCTCGAAATAGGTCTTGATGTAGTCGCCCGCCTCACCGCGTGAGATGCCCAGCTGATTGGCAAGGCCGAAGGCGGAAATGCCATAGATAATGCCGAAGTTGATGGCCTTGGCCTGACGGCGGACCATCGGGTCCATGCCCTCAATCGGCGTCCCAAACATTTCACTTGCCGTCATGGCGTGAATGTCGAGCCCGTCCTCGAACGCCTTTTTCAGCTGCGGAATGTCCGCCATGTGCGCGAGCACGCGCAATTCGATCTGGCTGTAGTCGGCCGAGATCAGCTTCTGACCCTTTTCAGCAATAAAGGCCTGGCGGATCTTGCGGCCGGCCTCTGTTCTGACCGGGATGTTTTGCAGGTTCGGCTCCGAGGACGACAGCCGCCCAGTCGTTGTTGCCGCCAGTGAATAGGAGGTGTGCACCCGTTTTGTTTCCGGGTTGATGTAGCCCGGCAGAGCGTCTGTGTAGGTGGATTTCAGCTTTGACAGCTGCCGCCACTCAACGATTTTCGACGGCAGCGGATGACCTTCGGCGGCAAGATCCTCCAGAACCTGCGCCGAGGTCGACCAGGCCCCGGTCTTGGTCTTCTTGCCGCCGGGAAGACCCATCTTGCCGAACAGAATATCGCCGAGCTGTTTCGGCGAACCGACGTTGAAAGTTTCGCCGGCAAGCTCGTAGATCTCGCTTTCAAGCGCAGCCGCGCCTTGGGCGAAATCGCCGGACAGACGGGAGAGCATCTGACGGTCGACGGAAATGCCGCGCCTTTCCATGCGCGCCAGCACCGGCACCATCGGGCGCTCCAATGTCTCGTAGACCGTCGCCATATGATCGCTGGCAAGACGCGGTTTCAGGATCAACCACAAGCGCAAGGTGACATCAGCATCCTCAGCCGCATAGGCGGTTGCCTTGTCGATCGCCACCTTGTCGAAGGTGATCATCGATTTGCCAGAGCCGCATACCTCCTTGAACGGGATCGGCTTGTGACCGAGCCAGCGCTCCGACAGCTCGTCCATGCCATTGCCGCCTTTGCCCGCATCCACGGTGTAGGAAAGCAGCATGGTGTCGTCATAAGGGCCGACGTCAACGCCATGGCGGGTCATCACCAGCCAGTCGTATTTGAGGTTTTGTGCGATCTTCAGGACGCCGCGGTCCTCCAGCATCGGCTTCAGCGCTTTCAGCGCATCGTCGAGCGGGATCTGGTCCGGCAAAAGTCCACCACCGCCGAGAAGGTCGCCTTCGCCGTCCTTGTGGGTCAGCGGTATGTAGCAGGCCTTGCCCGGTTCGGAGCTCAAGGAAATCCCCACCAGCTCGGCCTGCATGGCATCGAGCGAGGTGGTTTCCGTGTCGAAGGCGACATAGCCCTTTTCATAGGCCGCATCGATCCAGGGCTGCAGCTGTTCCAGCGTTGTGACGGTCTCATAGACACTGGAATCAACCGGCATCGCGCCGATCCTGGCCGCACGTTCATCAGCCACGGTCTGCGGCACCATCAGTCCGTCCGGCGCAGTTTTTTCGCCGGCACCGCTGCTGTCAGCATCAGGCACGGACATACCGCCCGGGCGGTCCATCATCCGGCCTTTGTGGTCCGGCACATCCCAGCCGGGCACCTCAAAGTCCGTTGCCTCGACATTGGCAAGCTCCGCTCCGGTCACTTCCGCAACGCGTTTGGTGAGTGTCGAAAAGCCCATCGCCTTCAAAAAGCCGACGGCCTTCGGCCCGTCGATGTCACAAACCGAAAGATCTACAACCGGAATTTCGACCGGCACGTCCTGCTTGAGCGTCACCAACTGTTTGGAGACGCGGGCCTGATCGGCAAATTCGATCAGGTTTTCCCGGCGCTTCTTCTGCTTGATGGTCTCGGCTTGTTCCAGCAGCGTTTCCAGATCGCCGAATTCGTTGATCAAGAGCGCTGCCGTTTTCAGGCCGATGCCCGGCACACCGGGCACGTTGTCGACGCTGTCGCCGGCGAGCGACTGCACCTCGATCACCTTGTCCGGGCCAACGCCAAACTTTTCAAAGACGTCCGGTTCCTTGAAAACCTTGCTCTTCATCGTGTCGATCATGGTCACATTCGGACCGATCAACTGCATCAGATCCTTGTCGCCAGAGGCAATTGTCACGCGGGCACCTTGTGCGGCGGCCTGAGCCGCATAGGTCGCGATCAGGTCGTCGGCCTCGAAGCCTTCCTGTTCGATGCAATGGGTGGAAAACGCGCGCGTCGCTTCCCGGATCAGGCCGAATTGTGGCACCAAGTCTTCCGGCGGGGGCGGGCGCTGCGCCTTGTATTCCGGATAAATGTCGGACCGGAACGTTTTGGCGGAATGGTCGAAGATCACCGCGAAATGGGTGGGCTCGTCGCCTTCTTCAGGCGTCAGGCCTTCTTGCAGTAGCTTCCACAGCATGTTGCAGAAGCCGGAGACAGCACCAACCGGCAAGCCATCCGGCTTGCGCGTCAAGGGCGGCAGCGCGTGATAGGCGCGGAAAATGAAAGTGGAGCCATCAACCAGGATCAGGTGGTCGTCGGCAGTCAGGGCGGCGGAAGTTTCTTGTGTCGACATGGCGCGGATATTGCCCGCAGACGCGACTGGGGGAAAGACCTAATCCACCGCTTTCACATCTCTCCTGTCACTCCGCCGCTTGGGGGGCCGTTTTCCGGCCGTAGGTGCCGCCGAGATAGGCCCATTCCGGCCGTTTGAACAAGAACCAGCCAAACCCGGTTTTCTGGATAAACCACAACAGGATCACCGGCGCGACGACGGCGACGACATTGACGATCAAAGACACGGTGCCGATGTCAAGAATATCGAGTTTCAGCAGGATCACGCGCGACAAGCCCATCGGGAAGAAGAACGCCAGATAGATCACAATGGAGTTCGCGCCGAAGTGGCGCAGGAAATCCATGCTGCCTGCTTTGACGATCAGCGCGCTAGTGAGAATGATGGCCCCGGCCCCGGCCGCCCCAAGGGCCAGCGACACGAACGGCAATTCAGACCAGCCGATAAAGACAAGACTACCGTTGATCACGCCCCAAACGAGCAAGAGTACGAGGCTCAGGCTGACCCGGTCCCGCGCCCACTCTGCAAGCTCAAGGATTTTCGGTGCGAAAATGTAGCCAGCATAAAAATAAACGAAGCGCGATGCGAACTCATCGACCAAAAGCCAGCCGGTATGGATCGGCGCGATCTGCAAAAGAGCCGCAATCCCCAGCATCACTTGCCAGGGCACCCCTTTGTCATGCGCCAATTTGCAAACAACAAAGAAGATCGGCAGCATGTAGATGAACCACAGCGTCCCGAACGGTTGGAAAAAGCTGACCAGATAGAACTGAAATGCCCCGGCCCAGCCCATTTCACCGGCAAAGACCGGCGCTTTCACCGCGAACTGAATGGTCATCCAGAGCACATAAAAGTAAGCGAAATGAACGACTTTCCGGTCGAGATAGAGCTTCCAGTCCCGCGTGATGACGTTAGCCAGGAAAAGACCAGAGATCAGAAAAAAGTCCGGCATCCGGAAAGGCGCTGCAAAGGCGATGACCGCATGCATCCAGCCGGTTTCACCAGCGGCCGCTTCAACACCCAGAACGGCGTGCATCATGACGACAAAGACGATGCAAATGCCTTTTGCCGTATCTACCCAATCAACGCGCGGAGCCTGTACCATGACCATTTACCTGCTGCGGAAATCTCCAATCCGGGCAGGTCTAGCGCGCAACTGGTAAAAATTACGCATAAAGCAAAGTCACGTTTCGGTGATTTTCTGCGGAAATGGCAAACAATCTATGAGTTCGGCTTTTCCGACCCATCGTTCCAGGGACTGATGCGCGGCTGACCGGACGTTTGGCTTCCGGCATCCGGGCCATGGTTGGTTTCTTTCCAGTCATCCGCATCGAGATCCACAACACCGTCCTCGTTCCGCGGACGCATGGTTCCACCCTCCATGATCACAACGTTAGAACGCGCGATGATGAACTTCGCAAGGCTCTCGCGGACCGGCGGAATAAACAGCAGCAAACCGATGGCGTCCGTGACAAACCCCGGGATCAAAAGCAGAATACTCGCCAGCACAATCATAGCGCCTTGCATGACCTCGTTGCCCGGCGCCCGTCCTCCATCGAGTTCCTTCTGCATACGCATCAAAAGCGACAGCCCCTGCTGACGCAGCATGAGTGTGCCGGCCATGGCTGTCAGCACGGTCAAAAGGATCGTCGGCAGAACCCCAAGAAGCTCGCCAACCCAAATGAAAACCGAGATTTCGATCAGAGGCAGGAGTATAATGCCTGCTATGATATAAAGTCCCACGGAGGCTCCATCGTCTGGTAGGGTGGAAATCTGTACTATCTGACCCAGAGATGTAGACACTCTGTCACAAAAATGCGAGCGGCCGGTCGCAAGGAATGTGCACTTCGATCAAATTCAGTCTTGCTCTTGGGTCTGGATGCTGGTTGAAGAACCCACTAAATAGAACATATCTGACCTAAACGTGCGTCGCACGGGCCTTGCAAAACAAGTCAGAGGCAGCCTACCAGCCTCTGAAAGGGTAGCCGGAATAGAAGATGAATGAAATTTTTGATCCCCTAAATCTGCTGCTTCTTGGACTGGCGGTGTTCATTTTGTTCCGGTTGCGCTCTGTTCTCGGCAAACGCACCGGCGAGGAACGCCCACCGTTTGACCCGTACTCGAAGCCGGAGCAGCAAAATGGTCAGGCCAACGGCCAGGACAATGTCATTCCGCTGCCGCATCAGGGGCAACAATCGCCGGACGGTTACGACGACATGGCTCCGGCGCGACAGGAAGAAGATGGTGAAGTGGTCATCGACAAGGTCGCACCGGCTGGCTCTGCACTGAACAACGCGCTGAAGCAAATCCTGTCCGTTGACCGAAGCTTCGAGCCGGAACCTTTCCTGCAAGGTGCAAAAACCGCATACGAAATGATCGTCATGGCGTTTGCCGATGGCGATAAGAAGGCTCTCAAAAATCTTCTGTCCCGTGACGTGTTTGAAGGCTTTAGCGCTGCGATTGACGATCGTGAAAAACGCGGCGAAACAATTGAATCCACGTTCGTTGGCATCGACAAAGCCGAAATCGTGGAAGCGGCCCTCAAGGACACCACCGCACAGGTTACTGTCCGGATCCATAGCCAGCTGATCTCAGCAACACGCGACAAAGGCGGCGAAGTTGTTGATGGTGACCCCGCTAAAGTGACGGAAGTCATTGATATCTGGACCTTCGCCCGTGACACCGCTACGCGGGATCCGAACTGGAAGCTGGTCGCGACCGAATCCGCCGAGTAAATTCGTGAGTGCCCCGGCAGGCATGCGCGGATCAGCGCGGCCGTCTGGTTTGGCAATAGTATTTAAGGGCGCGGCTTTTGCCGCGTCTCTTTTTGTTGCAGGACCTTTAACTGCCATGGCGCAAGGCCCGATCCAACCTGCCGATCTTATACCAGTCCAATTCGCCGATCTCAGCGGTTGGGCAACAGATCAGCACGCGGACGCACTCGTTGCGTTCAAGCGGTTTTGTGGGCCTGGTGCGCCGTCAGCTGCAAACCGGGGACCGTTCCAGCTTTCCAAAGACCATCGCAACGCGCTGTGCAAGGCGGCACGAGTGTCAAAGGATGCGCGTTCGTTTTTTGAAACCCATTTCGAACCATTTCAGGTTCGAGAGCGGGGGTTCGTGACCGGGTATTTCGAACCTGAGGTGGCCGCGTCCCGGGAAAAAACGGCCGAATTCAACGTCCCGCTTCTGAAAAAACCCGATGGGCTCGTTCACGTGCCAGCAAAGGCACGTCCGCCTGGTTGGCCAACACACCTGACACATGGCCGCAGGATCAACGGCCAGGTGACCGAAATGCCCGACCGCGGTGCCATCATGGATGGCGCCCTTGATGGCGAGGGTCTGGAACTTGTCTGGCTCCGCAACCCGATCGACGCCTACTTCATCCATGTCCAGGGCTCCGCGCGCTTGAAACTCGTTGATGGCTCGACGATGCGGGTCGGGTATGCGGGAAAAACCGGGCACCCCTACACCGGAATAGCCCGGCTTTTGGTTCAGCGCGGTGAAGGCACTCCGGAAGATTTCACGATGTCCGGCTTGCGCCGCTGGCTGGAACAAAACCCGGATGACCGGGACCCGCTTTTCAAGGAAAACCAGTCTTACATCTTCTTCCGGGAAGTCACTGAAGCCGCACCAGACGAAGGGCCGATCGGCGCAGCCGGGCGACCTCTCGTGCCCGGTCGAAGTCTGGCAATCGACGACAGAGCCATGCCATATGGGGTGCCTGTATTCGTTTCCGCGGAGTATGAAGATCCACAGAAACCCGGTCAGCAATACCGCCGCCTGATGGTGACCGACGACACAGGTTCTGCAATCAGGGGTCAATCCCGAGGCGACATCTTTGTCGGCTCCGGAGACGATGCCGGACGCATTGCCGGTGAGATCCGGCATGGAGCCACCTTTACTGTGTTGCTGCCCAGGCGATCAACTGGCCTCGGGAACTGACGGCATGAGCAAGCGCGGTAGAAAGGGCATGCTGTCTCCCGAAGACCGGGAGCTCTGGGGCAAGGTCGCCAAAACAGCGACACCGCTTGATACAGAGCGCGCCAAGGCTCAAATGGCAGAGCTGGAACAGTTCATAGATGCAACACCCAAGGCGGCTACAAAATCTCCCAAAACATCAACCGCAATTCATCCACCAGAACCGGCGAAACCTGTAGCACCGCCACCATTGCGGCAGCTTGAGCACCGGTACCGCAAGAAACTGGTGCGCGGTGTCAAACAAATCGACGCCCGGATCGACCTGCACGGCCTGACGCAGGACAGAGCCCATGACCGCTTGCGCGGATTTCTCTATGAAGCCCAGGCGCGCGGACACAAGGTTGTGCTGGTGATTACCGGCAAGGGCGGCGGACCCGGCTATGCCTATATGGACGAACGCGGAATTTTGCGCAGAATGGTACCGCAATGGCTGGCAATGCCGGATGTTCGCCACCTTGTCGTCGGCTACGAAGAGGCCCACACGACCCATGGCGGATCCGGCGCGCTTTATGTGCGAATAAGAAAACGCAGGTAGGAACGTGACACCTCTTGGGGCCAAAATCCGTGAACTCAGAACGAAACAGGGTGTTTCCCTGAAAGAAATGGCAGCGGCCCTGTCCGTTTCCAGTGCCTATCTGTCTGCGCTGGAACATGGCAAGCGCGGCAAACCAACCTGGTTCTTGGTGCAAAGGATCATTGCCTACTTCAACGTGATCTGGGATGAAGCTGAGGAAATCCAGCGGCTTGCGGAACTCTCCGACCCGCGGATCACCATCGACACTGCCGGCATGAACCCCAAGGCAACGGAACTTGCCAATCAACTCGCGCTGAAAATCGGCGGCCTTTCCGATGCCTCTCTCGAAGGGCTGCTGCACCAACTGCGCGTTGCCGCCGTAAAAGACGACATCTGACGTGCATCGGTATTTACCCGCCCTTATTATCAAGGCGCTATAAACCGCGCGCGCCGCAGTTCGGCAATGACCTATTTTGGAAGTTTGAGATCGGTATGACATCCACCCAAGACGACCACTCCGGATTGATCGATGCCGATGCGCTGCGGACGCGCCTGACAGCGCTGACTGAGGCGACCGATGGTGAGGGGTCTGATCCCAAGGTCCGCAACGCCGTTTTGGGCGAGCTGAAAACCGCAGTTCGGGATGCCCGGAAAATTGCCGAAGACAGATTAGCCGATGATGGCGGCGGCCTGTTGTGCGCCCAGCGCCTGTCTTTCATCCAGGATGAAATCATCCGGGTAATCTACGATTTCGCGCTTTACCACGTCTACCGGATCAAGAACCCATCGGCAGCCGAACGCATGTCGGTCGTCGCCGTTGGCGGATACGGACGCGGCACACTGGCGCCTGGCTCTGATATCGATCTGTTGTTTGTGCTGCCTTACAAGCAGACCCCTTGGGGTGAGCAGATCGTTGAGTACATCCTCTACATGCTCTGGGATCTGGGCTTCAAGGTCGGCCACGCAACGCGCAACATCGATGAATGCATCCGGTTGTCAAAGGCGGACATGACGATCCGCACGGCCATTCTGGAGGCCCGCCACATCTGGGGCGACGGAGAGCTTTTCGAGGATCTCGTTGCCCGCTTTCAAAAGGAAGTCGTGGAAGGCACCAGCTCCGAATTCATCGCCGCCAAGCTGCAGGAACGCGACGAGCGGCACCGCCGTCAGGGCACGTCGCGCTACCTTGTCGAGCCGAATATCAAGGAGGGCAAGGGGGGCCTTCGGGATCTGAACACGTTGTTCTGGATCGCGAAATATCACTATCAGGTGTCGAGCCAGTCGGAGCTGGTCAAAATCGGCGTTTTGAAACGGGCCGAAAGAACAAGGTTCCGCCGTGCCGAGGACTTTCTCTGGGCAGTCCGGTGTCACTTGCATTTCCTGACCGGCCGCCCGGAAGAGCGGCTGTCTTTTGATGTTCAACGCGAGATCGCAGTGCGGCTCGGCTACACCCAGCATCCGGGCATGAAGGATGTCGAGCGTTTCATGAAGCACTATTTCCTGATTGCCAAGGAAGTTGGCGACCTGACGCGCATTCTGTGTGCCGCCCTGGAAGACGAGCACGTGAAAGACCCGCGCGGGCGCGGCATTTCGGGCATCATGCGGCGCTTTCGTGTTGGCCGGTCGGACAACAATGCGCCGCAGCCCGTCAAGGGCGCACCCGGTTTCGTGGTTGAGAACAACCGGCTGAGTGTGACTGCGGACACCATCTTTGAGACCGACCCGGTCAACCTCTTGCGGGTGTTTCAACTTGCAGACAAGCATGATTACAACATGCACCCGCGCCTTACCCGGCTCATCCGCCATTCGCTGAAACTGATCAACAACGATGTGCGCAAGGACCCGGAAGCGAACAGATTGTTCTTGTCCGTGCTCACATCGCGCAATCATCCGGAAAAGATCTTGCGGAAGATGAACGAGACCGGCGTCCTCGGCCGGTTTGTACCCGAGTTCGGCAAGGTCGTCGCGATGATGCAGTTCAACATGTATCACCACTACACGGTCGACGAACACCTGATCCGCTCAATCGGCGTTCTGGCCGAGATCGAGCGCGGCGACTCTGGCGAAGATCATCCCCTATCCACGGACCTGATCCGCACGTTGCAGAACCGCAAACTGCTTTATGTCACGATGTTCCTGCATGACATCGCCAAGGGACGCCCGGAGGACCACTCCATTGCCGGCGCAAAGGTGGCACGCAAGCTCTGCCCGCGGTTTGGGTTGAACGAAGCGGAAACCGAAACTGTCGCCTGGCTGATTGAACACCATCTCGACATGAGCACGATTGCCCAGTCGCGCGATCTGTCGGACCGCAAGACAATCACCGACTTTGCCCATACCGTGCAATCTCATGAGCGTTTGAAACTGCTCCTTATCCTGACCGTCGCGGACATTCGCGCCGTTGGACCGGGTGTTTTCAATGGCTGGAAGGGGCAGCTTCTCAGAACACTCTATTACGCCACCGAACCGCACCTGACAGGTGGGCATTCCAAGATGTCCCACGGTCAAGCCATCACCCAAGCCAAGGAAGAACTGGTCTCGCGGCTCGGGCATTGGACGGACAAAGACCGGAAGGCCTATTTAAACCGTCATTATCCGGCATATTGGCTGCGAACAGAACCGGACCGGCTGGAGACCCATGCCGAACTGCTTCACAAGGCAGATAAAAATGGCGAACAACTCTCATTCGATGTGACGCCACGGGCCTTTGAAGGGGTCACCGAACTCACAATAATGGCACAGGATCATCCGCGTCTTCTCTCGGTGATTGCCGGCGCCTGCTATTCGACCGGGGCGAATATCGTTGATGCACAGATCGATACAACAACAGACGGTTTTGCCCTTGATACGATTTTCATAGGCCGCGAGCTGCCGGGCGACGACGATGAACGCCGCCGCGGCGAGCGCATTACCGCATTGATCGAAAAAACGCTGCGCGGTGATGAAAGAATACCAGAACCGGTTGCGAAAAAAGGATCGGTGAAAGGCCGGATGAAGGCCTTCAAGGTGGCCAGTGAAGTACTGTTGAACAACACTTTGTCCGATGACTACACGGTTCTGGAAGTGTCCGGCCTTGACCGCCCGGGTTTGCTTTACGACCTCACCCGATCCATCGCGACGCTCAATCTCAACATCGGTTCGGCGCATATTTCCACCTTCGGTGAAAAAGTGGTCGACGTGTTTTATGTGACCGATCTGACAGGCCAGAAAATCGCTAATATTGGCCGTCAGGAAATCATTCGCGAACGCCTGGAAGCTGCTGTCGAAGGCCAAGTGGAACTGGATCCGGCCGCACCGGTTGCACGCAAAGTCCGCCGTCAGGCGTCCTGAGCGGCTATCTCAGAAAGAAGTACACCGTGTCTGGAGCCCCGCTGGCATGAACCTGGTTCGAAATTTCGCAACTGTCGGCGGCGCCACTCTCATGAGCCGTGTTCTCGGTTTTGTCCGGGACGTATTGCTCGCGGCCGCAGTCGGCGCGGGTCCGGTGGCCGATGCTTTCGTGGTTGCCTTCCGGCTGCCGAACTTGTTCCGCCGGTTGTTTGCCGAGGGTGCGTTCAACTCCGCCTTCATTCCGCTTTTTGGGCGCACTGTCGAAGAAGACGGCGAGGAGGGCGCCCGGCGCTTTGCCGGTGAAATTGGATCGGCCTTGCTGTTTTGCCTTCTCGCGCTGACCGCACTCGCCCAGATCTTCATGCCCTTTGTTGTTTGGGCTTTGGCCCCGGGCTTCGTGTCTGATCCGGAAAAGTTCGATCTGACAGTTTTGATGTCGCGGATCGCCTTTCCGTACCTGATTTTCATGTCGATGCTCGCCTTCATTGGCGGCATTTTGAACACCTATCAGCGCTTTGCGGCCGCCGCTTTTGCGCCGGTCATGCTGAATGTGGTCATGGGACTGGTCCTCGGCGGTGTTTTGTTCTGGGGCGTCGAAGACAGCACAACTCTTGGCATCATCCTGACACTCGGCATCACGTTCGGCGGCATCGTTCAGCTGACCGTGGTGGTGATTGATCTGAAGCGTCTTGGCTTCCGCATTCCCGTTTACCGGCCGCGCTATACAAAATCGGCCAAACGCCTGCTAGTGCTTGGCATTCCAGGTGTGATTGCGGGAGGCGTCACACAGATCAACATCGCGGTCGGACAGGTGATTGCATCGATGCAGGACGGGGCAAATGCCTTGCTCTACTACGCTGACCGGCTGTATCAGCTACCGCTTGGGGTCATCGGGATTGCCTTCGGCGTGGTGCTGTTGCCAAGCCTGACCCGGCAGCTCCGCTCCGGCGAAACAGCCGCTTACCAAAAGACTCTGAACCGGTCGCTGGAATTCTCTCTAGTTCTGACTTTGCCCGCAGCTGTCGCGCTGGCGGTTATTCCTGACGAGATCGTCTCGGTGCTGTTTCAGAGGGTCCGGTTCGATGAGGCCGCTGTTGAAGGAACGGCAGCAGCCTTGATGGCATTTTCGTTCGGCTTGCCTGCCTTTGTCCTGAACAAGGTATTCTCGCCAGGCTATTTTGCCCGCGAAGATACCAAAACTCCGATGAAGTTTGCGGCGATCGGAATGGTGGTCAATGTTGCCTTGTCGATCGCCTTCTTTCCCTTCCTGCAGCATGTCGGGATCGCGCTGGCAACCACGATTGCCGGTTGGGTGAACACCGGTTTCCTGGTTATCGTTCTTTGGAAGCGGGGACATTTCGCCCCGGACACCACGGTTTTGAGAAAACTGATGCTGGTGCTTCTGGCGAGCCTGTTGATGGGGCTTGTCATTCATTTCGCAGCAGATGCCCTTGCGCCTTACCTGAAGGATGGATGGCTTTTGATAAGGGTCGCCAGCCTCGGAGCCCTGGTGCTGATCGGTATTGCCGTATTCGCCCTTTTTGCGCAGATCAGCGGCGGCAGCGATCTGGTTGGTCTTGCGAAATCGTTGAAGCGGCGCAACACCTGACGCGCAAACGCTTGTCTGAACGGCATCTTTGCTTGCATCGAAGCACGCTGAGGCCTACACCCGTCGCGCCCAAAACATTCACAGCGCCCTTCCAACCGGCCGCACCAATAAGGGATATGAAATGACGGCGTTCCAGCCCCGTGTCTTTTCCGGCGTTCAGCCCACAGGCAATCTCCACCTTGGCAACTACCTTGGCGCCGTGTCGCGCTGGGTTCCGCTGCAAGACCAGATGCCTGCGATCTTCTGTGTCGTGGACTCCCACGCGATTACAGCAGGTTTTCCGGACCCGAGTGAACTGACAAACGCAACGCGTGAAGTAACGGCCGCTTATATGGCGGCCGGGATTGATCCCAAGAAATCGATCATCTTCAACCAATCCCAGGTCCGTGAGCACATGGAACTGGCCTGGATCTTCAATTGCGTTGCCCGGATGGGCTGGCTCAACCGCATGACCCAGTTCAAGGAAAAGGCAGGCAAGAACAAGGAAAACGCTTCTGTCGGCCTGTTCGCCTACCCGAACTTGATGGCGGCCGACATTCTGGCATACCGCGCGACCCACGTTCCGGTGGGCGATGACCAGAAACAGCACCTGGAACTGACCCGGGACATCGCGGCGAAGTTCAACAACGACTTTGGCGCCCGGATCAAGGAACTCGGGATTGGCATTCCAAACCCGACACCTTCTCCCGAATTGCCGGAAGAGCTCTATTTCCCGATGACCGAACCGATGATTGCCGGTCCGGCCACCCGGATCATGTCGCTGCGCGATGGCACGAAGAAGATGTCGAAATCCGATCCTTCAGATCTATCGCGCATCAACCTGAAGGATAATGCGGACGGAATTGCCAAGAAGATCAAAAAGGCAAAAACCGATCCGGACGCGCTGCCGAGCGAGACCGATGGCCTGGAGGGCCGGCCGGAAGCTGACAACCTTGTCGGCATCTTTGCGGCTCTCAATGGCATGTCCAAAGACGATGTTCTGAAAGAGTATGGCGGACAGCAGTTCTCTGCGTTCAAACCAGCGCTTTCAGATCTCGCCGTTGCCAAGCTTGCTCCGATGACGGACGAAATGCGGCGGTTGACCGGCGATCCGGCTCAGATCGATGCGATCTTGAAGGAAGGCGCGGAAAACGCTTCTGCGATTGCCGAGCCCGTTCTGAAGGATGTGCGCAAGATCATTGGTTTTCTGGACGTCCGGTAAAACCAACTGACGATAAGAAAAAGGCCGGGTTCGCGTCGAACACCGGCCTTTTTTGGTTTCGCTCGCTGCGGAGAACTCAGTAGGAGCACGGCTCCAGCGTAATGCCGTCTGGCAACTTTGTGTTTTCATCGCCGCAAGCATCAATGATCCGGCTTGGGTCGAGATTGGAAGCTCCCGTCAAATCCGCACCTTTCAGCCGCGTCCGCCGCAACAAGGCCCCGTCGAAATCCACGTTTGTCAGATTAGCGCCGCTCAAATTGGTGCTGACCAAGCGAGCCCCGGACAAATCCGCTCCTGAAAAATCCGCATTGACGGCCTGGGCACGGTCCAGCTTGACATTGCGCATGCGAGCACCCTGAAAGACGGAATTCAAAAGATCCATCCGCTCCAGGTTGGCGTTGTCCAATTTGGCGGATTTGAACGATGTGTTCTGAGCAACAGCGCGGATCAAAGTCACATTGCGCAGGTCTGCACCCTCGAACGTGGAGCCGGTCATGACAGCTGCATTCAAGTCCGCATCGCGAAGATCTGCATCGCGGAAAATCGAACTGTTGAGGTTTGATTTTTCCAGATCTACGGCCCGCATCGACGCACCAGCAAAATCACTCGCCGAAAAATCGGCCCGTTCGGCCTCGGTTCGCCGGAAATCGGATCGTTCAAAGTTCGATCGCGGCATGACGGCCTCTTTGAGATCAACCTCACGCAGATTGGCCCGATGGAAGTCAGCGCCCTCCAGCTCCATCCCACGCAAAGTCGCAAGAGATAGATTACACCGCGGGCAGCCGCCGTCTTCGAGAATTTGTGGAACGCGCGGATCCAACTCCATCGCGCTAACGTGCGGTGCCAAGGTGACAATGACCGCGCTCGCTGCCAAATAGCTGAAAACCGACTTTTTCATAACCGATCCTTTTTTCATAACCCTTGACATAAGTGCGATCTGCGGCGGTTCAAAGGCCAGGAACGTCACGATCTCTATAATCGGGATCGTAAGCTGAACTCAATAAAGCTGAAAACCATGAAGATTGTATGCGAACTGCTTCCCTTGCCGGAAGCGAATAGATCGGAACGGAAGAAACAGGCGGGGTCGCAGGTGCCTGCTTCTTCCATTCACAATGTCGCTGACGACGCACTACCTGACAATCAGCGTGCCGAATAAGCAGCAAAAGGCTTGCCAATTGGTTTCTTTATTCAAACACGCAAGATCTAGAACCTGCGGTACTCGCAATCACAAGATACTGAATTTGTTTAGAGATTGTTCAGGTCTCGCGCATTGCAATTTGCAAGGCGCGTTGCAAACATCCTGAACGATGGGTTAACGAGCGACGTGCTCTACCTTGCCGGCGCTCACGCAAATTCCTTGCGCAGGTCGATGGTGGAGCGCTCGCCAATATCGTCAAAGTGCCGGTCGAGCCACTCTTTGGCGGTCTGACGGCCAACGTCGCGCAAATGTGTGAGAAAATCCCACTCCGCATTCAGTTTGGACGAGGCCTGAAGAGGTTTCAGTTCTTCGGCCGCAATCCGGTGCAGATGCACCTTGGTGTATTCCTTGCGGTCCAGCTTGCCCTCTTCGATCAGGCGGGTGACGAAGTCGATTGCCCTGAGTTCCCTCAAGAGCGTGGAGTTGAAGGTGATCTCATTGAGACGGTTGACGATTTCGCGAGCCGTCCTGGGCACTTCACGCCGCTCGATCGGGTTGATCTGAATGAGGACGACATCCGATGTTTCGGTTTCATAAAACAGCGGATAGAGCGGCGGATTGCCCATGAACCCACCGTCCCAATAGGGTTCTCCATCGATCTCCACCGCTTGGTAGAGCTGTGGCAGGCACGCAGAAGCCATCACCGCATCAAGCGTCACTTCCTTCTCGCTGAATACTCGGATCTTGCCTGTAAAGACATTGGTGGCTGCGATGAACAGCTTCAGACCGGAGCAGCAGTGCACCTTTTCAAAATCGACCGTCCGTTCCACGATGTCGCGGAGGGGATTGAAATTCAGCGGGTTGAATTCATAGGGCGAAGCGAACCGCGAGAGCACATCGAAATAGAGATAACTCGGTGAATAATCGAGGCTCCAATGGCCCAGGAGCACATCCAGCGGCGAACGCTGGATGGGACTGGTGCGCGCCTCTGCGCTGACTTCGCGCCAGAAGGCTTCCAGCGTTGCACGCGCGCCCTCTTCCCCGCCAGCTTCCATGCCGCTGGCCAACACAACCGCATTCATCGCCCCGGCAGATGTCCCGGTGATCCCGTCGAGTTCGAACCGGCTGTCTTCCAGGAACCAATCGAGCACACCCCAGGTGAAGGCGCCATGCGCGCCTCCCCCTTGCAAAGCCAGATTGATCTTCTTTGGATCTGACATGGCTCTTTTCGCTCCTGCGGGCTTGTGTCTATTGGCTTACTGAGCGGTCCAGCCGCCATCCATCGTCATGATGGCACCGGTAATCGAAGACGCCGTATCGGAGCACAAGAAGACAGCGTATCCGGCGACCTGTTCGATGGTGACGAATTTCTTGGTTGGCTGGGCCTTCAAGAGCACATCTTTCTTGACCTCTTCCTCGGTCATGTTCCGTGCTTTCATAGTGTCCGGGATCTGGGCTTCAACCAGTGGCGTCCAGACATAACCCGGACAGATCGCGTTAACGGTGATGCCTTGCTCGGCCACTTCGAGCGCAACTGTCTTGGTCAAGCCGGCAATGCCGTGCTTGGCGGCAACGTAAGCAGATTTATAGGGGGACGCGACGAGAGCGTGCGCGGAGGCTGTATTGATGATCCGGCCCCAACCGTTTTCTTTCATTCCCGGCACCGCCGCGCGGATCGCATGGAAGGCAGAAGACAGATTGATCGCAATGATGGCGTCCCATTTGTCGATCGGGAACTCATCAACCGGGGAGACATATTGGATGCCTGCGTTGTTCACCAGGATGTCGACAGACCCGAATTCCTTCTGAGTGTCAGAGATCATTCCGGCAATTTCATCGCCTTTTAACATGTTGGCCGATGAGTAGACACACTTCACGCCAAAATCAGCTTCTATGGCTGCGCGGGTCTTTTCGATTTCATCGGCATCGCCGAGACCGTTGATGACCACGTTGGCACCTTTTTCAGCGAAGGCGCGGGCGCAACCGAGGCCAATCCCGGACGTTGACCCTGTAACAACTGCTGTCTTATTGGCGAGCATCAGAAAATCCTCCCGAAATGAATGAAACGTCTGGCGGGACTTTTGACCAGTTATCGCCGCACTGCAACATGAGAATCGAAATTCGCGCCTGAAACCGCTGACTTAGGTCAATCACGTTCAACGGCGGCGCATTTTTTGCGCTCCGGCTAGGGCCTTGCGCGCCTTTGATCGCGTTTTTTCGTCGGCGGCACTTCGGGTTTCTTCAACCTGCTTCAGGTCTTCGGCCCGCAAGCCAATGCGGGCAGCAAATCGCTCACGGACCATGCCATAAAACGTTGCATGAAGATTGGCGAAGACCCATACAGTGATCAGCATCGTCGCCATTGGAAAAGCGGCTGACCGGATCTGCTGCCAGAACACATTGGCGGCAAGAAAGTTCTCCATGAGGCTCAGGACCAGGCCGACGCCGGCGACAAGAACGGCAGCAAGCAAGCTCATCACCAGCGCCGCAAACGCCATCGGCCAACCAAGCCCGTTGGTGGCGCGCCAGCTTTCCTTGAAAGTAAGGGGATCATCAACGGCAGCAGCCGGCAGAACGAGAGAGAACTTCTGGGTCACCATCAGCGCGATGAAGGGCGCCGCTAGAAACGCGATTGCGCCCAATCCACCTGTAATCGCAGCGAGGATGCTGGCGGCAATCCCGAGCGGGATCAAAGACAAGAACCCGATCAGGTTCAAAACAATCATGTTGATGATCACCTTGAACGTTCTGGGCCCCACAAACAGAGGGAAGTCGCGCGCATCAATCAGGATCTTGCGAACATAGGCAATGGCAATCGAGAACCCGACCAAAAGGTTCGCAAGGGCCGCAAGTGCTCTCAGTGCCCCCTCGTCCACCGTCTCAACCGGTTCGGTCATATAGGAAATGGTGCTGAACCCGCCGCTCGGCATCAAAGAAGACCCGATCGCGAAGTTGAGCGCGACCAGCACCAGAATGTAGGCCCAGCCGGTCTTGAACAGCGTACCAATATTGTGCTGCGCCAGTGAAAGCGACCGTTCCAAAACGGTGATAAACATGGGTTCCCCTCGAATTCCGGTTCTCACCCAAGATAGGTCTTTTCGGACGATCCGCTAGTTTTGCGGCGCTTGCGTCTGTCTTTCCATGGCCATGCGATAACCCGCTGTGATGACTGAGATCCCAAGCACGGTCACGATGATCTGCAACAACACATTCAAGATCATGACCTTGATCTGGATGAACAAGGCAGGCAGCCCGATCGACACGACTGTAAGGACCCACTGAAGCCCCATCGTTGCAAGGACAAAGGGCAGGGACAGAACCACGATTGCCAATAGCATCCGCCATCCGAGCCCTTTGCCGATCCTCAGGGCCTCGCCAAATCCCAGCGGCCGTTCGATCGCCGTCGCCGGCAGTACCAGATTAAGCCGCATCAAAAACGGCATGATGACGAGCGCAAACCCCAGAACAAGTGCAACGATTGCCAGGCCAGATGCGGAGTCGGACGGCATGAAGGCAACAAAAACGAGGGGCAGAGAAACGAGGAACCCAAACAGGCCGATCAGAAGCATCCGCCAGATGAACTGGATTTCGATTTTGCCAAAGCGCAGATAGATGTTGCCGACCCTTTCACCAAGAAGGCCAAACCGGTGCCATGCAACGGATATGGATGCAGATGAGATCAGCGCGACAAGAGTACTTGTCATCAACAACAAGCCTGCAGCTGGCGGCAATGTTTCGGCATCGGCGGGAACACCGGCGGTCGCAGTCAGAATCAGAATTGAAATCAAAAACTGGATCAAAAACCAGGCGCCGCAGACCTTGAAGACTGTTTCAAGATGTCCGAAGACCAGTGATGCCGCGTCACTCAGCAACCGTTTGAGCATTGTCGAACCCGCCACGTTACTATTGTTGGGACCAATGCCCCGCCAAAATCTTGCTTGTCATATGGGGCAAACCGCACGCACGCAATGACAACAAGCGCAAGTTCCGCCTCCACCGAGCGCGCTGCCATTGCCCTTTTTTTGCAGACACCCTATTGATGCGCTGGAAAACCCAGGCACACTCCCACATATGGGACGCATGAACGACAACCGGTTGGCCTTGCCATGATTGATGATTTCGCAACTCCCCTACCGCGCCGCAAATCAGTTGGGGTAAAAGTCGGCTCAGTGATGGTCGGAGGCGGCGCGCCGATCGTGGTTCAGTCCATGACCAACACGGATACCGCAGACGCGGATTCAACAGTCGCGCAGGTGTCGGCGCTCGCGCGGGCAGGCTCGGAAGTCGTTCGGATCACTGTCGATCGTGCAGAAGCAGCCGCCCAGGTCCCGCATATCAAGGAACGGCTCAACCGCATTGGTGTGAACGTGCCTCTGGTGGGCGATTTTCACTATATCGGCCACAAGCTCCTCACCGACTATCCAGACTGCGCTGCAGCTCTCGACAAGTACCGGATCAACCCCGGCAACGTTGGCTTCAAGGCCAAGCGCGACACGCAGTTTTCCCAGATCATCGATATCGCCCAAAAGCACGACAAACCGGTGCGGATCGGCGTCAACTGGGGCTCGCTGGATCAAGAGCTTCTGACAAAGCTGATGGACGAGAATGCAGAGAGCGAAGCGCCTGTATCGGCAAACGCGGTCATGCGCGAGGCAATTATCCAATCAGCCCTTTTGTCGGCGGAGCGTGCAGAAAACCTTGGCATGGGCAGGGACAAGATCCTGTTGTCGGCCAAGGTTAGCCAGGTGCAAGACCTGATTGCGGTTTATGCCGACCTTGCCCGCCGCTGTGACTACGCCTTGCACCTCGGCCTGACGGAGGCGGGCATGGGAACCAAGGGCATTGTGTCCTCCGCAGCGTCGATGGGAATTTTGCTGCAACAAGGTATCGGCGACACGATCCGCGTGTCCCTGACACCAGAGCCGGGCGGTGACCGGACCCGTGAGGTCCAGGTCGCGCAGGAACTCCTGCAAGTGATGGGGTTCCGCGCATTCGTGCCGGTGGTGGCAGCTTGTCCGGGTTGCGGCCGCACGACCTCCACGGTCTTCCAGGAACTCGCGCAGGACATTCAGGACCACATTCGGGTGTCAATGCCGAAGTGGCGTGAACGGTACCCGGGCGTTGAAAGCCTGAACGTTGCCGTCATGGGCTGCATCGTGAATGGCCCGGGCGAATCCAAACACGCCGATATCGGCATTTCGCTTCCCGGAACAGGCGAAACACCCTCAGCGCCCGTTTTCATTGACGGCGAGAAAGCCACCACCTTGCGTGGCGAGGGCATCGCGGATGAGTTCAAGCAAATGGTGCTGGAATACATCGAAAAGCGCTATGGTGACGGCAAAACAACCAGCACCGATGCCGCCTGATCGCCAATCCGGCGAACCCTCAATTGAAAGCCGCCTATGACGCAGTCGCCTGCCGGATCCGAACCAGTGACAAAACCGATCCTTGTCATCACATCTCAAGTGGTACGCGGCGGCATATCCGGCCGCGGTCTGACGTTTGCACTGGAGCGGAACGGTCATGATGTCTGGTTCCTTCCGACCATCTTGCTGCCTTGGCACCCGGGACACGGCAAGGGAACGCGGATTGTCCCGCCAACCGCTGATTTTTCCGCAATCGCTTCCGATCTGGCAGGATCGGCGAAGCTTAGCGAGATCGGGGGTATCATCACCGGGTATCTCGGCAGCCCGGATCAGGCTTCCGCAATTGCGGATCTGATTAAGGCGGTCAAAACCGCCAACCCCGATGCGCCTTATCTGTGCGATCCGGTGATGGGCGATCACACGTCTGCTTCGGGAGGCGGGCTTTACGTTCCTGAAGCAACTGCGGAAGCCATTCGGGACCATCTGGTTCCGCTGGCCGATATCGTCACCCCAAACAGTTTTGAACTTGGCTGGTTAACCGGCAGAGAAATCTCCAGCGAGCTGGAGGCTCTATCGGCGGCCCGGGATTTGGGCACCGAGCGCGTCTTGGTGACGTCGGCACCGGCCTTGCGCCGCAACGCGATCTCCAATCTGCTCGCCGGCCCAAGAGGCGCCGTTGCCGCTGAACATGCAGCAATTGCCAACCCGCCGCACGGTACGGGTGATCTGATAGCCGGTCTGCTTTTAATCAACCGGCTCGCTGGATTGGACGATGAGGAGGCCGTAAAGCGCGCTTCCGCCTCCGTTTTTGAACTTGTCGCGCGCAGCGTCAAAAAAGGAGCGGATGAGCTCCTCTTTGCCGATGAACAACAGTCCGTAGTCCGAGCCATGGCGCTGGTCACTTCCCGGCGTGTTATGGAAGCCAAGGTCCGTGCCTGAGCGCGCCGGGACCTGGGTCGCCGGTGTTGACGGCTGCCGGGCCGGCTGGATCGCAGTTCTACGAAACCTGAGCGATCCCAAAGATCTCAAACTTCAGCTTTTTGAACACTTTGCGGATCTTCTTTCCGTCCAGCCCGATTTGAAGATCATTGCGGTCGACATGCCGATCGGGTTGCCGGACCTCCTTGGACCAGATGGCAGGGGGGCTGAAAAGGCTGCTAGAAAGCACCTTGGAATGCGGCAGTCTTCTGTGTTTTCCGTGCCGTCGCGCGCTGCGGTCTACGAAGAGGATTACAGAGCTTCGTGTGAAACGTCGCTTAAAACCTCCAGCCCACCCCGCAAGGTCTCAAAGCAATGCTTTTATCTGTACCCCAAAATCCGTGAAATCGACGGCCTGATGACACCCGCACTGGAAGAGCGGGTTCATGAAGTGCATCCGGAGCTCGCCTTTTGGCGTTTGAACGGGGAGGCCGAAATGAGCCTGCCGAAGAAGGTCAAGAGCCGCGCGAACCCGGAAGGCTTGGATCAGCGCCGTGACCTACTCGTCTCCAAAGGCCTGCCAAAACCCTTCCTGGATCAAAAGTCTCCAAGGGGGTGTGGCCGCGACGATCTCCTTGACGCGGCAGCCAACAGCCTGATTGCAGAGCGGATTTTCAACAGGCAGGCCGAACCGTTTCCTGAAAATTATCAGCGCGACGGCAAAGGCCTGCGCATGGCGATCTGGGCCTGACACACCCTCAAGATCAATCAATGATTGAATTTCGTGACATTTTCAAAATTCCTATATCTTAAGTTGATGGAAATTCGATATCACGTTTATATACCGGGTGAGTTCCAATGTTTTTTTGGAGTGAACCATGGCCAAAAAACGGAAGACTGCAGGTAAATCCGACACAGAGTCCACTCAGCACATACTCCGCAAATTCATCAGAACGCGCGGCAGCGGTTACCTTGACGATCCGAACGTCACATCCATCGGAATAGGCCGGAAAAACAACACCGGCGAAGTCAGTGTTGTGTTCACAGTTGGTCAGAAAGCAGAAGTGTCGGGGCTGGAAGCCCTGGGCACAAAGGAATTGCCAAAAACAATCGCCTTTGAAGGCATTACAATCCCGACCGATGTCGTGGAACGCGGGTTCAAACCGTCCTATCAGGTCATCAGTCCGGAGACCCAGTCCGTCCTGAAAACAAGACTCGATCCGGTTGTCCCGGGGGCAAGCGTTTCTCACGTGGATGGCACCGCGGGCACACTGGGCATGATCGTGTTCGACGACGAAACCGGGGCTGCATGCATTCTCTCCAACTGGCACGTACTTCACGGACCCACGGGCGAGATAGGAGACCCGATCGTTCAGCCCGGGCCGCATGACGACAACAACATCGCATACAACTATTGCGGCGACTTGGAAAGGAGTCATCTTGGGATCGCGGGCGATTGCGCCATCTCCCGCCTGCGGGACCGCGAATTTGATCCAGAGATCCATAACCTCGGCGTTGCACCGCAGAGAATGGCAGAGGTTGAGCTCGACGACAAAGTCGTCAAGACAGGGCGGACAACCAATACGACCTACGGAATAGTCAGACGGACCGACGTCATCGCGAAAATTAATTACGGCAGTCATGTGGGCGAAAAAGCAATCGGCTGTTTTGAGATCGCACCGGACCCCAAAAAACCCGCACCGAACAACGAGATCAGCATGGGCGGCGACTCCGGCAGTGCATGGATGATCGTCGACAAACAAAAGGCAACAGACATCTTCGCAGGCCTGCATTTTGCGGGCGAGACTGGCGACAACCCGGACGAACATGCGCTTGCCTGTTACCCAGCCTCCGTCATGAACAAGCTCAGGTTCTCTCTGACGCCTCCGGAAACAAATCGCGTTCCAGGTGATGTGGCGGAAGCCTTTGGAGCTCGCTCTGGTTACGATACCGACTTCCTTGGCTTCCATGCTCCAATGCCCGGCATGTCGACCGCCGTCAAACGGGACGCGGTGAATTTTGGCCGCAAGCAGACAATTCCCTATACCCACTTCTCCGTATGCCTGAGCGCAAAACGGCGCATGGCCCGCTTTGTGGCGTGGAACGTCGACGGCGCGCGAAAAGTGACCTTGGGCAGTCACAGCTTCAAGGAAGATCCGAGGATCGAGAGTGGTCTGCAGTGGAACAACAGTCTTTATGAAGACAACAAGCTGGATCGCGGGCACATCGCGCGAAGGGCTGATTTGGCCTGGGGGCCGGTGCCAGAAGCACGCCAGGCCAACAAGGATTCCTACTACTACACAAACATTGCCCCGCAACACGAGCGCTATAACCGGTCCAGCCTTGGCGGGCTCTGGGGACGCCTTGAAAACATAATCCTGGAACAGGCTGCCGATCAGGACATTCGTGTATCGGTGATCTCAGGTCCCGTCTTTTCGGACGAGGACATCGAGTACCGTGGCGCCCGGATCCCGCGGGATTATTGGAAACTGGTCGCCTATCGCGGTGCCGACGGCAACCCGACAGCCGCCTGCTTCGTGCTTTCCCAGAACGACCTGCTGAGTGATCTGGAAACGCTTGACTTCGATCCATTTCGGTTGTTCCAGATTTCTGTTCATGAGCTGGAAATCCGGACAGGACTTGGCTTTGACGCATATGTGGACGCGGATATCACCCAAAACGAGGCGCTTCTATCGACTTTGAGTGTTGAAAGCCTAGGACGGGAGACAATCAAGACCAAGGTTCGTGAAATAACAAGCGCAACCCAAATCGCGATCTAGTGTCAGGA
Organism: Roseibium sp. MMSF_3247; assembly: GCF_030733765.1. NCBI lineage: Bacteria > Pseudomonadati > Pseudomonadota > Alphaproteobacteria > Hyphomicrobiales > Stappiaceae > Roseibium > Roseibium sp. MMSF_3247. Next base: position 152,732 of record NZ_JASHII010000006.1, read on the forward strand.
CTTCTTCGCGGTCGTCCGAAAATGTAGGACCGGGTTACTGATTGGGCGTTCTAACCAGAATGAACCGAGAGTACCCGGCCCAGTTTTGTCGGCATCTCAACCGGTGCCGGAACCAAAGTCTCTTCCCTTTTTGCGCAAGCCTGTTATAAGGCGCGCCGCTTGCTTCAACGGCAGGCCACCGGTCGCAGCCTACCCGGTGACGGGCGTTTCAACGAACGTCCACAGCGAAAACAAGGGACCAATACGTTGAAAACACTTGTCATCTGTTCCGGCGGAATGGATTCCGTCACCCTTGCGCACAAAATCGCGCAAGAAAACGAGCTGATCGGCCTGATCTCCTTCGACTATGGCCAGCGCCACAAGAAGGAGCTGGACTATGCCAAAGCCTGTGCCGATGCGCTCAACACCGAGCACATCCTGATCGACATCACGAACATCGGCCGCCAGCTGACCGGCTCGGCGCTGACCGACAACATTGATGTGCCTGACGGCCACTATGCCGAAGACACCATGAAGATCACCGTTGTGCCCAACCGCAACGCGATCATGCTGACCATCGCCTTTGGAATTGCGTCTGCTCGCGGCGCCGAGGCCGTCGCAACGGCCGTTCATGGCGGCGATCATTTCATATATCCGGATTGCCGGCCCGCCTTCACCGAAAGCTTTGAAGAAATGCAGCGCCATGCTTTGGAAGGCATGGGCGAGATCAAGCTCCACACGCCTTATGTGCGTCTCAGCAAAGCCGATATCGCAGCCGAGGGCGCAAAGCTGGGAGTAGACCACACCAAATCCTGGTCTTGTTACAAAGGCGGTGAGATCCACTGCGGACGCTGTGGCACCTGTGTCGAGCGGCGGGAAGCCTTCCACCTTGCCAAGGTGGACGATCCAACAACCTATGCCGACCCCGACTTCTGGAAAGGGGCCTGCAATGTATAGGATCACCAAGGAATTTCATTTCTCCGCATCGCATCAGCTGATCGGTCTTCCGGATGATCATCCCTGCGCCCGGTTTCACGGCCACAACTACGTGGTCGAAGTCGAGTTGGCGTCCTCTGAGCTCAATCAAATCGGTTTCGTACGGGACTACAATGAGCTGAAGTCCCTGAAGACCTATATCGACGACACGCTCGATCACCGGCATCTCAACGATGTTCTTGGCGATGACTGTGTCACTGCGGAGCGTCTCGCCAAGCATCTTTTCGACTGGTGCGTAGAAAAATGGCCAGAGACGACAGCTGTCCGGGTCAAGGAAACACCCAAAACATGCGCCGAGTACCGGCCGCTGACCTATATCCCGGTGGAGGCCCGCCAATGAGCATTGGACAAATTCGGGTCAATGAGATTTTTGGACCAACGATCCAGGGTGAAGGTGCTCTGATTGGTCAGCCGACAATATTTGTGCGCACAGGCGGTTGCGATTACCGCTGCAGCTGGTGCGATACACTGCATGCCGTCGACAGCGCCTACCGGGACGACTGGCACCCGATGACGCCGCAGGCAATCCTGATGCAGATCGAAATCCTCAGCGGCGGCAAGCCTTTGATGGTCTCGCTGTCCGGGGGCAATCCGGCGATCCAGCCACTTGGATCTTTAATCGAGCTCGGCAGGCGGGAAGGCTATCGTTTTGCCCTGGAGACACAGGGCAGCATTGCAAAGGACTGGTTTGCAGCACTCGATGTCCTGACCTTGAGCCCCAAGCCGCCCTCCAGCGGCATGGACACCGATTGGCAAAAACTCGCGGAATGTGTCGAGGCGGCCGGAGCAGACACCCAGACAGTCTTGAAAACCGTGATCTTCGATGACGCGGACTACGACTACGCCAAGGATCTTGCTGCGCGCTATCCGGAGCTGCCGCTTTATCTGCAGCCCGGCAACCACACGCCGCCGTCACCGGCCGCAACAGATGCTCCGATCGACATGCCCGGCATCATGGACCGGATGCGTTGGCTGGTGGACAAAGTGGCTGGTGACCGGTGGTACACACCAACGGTCCTGCCGCAGCTGCATACCCTGATCTGGGGCAACTTGAGAGGCGTTTGATATGAGCGACAAATCCATATACGAAAACCTCACCCAGCTCGGCGCATCGACAGAGCTGCCCGACAGCCCGGAAAACGCTGTTCTGGAAAAGGTTCCAAACCCGCAAGCCGGCACGAAATACATGGTCCGCTTTGTGGCACCTGAGTTTACCTCTCTGTGCCCTCTGACCAGCGCGCCGGATTTTGCGCATCTTGTCATCGACTATGTGCCCAAGGACTTCCTGGTCGAGAGCAAATCGCTGAAACTCTTCCTGGGGTCTTTCCGCAATCACGGCGCGTTCCATGAAGACTGCACGGTCTCAATCGGCAAGCGCCTTGTTGATCTGCTGGATCCTGAGTGGTTGCGGATCGGCGGATACTGGTATCCGCGCGGCGGGATTCCGATCGACGTATTTTACCAAACCGGCCCAGCCCCGGAGGGGGTCTGGATCCCAGAGCAGGGCGTACAGCCTTACCGGGGCCGCGGCTAGTCCGACAGCCCTTTAAGAAATCGATCGGCAGGCTTGACCGACCTGCGCTTTAATTCGCAGGCAGGCCGGCGTGCGCAAGGACATCGCGAATCGTTGCAACGACTTCTGCGCAGGCCTGCGGATCCATGCCCGACGGGTGCGGGTCTGCGAAGCGTCCGGAATCATTATCAAAATAAGCTCCAGACCGGCCTTCAAACTCTTCGGACATGGAGGCCCGTATCAGGATGTCAACGCCGACACCGATGTCACTACCGGACACACCGAACCCCTCTTTCACCATCTTGGTGCCAAGAAGGGAGGCTGGATTGACGGCGACGATGACCGGCCCGTCAGTGCCCAGCTCGCGCGCCAAATCCCGTGTCCACATGGTGATGGCAAGCTTACTCTGCGCATAAGCCTCCATATCAGAGGCCCGTTGTTGACCGACCAAGGCCTTCAGATTGACTGGCGCCTGAGCAGCCGAAGACAGGTTGACCACCCGGCCCGCATTCCCCATCAGCGGCAACAGCTTCCGGGTAAGGAGATACGGCGCGATCGTGTTGACCACAAAGCGAACATCCATACCATCTTTGGTCAAAGCATCCTGGGTGCGAAGGATCCCGGCGTTATTGATCAGAACGTCCAGATGATCGTGGTGGCTGCGAATGGTATCGGCCAGATTGTTCACATCGGCCAGATCTGAAAAATCAGCCACATACGCCTCAACCTCACCGGCGCCCGGAAGAGCCTCCAGATCAGCTTTCACCCTGGCCAGCTTGTCCGGGTTTCGTCCATGGATCAACAGCGTGTGACCGTCCGCGGCAAGCCGCTTTGCCGTTTCCAGCCCAATGCCATCAGTGGCCCCGGTCAGAAGAATAGTCTTTTGCATCAGTAACCTCACGCGTGAAAGTTGGGCAGCAGCTCATCGGCGAGCCGGGCCAAGGTGTTCTCGATGTTTGCTTGATTGAACCGGAGATTCAGGGCCACGTGGTTCACACCAATTTCTTCGAGGGACCCTAGATAGCGATTCAGCGCCCGAACCCCAGACCGGAAGCCGAGATGGATCGGCTGGGGTGGCGCGTCCTTGTCTTCAAGCAAGTCGACATAGAGCGGTTGCATGACCGGTTTGTCCGCCAAGCCCGCAGCGGCAACGCGCCGCCGGTAGTCCTCGATCACCTCGGCTTGGTGCGAAACGTTTCGAGGGTAGGTCATCCACCCATCTGCATTATGGGCAATCCAGTCCGGCTCCTGTCGGCTGCCACCTGTAATCAGCATTGGCAAACGGCCCGCGACCGGTTTTGGCAGCATGTCCATCCCTCCGGATGGTGCGCCAAGTGGGCTGTTGAAAGCCGGAGCAGGATCAGCCATACGGCGAATGTAGTCATAGCTTTCACGAAAGGCATTGCCGCGGGCCTCAAACGAGACATTCAACGCCGGGAATTCCGTCGGCCTGTCTCCAGACGCAATCCCGAGCAGCAAACGGCCGCCAGAGAGCACATCCGCTGTCGCCGCCGCCTTTGCAACATGTGCCGGATGGCGAAGCGGCAAGATAATGCTCGAAACGCCCAGCGCTATGCGGTCTGTGACAGCCGCCAATGTTCCCAGATAGACAAACGGGTCAAAGGTCTGCCCCGCATCCCCGAAAGACGGGACGTCAAACGGTACATCGCGTAACCAAACAGCAGCAAAGCCCAGTTTTTCCGCCAACTCTACCCGATCCAAATGATCCCGCATCGTCGGCACGGCGCTATTGGCATAGTTTTCAATCGGCACGACGAGGCCGATGCTCATCCTGTTCTGCCGGAAGGTGGCATTGTAGGCGGTGTTCAGCGACTGAAAACCGCCGTCTGCGGTGCGTTTCAGCATGACGTGCATCCTCACCCATGGAGTGCTTGTTCAAATTAAAGATATTTCTTTTATTCTCTCCATAAACAGCATATTTGAGACTTCACTATTCTGAATTTCGGGATAATAAAATGGACACCGAATGCCTGCGCCTGTTCGTTTTGGCCGCCGAAAAAAGCAACATCAGTGCAGCCGGCAAGGCGTTGGGGCTTGCCCCGTCCATAGCAAGTGCACGGCTTGCAAAACTGGAACGCTCTCTCGGTTCGGATCTCCTGCACCGCTCCACGCGTAAAGTCTCGCTATCGCAAGAAGGTGCGGAGTTTCTTCCCTATGCCCGGGAAATTTTGGCGCAGGAGGACGCGGCACGTGCCGCACTCGGGCATGGCAAACCGGAGGCGACCGGGACCTTGCGTTTCACCGCACCAAGCACTTTTGCCCAACTTTACATCGTTCCGCTGTTGCCAGAGTTCATGGAAAGGCATCCCGGCATCCGTCTCGATCTGCGATTATCGGACGTTAAATATGATTTGATTGACGGGAGTTTCGATCTTGCACTCCGAAACTCGGCGATGGAAGACACCAGCCTGAAGGGCCGGAAGCTCGCGGATGACACACGTATTCTGTGCGCCTCACCGGGATATCTTGCATCGCACGGTGTGCCCACGGCGCCTGATGAGCTTCAGCAACACCAACTGATCGGTTTTGCCGCCCGCGCAGTGAAACCTCTGATGAGCCCAACAGGTCCGGAAGGCGTGTTCGATACCCGGGGTCCCAACGCCCGGTTAACGATGGACAACGGTCTCTCTCAAAAGCTCGCCACTCTGGCCGGCGCCGGTATTTCGGCCAATTCTCTCTGGAGTGTGCATCAGGAGCTGAAAACAGGAACACTCATTCGGGTACTGCCGAACCACATCGTCGACGATCCTTCCATGCTCTGGCTGATTTACCCGAAATCAAATGTCCTGACTGCAAAGGTGCGCGTTTTCATTGATTTTCTGCTTGAAAAAATCGGAAAGGCGCCGCCTTGGCTGAAGCCTTAAGATCTCCTCGGCAATTGAGAAAACTCGCGGAACCTCAATAGCTGGTTTTACCGCCAGCCCGCATCGTCATGAGCAATGCTCTTTCTGGCCATCCGCCCCGGCCCCCACGTGACCGGATCTCGCGGAGCTGGTCGATCGCTCCGACTTTGTCGCCGCGCTCAAACAACCCCATCCCCATGTAGGACCGCGTCATCAGGCTGTCAGGATCCGCTGCGAGCGCTGCAAGATAATACTTCTCAGCTTGCGGCCAATCCCCGGCCTTCCGCGCAAGAAATCCACGATAGGTGAGAACACGGGCGCTGTCTTGCTCCCGGATTGCATCCAATGCCTGCGCAGACGCCGTTAGGCGCCCCGCATAGGCGAGTTCACGCGCCGCCAGGAACCGGTCATCGTCGTCAAAGAGGTCCGATTTGATATCAATGCAGCGGTTGCTCTCTTTGTCCCAGGCTTTCCCGTCCGGACATTCGGTCGATGTCTGTGTCGGCTTGGGTGGCAGGTCCTCAGTGTCGGAGGGCACAGCGAAAGCTGCGCCGTTCAATCCCAGCACAAACAAAACCGCCAAAGACGCTCCGCGTATTTTCATCAAAAGCCCCTCGTCAACTGCACCGCATTTGTCGCCAAATCATAGGTACCGCTGCAGTCTCCTTTGGCAACTCTCCGCGATCAGTCCGACCAGACAACGCCTTTTCAATTCAGGCTCGGCCAGTTCTGATTGGCCTTGGAAATAAATCCGGGCACGTCGCGGCTCCAGGTTCGCTGCACAGAGCGCGAGTAGTTCACGTAAAGCTTTCCATCGACGACCTTATAGGCCAGCGGGTCGACGCCCACCTTATAGCCGCGGGCAACACCATAAGCGCAATAACCATCATATTGCGGGGCGAAACGGCTGGGATTGGCTGCAAACGCATCCCGGTTTTGAGCGCTGGAAAACTGATACGTCTTGCCGCGATGTTTTGCGGTGAATTGTGAAGACCCCTTTTCCGGGGCACGGCCGGAAAAATAGGACACCGGATCATAACCGGTTAGAGCCAACGGATCTTTTGCAAATGCCGGGGCGGATGGAAGCGCGATCGCCGCAACACTGGCTGCTGCGAGGCCAAGTACAATACGCCGGTTCATCATGCTGAATCTCCCAAGTATCTCCTTTCTAGGAGATGTTTGGCCCACTGCTAACGTTCAATCCACAATCCTGTGAGGTCATCTCAACAGCACGCCCAGTGAGGCGGTTTTAATCCCAGCGGCTGGCCGGCGCGGTGGATTCGCGGACAATCAGCGAGCCCCGGATGGCATGATCCGAGGGGGCGTCCATCCTGGCGATAATGCGATCAACAGCAACCGAAGCAATGTCCTCGATCGGCTGACGCAGAGTCGTGAGCCGTGGGACAACGAGAGAGGCCAAGGTGATGTCGTCGAAGCCAATCACGGAGACATCCTGCGGAACGTGTACACCAAGGTCACGCGCGCACCGCAAAACGCCGATTGCCTGCTGGTCGCTTGCTGTCGCAATGGCCGTGATGCGAAAGCCCCTGCGCAGCTGCAAGAGAATGTTTCGAGCAACAGCCTCGCCGGATGCAAAATCAAATTCACCTGTGTGAACGGTCAGGTCAATCTCATCATCCGGCGTGGACAGCTCATTGACCCGCTCAATGAACCCGTCGCGTCGCTCGCGGGCGACCTCCAGATTCTCCGGCCCGGCTATATAGGCAATGATCCGGTGACCAAGACCATGCAGGTGATCGACGACCTTGCGCGCGCCATCCCGCTGATCGGTCGCTACCAAGGGATATGTGCCGTAACGGCGATCTAGAGAAATGATCGGCAGCTCCGCGGAATAGGAACGACTGGCATCTGAACCAGCCACCACGATGACCCCCGTGACCGGCCAATCGTGCATGGCCCGAACCTGTTTGAGCTCAATACCTGGATCGTCGTGGGAATTGGCAAGCATCACCATGCCGCCCCGCGATGCGACTTCCATCTCTATGCTTTTTGCCAATTGAGCAAAGAACGGATTGGTGATGTCCGGTACGATCAAGCCAATGACCATACTTCTGGCGCTCTGCTGTGCTTGAGCTGCCATTTCACTCATGGATGATTTCTCCGGATCATCAATGCTCTTCTACGTTTTTGAAGCACCTCTCCGTCGGATAATCAAGGAAATCCGAATAGTGTGACCAAACAGCACTGTGTCCAACTACGACGCTCAGCAAGTTTCACAAAGTTGGCGCACGCGGGTGTAGTTGAATGGCTTAAAGGTCTATTTCAGGCTGCATTGATTTCTCTCATGATTTGGGTCGGTGGTGCAGAACCCGGCCAATGGTGTTCATCAGGATTTGAGCCGCCAATACGCCGGTAACACCAGCGGGATCATAGTCCGGAGCAACTTCGACCAGATCCATTCCGACAATGTCTCCCTGCTGCGACAGCCCATCGATCAGCTCCAGGACTTCGTAGTACAAAAACCCTCCGTGGCTCGGTGTGCCCGTGCCCGGCGCGATAGATGGATCGAAAGCGTCGATGTCGAGCGTCAGGTAGTAGCGTTTGCCTTTCGGGATCTTGGCAAGAAGCGCGTCTGTACCGAGTTTCCGTGCCTGACGGACCGACACAATGTCCGAGCCCATCTGGCGTGCGGCCTCATAACCGTCCCGGGCCGTTGACGAAACGTTGCGGATGCCGATTTGGGTAAGGCCGGTCACATAAGGTTTTTCAGCCGCCCGGCGCATGGGATTACCGTGCCCATAACGTACCCCGTGACGCTCATCGACAAAATCAAGGTGGGCATCAATCTGCACCACATGGATTGGCTCTTCGCCATCAAAAGCATTGATGCAAGGGATGTTGATCGAATGATCTCCCCCTAACACGACAGGTAAGGCCCCGGCCTCAAGTATTTTGCGAACGCCAAACTCGATGCGTTTGTGGCTCTCGATCGTGTCGGTGTGAACGATATCCGCATCACCAATGTCAACAATCCGCGTGGTTTCCGCGGGCAGGTAGGTGATGTCATCTTCGAAATCATAGGCCCCGGCGTGGCCAAAGGAGAACAACGTTGACGCCTCCCGGATCGCCCTTGGTCCCATACGCGCACCAGAGCGCCATTGGGTTCCGAAATCAAACGGCGCGCCAAGAACAGCAACGTCAGCGTCAATGGCATCCCAGTCCGGTTGGTACGGATACTTTCCAAATGTGCAAATTCCGACAAAGGGCAGGTTGAGCCGCCCGCTTTCATATCCGTGAGATGTCATGAAACGCTCCGGGTTGGTCTTTCAATTCAGAGCTTCCCGTGCGGATCTGGCGGCGTCAAGCAGCTTGCGACGGCTTTTCCATGCGCGTCGCAGACGAAAAACCGAAAATATATTTGAACGGTCCTGTTTCCTCAGTGCCTGCCGGCACAAACCCGGACCGCTCATAAAGCGCCCTTGCCCGTGGGTTGGTGTCGATCACATCGAGCCGGACCCTGGAGCAGCCGCGCGCAACGGCAGCCGAGCAGATTGCATTCAAAAGGGCCGTACCGACACCAAGACCACGTGCTTCAGCACCCACAAAAATCCCGTCCATCAATAAAAGTCCGGGCTCTGGATCTCTTTCCAGGAGTTCCAGCACAATCCCGCGCCACAACCCTCCAAACAGACCATAGACGGCCGTCATGTCGGATAGGCTGCCAGCAACCAGCCCGCCCTCCTTGGTTTTGAACCCGGCCATTCCGATAAGCCCGCCGTCTTCATCCAGCGCACTGATTGCAAAGTCAGGATCAAGGAGATGGGCAATCAACGAGAGTGCCTTGTCATCCGGGGCCAGGATCTTGCCGAGCTTTCCGGAAAACGCCTGCCAGAACAAGGTAGCGGCCGTCTCCCGTTGATCTTCGGGAAAGCCGGACACAATCTGAAACTGTTGATCTACGGGGTCCGCCATCAGCGCATTGTGACAGCGGTACCGGTCGCACTCACCATCAGCATGGAACCGTTTTGGCCCACAGTTTCATAATCGATATCAACGCCAATCACCGCGTTGCCACCAAGCCGTTGTGCCTGTTGGCACATCTCTTCAACTGCAATCTGACGGGCCTTGGCAAGCTCTTCTTCATAGGCTGCAGACCGGCCACCGACGATGTCACGAATACCGGCGAAAATGTCCTTGAACAAGTTCGCGCCGAGGATGGCCTCGCCGGTCACCAGGCCCTTGTAATCGAGATCCTTGCCCTGAATGGTCGGCGTTGTCGTCACCAGCATGCGTCATCCTCCAGATTTGAGTGCAAGACATGACATGGGACGGCGTCCGGACGAATACAAGGAAAGTGAGCCGGTTCGGTTACGCTGCGCGGCGTGACAGATCCTGACCGCGATAACTGAGCGCTTCTGCAAGGTGGATGCGGGCAACCGTCTCAAGACCGTCCAGATCGGCAAGGGTCCGGGCAAGTTTCAGTACCCGGTGATAGCCCCGCGCCGATAGCTGCAGTGTTTCGGCAGCTTCCCGCAAGAAGGCCAGACCCTTGTCATCCGGTTGCGCCATTTTTTCAACAACGGAGGCCGGGGCTTGCGCGTTGGTCCGCGCCGCAACCCCGAGATCAAAAAAACGCTGTTCCTGAAGTTTGCGGGCCGCCAGAACGCGCTTCGCGACCTCCGAAGATGGTTCACTCTCTGCCGGGCCGATCAGATCGGCAGCTGTGACCGCGGGGACCTCAATCCTCAGATCAATGCGGTCCAGAAACGGCCCCGAAATTCTTGCTTGGTATTCGGTTACACACCGCTCTCCGCGCCGGCATTGGTGTCCCGGTTCCCCGGCATGGCCGCACCGGCAGGGATTCATCGCCGCCACCATCTGAATGCGCGCCGGGTAAGTCACCCGGTGGTTCGCCCGGGCAATGATCGCCTCGCCTGTTTCCAGCGGCTGGCGCAGACTGTCGAGTACCTGCGGATTGAACTCAGGAAGCTCGTCCAGGAACAGGACCCCGTTGTGAGCCAGCGAGACTTCACCGGGTTTGGCCCGCAAACCACCGCCCACAAGCGCTGCCATGGAAGCGGAGTGGTGCGGTGCGCGAAACGGTCGGCGGTCGGACAGTTTGCCATCCGCAAGTTCCCCTGCAAGCGAGGCAATCATGGAGACTTCAAGAAGTTCGCGCGGGGTGAGTGGCGGCAAAATGGAAGGCAAACGGCTGGCCAGCATGGACTTGCCGGATCCCGGTGGTCCGACCATCAGCGTGTTATGGACTGAAGACCAATTTGTTTGTAGTGTCTTTCTCAGGAGGCTTTTAATGACCAAGGCTTACAGCTATCTGCGCTTCTCGACACCAGAGCAGATGAGAGGTGACAGCTTTCGCCGCCAAACTGCTATGGCGAACGAATACGCAGCTAGACACGGTCTCGAGCTTGACGATGAACTCACCTTCCACGACCTCGGTGTTTCAGCGTATCGGGGCAAGAACGCTGAGGCTGGACGCCTTGCAGACTTCCTTGAAGCCGTCAAGGCTGGGCTGGTTCCTCGTGGTTCTTATCTGCTGGTTGAGGGCCTGGACAGGATTAGCCGCCTTAAGCCTCGACGGGCGCTCAAAGTCCTTGAGAACATTGTAGATGAGGGCATCACACTCGTCACTCTCAACGATGGGCGCGAATATGACACAGACAGTCTTGATGAGGACCCACTTAACCTGCTTCTGGCCGTTCTGACGTTTATTCGAGCCAACGAAGAGAGTGCTACAAAGGCAGCACGGCTACGGGCATCTTGGGACGCCAAACGGGCCGCATCCGAGACCAAGCCGCTTACGGCACTCGCACCAGCTTGGCTGCGACTGAAGGAAGACAGGACGGGATTCGATATCATATCGGACCGGGCAGATGTTGTCCGAAGGATCTTTGACATGACGCTAAACGGCGTCGGACAGCACAGCATTGAGAAGATCTTAAACGCAGAAGGTGTTCCTGTTTTTGGTCGAGGCAGTCAATGGCACCGTTCCTACATCCTGAAGATACTGGACAACCCAGCAGTAGTAGGAACGTTCACTCCACACGCCGTCGAGTACGAGGACGGAAAGAAGGTCAGGCGTCCACTTGAGCCTGTCAAAGGTTACTTCCCTTCCGTCGTGTCCGAAGACGTTTTTCAGCGTGTTCAAGCCGTTCGGAAGTCCGTTGAACCCCAACGTGGGCGTCATGCCAAGGCTGAGATCTCAAACATTCTCGGAGGGTTGGCAAAGTGCCCGAACTGCGGAGCAACGATGACCCGTGTCAGTAAGAACAAGGCAAAGGGGTGGGTCTATCTGGTCTGTACCAAAGCTAAGTCCAAAGCAGGATGTCAGTACAAGGCTGTCCGTTACGATGCTGTTGAACAAGCTGTGCTTGAACGCGGCACAGACCTTTTCTTGGACCTCCCCTCTTCCGGTGCGTCAGATCTAGACAACCAGCTGCAGTCAATAGAGGAACATATCAGCGACATCTCAGAACGTGGCAAGAACCTGCTGGATGAGCTGGCAATGAACCCGTCGCCGTCTATCAGGGACCGTGTGCGGACGCTCGATCAGGAGATCGAAGTGGCCCGTACTGAACGAACCGCGATAAAAGAAATGATAGCCCAAGCATCTGGCCCATTGATCGCCCAGCGCGTCGAGCGGGCGAAGGAAGCCCTGACAGCAACGCCAGTGGACCGCACGACAATAAACCGAACACTGCGGGAGCTTTTCTCTGAGGTGGTCGTGGACTATAAGACCGGCTTCTTAGAGCTACAGTGGCATCACTCGAACGAACCGGCATCGCTGTTCTATGAATGGGTTGACAGTGACTGAGGACCGCGTCCCCAGAAAGACGCAACCTTCACGACCACCAACACGCGATTAAGGCGGTCCTACCGGGAAAAAGAGATATCTATAAGATATTCTACTACATACTCTTATAGTGACTCCTGAAGATATCCTTGAGAGCTGTTAAAGACACCGTCAACTGTCTCTTTGGGATCACTCCCCCGTCACGTTAGCTGATCTTCTACATCTCTCAGAGATGTCAGGGTTTATCTCAACGATCCGTGGTCTGTATCTCAGATGAACGAACGTAGTGAGAATAAACCTAGGGATACATGTCATCGACCTATGATGATGATTGTTAAAGAGCCAAACACCTCATCATGACGCACCCACTGCAGTTGGACGCCACCTCGACCAATAGCGTCTTGATCCGTGACGTTGTTCACGGTCTTGAGGTACATCGAATACACGTTTCTTATCTGTCTGCCCTGTATCTGGTACAGGGTAGCTCTGCTGTCCATCCACCCAGGACACCCCCAGACAACACGTGAAGAGCAGCGCAAGGTTTGCACAGGAACTGCGAAGCCTCACGAAACCAGCCCCGGTGTACTGCCCCCTGTGCGGTGGTTGCCGGGGCTGGGTCTACCTAATCACAACTCTCTCCCAGTTGGTCAGTCCACTTCACTGTCAGACTTACAGCAAAGACACCGTGGACTGACACGCCAACAACCACCCCTGTATCCAACACAGTTTTTTTCCGTCTGTCTGCGGGAACTGCCCAGCGCCGTCTTCAACACCCACAAAAGGAACCAGCCATGCCCACCGATGCACGACACGTCATCAGCGTCTCTATGTACGGAGACAAAAACTCCAAGACACTGATCCACACAGTGCGGGACGCCCTTGCAGCCTTGACCGGTCGTAGATGGTCTCTGACAGAAACGATGAGGTACTGCGTAGAGCAGCAATGCGCTGTTTTGATTGACCAGCTGACCGAGGAGCTTGGGGAAAGATCCCCGCCTGATGATGCAGATTACGCTCAGAAGCCCTCAGAGAGTCACTGAGAGTCATTTGCCCCGGCAGGCTAGGTAGGTACCCGACAGCACCAGAACGCCCGCCAGCGACTCTCTGAGAGTCTACTAGACCCTCTCCCAACTCGGACACACGACTAACGGACAACTACCTAGATGACCCAACACCCCGCAAAGACCCATAGAGCCTCTCAGAGAGTCGTAGAGAGCCGTTTTCATGATAAGGCTAGGTAAGCTCCCAACAGCCCTGAAACGCTCATCAGCCACTCCCTGAGAGTCCCACAGACACCACCTGCTTTCGGAGGGCCCGTCTGAAGCGACATTCAGGGGGTGACACTAGGCTGTGTATCCCGCAGCCCTAAACCACGACCGTACTGCTCGATCAACTCCACGACATCACAGCCATAATCCAGCACTGAACCGCAGGGATTGTGGACAACCCAATTGACGGTATCCTGCTCCAAAATAGAGCGACCGTCCGGCAGTAATACTTCCCGCTGCCCAGCGCTCCCACTGCGGATCTTGATGGTGATATCGATACCCTGACACATAAAATGACGTCTCCTTGAGAGAATTAAACACACTCGCTCATAGTCAGAAAAGTGACCATGTAAATGAAAGCAACTCTCTGATTCTAAATCACTATTACAGGTTTCAGGCGATTGTGAACCACACCCTGTCTTCCATCACTCAAGGAGATGTCGTGATGACCAACCTGAACACCTTCAACTTCAAGTCCAACGAGATCCGCGTTGTAGTAATCGACGACGAGTCATGGCTCGTCGAGATGACGTAATCAACCTACTCAACCTTTAGCTATCGGAATATCGGCGGCGTTATGATGATTAAAAGACCTACTTGCGTCGAACCCACTTAGGTTTGACTCCCGGGAAAAATGCGGTGGTGGTTGTGAGCTGGGTCTCGACCAGCTGCTCATGCTGAGCAACAAAGAAGACACCTCTAACGGGTCGGAGACCAACAAGGTTCGACCTCTCTAGTTTTTCTCGCCCATTCTCAGCTTATGATCTCCGATAGCAATCTAAGTTCAATTTAGGTTATGGCAAAAAAGCCAATGTTATCAACGAGGACTGCCTGCATGACACGATCCTCGACACATGTGAAATGGGTCTTAATTCAATATAGACGCCTGCTTCTACATTACTGAAACCATTGGAGATTTCGAAAAAGCTACAATGGTCGTATCCATTGGCAGGTGACTGTGCCCTAAAGTTGAATTTAGATCGTTCATCTGCGTTCAGATTGTCCTGCGGCTTCATGACCAGCAGAATACTGTGCTCCTGAAACACGATATTCGTGGCACCCCTCACTCGACTATGGCTCTGAAAAAGCTAACGAGCTTACCCTGAAGCAGCTTCAGGGGAAGGAACGGAAGCTGGATGCTGAGTATAAACGTGTATTGGATACGCTCTTAGGCCGTGGTCGGAACCCATACGTGGTTTTTGAATCTGCCCTGCACAAGAATATAGGGGCGTTCGTTCATGTGCGCCTGCCGTATCAGAAGGGAAATCACTCACCCCTCATCTGGTGAGGGAGGCGGGGCGGCGAAAAGCGAATGGAAAACAACCCTGAGAATTTTGTGTGATTGGTCAAACCAAGCGATGCGGCTCGGTGCCAGTTTGTTCTGTCTCCTCACAAACTCGCAAAATACTGGGCCGTTGCGAAACTGCTTCACACAGTGTTCTTAATTTTCCAAATCACCGCAAAACGAGAAGGGCTGTCCGGTCTATTGTCTATCTTGTCGAGATGAACAGACAAGGGTAGCTAAAAGTCTGCTAGCCCTGCGCTGAGACTGCTGTCCTAAACAAAACTCGCAGTGGGTTTAATGTAGCAAAATACGACATTAGCTTCCCGAACCGGGGCGCGAGCGGCGTCTCTGAGCGAAAGATGTCTAAAGCCCCACTAGTGCGATTGACCCGCAAGGCCCAATATGTACTGTAAATTTCAGATCTTTGTTTGGGTATTCATTTGCAACAAATCATTGTTGTATTTCTGGTTACTCTCATAAACCTATTTTAGCTCGCGCTATGATTTATCAATGTGAAGTGAACGGGAAGTATGATTCCGGACACGGTATGTAATCACTACAACAGCTTGATAAGTGCAAGTAGTCCGTGACACTTAACGTTCAGGCGGAATCCGCCACAGTATCCAGATGCGGATACGCTACCCTAGAACAACGAGTGACGTTCACGAAATACGATGTGGATTACGCGACACAGGACCCGAACTCTGCTCAAATCGATGTGCAGCTTCTTCCAATCTAACTTTACTGGGAAACAACGGCCGTGGAACTTTGGGTCGCGGCTAGTGTGTCGTAGCGAACCCATAATGAGGTTATAAATAGCTAGATTTATTGCTGCTGTACTGTTCCTAATTTTTTACACAACAAGCTCGACAGCATACTCGGGAGCTGACTTAAACGCAGACAACCAGACATTTGGCGCAGGATTTGTCTTTGGCGTTATTAAAATGGAACTGGCACCCAGCAGGACACACCCTCAATACAGATCTGACAAGTTGACGGCAGTCGGAAAGACTAACTCGGATTTACGGCACCAACAAGCGAACGGCGGTGGTTACGTATAAGTGGATGAGAAGATATCAATCGTCGATTCCACTTAAAAACATGACATCAATTAATTGACCATAATATATGTAAAAGGCTGGTATCTGCTCTAATGTACCAAGCATATATGGAGGATCTGCAGACAAAAAAGGCTTCGAAAACTGTATTTTACCAATTTGTTCCTCAATCTCCGCATGTATTTTACTCAACTCAATGAGGGGTTTTTTGCTTACAAAAAAAACTAAAGTAATTTCTACTTCTTCTGCATCCCAATGGGGTGAAGCAACAACTCTAATTTGCTCGATTGATCTGTAAATTTTACCGTGATCTGAGTCTTTCTCATGTTTTTGGATTATTCGGCCACGCCACTTGCGTAGTGCAGCAACAAATTCATCCGGGAAGGCAAATCGACCGTACTTTCTTTCCAAATCATTCGCGAACTTTTCTCGGCGATCCACAGATGTTATGCCCTCTACCCGGCTCCACCTTCCGAGTACAGATTTTTTAACTGACATCATCCTCGATAAATCTACGATGATATCTGAAGTAGGACTGTGTTCGAGTATCGCGAATGTTGGTGTAGTTCCTTTCTCTACTGCCTTGAGTAAATCCGAGTCCACTTTGACCAACGGGCAAACCACTACGTCCTCTCGACCAGGGCCGTCGTTAACAATATCGCAGGTCTGCGTTACTACGACCAACCCTTCGACATCTTTAGCGACGGCTTGTATCTGATCGTCCTCGACGATGAGACAAACAAAGTCCCGTGTATCAACTGTATAGTCACCCTGTCGCCAGGCCAAATGAGGTTGTTCGCTGTCAGTTTGATCTTCTTGTTCATTTGAAGCCACACCGGCGGCGGCAACAGCAGGCGACGGTGCAATGACATCTGAAGCCAGAGATGCCTCAGCAGGCACTCCAGCTTCGGCTTGCGGTAAACTCTTGGGCAATGCGAATTACCTTTTCAGCAAAGAAATCCTTTTGTTGATCCCACCGGTCAAAATCCGGCCTTCGCTTTCTTGAGCTTGATCGGAAATATTTTGGGCAATCTCATACCAGTTAGACGGCATTCCACCCAAAACAGGAGTCCTGTCCCTATCAATATGGGGAATCGGCGCGGAGTGTCCGATGCCTGGGCCCAGCAAAGATTTCAGATCTTCGAAACATTCATCACGAAGCATCGCTATCCCGGTCAATCCGCCAGGAAAAGAGTTGTGAAGAAGTCTGTTGTTGTTGTCCCCGGCGTTACCGCTGTCCACATAGCGAATAGTCGCCAGGACCTTTCCGAGCTTGTCTCTCTTGGATGGCCTGATATTCCCACCCGCAACCCAACTGTGAACAGATCGCCTAGACACACACATTATGTCCGCCAATTGTTCGAACGTAAGCTCAGTCAGGCGGCGAATTTCATGTATCGCATCTACGGCCTCGACTGCGACTGCATAGCTTTCTGGCAATCGCACCCGTCCAATTTCTGACGAGGTGTTAGTTCCGCGTCGATATTCATTTGATAGCTCTGCAGTAGTGCCTTTCCCGATGTCCACTAGAGAGTCAATATATTTAGGGCTGTTAAGCCAAAGATCTGATGCTTCGGCACTTTGATATTGTGCGGTTAGATAAGTCTCTTGAACATCAGCAGGGTGATATGCGGCAGCCTCAAGCATATACATTATCCTTCCCTATATTCATTTAGAAAATCGTCTGTTACAGCCCACCGGAAAAATGCGTACGCCCGCTCCGCCAATTCTCGTGAGACGGTGACCGCATCTTGAGAGTGAATCTTTCCATTATATAATTCAGGGGTAGTATAGACATCAATATCTAATACCCATGACTTTTTGTCTAACGGGCTCAGGAGCTGCTCATACACAGAATTAGCGGGCACAAATCCCCAGCGGGCGATTAATTCACCGTTTGATACTTTTGCAAAAAATTCAGTCATAGACCTATCGATATTCTCAGAAAATTCTGAAGCGAGAATCCCCACCACATGTTGGTTCAGAATTTTTTGCAGACGTCGTGGTTCTACAGTCAATATCCGATCTATGTAGCGAACTCCAATTCTCTTAATTGGATCAATTCCAATTGTTTTCTGCGCTGAGTTTACAACTTTTCCTATTCGATCAACAAAATCATTCCGTGATGAGTAATTAAGTGTTTCAATAGAAACAAAATCATGAGTTAAACTGACTCTCCAGATCGTATTCTCGTCGTAAAAACGCCAAAGAGTCTCTTTTTTTACTTCCGGCCTACTCCCCGCAAGACTAACAACCTCAACCTCCTCCTTCCTTAGAACCGGATAAATCTGTCGAATCTCCTCCTGGAACGCCGCAATGAAACGCTCATCAGAAATCGACAACACGTCATTGAATTGAACTTGACAAAGCACCCTAGCCAACGGTGCGTTTTTTAGCGGAATTTCCTTGGGTGGATCGCCAGCCAGGGGAAAAATTTGGTTAACCATCACAGCCTCCGAATCACACCCATGTCTATACCATGTGAAGTGGGATGTGAAGTAGTGGTTGCATACCTGATAATAGATTAATTATTCGTGATCTTGGTTAGGGCGCTGGGCAGTGCACCGCGGCCGGGGAAAGCAATTACACAATTGATTGGTCTTGAATTTTTAAAATTGGGCAGTGGTAACACACCAGGTCAGCAACTGCCTTCGCGAGTATCTAGGAAATGGTTTCAGCCGGAACTCCGCGCAGGGTGCGAAGAAGTTTCGTGATGACCAAGCTGACAACCTTCAACTTCCAGTACAATGAGATCCGTGTAGGCGAAATCAATGGTGAGCCGTGGTTCCCGGCTAGGGACGTGTTAAACGCCCTCGACAGCAAACAATAGACAATCATCTCTCTGAAAGCATTGTGAATTCGGAATTGAGTAGGTCTGACCTACCGATTGGCCGGGGACCACGTCCGCTTCTTGTCGCGAAGTCTGGAGTCTACAAGCTGATTTTCAGTTCCGATAAACCTGTCGCTCGTCGGTTCCATAACTGGCTGGCTAAGGAGGTTATTCCATCGATAGATAAACACGGCGCATACATCTCTGCCCAAAAGAATGTAGGGACCGGTTAAATGACTCGTGAAGAGTTGGTAGCCAAGGCGCTAATGGCTACGAACGACACCTTGAGAGAGATCGAAGAGCGAGCAGAACGTCATTTCACGTAAATCGTTTCTCTGGACATTCTGCACCCATCGAATAATTTGGTTGTGCATATTTGTGAAACAACCAAAGGGATTATTATGAAGACCGCTCTTATTGCCGTTCTATTCGCATTTGTTTCCTCTACGGCCTTTGCACATAGCGGAGGAACGAATAGTCAAGGATGTCACAACAACACTAAGACTGGCGGTTATCACTGCCATTGATCGGAAGACTGCGGACCGAACAGTCAGCGTAGCCTCAGAGGACCACCTCTGGGGCTTTTTCGAACGCGAACAGTACAATGACCGGAGATTAACTCGGCAACGATGAGGTCATTGTGAAACAGATTCACAAAAGTGGTACGGCCGCAACACCTAGCCTCTACAAACTGGTCATGCGCCCGGACAGCGAGCTTCAGGAGGTGACCACATCCCTTCGCTCAGTATTTTTGCTATTGCATATTGACGGAGATTCACAGCGCTCGTTAAATCAAACCATTGATTCAATGGAGGTTTTGAAGTGGCAGTACCCCGTTCTCTCGCTGTTACAGGATCGCTGACGAACGATATCATCGATGTGTCTAGCTACCTTGAGTACTATGGACTTTCAGGCGACGACACATTCAACACCAGCAGCTCCATCTATGGGAGTTTGTTGTCCGGTGGCCTTGGCAACGACAACTACAATATCGCCTACGGCGCGAACGTGATTGTTCATGACACTGGAGGCATTGATACGATCACGTCCTACAGCACATACCTTTCCGATCCATATCTTTACATTGGCTTCCTAGACAATGCTCATATGGTCGCTGCAAACACATTAACCGGACAGTTTTTCGCTGTTGCTGATTGGTTCGACCCTGAAAAGCGGATCGACACCTTCCGCATTGCCGACGGCACATACACTTACGATCAGATCAATCACTTCATCCATACAGCCCCCAACTTCTTGGGCTACATCAGCACGGAAAGCTACGGACCAAGCATTCTTGGCACGAGCGTCAACAGTGCTGATGTCCGAAATTTCGTGACCAGCATCACCCAAGACGAGGACAGCTATACAGGGACAGCCTTCACAAGCTATCTACCAAGCACCTTGAACGAAGAAGGCGTCAATCTGGTCCGGTTTTATAACACCGCTCTGGAAGCGTTCTTTTACACGGCGTCTCCAGCAGAAGCAGAAGCAGTCAGAACCATCCTTCCCTATTTCCAGGAGCATGGGCCTGTATTTAACGTGTTAGACGCACACGACACCACCACCGCAGACACGTTGGAAGTCTATCGTTTCCTGAACACCTCCACTGGCGGTCACTTCTTCACGTCCAATCAAGAGGAACGCGACATCATCATCGACAACGTAAACGGTGACGGTTTCCTAGCGAGTCTCCAGTACGAAGGGGTCGCATACAAGGCGTTCAACACCGATGCAGCAGACCGAACAGCAGTTTACCGCCTGTTCGACCCAGAGAGTGGATCCCATGCTTTGTCTGCCTCTTCAGCGGAGATAGTTGGTATGCAGGCCAATGGCTTCCAAATGGAAGGTGTAGCATTCTGGGGTTACAGCTAAACTGCGTGGTCGTAAGGTCAAGGCCTTAACGCAGACAGTATGACGGTAAGTCATATATCTTCGAGATATCTGAACCGGCCTCTCTGGCGGTTGTCTCTGCATCACGATACCGACCTTTTGAGAATGCAGGACAATCACGGGCGTGGCCGGTTTCCACCTGATAACGGTTGATCTCAACACCATCTACAAAACACACGCCGACTGGACGCTTACCGGCTACAGTGCCATCCAAGTGACACACCACGTACTTGCCGTTCACGAGTTGTCTTAGGTTCGATGTCGATTCTGGCCCTCCGGGTTGCGTTTTTCGGGAATTATCCTCTGGAGCGGCTATTCCCTGTAGCCGAACTTCCACTTCTCCGAACAATACACCGTCGCCGTCAATCACAGTACCTAAGCCCGACAGGGTGGCTTTAGTCTCGTAAGCTTGTGCTGTCGCGACAATCAGGGTGAGTAGTATAGAGATCCTTAATAGCATTATTATAAATTATCCTTAAGAGCATGTGTTCGTGGACATAATTAACGTGTAGTGTGCGACTACAGGATACGAAATAAACATTAGATAGGCTTTGAAATTTACTTGGTGATTTATAACCTATCTTCCCTCTAGGTCGCTTTTCAAGTGTCCCCCCATACCCCCGGTCAACCACAGAGAAAACTTTCACAACTGCGTTCAGCTGGGCAAGATGATATGTATTGGTCTTGCATTTACGACAGGAGCAAGTTATGTCCACCGGCCGCCGCGATCTCCAAAGCACGCTTGGCGCTTTCCTGACCCTTGACATCTGCAAGATCCGGTATGCCTTGCGGATCGCCCCGGAGTTTGGCTGCGGGCCTGGAGAGGACCTGCGTTCCCTTGAAATGATTGGCGAGCTGGATCAAGGACCGCGGCGCCAGAATATCCATCTCCCCGTCCGCCCAGGCGGCTTCTCCGCCGCATTCAAACGGACAGATCAGCCCCTTTTCCAATGCGTTTGCGCCCATGGCGGCTGGCAGAACTCCAGCGACGGGAGCCAGGGTCCCATCCAGCGCCAATTCGCCCAGAATGACGTAGTTTTCCAAGAACTCTGCCGGAATTGCGCCTATGGCTGCCATCACCCCGAGCGCGATCGGGAGATCGTAATGGGATCCTTCTTTCGGTAGGTCCGCGGGCGCCAGATTGACCGTGACACGCTTGGCCGGAAGCGCGAGACCTGAGGCGGACAGAGCCGCACGGACCCGCTCCCGGCTTTCTGCCACCGCCTTGTCCGGCAAGCCCACGATGGTAAAGGCGACCATGCCCGGGCCGACATGCACCTGCACGTCGACCGGAACCGCCTCTATGCCTTGGAAGGCCACCGTGGTCACCCGGCTGACCATCAAACTCTCCTATAAATTTAATATGACGGTATTGCAATTTATAAGAGAGAACAAGACGCGTGTTAGAATGGCCATGCGCACTGCCAGTTGGTGCCTATCGGACTTGCCACTTGCCGAAAAGCTTGGACCCTCGCACACTGATTAGGAAGCCAACACGGAACCGGAGAACGAAGCCATGTGCGATCTTTGCATCATCAAGTCGGTGAAAGACAAAATGCTGTCACGGCGCGATGTTTTCAGGGCTGCAGCCGCCGGAGCCGGCGTTGCGGCGGCGACCACTGTTGCAGGCGCTCTTCCGGCAATGGCGCAGACACCAGCGCAAATCCTGGATCTCACACACGAACTCTCTGAAGACTTTCCAACATTTGGGGGTGAGCCTGGATACAGGGCAGAGAAAATCTTCGATTTCGCCAAGGACGGGTACAATCTCTACAGCCTTTCAATCGATGAGCATTCGGGCACACATCTCGACGCACCGCTGCATTTTTCCGCAGATGGGCAATCCGTTGCCGAAATACCGGTCGACAAACTGGTTACGCCACTCTGTATCATCGACATCAAGAAGCGCGCCGCTGATAACCCGGACGCACAAGTCACTCCGGACGATCTCAAGGCGTGGATTTCGGCAAATGGAGACATTCCGAACGGAGCGTGTGTTGCGATGAACTCTGGCTGGAGCGCACATGCGTCTTCAGACATGTTCCGCAATGCGGATGCCAATGGTGTCATGCATTTTCCCGGCTTTCATATAGAAGCGGTTCAGATGCTGATGGAAGAAGCCGACGTTGCCGGGCTTGCCGTTGACAGCCTGTCACTCGATCATGGAATTTCGCAGGATTTTGCCGTCCATTACGTCTGGCTTCCATCCGGCCGCTGGGGCCTGGAATGCATCGCCAATCTTGATGCGTTGCCGCCGAGCGGCGCAACACTCATTGTCGGCGCCCCGAAAAACCGCGGCGGCACTGGCGGCCCGAGCCGGGTCATGGCGATGGTTTAAGGCAGGAGTTAAAAAGAGGGCTTAGCCCTCTTCTTTAGCCCGGCGCTCTGCATTGAGCTGTTCCAATTCGGCCAACTTGTCGCCGATGGGCTTCAAACGGCCCATGGTCGTGCGGAACCGGGCGGCCCGCTGATCGAACAGACGCTGCGCAAGTTCCGGGTATTCGGACACCATGCGTTTGAAGAGTGCTCTGCGAATACGGATGATCCGGACAGGTTCGGCAGCTTCTGCGCGGCAGGGACGCTTGGTTTCCACCAGCAGCGCGCTTTCGCCCAACAGCGTTCCCGGACCGACCTTGTCGACTTCTTCAAAGCCGTCTTCGCCGCGTGTTGACAGCGTCACCAGACCATCGGTGATCACAAGCCCGCCGTCCGCCCGCTCATCCTGATCGAAGAGGCGCAGACCGGCACTGTAATCCATGCTTTCGGCACTGAAGGCGAGCAGGCGAAGCTGATCGTCCTGAAAATCCGAAAACATCGGTATCTTTTTGAGAATCGCTATATCTTGGGCAAGGCTCATGCCCAAGATTTACGCTGATTGATCGTGTCTGTCCAAGCGAATATGCGCTTCACAAACAAGTCTGTGGCTCAAGGGACGAGCTTATAGCCGCCTGCCTCAGTCACCAGAAGCTCGGCATTGGACGGGTCCCGCTCGATCTTCTGACGCAACCGGTAGATATGCGTTTCCAGAGTGTGGGTCGTCACGCCGGAGTTGTAGCCCCACACTTCATGTAAGAGCACATCCCTCGTGACCGGTTTCTCGCCGGCACGGTACAGGAACTTCAGGATCGAAGTTTCCTTTTCTGTCAAGCGCACCTTCGAGCCATTGTCTTCCTGCATGACCTTTGCAGCCGGGCGGAAGGAATAGCGACCGATGGCGAATGTTGCATCTTCGCTTTGCTCGTGCTGGCGCAAATGGGCGCGGACACGGGCAAGCAGCACTGCGAACTTGAACGGCTTGGTGACATAGTCATTGGCGCCAGCCTCAAGGCCAAGGATCGTGTCGCTGTCCCCGTCGTGTCCGGTCAGCATGATGATCGGAGCCTTGAACCCGTTTTTGCGTAGGAGCTTGACTGCTTCACGGCCATCAATGTCCGGCAAGCCGACATCCATCAAAAGAAGGTCGATGTGCTCTTCCTTGGCCATGCCAATTCCGGAGGTCGCCGTGTCCGCCTGAAGGGTCTCAAATTCGTCGTAAAGGGACAATTGTTCGACAAGCGCTTCGCGCAGTTCAGTATCATCATCGACAATCAAAATGGTGCGGGCGGTCATCTTGTCGGGTCCTCGCCAAAAATCTTCAGTGTTCACGCGGGTTTGTGCAATCTACACAAGCGCGTTGCCGTCTCTATGTGCGCGGGAAAGTGTCGCCTTACAAGCAGGGTCCCGTCAATTCTTCTTCACGCGGGCTTTAGCTCCGGTTTATCAAGACCTTTTACGGCACCGAACAAACAAGCAGGATGAACCATGCAGGAGAGCACAAAACCGGCAGATATCCTCGAGGTTCACGCATTACCGCGCGACCGGACCAAAGGAATTCTGCGATGTGGATCGATCACAGTTCCGTGTGCATTGGGCCGTTCCGGCATCATCACACGCAAGCGGGAAGGGGATGGAGCGACCCCGACCGGGACGTTCGAGCTTCTGCAGGTCTACTATCGTGCAGACAGAAGCCAAAGGCCGCAAACGGTTCTTCCCCTTGAAGTTTTGAAGCCCGAACTCGGCTGGTGTGATGATCCGGGCCATCGCCGCTACAATCGTCTGGTGGACTTGCCGTTTCAGGCCAGTCACGAGAAAATGTGGCGTGAGGACAGGCTGTACGACATCGTCGTCGTTCTGGATTGCAACATGTACCCGCCGGTCAAAGGCAAGGGCAGCGCCATCTTCTTCCATATCGCCCGGGAAGATTACCGGCCGACGGAAGGTTGTGTCGCGGTCTCTCCGCAGCATATGCGGCTCATCCTGTCGAAAGTCTCTCTAGGGTGCCGCATGGAGGTGCGGGGATAGGGCACAGCCTGCGCTAACAAAAAGCCCGGCGCAGCGCACCGGGCTTTTGGATTTGCATAGACCAGACGGCGTTTAGACCCAGGGGCGGCTTTCGCTCATCTTGTCTTCAAAAGTGTCGATCTGGCCGGCCTTTTCCATGGTCAAGCCGATGTCATCGAGACCGTTGATCAGGCAATGCTTGCGGAAGTGGTCGATCTTGAAGGCAATGTCGCCGCTCTCCAGGCCCTTGATCTCCTGGTTCTCCAGATCGATCGTCAGGGTGAAGTTGGCGCCGCGCTCTGCAGCATGCAGCAGCGTTTCCAGTTCGTCTTCAGAGACCTGGATAGGCAGAATGCCGTTCTTGAAACAGTTGTTGTAGAAGATGTCGGCGAAGGACGTGGAAATCACGCAGCGGATACCGAAATCCAGCAGCGCCCATGGCGCGTGTTCGCGGGATGAGCCGCAACCGAAGTTGTCGCCTGCGATCAGGATCTTGGCATCGCGGTACGCAGCCTTGTTCAAAACGAAGTCGACATTTTCAGACCCGTCGTCATTGGTGCGCATTTCATGAAACAGCGCAGTGCCGAGACCGGTCCGCTTGATCGTCTTCAAGAACTGCTTCGGGATGATCATATCCGTATCGATGTTGACGATCGGCATCGGTGCTGCGACCCCGGTGAGGGTCTCGAATTTTTCCATGGTTTCCTCTCCTGAAAACGGGTTCCAGCCCGATCACCTCAAGCAGCAAGACTTGTGGTCTGATCAACACCGAGCATGAGATTGAGGTTCTGGACGGCTGCGCCCGACGCGCCTTTGCCGAGATTGTCGTAAACGGCAATGATGGCTGCCTGGGCCCGCGCATCGTTGGCAAAAACATGCAGCCGCAGCCGGTTGGTGTCGTTCAACGCCTGCGGATCTAGATCATCGGAGCGCTCCAGACCATCCAGTGGCGCAACATCGACAAAACCGCCAGGCGCAGCTGCGAAGTGATCGGCCAGAGCAGCGTGTATCTGCTCGCCAGTGGGAACCTTGTCCAGACGTGCAAGATTGAGCGGCACCACGGTCAGCATGCCCTTGTAGTAGTTGCCGACAGCCGGGGTGAACAGCGGCGCGCTGTCCACAAGGCCATATTCGGTCATTTCCGGCAGGTGCTTGTGGTTGAAGCCCAGCGCATACGGGGCAAACATGTTAGCGCTGGCGCCTTTCGCGTCGTAATCCGCGATCATGCCCTTGCCTCCGCCCGAATAGCCGGAAATCCCGTTCACTGTGACCGGAAAGTCTGCCGGGAGGAGACCAGCGGCAATCAGCGGGCGCACAGCAGCGATTAACCCCTGCGGCCAGCAGCCCGGATTGGCGACTCGCATGGCAGCCGCAATGATGTCAGCCTGGTCGGCGTCCATTTCCGCAAAACCATAGGCCCAGCCATCGGCGACCCGATGGGCGCTGGATGCATCAATCACGCGTGTCGTGTCGTTTTCGATGAGCGCAACACTTTCCTTTGCAGCCGCATCCGGCAGGCAAAGGATCGCAACATCTGCCTTGTTCAGGTAGTCTTTCCGGGCAGCCGGATCCTTCCGGCTGTCTTCCGGAATGGAGAGCAGCTCTATGTCGCGGCGCATGGCGAGGCGCTCGCGGATTTGCAAACCCGTCGTGCCAGCTTCACCATCAATAAATACGCGCGCGGTCATGACCCGCTCCTCTCCTCAAGTTCGAGAATTGAAAAACGAGTGGGTCATACACCCAATCGTGGGATTTGTCACCGGTTCGGCGCGCCCCAAGACCTCAACGGGCCATTGAGTGATACTCATCATTCGGGCGCATGTCGCTGGCAGCAGCAACCCGGTTGGTCATATTGAAGAAAGCGGCAACGGAGGCAATGTCCCAGATATCCCGGTCGCTGAACCCGGCATCCCGCAAGCCCTCCCGGTCGCTTTCCAGGATCTCCGCGGGCTTTTCAGTCAGCTTCACCGCGAAATCGAGCATGGCACGCTGCCGGTCTGTCAAATCAGCGACACGATAGTTCATCACCATAAGCTCACCGAGCACCGGATCGCCGGACAACTCGCGCACAGCCGCACCATGAGCTGTGAGGCAATAAAAACAGCGATTGACGGAGGATACCGCAACGGCAATCATCTCTCTCTCAAGCTTGCTCAGTCCGCAGTCCGCAAGCATGAGGTCGTTGTACATGTCGGTGAAAGCGCGCAGCTTGGCGTCATCAAAGGCATAAGCCTGGAGCACATTCGGAACCAGGCCGAGCTTTTCCTGACACAAATCGAAATAGGCCTGCGTTTTTTCACTTAATGTTACATTTGAATCGATTTGCAAGGCAGTGACTTTACTTGACAATTCGGGCCTCCCGTCCTGAAACAATTGTGTCGCGAATATAAAACGATAGCACGCGGCTGAGCCAAACCAAATGACCGCCCAAGGGGAAAAAAATGCCCGACAAGCACGACGTCGAGAAACTCAAGCTGATCGACGCGGTCCACCAGAAACTCTCCAAGAAAGATCCCAATCTCGCTGAATTCGTGAACGCCTTTTATGACCGGGGCGCGGCCGAAGATCTGGTGACCTATTCGGCGGAAGAGCTGACCGGGTTCGCCATGGATGCATGGCAGGACTTCCAATCGCACGATTTGGGCACCCACAGGGTGAGCATTTCCGATCCAAGTTTCAAAACGAAGGGCGGTAAAACCAAAAACCTGACCGTTATCGAGATCGTCAACGACAACATGCCGTTCCTGGTCGACTCGGTTATGGACGAGCTCCAGGACAGCAAGCTGGAAGTACACTTGGTCCTGCATCCGATTTTCATCGTTGAGCGGGACGAGAAGGGTGCCCTGATATCTGCCATCGGCCGGAAAAAGCCGGCGAAGCGGAAGGACCGTCAGGAAAGCCTGATCCATATCCACGTCACCCGTATTGACGATGCCGAACAGCGCGAAGCACTAGAAACAAGGCTCAACACGGTTCTGAACAACGTTCGCTCTGTTGTGAACGATTTCAAACCGATGCAGGAACGCCTCGGCGAAGCGATTGATACCTACAAGACAACGCAAATCCTGGGCAGCAGTGATGAATTGTGGGAAGCCATCCATTTCCTGGAGTGGATGGAGAAGGACAATTTCATTTTCCTCGGCATGCGGGAATACAAGTTCGAAGGCGGCGTTGAAGAGGGTGAACTCTCTCCTCACGAGGGAACTGGCCTCGGCCTTCTCACGGATCCCGATGTTCGGGTCCTGCGCCGCGGCTCCGAGTTTGTTCAGATTACCCCGGAAATCCGCGAATTCCTGAAAAAACCCGAACCTCTGATCATCGCAAAGGCCAATGTGAAGAGCACGGTGCACCGCCGGGTTCATATGGACTATGTCGGGGCCAAGCTCTACGACGACGACGGCAACATGATCGGAGAGCTCCGCATTGTTGGCCTGTTTGCATCAACTGCTTACACTGAGCCTGTCAGCACCATCCCGTTCCTGCGCCGCAAGGTGGCGAGTGTATTGGCGCGAGCCGGCTATCATTCAGAAAGCCATTCAGGACGGGCACTCAGAAACGTTCTTGAAGCTTTTCCGCGCGATGAGCTGTTCCAAATCGACCGCGACCGTCTCTTTGACTTCTCAACAGCCATCCTGCAACTGGACGAACGGCCGCGCATCCGTGTTCTGTCACGCCCGGATAAGTTTGATCGATATGTGTCGATCCTGGTGTTCGTGCCCAGGGACCGCTACACGACCGAAGTCCGGTTGAATGTCGGGACATATTTGGCCTCGGTCTATGAGGGGCGTCTTTCGGCCTGGTATGTAACTTATCCGGAAGGTCCGCTTGCGCGGGTTCACTATATTGTTGGCCGCGACAAGGGAGAAACGCCAACTCCACCACAAGAAGAACTGGAAGCCGCCGTTGCAGATATGGTCCGAAATTGGCCGGATGCGGTGCGGGGTGCGCTTGCCGCAGAATTTGCACCCGCCCAGGCCCGCCAGCTCGCCGACCGCTACGCGCTCGCGTTCCATGGCGGCTACAAGGAAGTCTATAACGCTCAGTCCGCGCTGTTCGACATCGTTCAGCTCGAAACGCTGAGCGACACCCGCAGCACCACAATTACTTTCCACCGTCCGGTCGGCACAAAGGACAACCGGCTGGCGCTCAAAGTCTATCACCGCGGTGCGCCGATCCCACTGTCCGCCCGTGTTCCACTGCTGGAGAACATGGGTTTCAAGGTCATCAATGAACGGACATACCGGATCACGCCGACCAACGCACCGTTCTCATACCTCCATGAGATGACCCTTGAAGCCCACACTGGAGACAGCATCGATTTCAGCGATGCTCTGCAGAGCCGGCTGGAAAGCATGTATATGGCTGTCTGGACTGGACGAGCCGAAGATGACGGGTACAACCGCCTTGTCATGAGCGCCAGTCTCGCGTGGCGCGATGTTGCGATCCTACGCGCACTGTCAAAATATCTACGGCAGGCCGGTATTCGGTTCTCCGAAGACTACATGTGGTCGACGCTGAACAACTACCCAGCCATCGCCTCAACTCTGGTCGATTTGTTCCATCTGCGCTTCAACCCGAACACATCGAAAGAAGACCGCGACGCAGGCGAGGAGCGGCTTGAAGCCGAATTCTCTGCAGCTTTGGAAGATGTCTCCAGTCTGGACGACGACCGCATCTTGCGGCGGTTCAAGAATGTGATTGAATCGATCCTGCGCACGAACTTCTATCAGCTTGATCAGGGCGGCCAGCCCAAGGCGACCTTCGCCTTCAAGATCGAAAGCCGGAAGATTGACGAGCTGCCGCAACCGCGTCCGTTCCGCGAGATTTTCGTTTACAGCCCGCGTGTTGAAGGGGTTCACCTGCGCTTCGGCATGGTTGCGCGTGGCGGATTGCGCTGGTCCGATAGACCGCAAGACTTCCGCACCGAAGTGCTGGGCCTCGTAAAGGCGCAGCAGGTCAAGAACGCCGTGATCGTTCCCGTCGGCGCAAAGGGCGGCTTTGTTCCAAAGCAATTGCCACCTGCGAGCGACCGCGAGGCCTGGTTCAAGGAGGGTACGGAGAGCTACAAGATCTTCATCAATGCGCTTCTTGATGTCACCGACAATCTGGATGAAGACAAGATCCTGCCACCGGACCGGGTTACCCGATTTGACGGCGACGATCCTTATCTTGTCGTGGCCGCGGACAAAGGGACTGCAACGTTCTCCGATACGGCCAATGCGATTTCGGAGGGGCGGGATTTCTGGCTCGGTGATGCGTTCGCATCAGGCGGCTCTGCCGGATATGACCACAAGAAGATGGGGATCACAGCTCGGGGTGCCTGGGAGGCGGTCAAACGTCACTTCCGGGAAATGAACCGAGACATCCAAACGGAGCCGTTCACGGCAGCCGGTGTTGGCGACATGTCCGGCGATGTTTTCGGCAACGGGATGCTGCTCTCCAAAGCGACAAAACTGGTTGCTGCCTTCGACCACCGGGACATCTTCATCGACCCGGACCCGGATCCGGAAATAACCTGGGTTGAGCGGAAACGCCTGTTCGATATGGGCCGCTCGTCCTGGAAAGACTACGACACGAGCCTGATTTCACAGGGCGGCGGCATCTTCTCACGGCAGCTAAAGTCGATCCCGCTGTCACCAGAGATCCGCGCCCTAATCAACCTCGACAAGGCAACGGCAACGCCTCAGGAAGTCATGATGGCAATCCTGAGAATGAACGTGGATCTGCTCTGGTTTGGCGGCATCGGCACCTACATCCGCGCGACGACTGAAACAGATGCCGACGCCGGCGACCGGGCGAACGATCATATCCGGATCACCGCGCCACAACTTGGCGCAAAGGTCATCGGCGAAGGCGCCAATCTTGGCCTGACCCAGCTTGCGCGGATCGAATTCAACAAGAGGGGCGGCCGTTGTAACTCCGATGCGATCGACAATTCCGCCGGGGTGAATTCCTCGGATATGGAGGTCAATATCAAGATCGCCCTCGGAGCCGCTGTAAAGGCAGGTAAACTCGACATCGAGCAGCGAAATGAACTGCTGGCCCACATGACCGATGAGGTCGCCGACCTGGTGTTGCGGAACAACTACTTGCAGACGCTCGCGATTTCCATGACGCATCTGCAGGGAATGGAAGACTTTGGCTATCAGGTTCGCATGATGCGCCAGTTGGAGCGTGAGGGTCTCCTGGACCGCGTCGTCGAGCAGCTGCCGGATGATGTCCAGCTCGATGAATTGCGCAATGCCGGGCAGCTGCTGACCCGCGCCGAACTCGGCGTCCTGCTGGCATACGCAAAAATCACCCTGTACGACGCAATCCTGGAGAGCTCGGTCCCCGATGATGACTACTTGGCGCGCGAACTCTTCCGGTACTTCCCGGACGAAATGGCCGCCGACTACGAAGGTGAAATCAACGGCCACCGTCTACGCCGGGAAATTATCTCCACCATGCTCGCGAACTCCATGGTCAACAGAGGCGGTGCGACCTTTATCACCCGCCTGATGGATCAGACCGGCGCGACAACGACGGAAATCGCCCAAGGGTTCGTTGCCGTGCGCAACAGCTACGGACTAACCGAACTCAACGGAGAAATTGACCGTCTCGACACCAAGATCGACGGTGAGTTGCAATTGGAACTCTATTCGGAGGTCCAATCACTGCTTCTGGAACGCGTTGTCTGGTTCAAGAGGAATGTGTCCTTTGAACAAGGACTGGCAGCCGTCGTGGAGCGGTTCCACGCTGGCATTTCAGACCTTCGCGATCGGCTGGAGAGCTTGCTTCCCGAAGAACCTGCGGCAGAGCTCAAAAGCCGGGTGGAAACCTACGTCTCGAAAGGGGTGCCTGAAGACCTGGCACGCCGGATTGCCTGGCTGCCGGTGGAAGGTGCCATTCCAGACATCGTGATCGTTGCGGAAGAAACCGGAGCGGATCTCGACAAGGCCGCGGTGGCATTCTTCGATGTGGCGCATCATTTCCGTCTCGGCGCAATGAGCGAAATGGCGGGTGATCTGGAAGTCCATGACTATTACGATGGACTTGCGCTCGACCGCGCCCGGGCAACGCTTGCATCGGCCCATCGCGCGATCGCCATCTCTGCGATTCAGACGGACGGTTTTGCCAATTGGCTGGAGAAAAAGCAGTCGGTTGTGAACCGGACCACACAGGCAGTCGCCGAAATTCTCGACGGCGGCTTGAGTGTGTCCAAGTTCTCAGTCGCAGCAAGTCTTCTTGCTGAGATCAGCGACCGGACATGATCTGGGCGGTCATAACCGCACCAGAGGCAGACTAACTGATAAAAAAGGCCGGGAGTTTCGCTACCGGCCTTTTTGGTTGATGAGTGCGCTTGGCTCCGGGCCGTGCCATGATTGACGCTAAAATTCTCAGAGATCCCAGGAGAGCAGATATCTGATGACCGCCGCATCTGATACAGCATTTGTAGGTACGGGCCGGCGCGCAATCGTAGCCTGGGGTTTCTTTGACTGGGCCGCACAGCCCTTTTTCACCCTCATTACCACCTTTGTGTTTGCACCCTATTTTGCGTCCGCATTGGCCGACAATCCCACGCAAGGCCAGAGCCTTTGGGGATATGCCACCGCTGCGGCAGGGTTGGGAATTGCGTTGTTGGCCCCAATCCTTGGCTCCGTTGCCGATGCAACCGGCCGCCGAAAGGTATGGATCTTCTGCTTTTCGATCCCCTTTCTCTTGTGTTGTTGGGCCTTTTGGTACGCCGCGCCGGGCAATCCACATGGCGTCATGATTGCCCTTCTTGCCTTTGCGATTGGAACATTGTCGATCGAGATCGCAGCGGTCTTCAACAACGCAATGATGCCACAGCTGGTCCCATCGACACATATCGGCCGATTGTCGAGTTTTGGCTGGGCACTCGGATATGCAAGCGGACTTGTGACACTCGTTATCGTGCTTGGATTTTTGGCCGCGAACCCTGACACCGGGCGCACGCTGCTCGGGTTCACCCCCCTGTTTGGCCTTGATGCTGCGACCTACGAAGGCGACCGCGCATCCGGGCCGTTTTCTGCGATCTGGTACGTGATTTTCGCTTTGCCGATGTTTCTGTTCGTTCCGGACGCTCCATCACGCGGAAAGATCGGAGCAGCTGTTTCCAAAGGCCTCAGTGATCTGCGGCACAGCCTTCGGCACGCACAGGAAAACCGCAATATCTTCATGTTTCTGATCGCAAACATGGTCTTCAAGGACGGTTTGGTCGCCTTGTTTGCCTTTGGCGGGATTTATGCGGCCGGCCAGCTCGGCTGGGGATCCATCCAGATCGGCACTTTCGGCATCATCTTGACGATCACAGGGACGCTTGGCCTCTTGCTCAGCGGCAAGGTGGACGACCGGTTCGGGCCCAAGATCGTCATCGCCTTTTCGCTGATCGTTCTGATGATCTGTGGACTGGGCATGATCTCCGTCGACAGAACAACGGTGTTCTTTTTCATTCAGACACCAGCCGCGCCGGAAGGTGCGTTGTTCGCGTCCCTACCGGAACAAATCTTCATCACTCTCGGCGCAATCATTGGCGCTGTGTCTGGTCCGCTGCAAGCGTCCTGCCGGAGCCTTCTCATCCAGTTGGCACCGAAAGATCTGATGACCCAGTATTTTGGTCTGCTGGCGCTCTCCGGAAAGGTGACCAGCTTTCTGGCACCACTCGCCGTCGCGGTTGTGACAGCTGCAGCTGATAGCCAGCGGGCTGGTATGTCCGTCATTCTGGTTTTCTTTGCTGTCGGCCTTAGTCTGCTGATGATGGTCAAAGAAAAACGCGCCGGGCAATGACCCGGCGCGCTTTCTCAATCCAAAAATGCTGAAGCTTAAGCGACGTCGCGAACCCCTACGAGGAAGTTGTCGACTTCCTGTTTCAGGCGCACAGCCTCGCTCTGCAGGACGTTGGCCGACTGGCTGACCTGACGAGCCGCGTTGCCGGTATCGTCCGCGGACGCTGCCACCTTGACGATGTTCTGGGCTACTTCCTGCGTACCGTTGGAGGCTTCCTGAATATTCCGCGCGATTTCCTCGGTCGCCAGCCCCTGTTGTTCCACAGAGTACTGAATGCTGGAGGAGATCTCGTTCATCTTCTCGATCGTTTCCGAGATGCCCTTGATCGCATCTACTGAACCTGCGGTCTCGGACTGGACCGATTGAATCTGCAGGGAGATTTCTTCGGTCGCCTTGGCCGTTTGGTTGGCGAGTTCCTTGACCTCGGCTGCAACAACGGCGAAGCCTTTGCCGGCTTCCCCTGCCCGGGCTGCCTCGATCGTTGCGTTCAGGGCGAGAAGGTTGGTTTGTTCGGCAATGTCCGTGATCAGCTTGACCACTTCACTGATGCGGTGCGCTGCTTCCGCCAGACCTTCGATCTTGGCATTGGTCGACTGCGCCTGATCCACGGCATGAGACGCGATCTCTGTTGATTGGGTCATTTGACGCGAGATTTCGCCAACAGACGCCATCAACTCTTCAGCCGCGGAGGCAACTGTTTCCACGTTGGAGGACGCTTCCTCGGACGCAGCGGCCACCGTCGTACTCTTCTCGCTGGTATCATCCGCGCCTGCGGTCAGGGTCACGGAAGCGCCGTTCAGATCCTCGACCTGGGACATGACTGTCGCGGTCAGTTCTGTGATCTTACGATCGAAGTCTTGCGAAATTTCGCTGATCTTTTGGGCGCGGGCGAGCTGCTGCCGCTGGGTCTCTTCCTGTTCGGCTGCCAAGGCTTCCGCCTGCTGTGCCTTGTCGCGGAAGACTTCCAGAGCCTTGCTGATCTCTCCGATTTCATCCTGACGATCCGTGTCATGGATCGGCTCTTCATAGCGGCGGTCAATCAAAGCCTGAATGCTGCCGACTGCACGCTCCAGCGGGCGACGCACAATGTTCGTACCCACAATATAGATCGAGGTTGCCACAACAAGCAGCAGAACAAGACCAACAACCGCGATCATGGTTATGATCTGCGTTGAAGCTGCGTTCAAAGTCGATACCGGTACGTTCACGACCACGGCCATTTTGGCGTCGGTCCGGCCAATGCTGACCGGCTTTACAATCCGCAAAACATCGGTGCCGAGTGTGTTTGAGTAGCCTTCATACACATAGCTCTCGCCATTCTTGACGGCTGCAAGCAACTCATCCTTGACCGCCAGATCGGTATCAGACCGCCCTTCGCTCCACTCTTTACCGAGGAGTGCACCGTCCGGATGCGCGATCCAGGATCCGTCTTGAGAGATCAGATGGACAGACCCTGTACCAAGCGGCTTTTGTTCACCCAAAGCACTCGACAAGGGAGTCAGCATGATGTCCCCACCGGCGACACCAATGACTTTCGAGCCCTCTTTGACCGGAATACCGAAGGACACGCCGGTCACAGTCTTTCCATCAGCTTCCCAGCTGTATGGCTCTGTCACATAGTCTTTGCCGGTTTCGTAAGGAACATTGAACCAGAGGCTTTTGCCGGGCTGATCCATTTCCAGATCACCCATCGGACGGTACCCGAGCTTGCCATCGGCGAGCCTGAAGAAATACGGCCGCCACATGCCGCTCTCGTCGTGCTTTTCAGCACTGACATATTCCGCGTCTTTACCGTCCAACCCATCGAACGGAATAGCACCCCAGGTACCAGAGAAGTCGACGTTCTTGTGCAACGTCTCTTCAACGATCGCCATCCACTGATTGCGATCCTGATTTCCTGTGCTTTTGAGGCCGGTCAGAGCAGCTGCAAGCGATTGAGCGGTGACAAGGCCGTTCTCCATGGTCCGCTGGACCAATTCCGCTTGATCCTCAGCAACGGCATCTGCTTGAGCGACAGCAAGAGATTGCGTCATCTGTGAGGCTTGCCAGCCAATGACCCCGATCCCACCGACCAAGGCCAAGGCAAGCGCTGCAACACTAACGCCTACGAGTTTTGTTGTGACCTTCGCATTTTTAAACACCGGATCTTCTCCGTTAGCCAATCGATTCGCCGCAGCAGTCGCACTGCTGCATTTGCGAACAAATTAACTTGCGGAGATTAACAAGGTATTCAAAAGCCTAGGCGTTATTTCCGAAGCTGAAGAAATGCATCTCCTACCATCAGTAAAAGATGCATTTTGTTCAATCAGTGCCGGAAGTGCCGCATACCGGTCATGACCATCGCAAGACCAGCCTCATCAGCCGCTTTGATCACATCATCGTCGCGCATGGACCCACCCGGCTGAATGACCGCCGTGGCACCCGCTTCGGCGGCAGACAGCAATCCATCGGCGAACGGGAAGAAAGCATCTGAAGCCACGACACAGCCTTTGGTAAGTGGCTCGGACAATCCGGCAGTTTCCGTCGCATCCAAGGCCTTTCGGGCAGCAATCCGAGCCGAATCCACACGGCTCATCTGACCAGCCCCGACGCCAACTGTTGCGCCATCCTTGGCATAGACGATTGCATTGGATTTGACGTGCTTGGCAACCCGGAAGGCGAACTTGAGATCCTGCATTTCCTGATCACTTGGCGCCCGCTTGGTCACGACTTTCAGATCAAGATCATCGACAACGCCATTGTCGCGTGATTGGACCAGCAGACCCCCAGCCACGGATTTCACGAAAAGCCCCTTGGCCCGGGCGTCGGCGAGGCCACCGGTCACCAGAAGCCGAAGGTTTTTCTTCGAGGCAATGATTTCGCGGGCGGCCTCATCGGCATCAGGTGCGATGATGACTTCGGTGAAGATCTTGACGATCTCCTCAGCCGCCGCAGCATCCAGTTTTTGGTTCAAAGCAACGATGCCGCCAAAGGCAGAAACCGGGTCACAGCGGAGCGCTTTTTCGTAAGCGTCTTTAAGGCTGCCGCCTTCAGCAACACCGCAGGGATTGGCGTGCTTGATGATCGCAACTGCGCTCGTGCGCGCCGGGTCGAACTCGCTGACCAGCTCAAAAGCCGCATCGGTGTCGTTGATGTTGTTGTAGGAGAGGGTCTTACCCTGCAACTGCGTTGCGGTTGCCACGCCCGGCCGCTTTTCGCCCGTTTTATAGAAGCCAGCGGTTTGGTGGGGGTTCTCGCCGTAACGCATGACTTCCGAGAGCGCACCGCCGACAGCCCGGTGGGCCGGTGTTGCCTCATCCAACTGATCTGCCATCCAGTTTGAAACGGCGGCATCATAGGCGGCCGTGCGCGCAAATGCCTTTAGGGCCAGTTTCTTCCGCAAGTCGAGCGGTGCCTTGCCGCCATTGGTGTCCAACGCCTCAATAACAGAGCTATAGTCGGCCGGGTCTGTTACCACGGTGACATAGGCATGGTTCTTCGCGGCGGCCCGTGTCATGGCAGGCCCGCCAATATCGATGTTTTCAATCCCCGTTCCATAGTCCGCACCGGACGCAATCACCTCTTCGAACGGATAAAGATTGCCGCAAAAAAGATCGATGCCGGTGATGCCATGATCGGCCATCGCCTTTTGATGATCTTCATCATCCCGGATCGAAAGAAGACCGCCATGCACACTTGGATGAAGCGTTTTCACGCGGCCATCCATGATTTCCGGGAAATTTGTAACTTCAGAGATATCAAGAACGGTCAGTCCGGCATCTTTCAAAGCCTTATAGGATCCGCCTGTCGACACCAGCTCAACGCCGCGGTCCGCCAACGCCTTTGCGAAGTCGACAAGACCGGTTTTGTCAAAGACAGACAAAAGGGCACGTTTGACAGGGACGAATTCTGGAACGGGTACGGCTTTGGACACGATGGCCATGAAGACTGCCTCTCAGCTGGAACGGGGCGGGAAAACGTGGCGCCCCCTAACACGTCTGACTGGAAAGCGGAAGGTTTCAGATCATCCTGGGGAATAAAGTCAGTCCAAAGACGTATCGTCTGCTGCTTCCTCAGCGTCTTCGATTGCGTCCGCGGGCGGATCTTCGAGCGGCAGTTCTTCCGTCTCATCGAAATCGCTGGTTCCGCGCCGGCTCAGTTTGGCCGTGGCTGTTCGCCGGAATTGCCACCCGACAGAGGGCGCTGCCTCCAACGGACCGGAGATGACAATCTGCTCGGACTTCCTATGACCATAAACATCTGAAAGATAAATGCTTTCCTCCAGGGCAATCTCAATACCAGGCGCCTCGAATTCCCACGCTTCGCCGTCACGGCATACCAGCAACAAAGCAGATCCAGCCCGGATCAAGGATGCCTTGATCGCCGGATGAAGATGGAAGCGGATGGTATAGAGCGTATCCGGATCGACAGAGTCGACAGCCTGGAACGTATCGATGCCGTCGAGAACGGTTCCGTCGGCCGACAACCGCAAATCCCGCTGATGCAGGACGTTGAATTCCGCCGTATAGCCGTCGTGAGAGGCAATTACGCGGCAGCCCGCAGCATCATCTTCCCTAGAGACGTCAATCTCCCGCGGCCCGGACAGGATCGGGGCACCGAGCAAATGGCCGAAGGGTTTTTCAGAAAGAAATCGGCAAGAGGAGGTTTCGTCGACCGACGCGGTCGAATGCGCCGCCGTGGACCGGCTCACTTTGCGCCAGACCGGGTTCGATTTTGACGAAACCCCGCAATTGACCACCATCCGATGAGCGCCGGTAGAAAACTCGAACGACAAACATCCGGCGTGGGCATTACCGGAGAGGGCAATTTCCGGCGCAGGGCCCGTGTCGACCAAAACCACCGATGATCCGCCGCTCAAGCGTTGATATCCTGAGTGCGGTGCATTGGTCGGCGGTGCCCCGCGGGCATCATCGTAAGCGAGGATGGTTGCGACCAGATCGCTCGGCGTAGAGCCCATGCCATTGAAGTGGGCAAGCGCTCCATCGCCATGGCGGAAGAACTTCATCAGCGGCATCATCCGGTCAACCGACTGGACCATGGCCGCCGGGACTTCGAGTCCCTGCGCCACAAAGGCCTGACGCACAGGCAAAAGATCGGCAAGGATGTCGATCAAGGCCCGCGGATTTCTTGAGATATGCCCCCCATCTGGCAAGATCTGTCGTGACAGCTCCTGATCGAGCCGGCGAATGCTTTGACGCGCAAAACGGCCTTGTCCCGCCATGGAAATACAGGCTGATGCGATAGCGAGCGCTGCATGAAGCCGCTCAACCCCATCTTCGGTCTCATTGATCGTCTGACGGAGATACTGCACCTGGCGCGCCAGAGACTTGATGAAGGTCCGGTAGAAACTGTGATCACCGTCTTGCAGGATGAACGGAGAGTGCGCAAGCCAGGACAAGATACGCCGCGTGACAATGGGCGCTTCCCACCCGATCGGATGCCAGCGGCCACAATACTTGATCCAATCCTCCGCCAGAGCACGGGCATTCTGCCGCGCGATCTGGCTGTCGGCTGCCCGCAGATCCCTCAGCCATCCAAAGGCATGAAGTTCGCGCTGCCAGTCTTCATGCACCGCCTGAAGCTCAAACGGAGACCGGCCTTGTGTCTCAACGAGATGACCAGAGAATAGAAAACGCCCGCCATAAATATCGGCTGCGTTTGTTGCATCGGCCGTTCTGAGATCTTGTGGGGCAATCAGCAAGCGCTCGGGCACGGCCGAAAATGGCTGCAAGCGGGAGATTGGTCCGCCATGCATCCATTTCCGGGTCCGTTGCCAGATATACAGCGCCACCAGGCCCCAAATGCGCCCGCGCTCAGAAAGGGTGGCATTGCTCACCGGACCATCTCCAACATCGATGGTCTATGCGTGTCTATAACGATCTCCATTCAAGCTGCCGGCCCCATCGTTCCAGCTCAGCCGTTAAGGTTAGCAAATCATTTATAGAATCATGACAGTTGAAGAGTTTATTCCGCGT
The DNA here is from genome assembly GCF_030733765.1 of Roseibium sp. MMSF_3247. Lineage (NCBI taxonomy): Bacteria > Pseudomonadati > Pseudomonadota > Alphaproteobacteria > Hyphomicrobiales > Stappiaceae > Roseibium > Roseibium sp. MMSF_3247. The sequence continues at coordinate 192,272 of NZ_JASHII010000006.1, forward strand.
TAAGAGATCCTGAACCGCGCGGCGAAAAAACCATCCATGCCGAAAAGCCCGGTTTCGGGGCCTGCAGACTGATCCGGCCGGCAGCGAAGATATCCCTCTGGCGTGACACTTTCGGCAAGGCCGCCAATTTCATTTGCGTCGACCGGCACCAACGCCACGCGCTCCTTGTTCCGCTCCAAAAACGCCTCTGCCTGGCCTTCGCCCTCGGCCCGCTCCAAGGAACAGGTGCAATAGACCAGAACGCCGCCCGGCTTGAGCCAAGACATGACGCGGTCCAGGAGAGCTGTCTGAATTTCGCTCAGCTTTTCAATGTCGTAAGGCTTCTTGATCCAGGGCACATCGGGATGACGCCGGATGGTCCCTGTTGCGCTGCATGGCGCATCGAGCAGGATCGCGTCAAACAATGCCTCCGGTTCATACTCCCGCAAATCGGCTGTAACGGTCGTCACAGATAGTCCAAGACGGGTCATGTTTTCCGCAAGCCGTTTAAGCCTGGCCTTTGAAATATCGATGGCCGTTACATCGGCACCGCTGGCTGCTAGCTGTGCTGTTTTTCCACCGGGCGCTGCGCAGAGGTCGGCAACCTGCTTGCCCGAGATATCGCCCAGGAGTTTGGCCGGAAGGGAAGCAGCGGCATCTTGCACCCACCAAGCACCCTCTTCGAACCCTTCCAGTGCATCTACGGCACCTTTTTTGGTGAGCCGAACACTGCCAGCGCCGACAACGACACCATCGAGCTTTTCCGCCCATGCTGCTGGATCGGCTTTCACAGTCAAATCAAGCGCGGCCTCACTCTCATGCGCCTTTGCGATTGCGCGTGCACCTTCCTCGCCATAAGCCTCCTGCCAACTTTCCCAAAGCCAATCCGGAGTGTTGAGCCGGGGGGCATCGAGATCTGACGTGATCTCGTCCCGCTCGCGCCCAAGACGGCGCAGGACACCATTGACCAGGCCTTTGTAAGGCCGGGCCCGGCGATCCATGGAGGCATGATCAACGGCGAGCGACACGGCAGCGCGGTCGGGAATGTCCAAAAACTGCATCTGCGCGACGGCGACATGGAGAATGTCGAGCACCCGCCCAGTTTTTTCCGGAATATCGCGATCCAGCAACCGGCCCAGGATTTCCGCAATTTCACCGCGGTGACGGAGGGCGGCCCCCGCGATGGCGCGCACCAGGGCCCGATCATTGGCGGCCAAGGCCCGGAAACCGGAATGTCCGGATGCCATATCAAGCTCGCCATCCAAGGGACGCTTCTTGTGCACCACATTTCCCAGGATATCGGCGGCGACTTTGCGAGCCGCAAAACCTGGTTTTTCTGACCTTTCAGCCAGAGTACCGTTCGAAGGCTTGTTGTTTTTTTTAGGTGACTTGCTCACGAGATCGTCCTGATGGGCAGACCCGCACACTTCAGCGGGTGTCAAAATCAAGCGCCGCAGTCCGGGCTTCCGGCTGCGGCGCGTTGACGATCATTCTAGATCCAACCCCGGCTGACGCCAAGGTGTTTTCAAAGTTTAGCCCCACGGGCCCTTTGGGCGGGGCGGCTCCTCATAAGACCGGCCACCAGTCGTGCCGCCCCATGGGCCTGATTGCGGAGCGCGGGATTGAGCAAATGTCCCGCGTCCTGCGGTGCCCAATCCGGTTTCCGACAATTTGCGCAGCTCATCAATCCGGTTCTGGGTGTTCGGGTGCGTGGAGAACAGGTTGTCCATGCGCTCGCCGGACAGCGGGTTCATGATGAACATGTGCGCCGTCGCCGGATTGGCCTCAGCATCCGGATTGTGAATCCGCTCTACACCGCCGGATATTTTCGCCAAGGCAGACGCCAGCCACATCGGTTCACCACAGATCTGCGCGCCCATGCGATCCGCGGCATATTCGCGGGTCCGGGAAATCGCCATTTGCACGATCATCGCTGCCATCGGCGCAACGATCATCATCAAGATAACGCCGACAAAGCCCAGGGGATTGTTGCGATTGCCCCCGAAGAGAAAGGCAAAGTTCGCAAGCATCGAGATCGCACCGGCAATGGTCGCCGTGATCGTCATGATCAAGGTGTCGTGGTTCTTCACATGCGCCAGCTCGTGCGCCATCACACCGGCCACCTCTTCCTTGCTGAGCATGTCCAGCAAGCCTGTGGTTGCAGCAACGGCTGCATTTTCCGGGTTCCGCCCGGTCGCAAAGGCGTTCGGCTGCGGGTTGTTGATGATATAGACCTTCGGCATGGGCAAATCGGCATTTTGCGCCAATTGACGGACCATGCCGTAATACTCGGGCGCCGAGCGCTCATCGACTTCCTGTGCATGGTGCATGCGCAGGACCATCTTGTCCGAATTCCAGTAGCTGAACACGTTCATCGCGGCCGCAATCGCGAGCGCGATCAACATGCCCGACTGACCGCCGATCATGAACCCAAGGCCCATGAAGAGCGCCGTCATACCTGCAAGCAACATGGCTGTGCGAACGTAATTCATCGATGCCTTATCCGTTTCCGTTTGAAGCTGCGGACGAAAGTCGCCGCAATCTTTTCTCAACGTTCAAGATGGGGATGCCTGCCATTCTTGGCAAGTTTGTCCTATATAACGCGAAAGTTTTGAAATCTGGCTGACAGCGGAAACCATGACCGACACGAAAGATACGGAAACGGCGCAATTCACGGCAACCGAAGTGCCCTCCCTGAAGACAGACGTGGCCGAAGTTCCAAAACGCAAATTCGAGGATCTGCCGCCTGCGGCCCAGCGCGCCCTTAAAGAAGCCCAAGACCGGCGCAAGGAAATCGACGCCAAACACAACGCCATGGCACCGGAGGTTGACGGCCGAGGCGGCCTGGAGCCAACGCGTTATGATGATTGGGAAATCAAGGGGCTGACGGTCGACTTTTAGGTGTCATCCTTCGCCAGCTTCCGCACTTCCGCTGCAATCGCCTTGGCCAGATCCTTTTGCGGTTCGGCTGCCAAATGAACCGCATCCACGTCGCTCACGGACACAACGCTACCCGTATCGAAAAAGGTAACGCCGTAGGTTTCCGCCAGCGTCTCATAGACGCCCGCCAGCAGCTTGGACTGGGCCACACTGTGGTCTTCTGAGAAAAGGCCGGCATATTCCTTGCCCGTAAAATCCCCAAGCGGCGGCGGCGACATCAAAAGTACTTTTGGGGCGCGACCTTCGACATCATCGGTCGCTTGCGTGGCGGCGAACAGCAGCCGGCCCATCGCAAGACCGATCGCATCAGCGCTCATCTGAAACCGGTCCTGGAGATCATTCGTTCCGAGCATGATGATCAGGATGTCGATTGGCATGTGCGTCTTTCGTACGGTTGCCAAGTGCTCAAGACCGTTTTTATCGCCGCGGGCAGGGTCTTCGAAAACAGTTGTCCGCCCGTTTACGCCCTCTTCGATGACATAATAGTCAGAGCCAAGTTCCTTTTGCAGGAGGCGTGTCCAGCGCTCGTCGTGGCCGTAACGGGCCTTTGTTCCCGGCACAAACCCCCAAGTGAGCGAATCACCGAAACAAACGACGGAGAGGGGGGTTTTTCCCGACATATTAAATCCATAGACCCGCGTGTGAAATCCAAGCCTCGGACCCTAGTGGATCCTTTAAAGTGTGGCAATCGCATGGATATTGGCGGCGATATTCTGCTTGGTTAATAAGAGATTTACCAAGGTCGGGATAGGGTCGAGCAAACGTTTTGCGTAACGACTGCCGGATCTTAAATGACTGCCAGCCAGACCACCTACAAGCGCGGCGCCGCGCTGCCGGGTTCCAACCCTTTCCAACGCCTTGCCGACTTGCTTGACGGGCAAACTCCGGGCTTCGATCCGATAATGATGACGATCGGTGAGCCCCAGCATCCGATACCCGATTTCACGGCAGACGTGCTGGCGGAAAACATGGCCGATTTCCGCCGCTATCCGCCGATTAACGGCACACCGGAGTTCCGCAGCACGATCGCGGACTGGCTCGACAAGCGCTATGGCCTGAATGGCGCCATTGACCCGGATTTTGGCGTCCTGCCGCTGAATGGCTCCCGTGAAGGCCTGTCGTTCGGCGCAATTGCCGCCCGCGATCAACTGGACAAGGGACTGGATCATCCGGCTGTCATTCTGCCGAACCCTTTCTATCAGACCTACGCGGCCGCAGCTCATGTCGCAGATGGCGAGACCGTTCTTCTGGATGCGGTTTCTGAGCACCAGTTCCTGCCGGACCTGGACGGCCTGGAACCGGCGCTTCTGGACCGGACTGTCGCCTTTTACGTTGCGTCCCCGACCAATCCGGAAGGCTCGGTCGCGACGCTGGAATACTGGCAGAAACTGATCGGCTTGGCCCGCAAGCACCGCTTCATGATCTTCGCAGACGAGTGCTATTCGGAAATCTACCGGACAACCCCGCCCCCGGGCGTTCTGGAAGCCGCGCATCGCATGGGCACGGATTTTTCCAATATCGTTGTTTTGAATTCCCTGTCGAAGCGCTCCAATCTTGCCGGGCTGCGGTGCGGATTTGCAGCCGGCGATCCTGTTTTCCTGAAGAAATGGGCAAAATTCCGCGGTCTCGCAGCGCCACAAGTGCCCTTGCCGGCGCAGGCCGTCGCGGTCCGCGCCTATCGCGACGAAGCCCATGTTGAGGAAAACCGACGGCTTTATAACGAGAAATATGAAGCCGCAGAGCGCCTCCTTGGTCCAATCCTCGGCCCTGTAACAACCGAGGCTGGGTTCTTTCTCTGGCTCAATGTCGGAAAGTGGGGAGACGGTGTTTCCGTCACACAGGCCCTTTGGCGCGACACAGGCGTGAAGGTCTTGCCGGGCAGCTATCTGGCATCTGATCAATCAGATTGCAGCAATCCGGGCCGGAATTACATCCGCGCGGGGTTGGTGGCGCCCCTTACGCAGACGGAGATCGCTCTTGAGCGTGTGGCAAACTGGTTGGGAGACAAGGCATGAGACGGGCCAGTGCAGTGCGCGGATCGGGCCGCCGGTCCGCAGTCGATCTTCTGGACACGGAAAGTCCGGCCAAGCGTTTTTTAAGACGGAACCTGACCGGCGCGGCTGGCCTCGGGATCATCTCTATTGCGGCAGCCCTCGCAGCCGCCCTTGCCACCTGGTCTGTGAATGATCCGAGCCTGAACCATGCGACGGGTGGACCTGTGCGCAATGCGCTCGGCGCTCCAGGCGCGATCGTCGCCGACGTCTTGATGCAGACGATTGGCCTTGCGACGGCTGTTTTTCTCGTTCCCCTGGTGTTATGGGGCTGGCGGCTCTTGACCGGCCATGCCCTCGGCATCGGCCGCAAGCGTCTCTTTTATTGGATTCTCGGATCCGGGCTTTCGGCTGGCGCGCTGGCGGCGCTTCCCGTCCCGCAAAGCTGGCCGTTGCCGACAGGCCTTGGCGGGTTCTTGGGAGACATGATCCACGGTGTCCCGGCCATTTTAACCAGCAACCTGACGAGCGGCGCTGCGACAATCATTGGCGGCCTTGGACTCGGCGTTCCAGCCGGTCTTCTCCTTCTTGCGTCTGCTGGCTGGCTGGGCCGCGCAGGTGAACCTGTTGAGCATATCGAGCCACGCAGGACCCCGGCCGGACATGGCAAATCCATCGAAGACGATCTCGGCCTTGATGATGAGGAGGAAGGCGAAAGCCGCTTGTCTCTGATGGCGACGGCTTTTGCGGGACAAGTCAGCCACATCGGCCTTTTAGCGGTGACACAGGTCCGCCGGATGACCGGCTTGAAACGCGCGCCCGTCCATGAAGACGATGAGGACTGGGACGGTATCGACGAGCACGATGACTACGAGCCGGAAGAACCTGCTCAGAAGAGCCGTCTGCAATCGTTCCGCCGAGCACTCACAGGCCGTTTGATGCCGGAAGACGATGACGGTCTGGACGAATTCTACGAGCGCGGTCATATGACTGAGCCCGACACCCATGATCTGGATGATCCCTTTGGCGAGGACGGCGAAGACTTCGGCCCGGACGATTTCCTGATCGACAAGGGCCCGGTCTCTGGCGAGCCGCTGCCAGGTGAAACACCAAGGCCGGTTGGTATTGCAGCCCCAGAACCAGCTCCAGCACCATCCGGGCGAGCAGCTGCTCAACCCGTACCGACCGGCCGTGTCATTCCACCGGCTCCAAAACCGAAACAAAGCAAACGCGCGATCGAGGAAGCGCAGCCCTCTTTCCTCGGTACCCAGGAAGAGTACGAATTGCCGCCGCTGCGCCTGCTTGCAGAAGCCAAGGCCGCCGGCAAGGTTCCAGGTCTTTCTGCGGATGCTCTGGAACAAAATGCCCGTATTCTGGAAGGGGTTCTGGAAGACTTCGGTGTACGCGGCGAAATCATTGAAGTGCGCCCGGGCCCGGTTGTCACACTCTACGAACTCGAACCCGCACCCGGTATCAAGTCGTCCCGAGTTATTGGTCTGGCAGATGACATTGCCCGTTCCATGAGTGCTATTTCTGCCCGTGTTGCGGTCATCCCCGGCAAGAATGCCATTGGCATCGAATTGCCGAATGCGCGCCGCGAAACCGTTTACCTGCGCGAAATGCTCGCCGCTCAGGATTTTGAAAAATCGAAATCCAAGCTGGCACTTGGCCTTGGAAAGACGATCAACGGTGAAGGTGTCGTTGCCGATCTGGCCCGCATGCCGCACTTGCTCGTTGCCGGTACGACCGGGTCGGGTAAGTCGGTCGCCATCAACACCATGATCCTGTCGCTGCTGTACCGGCTGACACCGGATCAGTGCAAGATGATCATGATCGATCCGAAAATGCTGGAATTGTCGATCTATGACGGTATTCCGCATCTTCTGACCCCGGTTGTGACCGACCCGAAAAAGGCCGTTGTTGCGCTGAAGTGGACCGTCCGCGAGATGGAGGACCGCTATAAGAAGATGTCCAAGATGGGCGTCCGCAACATCGACGGCTACAACACCCGGATCAAGCAGGCCCTGGAAAAGGGCGAGGAGATGACCCGCACCGTCCAGACCGGATTTGATCGGGATACGGGAGAGCCGATCTACGAGGAAGAACAGCTGCCGCTGGAGACGATGCCGTATATCGTCGTCATCGTCGATGAAATGGCCGACCTGATGATGGTGGCCGGCAAGGACATTGAAGGCGCGATCCAGCGCCTTGCGCAGATGGCCCGTGCCGCAGGTATCCACTTGATCATGGCAACGCAGCGTCCGTCCGTCGATGTCATCACGGGCACCATCAAGGCGAACTTCCCGACCCGGATTTCCTTCCAGGTCACATCGAAGATCGACAGCCGGACAATTCTGGGCGAAATGGGCGCGGAACAGCTGCTCGGTATGGGTGACATGCTGTTTATGGCCGGTGGCGGCCGGATCCAGCGTGTTCACGGGCCTTTCGTCTCTGATGACGAAGTGGAGGAAGTCGTCAAACACCTCAAGGTTCAGGGTACGCCGCAATATCTGGAAGCTGTGACGGAAGAAGATGAATCTGCCGACAGTCCTTATGATGGCGGCGCGGCCTCCGGCAGCGGAGACAGCAACGATCTTTATGACCGGGCCGTTGCAATTGTTCTGAAAGACAAGAAAGCTTCTACTTCCTATGTCCAACGGCGTCTCTCGATCGGCTACAACCGGGCCGCGTCGCTTATTGAGCGCATGGAGCAGGAAGGCTTGATCAGCGCGGCCAACCATGCCGGTAAACGCGAAATTCTGGTGCAAAATGGGTTGGATGAGGATTTCTGATCCTCGTTCGCCCAAGGTTTGCCATAGACACTTCCTAGTTAAGATGAAACGGTTGAACCTAGCACCAGATTAGGACTTTGAATCATGCTGACTCGCTTCGTTTCCCGCATCGCCAAGTCAACAATCCGGCCGGTCGTCGCTCTGGCAATGGCCGCTGCCATGACCCTGCCGGCTCTGGCCTTGAGCGATCAGGAGCAGCAGACCCTTCAGGATCTGAACGCGTATTTCAACTCCGTGAAGACCATGCACGGCGACTTCATCCAGTTTGGTCCGGACGGGAGCCAGTCGGATGGGAAGTTCTATATGGCGCGCCCCGGCAAGGTCCGGTTCTATTACAACAAGCCTTCCGTTCTGGACATTGTGGCCGACGGCAAGTCGGTATCGGTGCGGGACCGCAAGCTGAACACGCAGGATATCTGGCCGCTTGGACAAACGCCGTTGCGCTTTCTTCTGTCTGATTCCATTGATCTCCAACAAGACACCAACGTGACGAATGTGCTCGTGGAAGAAGATCTCGTCACAGTGACGATTTTCGACAAGACCAAGTTCAACTCCGGAACCCTGACCCTGATCTTTGACGCAAAAGACTATGCGCTCAAGCAATGGACCGTGACTGATCAGCAGGGATACGATACGTCGGTAGCCGTCTATAATGTTGTCTCGAACGGTCCGACCAATCCGGATCTTTTCAAGATCGACTACCTGGCAAATTCACGCCAGTAACTCGAACAAAGCGCAGTCCTATAGGACAATGGATAAAACGCCGTCCCTTCCTTTGGTCCGCAGGATCTTTGCCGACTACTGCGACCGGCATGGCTTGTCGCTCATTTGTGACGAAGGATCAGGGCAGGCGGGCTATATAGAGCTTGCCGACGGACGCCGCCGCTTCTTTCGCGGAACCCACTTCGATCTCAACCCGCTCGGCGCTGCCGAAATCGCAGACGACAAGGCTTACACACTCGGCTTTTTGGAACGGGACGGCTTCACTGTCCCGGATAGCATCCTCGTTCATGGCTCTGACGTCTTGGCAAGCCTGCGGGTTCAAAAGCCCGGGATTGCCGAGAAGATGCACTCGGCCGAGGACGCACTGCAGTTCGCTGTAACTGTCGGATATCCGGTTTTTGTCAAACCGAACAGCGGACAGGAGGGAGAGGATGTGGTGCGCCTGGACAAACAGGCAGACCTTCAGCGCACCCTGACCGATCTCCTAATGCGGCATTCTTCACTTCTCATCCAAAAAGCCGTCGAAGGTGCAGATCTCAGGATCATGGTTCTGGATGGAAAGGTTTTACTGGCACTGGACCGCCAACCAGTTCAGGTGGAAGGAGACGGCAAACGGACCGTCGAACAACTTGCCATCGGTGTCGCCGGCCTGAATTTCCGCGATCCGCGTGTTGAACCTGAAATCACACGGCAAGGTCTTGGCCCCGCGTCCATTCCGGACAAAGGCCAGATAGTCGAGCTTTTGCCGAATAAGAATTTGTCCGCCGGAGCAAAAGCCAAGGATATCACGAACAGCGTTGCGGATGATCTGAAAGAGACCGCAGTTTCGATCTGCGGTAGCCTTGGTTTGCGCTATGCAGGCATCGACTTGATCGCAGAAAACCCTGAAAAGACTGGAAGCCGTTACGCGGTTCTGGAGGTCAATGTAGCGCCCGGGCTCAACCGATATGCCGCCCAAGGCGCGGAAGAACTTGCGAAGGTAACAAGGGTTTATGAGCGCGTCCTCGACGCGCTCACAGGCAAAAGCCCTCAGTAGTCGCCGAGCTTGATGTCCCGGGAATACTCGCCGTCGACTTCTTTCGTGACAGCCTGACCGCAGATGGTTTCACCCTTGGTCGCGTCATAGGTCAAGGACGGGGACCCGCTGAGTTCCCAGCCCTTGTTGAGCGCTTCGGTGACCCGGTGGCAGAACTCGCTGCTGTCGACATTGGTGATGAAGCGATAAAGTTTCATGCGGTACTCTCTGAATTGTCTACGAGCGGGCCGCAATGGCGTCTGCAATCGCAATCACCCGCTTGCCCATGTCCGCATGTAGCCGTTCGACCATCTTTCCGTCCACCTGAATTGCGCCTTTCGATGCATTTTCAGGAAGATCGAATATCTCGTTGATTTTGCGCGCCCAGGCCACTTCGTCCTCAGTCGGGCTGAACGCCGCGTGGCAAGACCCGATCTGTTTCGGATGGATCAGGGTTTTTCCGTCCATGCCCATTTCAGCGCCCTGCGCACATTCTGCTGCAAAGCCTTCCTCGTCCTGGAATGCGTTGTAGACGCCATCTAGGATGTCGATGCCACCAGCCCGCGCAGCCGCGACACAGGTCATCAGCCACGGCATCATGACCGCCCGGCCCGGCGCCAACCGCGCGCGTGTTTCCTTGGCCAGATCATTGGTGCCCATGACAAAGCAGGACAGGCGGACTTCCGGATCCCGCCCGCAGGCGCCAATCGCACCGGCATTGAGCATGGCTTCTGGCGTTTCCATCATCGCCCAAAGCTGGATTGAGCTCGACGCGCCATGCATCGACAAAAGATGCGCGACTTTTTGCAGATCAGCCGGGCCATTCACCTTGGGAACGAGGATCGCATCCGGATTTGCTTTGACGGCAGCCTTCAGATCGTCATCGCCCCAGACAGTGTCCAGACCATTGATCCGGATGACCACTTCCCGCTCGCCATATCCGCCTTCCGAGACCGCAGTCACGATCTGCTGACGCGCTGTTTCTTTTGCATCTGGCGCCACTGCATCTTCGAGATCCAGAAGCAGGCAGTCCACATCAAGGGTTTTCGCTTTTTCGAGCGCGCGGGCATTGGACCCCGGCATGTACAGGGCGGAGCGGCGGGGCTTGAAAGTCTCACTCATGAAAGGCGTCCGTGGTTCTTGTTGCTGCGCAGCACGCTAACGGCAACGATCAGTGGAATCCACTCGCCTTTTGGCTCACTCCGCAGCGGTACCCGGCGCGGATTTCTGAAAGGGCAGATTGAGCGGCCAGAGCGTGGGCTCCGAATTGAAACCTTCCTTTCGCCCCCTTGATTTGGGCAGATGAAATCATGATTTCCGGAAAAATAAACGACCATCAGGCTATTTTGATTCAAGTCCTTGATCACCGAACGCCTTTTGGACATGTTGGGCGTCTCTTCTGTTCCTTATCTCCGGAGATTTCATGAGCAAGACGGAAATCAAGGCTCTCGGGCTGGATGACGCCCATCAGCTTGCCCCGCTCATTGCCGAAAATGCGCAGGCCTTGAAGCGCGGCGCACCGCGCCGGCCTGATGAGTTCTATGCCGAACGGATCCTCGGCGACAAAACCGCAGAGGTACTTGGCGCGTTCAACGGCGATGCGCTGATCGGGTTTGCAGTCTATTTCGACTTGCCGGAACTGATCACAGGCCTCCGGATCGGCCAGCTGGACGATATTTATGTCCACCCGGACCATCGCAATCAGGGTATTGGCCGGAAACTCATCGAAACACTGGTGAGTGAAGGTCAAAGCCGTGGCTGGCTGCACTTACGCTGGATAGTTCCGGGTAAGAATACGCCTGCGGTCGCACTTTATGAAAAGATCGCAGAACCAGATCACCGCAAAAGCTACGTCATTCCGATCGACCGGATTGCCGGCGACTGATCCATCGGCCTCAGGATCCCGCCTGAAACAGGGGTGGGATCCGGCCAAGCGTGACAAATCCCATTCGCATCAGACCGTTGTCGATCAAAAGCGGTATCTCAATCGCGGGATCACCGTGATGGTCCGTTCCAGTCGGTTGAAGACTGGATAGCAGGCTTTCTACAATGCTGAATTCATTGCTGTTCGGCGGAAAGAGTGGCCGGATGGAGTTCAGCATGTCGCCGGGTTGAACGAGGGTAAGCGTCAATGTGCCGGACAAAGCCCCGGCCCCGTCCACAGTCAGATCGCCCCTGCCGCCAAAACGGCTCGCGCCTAGCGCAACTTCAGCCAGGACCAATCGCACTGGCAATTCGCCGCCATTTGCCAGCACAAGCGAGCGCAGGTCGGCACCAGACAACAACGGTGCGCCATTGAGGACCTGTAGATGCATCCGTGCATCCACCGGATTGGTCAGGGACGGCAGCTGTTCCACCATCAAGCCATCAATGGAGAAAAACCCATCGACTGCACCGGTCGTCTCTGGCGATGGACGCAAATGAAATTCAGCCTTTTCGGACACGACTCGTGCTTCGGCGGCAGGGTTTTGAACTCTCAAAGCCGGCTTGGTAACAACGACATCGACCTTACCGAGCGCTTCGGTGGAGTATCTGGCGCTGGCTCGAGCTGTTTCCCAGGTCAAATCACCGGAAACACCTGCCAAGGGCAAAGACACGGCTGCCGGTGTTGCGGCCTCCAGAATGACATGCCAGGGATTGTAGACCAGTGCGACTGCGGTCAGACCGCCCATGGCACCTTCGCTGCCGGACAAATCACGTGACTTCAGATCATCACAGCGAATCTCGTAGCGCCATGGATAGCCGCCAATTGTCAGGTCAGTGCACGTGACTTCTGTGCCTTGCTCGGAGAAGCGGCCGAATTGCATGTCCAGCTGATCGGCCAGAACAGTGCGTCCGTAAGCCCAGGCTCCGGACCAACCGGCAACCACGATGACGATGACCCCGATCAGAACAAGGTACTTACGTTTGCTTGGTGTTTTTCCGGCGGCAGTATCAGAAGACACGAATGAATTCTCCTTCAGACATCAAACAAATCGCGGCAGCATTGAAACGACCGGCAACGCTTGGTATCCCGGCATGTCCGTAACCACATGGCTTGAGACCGGGCGGCAGCGAAGAGACAGGATGATATGAGCGATTTTTGGGTGTTTGGCTACGGGTCATTGATGTGGAACCCGGGATTTGACCACTTGCATGCCGAACCTGCCCTTCTGCACGGCGCCCATCGGTCCTTATGCGTTTATTCGTGGGTCCACCGGGGCACTGAAGCCCGGCCTGGGCTTGTCTTCGGACTCGACAATGGCGGCACCTGTCGGGGCATGGCCTATCAGGTCGCAACGGAGAACTGGCCGACAACGCTCGAATACCTTCGCGCCCGCGAGCAAACGACCATGGTCTACAAGGAGCACTGGCACAACATCTCTCTGGACAGTGGCCGGAAGGTGGAAGCCCTGGTTTACATGGTCGATCATGACCATCCGCAATATGCAGGTGCCTTGCCCCTGGAGAAACAGCTCGAAATCGTCAACGGCGCCGTCGGGAAATCCGGACCGAACCCGGAGTACGTCATCAACACGGCGGCTCACCTCGATGAGATGCAGATCACCGATACCGGGCTGACTTGGCTCGCCGAACAGTTAAAAACTGTCACGAAACGTTAGGGTCAGGCACCTGTCGAGGCTGGAATGTTTTTCAAAACCGGCGACGGGTTATCGGCGGAGCGGGCTTCCTCGATCAGGCGATTGCTGGCGGTTTCGATCTTTTCGATCATTGTGTCGTAGAGCTCTTGCGCTTCCAAACCCGGCAGGATTGGCGGCAAGATCTCGACAATGACCGTTCCAGGGTGAACCATGAAGGATGCCCGCGGCCAATAAACGCCCGCGTTATGCGCGATAGGGACAACAGGGCACTCCAGGTTCTTGTAAAGATGCGCAATCCCGAACTTGTATTTGGGCTCCGCACCGGCGGGACGGCGCGTGCCTTCCGGGAAAATCAGAATCTGGCGTTTATCTGCAATCTTTTCCTTCGCGGCTTCCATCATAGCAGCGAGTGCTTCGGAGCGTTTGCCGCGATTGATCGGGATCTGATCGAACTTCATTGTGTACCAGCCGAAGAAAGGCAGCCAGTTGAGTTCACGCTTCAGGATGAATGCCGGCCTTGGAAACAACGGAATAAGACCCACGGTTTCCCATGCGGACTGGTGTTTCATCGCCGCGATGTAACCAACACTCGGCAGGTTTTCCCGGCCGCGGATCTCCACATTGAGTCCCGCCACATATTTCATCAGAAGGATCAACGATTTGGACCAGACATGCGGGATCCACCAGCCCCATTTGCGGGGCAACAGGAGAACCGGCAGATACAACAGCATCTGAATCAGCGTGACTGAGTAGAACAGGATCTGAAAAACCGTTGAGCGCAGTACGAGCATGGGACCTGTGAAGCTTGCAAGGATCAACTGCCGCTGAAACGCCGCAGATAAGAGCTCAGCTCATGCTGCGCACGGCAATACGAAGTCGTGCGACGGTATACTTCACATATTCGCGGATGAGAAGACGGATCGTGGCGGGCTTGGTGTGCCAGGCCTCAAGTTGAAGATCCTTTGCAAAGACCGGGTAGCCGATCAGCGTCACATCGGGCAGCGCACCGGACAGTTCTGCAGTTGCGCGTGGCAAATGATACGCGCTTGTGACCACAAGGAGAGAATCAAACCCGTTCTTGCGAACCCAGTTTGCAGTCTCGGTCGCGTTGCCAGCCGTGTTCAACGCAACCCGGTCCAGCTCCACGCTGCCTTCTTCCAGCGGTTTCGCAGATGCGGTGACGACAGCAATCTGTTTCCGCGTAGTTCCAGGATGCACGCCCGAAATGAGAAGGCGTCCGGCATGGCCTTCCTCGAGCAATCGGACGGCCTCGCTGACACGTTCCTGACCACCGGTCAAAACCACGATCGCATCAGCCTGCGGGCTCAAAGGAACGGTTGCCGTTGAGACCCTGTTGGCAAAGTTCGCAAATTGGATCGTTGTTCCAACGACGAAAACGGTGACACACGCCACAAGAAACGTTCGCAAAGCGAAACGTCGTTTTTCCCGTGCATCTTCCGTCACAGAGGCGCAAGAAGCGGAACTCCCCGGCGCATGTCCGCCAGGGTCGAGCCGGGTGACCGGCAGGGTTGTCCCGTTTTTGCCGCCCGCATCAATCGCGGGATCTGCCTGTGTCATAAGGAGACCGTAGAAGATGATTCGGCCAATTTCGCGGCATTTTCATGCAAAAATCAATCCACTTTTGCCAAATGTGCCTTCACCGCGAGACCGGATGTCAATGCCGTCAGCACGGCGACCAGAAACACAACACCAAAGACGCCAAAGTAGCCCGGCAGACTCACAGATACTGTCCCAAATAGGGCGGAGAGCTGGTCGGAACCAGCCTGTCCAGTTCCCTGGCGGGTCATCATATCCAAAAGCACAAAGCAAGCGATCGACGCCAGGCCGCCCGAAACGCCACCCTTTAGGCCCAGCACAAGGAAGTGCCGCTGGAATTCCCGGGCAATGAAGGTGTCTTCTGCGCCGACAAAATGGAGCACGGAGACAACGTCCTTGTTTCCAGCCATCGCTGCCTGCGTTGCAAAGACAACACTGAGGACCATGGATCCCAAGACAAGAAGCATGATCGCAAATCCACCAGCAACGACTGTTCCAGCCATCGCAGATAGTCTGGATGTCCAGACCGAATGGTCATCTACGCTCGCGCCCGTCACATTCTGGCGGATGGTCGCCCGGAGTTGCTCAAGATTCAAAAGGGATGGATCTGCAATGGTAATCTGAATAAGCCGCGGCACCGGCAAGCCGTCGAGCTGCAGACCATCGCCAAGCCACGGCTCCAAGAGTGCCTTTGTTTCGGAATCTGAAAGCGCGCGCACGCTATCAATTCCGGAGAACTCTTGTGCAAGCGCAACAGCCTTGTCGATCTCGCGCAGCATATCGACGCCTTCTGTCGGGCGGATCTGGATCGTGATCTCGCGCACGAGATCGTTTTGCCACGCGTCGGCGGCATCCCAGACGATCGATACCGCACCAACCGTCAGGCAAGCGAGGAAACTCATAATCGCAACAACGAGCGTCAGCGCGCGCCCTGCCACCGACTGCGGTGGTACAATCGCTGCGGATGGACGGAGTTTTGCGGCATCGCCTTTTGGGGCCGATTTCGATTTCGGCGCGGGCTTACGGGCAGGTTTCTTGGGCCGGCCCGTCTTCCGCTGCGGCCGGACTGAGATTTCCGGAGCTTTTTTGCCGTCTTGGTTTTTGGACCCTGCCATTGCCAGCCTAATCGAAAATGGTAAGGCGACCCTCGGCAAGAACCATCCGCCGGGCATCCACCTGTTCCAAGAGTGCAATATCATGCGTTGCAATGACAACGGACGTTCCAAGTTTGTTGAGTTCGATAAAAAGGCGCAATAGACGCCGGGCAAGGGGCGGGTCAACGTTGCCGGTCGGCTCATCCGCCAGCAGGACTTCCGGACGGGTGATCAAAGCGCGGGCAATCGCGGCGCGCTGCTTCTCTCCGCCGGACAAGACTGGCGGTAAAACATGCATTCTGTCGCCAAGCCCAACCCATTTCAGCAGGTCGATCACATCGGAGCGATATTCAGCTTCGTCCTTTCCGGCGACCCGAAGTGGCAAGGCAACATTTTCGTAAGTCGTCAGATGATCCAGCAAGCGGAAGTCCTGAAACACTACCCCAACCTTGCGCCGGAGGGCTGGCAGTTCCTGCTTGCTGATCACACTCATGTCGCGGCCAAACACGTTGATCAGCCCGCGCGTCGGGCGCAAGGACATGAACAGCAGCCTGATCAAACTTGTTTTCCCGGCACCTGACGGCCCGGTCAAAAACTGAAAGGATTGCGGCTCGATCTGAAATGTGAGGTCCTGCAGGATCTCCGGACCCATGCCATATCTTAATCCGACATTTTCGAAACGGATCACGCCCGCGACTCCTGTTGATGGGCTGCACGCTAACCGCGCGCCGTTAACGAAGCATTAAACATATAAAGGTCCACTATGCGGTGGAAAGTCCGTGATCGAACGCACTGGCCGTTGTCCAATATTTCATGCCGGAATCCACGCTGATCGATTACACTGTGACACAGTTTGAAGATGCCATGGCGAAAGGTCTTCTCAGATGAAGATCACCTGTCCGGACTGCAATACCTCCTACGGAATTAAACCTGAAGCCCTTGGGCCAGAAGGTCGCAGTGTGAAATGCGCCAAGTGCGGCAACCGGTGGTTCGTGTCTCCCAAAGATGAAGACAAGGACACGGCCGCATTCGAAGCGGATGCCGCGGAAGACGATAGCCCCGGCAAACCGGCGGCTGACAAGAAAACAGACACCGCCAAGGACGAAGAAGATTGGGCCGCCGATGCTGATGCTGGCGTAGACGATCAGGATGACTTTGCCGCAGAGGACGACCCAGGGCCGGTTGCGGACGTCAAGCCACCGAAAAAGGACACATCGCCGTCCAAGGCTGAGGCCAGCTCTCAAAAATCAGCCGCAGAAGCGGCACCAGACGCCGATCCCAAATCCGCAGATATCGAGACGCTGGCAAAGCGGCCCAAGATCATAGTCAATCCGGACAAGTTCCGGACAAACAGAATTGGCGCAATCATTGATTGGCTCTTGCGGCGGAACTACCGCCGTATTGGGGGCGTATTGCTGCTCGGCGGAGCGCTTGCCATGACTGTAATGCTGGTTTTGATGCGCGATACGTTGGTCAAACAATCCCCGGACCTTGCGAGCCTGTACAGCATGGTCGGCCTGGATGTGAACTTGCGCGGATTGGAATTCAGAAATCTCAGAACATTTATGGAAGTAGAAGACGGGCGGCGTGTTCTTGTAGTAGAAGGCTCCATTCGAAACCTACAGAAAGAAAGAAACAGCGTCCCCGCGGTCCGGTTGTCCATACGAAGCGCAGACTTTCAGGAGGTTTATGCCTGGACCGTCGAACCCCGAACCAAAAACCTGAACGCCCTTGATGAAACCCGGTTCAGAACCATTTTGGCGGATCCGCCGGACGGGGCTTCCGACATTCAGGTGCGGTTCGTAGATCGCGACCAGCGCAATATTGTTCTCGAGTGACCATGACAGCCAACATTTTCACGCTTTATGACGAAGACACCATTGCAGAGCGGGTCGCCTCGCTCGCGGGGGAGATCACCAAAGCCGATCCGGACCGCTTGCTGGTGGTCGCCGTTTTGAAGGGAAGTTTTATCTTCGCAGCCGATTTGGTGCGCGCCATGCACCGTGTGGGTCTTGAACCAGAGATGGAGTTCATCCATCTATCTTCTTATGGAGCTGGCACCGAAAGCCAGGACATCCGCATATTGCGCGATGTCGAAAGTGACGTTAACGGCCGGGACATAATTCTCGTGGATGATATCCTGGAATCCGGCCGGACACTGGCGTTTGCGAAAGATCGATTGATCAATCGGGGCGCCAAATCGGTACAGATCGCAGCCTTGCTGGACAAGCCTGAGCGCCGCAAAGCTGCCATATCTGCTGATTACGTTGGCTTTACCTGTCCTGATAAGTTTGTCGTCGGATACGGTATGGATATGGGGCACGCCTGGAGGCAATTGCCCTTCATTGGTTACGTGATTCCGCCAGAGGCGGAGGCAACGGACGACAAGACGGGAGAGTGAGCATGGCTCGCATTCTTCTTACAGAAGATGATGAAGCAGTGCGCAGCTTCGTGAAAAGAGCGCTGGAACTCGACGGCCACACTGTGGACCCGGCGGAGGACGGCGGCGAAGCTGTGGAGATCCTGACCAGAGAAAAGGGCAGCTACGACCTGCTCCTTTCCGACATCAAAATGCCTGTGATGGATGGGATCGCATTGGCGCTTCACACAGCGCGAGACTACCCAAACCTCCCAATTCTCCTGATGACAGGCTTTGCAGACCAGCGGGAGCGCGCCAGCGGGCTCGATGCTCTCGTGCATGACGTGGTCACAAAGCCGTTTTCTCTTGCAGATATTCGCGCTGCGGTTCGTGGTGCAATCTCGGGTGTGCAGCCACAGGCGAACCGCCGTTACGCCTAAACGTTTACAGCAGTGATCGAATAAAAAACCCCGCCAGGAGCGGGGTTTTTTGTGCTTTACTATATACCGAACTCAAGTCAGTACCGCTTCAACAGGCGCTCAAGGTATTCCAGCTCAAGCTGCGGGCGGGAGGGATCTGAGAACCGCCGGCGCAGTTCTTCGAGAATCCGCCGGGCCCGCTGAACATCAATCTCGTCAGGGATCTGAACACGATTATTGAAGTCAGGCCCCTCGGTTCGGCGCGGACGGCCGAGCGGATCCTCGTCCATCGGCGACGGTCCGCTTGGATTTCCAGCTCCTTCGCCCTGGCCCATCATTTGTTCCGTCATGCCTTGCGCGCCGCGCCGCAAAGCATCCAGCGCATCACCCTGCTGACCGAGCGCTTGTTGTCCCTGACCTTCGCCGAGCGACTCCTGGGCTTGTCCCATGGATTCACCCGCCTCACCGAGCGCCTGGTTCTGACCCATGCCATTCTGGTTCATCTGCTCCATGAGTTCCTGGAGCTTTTGAGCCAATTCGCCCTGGCCCTGCTGAAGCTGATCCAGCATCTGCTGTAGTTGCTCTTGCGTGAGCTGTTGCTGCTGCCCTTGTTGTTGCTGACCCTGCTGACCGGGCTGGCGCTCACCCTGACGCTGTTGCTGCTGGTCCTGATTGAACTGATGGGTGTCGTCCATGAGCTGCTGCTGGCGTTGGATCATCTCGCCAAGCTCATTGAGCATCTCCATCATTTCGCTGGACATGTTGTTTGGCATCATCTGCGGCCGACCGGCCTGCAGATTTTCCAGCATTTGCTGCATTTGAGCCAAAAGTTCACGGGCAGCATCCCGTGACCCGGTGCGGGCGAGTTCTTCAATGCGGTCCAGCATCTCGCTCAAGTCCTGCTGGCTGAGGGACTGCTGGTCACCGTTGAAGGGCTGCATGGCTTGCGGATTGCGCTGCATTTGTTCGGCGAGCGCTTGCATATACTCGCTCAGCGCCTGACGCAGTTCCTGGGTAAGCCGCGCGATTTCCTCGTCACTCGCCCCTTCTTCCAACGCCTTGCGCAACGCCTCCTGTGCCTCGCGCAGCTTCCGCTCTGCCATCGAAAGATCGCCGTCCTCGATGGACAGCGCCAGATCCCACAACAACGGCAGAAGCGCTTTGAGCTCTTCTTCCGTATTCGCCTTGATCAATTGGCGATAGGCGAAGTCCATTCCGAGATAGGTGCGCGCCTGGACGTCGAAGACATCCGGGGCCAGCATCAGGGCGTCAAACGACGTGATTACCGTCGGATGGTTTTGCGCATCCAGAGCCAGATTGCGCCGCTGTTCCACAACTGCACGCGCAAGCGGTTTGCTGAACCGGCGTTGCGGCAACGTGATCCGGTAGTGTGGTGAGATGCCTTCTTGTCCGGCCTGATCACGCGCCAGAAGGTTCAAATCCACTTCAGACCCGGCCCAGGGGTGAGATGTCAGATCCCTGATTGTTTCGCCTGTTTTCGCAGTCCCAGCCTGCGGAGGCAGGGAAAGCGGAAAAATAGGGGCATCCACCAACGGGCGCGGCACATGACCGTCAACCCGGTTGGGATCCGGCAACGGCGTGATACGGGCTTCGGCCGAAACGACGCCGTAGTCGTCGTTGACGAGATAAGAAAACTTCAGCGCCCCGCTCAACTGCTCTTCCGGGTCGTCCGTCAGGCGGATAACCGGAGCATCATCCGGGCGGACGGCAAAGACAAAGGTGAGGAACGGATCGTTACCAGACTTCAGATCGACAATACCGGTCGTCTCAAGCGTCAACCGGCGTTCTTCTGGAAGCAGCATCCCCGCCTGCGCACTCGACTGAGGCCCATCCGTTGCGGGATCAATGACTTCAGGTTCGCCCTCAGCCCCTTCCGAGAAGGTCATTACAAGCTCTTTCGCACCTTGTGTGCGAACAACGAGAACAGAGCCTTCCGGGACCGAGATAGGGGCGCCCGGCTCTCTCAACTGCGCGCTTTCACCAGTCAGATAGATTGGTGGCTCGCTGGTATAGAGCGGCGGCGTCACCCAGGCATCCAAGCGGCTGGGCGGTTCAACGGTCGTAAACGGATTGCGGAACGCAGACCCCAAGCGTTCATTCAATTGCGGCCCGGCTGCAAAAAAGCCTATCAGAACAAGGCACACCGCGACAACGCGAATGGCGAGAGGGTCACGGCGGTAGGCTTTGGGCTGCGGGCCTTTGGAGCGGATGTCGGCCAGCGCCTGTGCCGTGCGCCGCTGATGCAGCATCCAGATTGCTTCACTCTGGCGATCGCCGGCACCGACTGACAGTTCATCCTCAAGCGTGGTCAGCGGTCGGTGACCATATTCAGAGGATTGTTCAACCCGGGTCAAAGCTTCGCCGCGGGTCGGCCAGGAGATCTTAAACAGATCACGGGACACCCAAATGGCGGCCCCCAGGAACAGGACAACACCAATCGGCCCCATCCAGACCGGCAGGACCAGCCATAGTCCAAGCCAAGAGACACCGACAAACAAAACAACGACGATCAACAGAGGGAACAGGGCCCGCCAGCAACGCTCGGCAAACAGCGCCCATGTGCTGTGCCGAACAAGACGGTTCAGCCGTGACCGGATCAGGGCAGGCCAGCCAGCATGTTCCACGGACTCGTTCCGGATGGGATCCGGCTTGTCGTCATTGGTGTGCAAAGGCACCTCCAGATGCTCACAGAAGCAAGGCCGCCGGATAGCGTCCTGCTGCTCCTAGCTTTTGTCCACCCTTATAAGAGTGAGGCATCAGGGGCGCTCCGGCAAGTTGCTGAAACAACTAATTGCCGGAGAATTATGTCAAGAAGTCTTGAGCCAATCGGGAATTTTGTCGAGATCGAGCAGTTCTTCGTAGCTCGGTCGCGGACGTATGACCGCGAATTGATCAGCGTTTACGAGCACTTCCGGCACCAAAAGGCGTGAATTGTATGTGCTCGACTGCACCGATCCATAAGCCCCTGCAGAATAGACAGCCAGCATGTCACCGGCATTTACCTTGGGTATATCCCGGTTCTGGGCCAGAAAATCGCCGGTTTCACAGACCGGACCGACAACATCTGCCGTGAATCGATCAGCATCCACATCCGGCTCCGAAACCGGGCGGACCTCGTGATAGGCTTCGTAAAGGGTCGGCCGGATCAGGTCATTCATGCCTGCATCGACAATAACGAAGTTCTTGTCGGCACCTTCCTTCACATAGATGACCTGTGTGACAAGGATCCCGGCATTGCCCGCGATCATACGGCCCGGCTCAAACATCACCTTGCAGTCAAGTTCGCGGACGTGCTTCTTCACGACTTCCGCATAGGCATCCGGATGCGGTGGTGGGTCGTTGTCGGTGACATATGGAATGCCCAATCCGCCACCAAGATCGACATGGTCGATGGCATGGCCCTGGCCACGCAGATCCGTGATCAACTCGCCCAAACGCGCAAAAGCGCTGTCAAATGGCTCAAGCTCGGTGATCTGCGAACCGATGTGCATGTCGATGCCGGTGACCTTCAGGCCCGGCAGGCTTGCAGCAGTTGCGTAAACCTCGCGGGCGCGCTGCCATGGGATGCCGAATTTGTTTTCCGCCTTGCCGGTCGCAATCTTCGCGTGGGTCTTTGCATCCACATCAGGGTTGATGCGCATGGAGACCCGGGCTGTCTTGCCCATCTGGGTCGCGACGCGGGAGAGCTGATGCAATTCAGGCTCGGATTCCACGTTGAAACAGAGGATGTCCTCGGTCAGCGCATAGGCCTGCTCGGTTTCCGTCTTACCGATGCCTGAGAACACGATCTTGTTCGCCGGAACACCTGCTGCCCGCGCCCTGCGCAGTTCACCTTCCGATACAACGTCCATTCCTGCGCCCAATTGGGCCAGTGTTGCCAGAACCGCCTGATTGGAGTTGGCTTTCATCGCATAGCAGACGAGCGACGGGATGTCGGCAAAGGCTGACGAAAACACCTCATAGTGCCGGGTCAGTGTCGCCGTCGAATAGACGTAGAACGGCGTTCCGACTTCCCGGGCGATTTCCTCGATGGCCACGTCCTCTGCGAACAGGACACCGCCTTTATAATCAAAATGATGCAAGGGTTTTACTCATGCAGATTTGTGTTCACTAAGTGTCTGTGATGACTGTCAGTTGCCGATCAACGGATCGAGAATAAAGCCACCGGAGCTTGCCGTCGGTGCCGGTTGTTCAGGCGTATAAACGCCTTGCGTTTCAGCTTGAACCTTCGCCGCACTCGGCTGTGCGGCGGCCGTGGGCGTGTCCAAGGCCGCTTTTCGGCCGCAACCGGTGAGCAGCAGACCAAGACATAGTCCTGTCATCGCGAAAGTCATCATGCGGCGCGTGGTCACCATTACAGCCCTTTTGGCGGAGAGTTCCTGTTGCTTTCTCCTCGCATGACAGACCCGATTGGGCAAGACCAGTCTTGGCTGTCATGCGGCAAATGGAGAGAGGGTTCAGCCCTTGGCCAGATCTTTCAGCCAGCGGCGCGCCTGTTTGCGCACATTCACCGGCGATGTGCCGCCATAGCTCACCCGGCTGCGGACCGACTTGTCGACCGACAGTACCGAAAAGACCTCTTGGGTGATCTTCGGTTCAACACCCTGCATCTCTTCCAAAGAAACCTTATGCAGTTCGATGCCTTTGCTGACCGCAATCGCAACAATCGCGCCGGTCACATGGTGGGCGTCCCGGAACGGCAGACCCAGAACCCGCACGAGCCAGTCCGCCAGATCGGTTGCCGTGGAATAACCGGAGCCGGCGGCCCTTTTCATGGCCTTCGTAACTGGTTCCAGATCGCGCATCATGCCGGTCATTGCCGCCAGAGCGAGGGAGATGCTGGCAAGCCCGTCAAAAGCCTGTTCCTTATCTTCCTGCATGTCCTTGGAATAAGCCAACGGAAGACCCTTCATCATAACGAGAAGCGCCTGCAATGACCCATAGATCCGGCCGGTCTTGGCGCGCACCAGTTCGGCGGCATCCGGGTTCTTCTTCTGCGGCATGATCGAAGAGCCGGTCGAGAACTTGTCGGACAGCTTCACGAAGCCGAACTGAGCCGAGCACCAAACTACGATTTCTTCCGCCAGCCGCGACAAATGCATGGCTGTCAGGGACGCTGCGCTCAGTGCTTCAATGACAAAGTCCCGATCGGAAACAGCATCAAGCGAGTTTGCGGTCGGACGATCGAAACCAAGCGCTTCGGCCGTCATTTTCCGGTCGATCGGAAAGGACGTTCCAGCAAGAGCAGCGGATCCGAGAGGGCATTCGTTCATGCGCTTTCGCGCATCCCGGACACGGCCGCGATCCCTGGCGAACATCTCGACATAAGCCAGCAGATGATGACCAAAAGTGACCGGTTGAGCAGATTGCAGGTGCGTGAACCCGGGCATGACGTCACCGGCGTGGATCTCCGCCTTTTCGGCCAAAACCTGCATCAGTTCCGTCAGCTGAGCGTCAAGCGTGTCAAGCGTGTGGCGGACCCAAAGCCGGAAATCGGTGGCAACCTGGTCGTTGCGCGAGCGTGCCGTGTGCAAACGGCCGGCCGCCGGACCAATCAGCTCCGCCAAACGGGCTTCGATATTCATATGAATATCTTCCAAGCCCCGCGAAAACTTGAACGCGCCGTTTTCGATCTCTGACAGGATTGTGTCTAGACCTTGAACGATCTTGTCGGCATCGTCCCGCGTCACAATGTCTTTTTCCGCGAGCATGCGCACATGGGCTTTTGAGCCATCAATGTCTTGCTTATATAGCTTCTTGTCGTAGTCGATGGAGGCGTTGATTTCCTCCATGATGGCGTCCGGTCCCTCAGCGAACCGGCCTCCCCACATGCGATTGCTCATGTCCTGTCCTTTGAAAGGCGCCCCTTGCGAGGTGTGAACGAATGACGAAGCCAACCGAACCTGCCAAGTCCTCCAATCGGAAACTCTATGCCGCCGGGCTTGCAGGTGCAGTGGCTGCTGTAGCGGCTCTATACGTGATCAACGGCCAAAATGGCAATATTGGCAGCGGCGAAAGCTGTTCGGCCGCCCTTGTTTCTGCAGAAGCGGTGGCCCCGCATGCCAAGGGAGAGGTCGCGGCCTTCCTTCCGGCCAGTCAGCCGCTGGACCTCAGCAACCTGACGTTCCTGGGCCCGGATGACCAGCCCATCACGATGGCGGACTTTGAGGGCCGGACTGTGCTTATGAACCTATGGGCCACATGGTGTGCACCTTGCCGTAAGGAAATGCCCGCCTTGGATGAGCTGCAGGCCGAGCTCGGTAACGCGGATTTTGAAGTGGTGGCGGTCAATCTTGACCGCGGCGGTCCTGAAAAGCCAAAAGCGTTTTTGGAAGAAATCGGGGTCGGCAACCTGGCTTATTACCACGATGCCAAAAATGGTCTGTTGAAGGACTTGCGGAAAGTCGCCCGTGCCACGGGGCTTCCAACAACAATCCTCATCAGCCCTGATGGCTGTGAAGTTGGGACCATGTACGGTCCGGCGGAATGGGCCTCTGGCGAGGCCAAGGCCTTGATCAATGCGTCCATGACAAAACCGGAGGCGTGATCCGCCACCGGTCTGACCAACTGATCATATTGGCGGGGTGTGGATCCCGCCTGTTTCTTTAAACAGTGATGTCGACAGCTTCGCCGAGGCCTGGAATCTGCCGCTGTTCACGGCGGTCCTGCTCGTCTGTTGCCTGTGACTCTTCCAACTGCTGCGCAACCTGACGCTCTTGTTCGTTCTGATCACGAACCGCGTTGGTTGCCAGTTCACTGCGGACAGCGGCAGCGCTGTAGGCTGCAGATGAAGAGGTGCTGTCTGATACACTCGCCATATCGGATCTCCTTTGGCGTTGTATGGGCGAACGCTCTGCGTTCTAAACTGTTATGTCCACAACATCGCCGACCCCTGGGCCGGCATCTGTCTGCGCGCGCTGCTCGATTTGTTCAGCGACCCGGGCAAGACTTTCGGCCCGGTTTGAACTGAAATCCGCCTGCCGCTGCACTGTCTCTGCGACGACTGCAGACTGCCGCGCGTTGATTTGTTGTGCCTGCTGCGCAAGCTGGTCGCCTCTCGGCACCGCCAGCGAAGGCTGGAATGCCGGGGACGCCCCATATCCAATTCCTTCTGGCATGACGGCACCGTTCGTTACGTAAAACACAACAACTCATATTGTGCCGAAGTCAGAGAAAATAAAGTAAATACAACAAGTTACTTGGCTTGAAGCCTTATGAAAGCCTACTAAAGTCAAGACAAATTGATTAAAATTTTAGCTATCAGATTTAAGTTACTGACTTGATTTGCATTTATCAGAAGCCGTGCTGCCGACACGTGTCAGGAAATAAGGAACTCAAGAACCGCAACCGGCATGGTTCCGAATCCGAATGGGGAGTTTCTTCAGAAATGTTAAGGAATGACCGCTGACGCGCGGACAAGGCTGCAATGAAGAACTGATCAGGCGCTGACGTCCACCTGGGTTCCAAGACCCGGGGGCGGGGCGGCGGCCTGAAGGCTCTCAGCACCCTGCTGGAGAAGTGCCACAAGATTGGCGTCTTGCTGGGCTGCCATCTTCATCATTTCAGCCTGAAGCGCCTGGCCGGTTTGGGCCTGGGTCATGGCTACAAATGTGTTGGCGATCCCAACGCTGTCCATCTCGGTCTCCTAGTTATAGGCAAACACTAACCGCGCCGCCTTAAACACACGTTAACAAAAACTTACGGCATTTTTCCGAGTTTAATTTTTAGAAAGCGCCTTGCGCTGCACTTTGCCCGACGGTGTGCGCGGCAGTTCAGAAATGATTCGGTAAACCTTTGGACGTTTGTAGTCCGCCAACCGGTCGACCGCAAAAGCAGCAAGATCAGTTTCATCGAAACTGTCCGGGTCCGCGGGAACAACAAAAGCAGTGATCAAGTCGACCCCGGACCCGGAGGAAACCGTTGTTACGGCAACTTCAGAAACTGCCGGATGCGCGACCAAGGTGCGTTCCACTTCTTCCGGCGCAACGCGATAGCCAAACGCATTCATGAGGTCGTCGGCCCGGCCCTCATACCAGTAGTAGCCATCTGCATCGGCCCGCGCCCGGTCACCCGTCAGGAACCAATCGCCTCGGAAAGCGGCCTGTGTTTCTTCTAACCGGTTCCAGTACCCGAGCATCAAACCGGGTTCATCCCGGTGAACCGCCAAAAGGCCGGCCGTATCCGGCCTCGCAAACTCCTCGCTTTCTACAGTTTCATCGAGGATCGCAACCTTCCGGCCGGATTGAGGCCGCCCGGGCGAACCAGGCTTCACTGGCACGATTGGGCTGCTGGAGAGGTAGGTGGAGATTTCGCTCATGCCCAGCGCTTCATAAAGCTCGCGTCCGGTGCGCGCCTTCCAAGTGTGATAGAGCTCTGCAGGAAGAGCTTCTCCGGCAGTCAGGCCATGACGCAAGTTTGGAAAAGATCCTTCTGAAACCTCACCGTACTTCAGGATCCGCCGATAAAGGCTGGGCACCGCAGCAAACAGCGTCGCATTGCTCGCAGTCAGAATTTCGGGCCAGACTTGAGGATCGCGCGGGCCGTCATAAACGACGCTGGTCGCGCCATTGGCCCATGGATCCATCAGCCCGACACCGAGCGTGTAGGTCCAGTTGAAGGCACCGGCGTGGAGCAAGCGGTCGTCAGCATGAATGCCATACCAGCCGAGATACATCGGCGCCCGGGCAACAGCAGCCCTTTGCGCGTGGAGGACACCTTTCGGAGTTCCGCTGGTGCCTGACGTGTAGATCAGAAACGCGGGGTCATCAGCAGCTGTATTTTCAAATTCTCCGGGATCAGATTGTTTGAGCTGAGCGATCCCCTCTGGGCCAATGACCCGCGCGGGCCCAGACGGCGGCAAGGCCGTTTTGCCGTCATGGACAACAACTGCAGCACCAGAGTCAGAGAGAATTGTATCCGTTTCGGTGCTCGTGAGCAGCGCAGAGGTCGGAACCGGAACGAGGCCAGCTGCAATAGACCCGAAAAAGAGCAGCGGAAAGTCACTGGAGTGTCCGATACGCAAGAGAACGCGGTCGCCACGCTCAAAGCCCTCAAGCCTCAAGCCATTGGCAACCGAGAGGATTGATCGCGTCAGATCCGCGTAAGTCCAGATTTCCAGACGCTCGCCCGCAGTACCGATGACTTCCAAAGCGATCTTGTCCAGATCGGAACTGGCGTTGGTCAGACAATAGCGGGCGAGATTCACGACAACGGAACCGGTTAGCGGGTCGGGACAGGAACCTCACCGCGGTAGTCGTAGAAACCGCGCTGCGTCTTGCGGCCAAGCCAACCAGCTTCGACATACTTTACGAGAAGCGGACACGGACGGTACTTGGTGTCGGCAAGACCTTCATAAAGCACCTGCATGATCGACAAGCAGGTGTCGAGACCGATGAAATCCGCCAGTTGCAGGGGGCCCATGGGATGGTTGGCACCAAGTTTCATAGCCTTGTCGATGGATTCAACCGAGCCGACACCCTCGTAAAGCGTATAGATCGCCTCGTTGATCATCGGCAACAGGATGCGGTTGACCATAAAGGCCGGAAAGTCTTCAGCAACAGCGATCTGCTTGCCCAACCGATCGCAGAACTTCTTGGACGCTTCAAACGTTTCGTCTTCGGTCGCGATACCGCGAACAAGCTCCACCAGTTCCATGATCGGCACCGGATTCATGAAGTGAATTCCGATAAACCGCTCTGGACGGTCGGTTGTCGCCGCCAGGCGCGTGATGGAAATCGAGGATGTATTGGTCGCGAGAATCGCTTCCGGTTTCAGGATCGGGCAGAGCTGGGAGAAAATCTTGCGTTTGACCTGCTCGTTCTCGACAGCCGATTCAATCACCAGATCCGCATCGCTCAGAAGATCTACATCCTCGGCAGGCTTCAGGCGGGCCAGAGCGCCCGTGCGCTCTTCTTCAGTGATGATCGACTTGGATACCTGACGGGCCATATTGCCGTTGATTGATGCCAGGCCGGATTCGATGCGCTCCATGGAAATATCGCTCAATCCCACTTCGTAGCCGGCCAGCGCACACACATGTGCGATCCCGCTGCCCATCTGACCCGCGCCAATCACGCCGATTTTCTTGATTTCGACTGCCATCTGAATATCCGATCTGAATAAAATGCCCGACTGGGCTTATTGCCGTTATTTTTGGCAAGTCTTTCGCCGAACAGCAAGAACCCCGGGGCGAAAACTGACATTCACCCCGGGGTCCGTGATCAATTTGCCGCAGGTCTTATTCGACTGACGCCTTCAATTCCGGCAGAACGTCAAACAAGTCGGCGACCAGGCCGTAATCCGCGACCTGGAAGATCGGGGCTTCTTCGTCCTTGTTGATCGCAACGATCACCTTGGAATCCTTCATGCCGGCAAGGTGCTGGATCGCACCGGAGATGCCGCAGGCAATGTAAAGATCCGGAGCCACGACCTTACCGGTCTGACCGACCTGCCAGTCGTTCGGGGCATACCCGGCATCAACAGCCGCACGGGATGCACCAACCGCTGCGCCGAGTGCGTCGGCAACCGGCATGATGACTTCCTGGAACTTCTCTTCGGAGCCCAGCGCGCGGCCACCAGAGATGATGATCTTGGCGGACGTCAGTTCCGGACGGTCAGACTTGGAAAGTTCCTCGCCAACGAATTCGGACAAGCCGGAACCCTCTGTGCCAGCAACGGTTTCGATGGCGGCAGAACCGCCTTCTTCAACTGCTGCGAACGTGGATGTCCGCACTGTGATGACTTTTTTCGCATCGCCGGATTTGACAGTTTGGATCGCGTTGCCTGCGTAGATTGGGCGTTCGAAGGTCTCAGCGTCGATCACTGCGGTAACGTCAGAGATCTGCATGACGTCCAGCAGGGCTGCAACGCGCGGCAAGGTGTTTTTGCCGTTTGCGGTTGCCGGAGCAACGATCGCATCATAGTCACCGGCCAGGCCAACAATCAGGTCAGCCATTGGTTCTGCAAGCTGGTGCTCGAGTGCGTCACTTTCAGCAACCAGAACCTTGGCAGCGCCAGAGAGCTTCGCCGCAGCTTCAGCCACAGCCTGAACGCCTTTACCGGCGACCAGAACATGGACGTCGGAGCCAAGAGCCGCAGCAGCGGACATAGCCTTTGATGTCGCATCGTTCAGAGCGCCACCAGCGTGTTCAGCCACAAGAAGTGTTGTCATTTTCTTTCCTCCTGCGACGGTCCTTAAAGGACACCAGCTTCGTTCTTGAGTTTTTCGACCAGTTCGCTCACGGAGCCAACCTTGATACCAGCTTCACGAGCAGCCGGCTCAGCCGTGGTGACAACCGTCAGACGCGGTGTGATGTCGACGCCGTAATCGTCCGGTGTCTTCTCGTCGATCGGCTTCTTTTTTGCCTTCATGATGTTCGGCAACGATGCATAGCGCGGCTCGTTAAGACGCAGATCGGTCGTAACGATCGCAGGCAGCTTCAACTTGACGGTCTGAAGGCCGCCGTCGACTTCGCGGGTCACATCAACAGTGCTGTCACCAAGATCAACCTTGGATGCAAACGTGCCTTGGCTCCAGCCAAGAAGGGCGGAAAGCATTTGGCCGGTCTGGTTGCAGTCATCATCAATTGCCTGCTTGCCAACAATCACAAGGCCCGGCTCTTCGGCTTCAACAATGCCCTTCAGGATCTTGGCAACAGCCAGCGGCTCGGTTGTTTCGTCCGTTTTGACCAGAATGCCGCGGTCGGCACCCATGGCAAGACCGGTACGAAGTGTTTCGGTCGCCTGCTGCGGACCAACGGAAACAACAACAACTTCAGTCGCCTTGCCGGCTTCTTTCAGGCGCAGGGCTTCTTCCACGGAGATTTCGTCAAACGGGTTCATGGACATCTTGACGTTGGCAAGATCCACTCCGGAACCGTCCGCTTTTACGCGAACTTTCACGTTGTAATCGATGACCCGTTTCACGGGTACGAGGATTTTCATTTGGTCTCAACCTCTTGCTGGGCCGGCTTTCACCGCACCGCATTAAAGGGCTTGCGCCCGCCCTGTAACGCTTCGTCACAAACGGCGGAAACAAGCCAACCGTGGCGCATGGCGCGGGACGGTACTGACCTGCGCGGCACCTGTCAATGACAGCAAAAGGGCTAAAGGCGCAATTTGCCGTGCTTTGCAAAAGTTGCGTCGCAAACATGACATTGCGGCAGCGCGGCAAAATGCAGCAGGCGCAGGCAATCAGCGCCATGCAAGTGATTGGAAAAATCAGATCCCGTTGGTTTGTGGAGGGAATTATCTGACACGGGCTCGGCAAAAACCGTGGTCCAGACACCATTTTCATCACGGCACGCAGTTCCGCGAATGGTCATATCCAGGTTCCCGAACCGGGTTTCCCTCAAGTACTGCCGGCACCAATGCCCGCTTTTGCTCTTGTAGGTCTTGATTGGCGTCAGGATTTCCGACCAGTCTCCATCCTGTCCGATCGCGACCGGTTCTCCACTGACCTTTGTTTCCAAGGCCTCCTGAACCGTCTGAGCAAGGGCAAGACGTTCCGTCTCCATATGGACCGCAAGCGAGGCCACGACCTGATCCATCCGGGACTGCATCCAGAAATTCGTGACGGCAAACGTTCCGGCCACCAAAACAAGGGAGGCCGCAAGATAAACAATGGCGCGGCTCCAGTGCCTGTCAGATCCGGCTTTCGGCGCCCGGCGGTCGAATTCGCGTTCAATGACGCTCTCAATCCTCTTTATGGTGGCATCCGGAACAGACGGCGGCAGCACCTCTTGAAGCAGCGCCTGATCTGCCGCCATTTGCTTCATCATTTCTGCGCTATCGGCGTCAGCCTGAAGACGGATCAGCAATTCATCCCGCGCTTCGGGCGGCATTTCATTGTCTAGGATCAGCCCGATATCCTGGGCTAAGTCCATTTGGCTTTTCTTTTCATCAAACGTCATGACACCACCCCCGTAGATGCCGATTGCGATGCGCCATCCGGTGACTTTCTGGCTTCCAGCCAGTCTCTCAATTTCAACCGTGCGCGGGCCAGCCGGCTTGTGACCGTGCCGATCGGGACCTGCAGCTCTTCGGCAACATCCTTGTAGCTGCGCCCATCTATGGCGATCATCATCAAGACCGTTCTGTTGTCGTCGTCCAACTGCTCGATAAATCGGCGAACCTGTTGCAATTCCAAGCTGGAAACTGCCGCCCGTTGGCCGTCAAACGTGTCGTCATAATCGAACATCGCTTTCTCAAACAGTCTTGCGCGGTTGGCCGTGTCCCGCTGCATGTTGAAATAAAGATTCTGCAGGATCCGGAACATCCAGCTGTCCAGACGGGTTGCCGGATCAAACTGATCCAGCGACCGAATGGCCCGCTCGCACGTTGTTTGCACCAGATCGTCTGCCTGATCCGGATTCCGGCATAGCCGCAGCGCGAAACTTCTCAGTTTCGGTATCAAGCGGATCATGTCCGCTTTCAGTGGTTCATCGGCCAAGAAGTTCTCCGCCACGCCTCTCTCAAACTCTACAACACGGGAGTTAGACTTTTGATCCCGGCTATTTTTTGACTACATTGCAGGAAGGAATGTACCCACTTGAGGGTTCTAGAGGGGAAAGCCGAAACAATCTTCAGATTGTCAGGCGCGCGCAAGCCTTGAAAGACAACGACTACATGGAACACACCCGCCAGACGCCATTGCATGACCGCCTCTCTGCGATGGTCCGACGTCTGCCCGGTGTGGTGGCTGCGGCGCTGGTTTTTTCCTGTGTCTACTTCAGCCCCTTGTTTGACCAGAAAACGACCATCGCCGCAGTCGCGGAATCCGACAGCCGCGGAGGTGGTGACCGGGGCGGCGGTGGCGGTGAAGGCCGTGGCGGCGGCCGCGGTGGCAGCGAGAGGGGTGACCGGGGCGGCGACGACGGCAATGGTCGCGGAGGCGGTGGCCGAGGCGGCAGTGAACGGGGTGGCTCCGACGGAGATAACGACAGCGACAACGACAGTGATGGCGGTCGCGGTGGTAGTGAAAGAGGCGGCAGCGAACGTGGCGGCGGTGAGCGCGGCGGCTCCGATGCAGACAACGACGGCGACAGTGATGGCGATGGCGGCCGCGGTGGCAGCGAAAGAGGCGGTGGCGACCGTGGTGGCAGCGACCGTGGTGGCAGCGATCGCGGCGGGAGCGACCGAGGCGGAAGTGATCGCGGCGGAAATGGCACTGAAAGCGAAGCCCAGAGCGATTCCGGAGATAATGACAACGACGGCGGCAATCGCGGAGGCTCAGATGCGGCTGATGGTGGACGGGCGCCTTCAAATGACAATGACGACGACAATCAGCCGGAGCAATCGCCTGCACCTACTCCTGCCGCACAATCGCCCGCTTCCCAAAGTAGGGGTTTGGTTCCAGGTCGGTCTCGGTTCCAGGGAAACAGCGCGCCTGGCGGCGAACCTTTGTCCGCCAGCGAAGAGAGAGAGGCGATCGACCGGGGGTGGCAATAGCGGGAGAGGTTAAGCGTTGCGAATTCGGGTGGATATAAGGGCGGCACGTATACTCCCGGTCCTAACACTGGTCACAGCTATCAGCGGATGCACAGCCTCGGCGCTTGTCGGGCCGGGTACCGACAGCGGTCTTGCGCGGTCCGATCAAACGATGGCCGAAGCCACGTTTCAAAATGCTCTAGAAACATCCTTGTCGGGAAAAACTAGCTCTTGGCGGAACCAGGAAACCGGCGCCAGCGGATCTGTGACCCCGGTCCGCACATGGAAAACCCGAAGCGGCGTTTATTGTCGGGCCTATCGGGAGAATATCCTGCTCGCATCCGGAACAAGGCGACAAGACAACGGCACGGCATGTCGCAACAAATCCGGCAAATGGCTGCTTGCTTGAGATCCAAGGTGAGGATTTAGGCTCTCGTTCCCGAGTTTAAATCAATCACCGTCACGCGAGATCCCGATCAAACAGCACCACTCCGCGTCGCCTCATGAAAAAGATGAGGATTGCACCTGCCGCCAAACCACCGATATGGGCAATCCAGGCGACTTGACTGTCGATCGATGTCGCGATCTGCACGAACTGATAAATGACCCACGCTCCCAAGATCCAGACCGCACGCAGCCGCAACGGAATACGGCCGAACGCGAGCACCCAGATGCGCACGCGCGGGTGCAGCATCAAATAAGCCGCCACCACACCCGATACGGCACCCGATGCGCCGATCAACGGGATTTCAGAACCTGGATCAAGGGCTGCGTAGGCAAAACCACCGGCAGCTGCACACAAGAGATAGAAGACCAGGTAACCGATATGGCCGACCGCATCTTCCACATTGTCGCCGAACACCCAAAGAAACAGCATGTTGCCCAAGAGATGCATGAAGTCGCCATGCAAGAAGGCGTATGTCACGATCCCGGACCATTCAGGCAGCACCTGGAGATGCGGGGCTAGATCACGCAGGTCGAAGAAGACCGCTGGCACAAGCCCGTAGGAATAGACCGAAGCACTCGCACCTTCAGATATACCGCCGCCTTGTACCACCAGGAAAACCAGCACATTGGCGGCAATCAGCGAAAGATTGACATAAGGCCGCGGGACATGTTTCAGCCGATTGTGATCGTGAAGCGGGAGAAACATGGCTGGCGTCCTGAAATTATGGGCCGATTAGCGGTTTTTACCCGGAACCCATAACACGTCTTCTTCGCCCTTGTTGTTGAGATAACGGGAGGCAACGAAGAAGTAGTCCGACAGACGGTTCATGTATCGTATGCCCGCCTGATTGATGGTTTCACGGTCGGCCAGTTCGACCATCAAGCGTTCAGCACGGCGGGAAACCGTTCTTGCGAGATGCAAATGGGCAGAGGCCGCACTGCCACCCGGCAAAACGAAGGAACGAAGCGGCGAGAGATCTGCGTTTAGTTTATCAATCGCTTCTTCAATTGCCGAAACCTGGCCGTCCGTGATCCGGAGCGGCTCGTAGCCCAGGTCTTGATCGGTTTCCGGTGTGGCAAGATCCGCACCGAGATCAAACAAATCATTCTGGATGCGATTCAGAACAGCGTCGATGTCCGGAACAACGCTTACGGTATGCAACCGGGCCATACCAACGATGGCATTGGTTTCATCAACGGTGCCATAAGCATCGATCCTCAGATCGTATTTCGGCCGGCGCTCGCCGGAACCCAGCGCGGTCGTGCCGTTGTCACCGGTTTTTGTGTAGATCTTGTTCAGTACGACCATGAAATCCCATCCCGCAGAAATGTTCGTGTTTTCAGCTGGCTTGTCAGCCTTTGCCGAAGAAGTAGAGCCCACCCATCACAAGGACAATCACCAGGAACTGCAATCCCACCCGCCAGCGCATTAATTTTTGAGAACGATTGGCAGGACCATTGCGGAACATGTTCAAAAGCCCCGCAAACAGCACAAGCGCCACGGCCGCCATGCCGACAAAAATGAGAATATCATAGATTTGTTCCATCAATTACGTCCTTGTCGTTTCCCGCGTTTCCCTGCACCAGGTTTTTCGGCCGGATCCGGGTTTTATTCTTCGCCATCCGCCGCCCAGATACAGAACCTGTCCAAAACACGTGTCGGCAGGAGCCGTTTTGCAATCGCCATCACCTTTGTCGGGATGGTGACACGGTATCGCGCTTTTGGCCGATGTGACTCTATGGCGTGGATCAGAGGTTTGGTGACTGCGCTTGGCGGCAATTTGAAGGGACCCGGTTCTCCAGCTTCCATCCGGATCCGGCGTTTTTCGTAAGTCTCGCGGTGAACGGACTGCTTGGACCCCTCTTCGCCAATCCACCGGTCAAAGTTTGCGATCGTGTTCTGCGTGAACCTAGTGTCGATCGGCCCGGGCTCAATAAGCGAAACGTGAATCCCTGTGCCCGCAAGCTCCTGGCGCAAGGTGTCGGTGTAAGCCTCGAGCGCAAATTTGGAAGCCGTGTAGGCACCCCGGTATTTGAGCGCCACAAAGCCCAGAACAGACGAACACTGCACAATCCGTCCGGACTTCTGGGCGCGCATTGCGGGAATGATCTGGCGCGTCAAATCGTGCCAGCCGATGAAATTGGCTTCGAAAAGGGCTCTGAGACCATCGGTCGGCAGATCTTCCAGTGCCCCCGGGATTGCGTAGGCGCCATTGTTGAAGATGGCATCCAGCTCGCCGTTTGTGGCTTCCAAAACGGCATCAGCTGTCACACGGATCGAATCCGGATCTTCATAATCGAGCTGAAAGGACTCAAATCCCTCATCCTTCAGGCGTTGAACATCTTCCAGCTTGCGCGCGGTCGCGAAGACGCGCCAATTGCGTCCGCGGAGAAGACGGGCTGATGTTTCGCCAATCCCGGAGGAGCAGCCGGTCATCAAAATGGACCGGTGCTGCGGATAGCTGGAATTTTGATCGTTCATGCAAGCGCTGCCCAGGAAACCTAGCGGAGACGTCATCTCCTATCAGATCGGGTCTCCTGAAAGCAATTTCGGCACTGGACCGGCAAAACCGGATGCCTCCTTGATGAACTGGCTTTTCAGGCTCGGCATCCGGTCAACCAGCCCAAGGCCGAAGTCTCGCGCAGCCCGGAGGATATCAATATCGTTTGAAAACAGACGGTTAAGGACATCCGTCACGACACCCATCTGGAACGTGTCGAACCGGCGCCACCGCTGATAGCGCTCCAGAACGTCAAATGCGCCGATGTCCTGGCCGAGACGGCGGGCATCAATGATGACTTCCGCAAACGCTGCAACATCCTTGAACCCGAGGTTCAGTCCCTGGCCTGCGATGGGATGAATGCCGTGGGCCGAATCACCAATCAGGGCAAACCGCGGTTTCACGAACTCCCGTGCCAACTTCAAACCAAGCGGATAGGCCTGGCGAGGGCCGTCAACTTCCAAAGTCCCAAGGTGATGCCCGAAGCGGCGCTCCAGCTCCAGCTCGAAGGTGAAATCATCGGAGCGGACCAAGCGGTCGGCATCGGACGTCTTTTCTGTCCAGACAAGGGACGAGCGGTTGCCCGGCAGTGGCAGAATGGCAAAGGGTCCGGCGGGAAGAAAGTGTTCTTCGGCGCGGCCGTTGTGCGGACGCTCGTGCTTGATCGTTGTCACAATGCCCGACTGCTTATAGTCCCAATTGACCGTCCGGATGCCTGCAAGGTCCCGCAACTTGGAACGGACACCATCGGCAGCGATCAAAAGGCGGGTTTTCAGAACTTTGCCATCGTTGAGTTCCAGATCCACGTGATCCGGATTGTTCCGGAAGGTCGCGGCACTGTTGGGCGCAAAGAACACTGTTCCGAGCGCTTTGGCTGCTTTGTAGAGCGCAGGCATCATGACACCGTTGGGCATCATGGTCGCAAACGGTTCGCCATCGGTCGCTTCACCGTCAAAGGTCAGAAAAACAGGACGCACCGCATCGCGCAACTTGCTGTCCGTGACGATCATCTCGTTGATCGGCTGGCCTTTATCGGAGATTTTCTCCCAGATGCCGAGCTGGCTCAGCATTCGGGACGCGGCCGCTGCAATGGCGGATGCGCGCGGATCCTTATCGAGCGTGTTCATCGGCTTGGGATCAACAACAGCGCATTTGAGGCCCGGATCCCCTTGTTTCAGCGCGAGCGCCAGCGACAGGCCGACATAGCCGCCGCCTGCGATGACGACATCAAACATCTCGTCGCTCTTTTTGGATCTTGCCATTGCTTACAAACTCCTCGCCCCTCGTTTCCGTTGGGGCATCTTGACTTTAACGTCAACACACGTCCAAGACTTCATCAAACTGGCGGCTCACCCGGCCACTGTCCCCATTGTTCTATTTAACAGGAACCGCGCCGATGAATACGGCCATTGACAACCTTCTGCACATTCTCGACCTGGAACCTCTGGAACACAATCTGTTTCGTGGTCGCAGCCCCCAAGTCGGCTGGCAGCGTGTTTTTGGCGGCCAGGTGATAGGCCAGGCGCTGGTTGCCGCCTCGCGCACGGTGGTCGAAGACCGCCATGTTCACTCCTTACATGGGTATTTTTTAAGGCCCGGCGATCCGTCGGTGCCGATCATTTATGAAGTCGACCGGATCCGTGATGGCGGCAGCTTCACCACACGCCGAGTGGTCGCCATTCAGCACGGCCATGCGATTTTCTCCATGTCCGCCTCCTTTCAGGTGCGCGAAGAGGGGCTGGAGTACCAGGCCGATATGCCGGATGTGCCCGGGCCGGACGATCTGCCGAGCGAACAGGAACTGAAAGAAAAATTCCTTGCGTTTGCCCCGGAAAACGTCAAGCGCTACTGGGAGCGCGAACGGCCGATCGAAATGCGCCCGGTCGATATGACCCACTATTTCAGCAAGAAACCGCTGCCAGCCCAGCAATATGTCTGGGTGCGGGCCAGCGATCCCTTGCCGGATGATGAGCGCATTCACCAGTGTGTTTTGGCCTATGCCTCCGACATGACATTGCTCGACACGTCGTTGTTCCCGCACGGCACGTCGGTTTTCAGTCCCAAAATCCAGGCGGCCAGCCTGGATCACGCCATGTGGTTTCATCACCCGTTCCGTGCGGACGAGTGGCTTCTTTACGCGACCGACAGCACCAGTTCCTCAGGCTCGCGCGGCATGAACCGCGGCCTGCTCTACACCCAGGACGGCAAGCTGATCGCCTCGACGGCTCAGGAAGGACTGATCCGACTGCGGAAAAAAGAAGCTGAGTGAAATCGCCCAGTAGGTCGCCGTCCCGACCTTGCTCCGGGACCGGAACCAAAAGACCCCGGCTTAAGGCAGGGGTGGCGCGGAGTGGTCAGCAGCGGCTGAATAACCACTGAAACACCGTCTTGGATGGCAAGTCACCTCACCCAATGGGAGAGGGAGCTCTGCGCTGCCGGCTGAATTTATTGTGTCATGAAGGCTGGAGACTAGCGCGGCGGGCTTGTGAACCCGGACACGGCGAGCGGGTTGTTCAGCATGGCATCACTATCCGGCGTGTCGGGCCGGAGCGCGCCGGAAAAGGCCTCGAACATCTTGCGAACGAACCCTTCAGGCAGATCCTTGGTGATGAACACCATCCGGGTCCGCCGGTCCTCATCCGGCCAGGCGTCCAGCGTTGCCGGTGGGTGGAAGACGTGTTGAACGCCGTGAATGACGACGGGCCGGTCCGGATCCTCGGCAAGCTGCACAACGCCCTTGACCCGCAGGAGCTTTGGGCCGTGCGCCGAACGCAGAAGATCCAGAAACATTTCCAGCGCTGACGCCGACACCGGCCGGTCGGTCGAAAGGGTAAAGGCCCGGATCGCGTCGCTGTGCCGGTTTATGTCATGCGCATGATCATGGCCATGATGGTGGTGCCCATGGGGGTGATCGCCTTCATGGTGATGATGGCCATGAGAATGATCATGGTGGTTTGGCTCATAGGCTTCCGCGTTCAGCCAGTTGGCAACATCCGGGATCTTGGTCTCCGGATTGTAGAGCCCGGCATTGAAAAGCGTTTCCGGGGTCGCTTCACCGGCCTGGCTATCGAGCACCTTCGCGCCCGGGTTCAAAGCAAGAAGCCGGGATTTCAGATCCGATAAGTTCCTCTGGCTCTCCTCACTGTTGAGCAGATCCGTTTTGGTGAGAACGATCCGGTCCGCAACGGCGGCCTGTTTTTTGGCTTCTTCATGCTCATCAAGTGTAGAGAGCCCGTTCACGGCATCCACCAGGGTCACGACACTGTCCAGCCGGTAGCGCATCACCAGATAGGGGTGCAGCATGATCGTGTGAAGGATTGGCGCAGGATCGGCGAGGCCTGTGGTTTCAATCACCACCCGGGTCAGCCGTTCGGTCCGCCCGTTGTCCAGATGGCGCAGCAGATTTTCAAGCGTGGTTACGAGATCGCCGCGGATCGTGCAGCACAAACACCCCGTCGACAACTCGATGATGCCATCGCCTGCCTGATCGACAAACAGATGGTCCAGGCCGATTTCACCGAATTCGTTGATGATCACAGCCGTATCGGCCATGGCCGGATCCTGAAGGATATGGTTCAGGAGCGTTGTCTTTCCTGCACCCAGAAACCCGGTCAGAACGGACACGGGGATCGGCGGCTTGGGACCTTTCGCCGGTTTTTCAGATACGGGGGATGCGTCCGCAACGCTCATACACTTCGCTCCATAGAAACCCGGAGCATACTCTCATTGATGAAATGAGGTGTGGCGGACGTCAAAAAACCGCCTGTGCTCCACAAGGGGCTATGGCTAGCATCTGTGAGGGCGCAGCGTCAAAGCAGAAAGCCTGATGCTTGGAGGTGCCGAGTGATTGGGTTCCCACTAAACAATATCAGCCGGCGTTCAGAACGTGGATCTCGCCGCTCTTTGTCTCGGTATCGTCGTCAGACAGCTCAGCGGCGTCATCGCCGGAAAGATCCATCGGGGTCAGGTCTTGCGCGAGATCTGCTTCTTCCGGCGCACCGTCTTCCATTTCTGTCTCATCGATCACCATCCGGACAGCTTCCGCAGCTTTTCGTAAAGTTGCGATAACGTCTTCGACCGAAGTGCCTTCTTCCAGCTGGTCTGCAGACAATTCTGCAAGGCTCGCAAGGGCGCGGATTGTGGCAGTTGATCTCGGTTCTATCATGCGGTGATCTCTCGATCCTCATCAACACGGCGTTTCTTCGCCTATAGCAGCACCTCTTGTGCTGCAGCTGACGATCCGGCAAGGCAATGACCTCAATTCAGATCGACGCTTACTGCATCGTTAAAGAACAGCGTTAAAAATAAGTTAAGCAAACCAGAGAGTGATCCAGTTCCCGCTGTCAAACCAAGGGGATTTAGTTGGATCGCGACGGACTCGGCGCAGGAACGGGCACCGTGAAATCAAGCCCTTTTCTAAAGATCGAGCCGGGAGCCGTCCGCGACGTATCCACCGCAGATCCAGGTCGTTGCGCTGTCGCCTCAACTTGAGGGATAGATCCGGCACCTGCCTGTGCAGTCTGCGGAGTACCAGTTGTTCCAATGGGTTGGGCTGTCTGCAACTGATTGCGGATCTTGATTTCTGCCAAACGGATCGGATTGGCCGTCGGCAAAGGAATGTCTTCGGCAGGTACCGAAGCACTGACGACCGGTGTGCCTTTCGGATTGCCGAGCCCAACCGGCAACGGCTTGTACGCAACTCGGCGTGGTCCCAAAGTTCGATCGAGGATCTTGGCCCAGTCCGGCTTCCCGTTCGACTTGGTAAAGCTGCTGGTATCGACCTTGGCCTCTTTCGGGTTCTTTTGTTTACCGAAGAACAGCAAGCCGCCGCCGCTTGGCTCATTCTGCATGTCGTAACGGGCCATATACTGCTTGGAACTCAGCTTCTTGTTCCGGCGGCAATATCCGTCGGCCGGCGGATTGCCCGATGAACCACTGAGACTCTTCACATTCTGGCCGCGGCTGCCCTTACGGAATCCTTCATCAAACAACTGCCGGGCAAAGGCTGTCCGCTCAAGACCTGAAGATGCGCCCATGATGATTGCAATGAGCGTTCGCCCCCGGCGCGTCACCGAGGACGCAACATTAAAACCGGAATTGCAGATGTAGCCGGTCTTCATACCGTTGGCGCCCGGAACCCGGAGCAGGAACTCCCGGTTGGCCGAGCGCAAGGTTTTTTTACCGAACCGGATGCCTGGATGTTTGTAAAACTCTCGCGACTCTGGAAAATCCGCGCGCAGAGCCATAGCAAGGATCGCCATATCTCGCGCTGTCGTGACCTGGCGGTTGTCCGGAAGGCCATGCGGATTTGTAAAACGGGTGTTCGTCATTCCCAACCGGCGCGCTTCGGCATTCATCTCTGCAAGAAAGGCGCTTTCTGATCCAGAGACTGCTTCGCCCAGTGCAACAGACACGTCATTGGCCGATTTGATCAGGATGATCTTCAGCGCCGTGTCGATGGTGAATTTCGTACCAACCTTGAAACCCATTTTGCTGGGCGGTTCAGCTGCCGAGTTTTTGGATTGTACAACGGCGGAATCGAGAGCTACCCGTCCTTCGCGGATCGCCTTGAAGGTCACATAGGCCGTCATCATCTTGGTCAGGGATGCCGGATACCATTTGCGGGTCGCGTTTTTCTGGTCCACCACCGCGCCGTTGCGGGCATCCACGAGGATGTATGTGCCGATTTCCGCTCGAGCTGGCGCAGCTATCAGAAACAATCCGAGAGTTGCCGCCAGAATGGGCAGGGCTGATCGACGGCCGAATAAGCTTGCGTACACCGGAAATCCTCGCTGTCTTCCCATGGGCGAACACGACTGCTTCAAATCAAAAGCACCTTAGCGGAAAGTTCCAATTAAAAAACCGGATCATAGACGCAAGAGCAACCCTTGCGATGGAGTCATCCAGCGGCAATCTTTTGAGCACCCGCTTATTTTTTGTGCAACTCAGCTTCCTGATAACAA
The DNA here is from genome assembly GCF_030733765.1 of Roseibium sp. MMSF_3247. NCBI lineage: Bacteria > Pseudomonadati > Pseudomonadota > Alphaproteobacteria > Hyphomicrobiales > Stappiaceae > Roseibium > Roseibium sp. MMSF_3247. The sequence goes on from NZ_JASHII010000006.1 coordinate 234,081, forward strand.
GAATTATTTCGATTTATCAGCACTTTGAAGGCTAATTGCCGTCAGTATTCTACACGACCCGTCTTGGCCCGGTTGTTGCTACTGTTGGAAACGACAAGATGCCGGTTTCGCCTGACCGTGGACAATCAAACATAGAGCGGGCACGGTAGAAAGAAGAACGAGACGGATCCGAAGCGGGGAGGCTTCCAGGATGTATGATGCTGCAACAGCATCGGAAATAGGAAAAACCGCGCCTGCAATGCAACGGGTGCGTGGTACTGCACGCGTCTCCTTCGCGAATACGGCCGGCCAAACCCGGTTGAAAGATCTCTTCCAAAGCGGCTCCGCGAAAGTCCGGCTCCCCAAGGTCTATGGTGAACCCGCGACGGCCGTCCTGATCAACACAGCTGGCGGCCTCACCGGCGGTGATCGCATGGATTATGACATCGCAATCGGCGCAGATGCTCACGCAATCGTGACAACCCAGACTGCCGAACGGGCTTACCGCAGTCTTGGGACCTCCGCAGAAGTAACAGGTCAGCTGTCTGTTGGTGCGGAAGCTAAGTTGGAATGGTTGCCTCAGGAAACGATTCTGTTTGAAAACTCGAGCGTTTCGCGCCGGATCACTGCAGAGCTTACCGGCTCCGCCCGGCTCCTGATCCTGGAAAGTGTTGTTCTGGGTCGCGCCGCCATGGGCGAACAGCTGACCCGGGTGTTTTTCAAGGACAGCTGGCGGATCCGCCGGGATGGCAAGCTTGTCTTCGCCGACGATCTGCGTCTCAACGGTGACCCAAGCGACTTCTTTTCCGGTCCGGCAACCGGTCAGGGCGCAAAGGCCATGGCAACCCTGTTGGACTGCGCACCTGACGCTGAAGACAGACTGGAAAATGCCCGAAGCTGCCTGGAGGGCGCTTCATCTGGCTCTGTTCCAGCAGCCGCAAGCGCCTGGAACGGGCATCTCATCTTACGCTTTGTTGCCACCGACAGTCGGGCTCTACGACTGTCGTTGATGGCCTTTCTTGAAACCTATCGGTCGGCCCGCCTGCCGCGCGTTTGGTACTGTTAATTCTGGAGGACTTCCGTGAACCTGACACCAAGGGAAAAAGACAAGCTGCTGATATCCATGGCAGCCATGGTAGCCCGCCGGCGGCTTGAGCGCGGCGTCAAGCTGAATCACCCTGAAGCTATTGCCCTGATCACGGATTTTGTCGTCGAAGGAGCCCGTGACGGGCGCAGCGTGGCTGATCTGATGGCTGCAGGCGCCAAGGTTCTTACCCGCGACCAAGTCATGGAAGGGGTCGCGGAAATGATCCACGATGTTCAGGTCGAGGCAACCTTTCCCGACGGCACTAAACTTGTGACGGTTCACGAACCGATCCGCTGAATTGACCAAAGGAGATTTGTTATGACCAGAATTATCACAGCGGCATCTGCCCTGGCACTTTCTGCAGGGTCGGCCTTTGCTCATCCCAGCATTCAGGAACATGCTCACCCGCACACTGATGCGGCCAGCTATTTCACTGTTGAGACTCTCCTCATCTTTGCCGTCGGCCTGTCTATTGGCGCAACGCTCGCCTGGATGAAGCGCAGAAAGGATCTCGACCAATGATCCCGGGAGAAATCTTTGCAGCGGACGGTGAGATAGAGCTGAATGCCGGACTGGAGACGCTGTCGCTGGATGTATCGAACACCGGCGACCGGCCGATCCAGGTGGGCAGCCACTATCATTTCGCAGAAACGAACCCTGGGCTCTCCTTCGACCGAGATGCTGCCATGGGCATGCGCCTCGACATTCCTGCCGGGACAGCTGTGCGGTTTGAACCGGGGCAAACCCGGTCCGTGACCCTGGTTCCATATCGCGGGGACCGCACGGTCTATGGCTTCAATCAGAAAGTCATGGGCAAGCTTGAAGGGTAAGCCAAATGCGTTTCCTTGTTGTCGGTCTGGCAGTTGTTGTTTTTGGTCGAGCATTTGCACCTGCTGTCCAAGCGCAAGATGTTAATTGCAAAGAACCGCAAACGCAGTTGGATATGACCATGTGCGCCAAGAAGGACTGGGAAGCAGCGGATGTGGAGCTGAATGCGGCCTACAAATCAGCCATGGCAGCAATGAAGCGGACAGACAGCTACCTTTCGGGCGACCTCAAAGGAGCCGCCGAAACGCTGAAAGCGGCCCAGCGCGCCTGGATCCCGTTCCGCGACAAGGCCTGTGAGTCCTATGGCTTTCTGGCCCGCGGCGGATCCATGGAGCCGATGCTGGTGTTGCAATGCCAGGCGGATCTGACACGCCAACGCACATCCGAGCTGAAAGACCTGACACAGGGGCTTGGGAATTGATGCGTTTTTGGAGCCAAGCAGTCTTACCAGCCGTCCTCTTGGGCCTTTGCGTGCCCGCCCTTGCCGACGACAAGATTGATTGCGGTTACCCGCTGAACAATTCGGAACGCACATACTGCGCGGAAAAGGCACTGGATCAGGCAAACCAGGATCTGACGGCGGCTTATGAACGCGCACTGGCGAAGATGACGGAGGTCGACGCCTCTCTGCCTGAGCATTTGAAGGGAAGCCCGGTGGCTCTGAAGGCTGCGCAAGAGGCCTGGGCCGATTTCCGCGAGAAGGACTGCACCGCTTACAGTTTTCCCTTCAGAGGCGGCACTCGCGGCGACGAACTCTACCGCAACTGCATGATCGTCATGACCATGCAGCGCATCGATGATTTGAACGCCATGGTCGAGGACTATGGCGGCTGACAGACATTGGTCTGATAGCTGATTGGAGACATGAATGGCTTATAAGATGTCCCGCGCCGCCTATGCGGACATGTTTGGACCGACCACCGGGGACCGGTTGCGACTGGCCGATACCGATCTCATCATCGAGGTGGAGAAGGATTTCACGACCTACGGCGAAGAAGTAAAATTCGGCGGCGGCAAGGTGATCCGTGACGGCATGGGGCAGAGCCAGGCACCGAGGTCCGCAGGCGCGGTCGATACCGTCATCACCAATGCGCTGATTGTTGATCACTGGGGCATCGTGAAAGCCGATGTCGGCCTCAAGGACGGCCGCATCGTCGGCATCGGCAAAGCAGGCAATCCGGATGTCCAGCCGGGCGTCGATATCATCGTCGGACCAGGTACAGAAGCCATTGCCGGGGAAGGCAAGATCCTGACCGCTGGTGCGCTCGATGTTCATATTCATTTCATTTGTCCGCAGCAGATCGATGATGCGCTGATGTCCGGCGTGACCACCATGCTCGGGGGCGGCACGGGACCGGCAACCGGCACCAACGCCACTACTTGCACGCCGGGCCCCTGGCACATAACCCGGATGCTGCAATCGGCCGACAGCTTCCCGATGAACCTTGCCTTTGCCGGGAAAGGCAACGCGTCTTTGCCGGCAGCGCTAGAAGAGCAGATCCTCGCCGGTGCCTCTGCACTTAAACTGCATGAGGACTGGGGCACCACCCCGGCAGCCATCGACACGTGCCTCTCCGTCGCGGACGAATACGATATCCAGGTGATGATCCACACGGACACGCTGAACGAATCCGGCTTCGTCGAAAACACCAAGGCCGCGTTCAAGGACCGCACGATCCACGCCTTCCATACCGAAGGCGCTGGCGGTGGCCATGCCCCGGACATCATCAAGGTCTGCGGCGAAACGAATGTCCTGCCGTCCTCGACCAACCCGACTCGCCCCTATACGGTGAACACGCTGGAAGAGCATCTCGACATGCTCATGGTCTGCCACCACCTCGACAGCTCGATCCCAGAAGATGTCGCCTTTGCCGAAAGCCGGATCCGCAAGGAAACGATTGCGGCGGAAGACATTCTGCATGACATGGGCGCCTTCTCGATCATCGCCTCGGACAGCCAGGCGATGGGCCGGGTTGGCGAGGTGATCATCCGCACCTTGCAGACGGCCCACAAGATGAAGGTCCAGCGCGGCCGTTTGTCCGATGAAGCAGGCGAAAACGACAATTTCCGCGTCAAACGCTACATGTCCAAGATCACCATCAATCCGGCAGTTGCGCACGGTCTTGACGAACACATTGGGTCCATCGAAGTCGGCAAACTCGCAGATCTCGTGCTTTGGGACCCGAAATTTTTCGGCGTTAAACCAGACATGGTCATGAAACTCGGCACGATCGCCGCCGCCCCGATGGGCGATCCGAATGCCTCGATTCCGACACCGCAACCGGTGCATTACAGGCCGATGTTTGGCGCATTCGGCAAGGCCATGACTCAGAGCCGGGTGACGTTCGTCTCCAAGGCCGCCTATGACAACGGCGTCAAGGACAAGGCAGGGCTCGACAGTCTGGTTCTGCCCGTCAAAAATGTGCGCAGCGGCATCTCCAAGAAGTCCATGGTCCTGAACGACGCCACCCCGCACGTTGAGGTCCATCCGGAGACTTATGAAGTGCGTGCCGACGGCGAGTTGCTGACCTGTGAACCGGCGGACGTTTTGCCAATGGCACAGCGCTACTTCCTGTTCTAATCTCCCAAAAAACACGCAAAGGGAGAAACGAATGTACAAGATTGTCGGCTATCCGCAGACCCGGGCTATGCGCGTCATGTGGCTTTTGGAGGAATTGGGAGAACCATATGAAATCGATCCGGCAATGCCCCAATCTGAGGGCATTCGCGAGGTCAATCCGGCCGGAAAGGTGCCAGTGCTCATTGACGGCGATCTGGTGCTCCCGGAATCAATCGCCATCTGCCAATATCTTGCCGACAAGCATGGAAAGTTTACCTTTCCGGCAGGCACCAAAGAGCGCGCCACCCAGGACAGCTTCACCCAACTGGCGGTAGACGTTCTGGAAGGGGCACTCTGGACGGCAGCCAAGAACAGTTTCATTCACCCGAAAGAACTTCGCGTTCCAGAGATCAAGCCTGTCTGCAAGGCGGAATTCGCTGAAGGTTTACGGATCCTCGACGCGCGCATGGGCAAGGGGCCATATGTCATGGGTGAGACTTTCACCGTGCCAGACATCATCATCGGCCATTGCGGCGGATGGGCGGTTACCGCCAAGTTCGACCTGCCAAAGAAAGGCCGCATCTACGACTACTTCAAGGCCCTTCGCAACCGCCCCGGCTACAAGGCCATGATGGCCAAGGTCGTTGCGGCTGCAGCGGCCTAGAGGATCGGGCATTTTGATGAAAACGCCCAAAGCTCATCTAACAGGAAGGACTTCATGATCCGGGTTGCCAGCATCAAACCAGCCGGTAAATGGACCGGCCAATCCGCAGATACGATCACGCTGGATCGCGAAGACCGTCATCGCCGCCGTGCGGCAATGACGGGAGCAAATGGCCTTACTTTTCTTCTGGATGAGGCAAATGCGGTTCATCTTCATCATGGGGACGGCCTCGTTCTGGAAGACGGCCGGATCATCGAAGTGCTGGCGGAGCCGGAAGACCTGGTCGAGATCCTTGCCGAGAACACGGCGCATCTTGTGAAGATCGCCTGGCATCTAGGCAATCGGCACCTGCCGACCCAGCTGATGGGCGACACACTGCGCATAAGGCGGGATCACGTGATTGAGGATATGGTCGAGAAACTCGGCGGCAAGCTGACCGCCTTGAGCGCCCCTTTCGATCCGGAGGGCGGGGCCTATGGTCACGGCCAAACGCATGGCCATAGCCACGATCACGGGCATACGCACTCGCATGGCTGAGTTTATTAAAACCGATTGCTGGGGTGTCATCGCGGCCTCCGAGCCGGGATCCACTCGCATGCCCGCTTGCCGAAGCTCCCGCGATTCTAAACCAGACTCACTGCAAGTGATTGGATCCCCGCTCAAGGCTGGGATGACGGGAGAAGTTGGTGGTTACCAATGACAGGTGCCTTGTCCCAATCTGCGCTTTACCGGCTGCTGACGTTTCTCTCTCCAGCCTTTCCGGTTGGGGCGTTCACCTATTCACATGGGCTGGAACAGGTCATCGACGCCGGCGGTGTCAGTTCCGCCGAAGAGCTACAGAGTTGGCTCAAGGACATACTGACCCATGGTGCCGGTCGAAGCGATGCAATCCTGATGAGCCAGACCTACCGGGCGGCGTTTGCCGGATCACTCGAGGACGTCCGGGAACTGGCAGAGCTTGGCCTCGCGCTCCAGCCTTCAAAGGAACGGCATCTGGAAACATCCGCTCAAGGCTCGGCATTTATTGACACTGTGATTGCGAGCTGGCCGCCGGACTCACAAACCACAGCAGGTGCTGTTTTCAGCAGCCTGACCATTGAAAACAGTCAGACGCGTCTGACCGAGTGGCCCTATCCAGTCGCGTTAGGTCTGATCTGCGCAGCCCATGAGCTGCCGGAAGACGCAAGCCTGACGGCCTTTCTCCACTCCATTACGGCCAATCTCATCTCGGCGGCTGTCCGCGCTGTGCCGCTTGGGCAAAACGAGGGCCAACGGGTGCTGGCCGCACTGGAACCAGTCATCTCGGAAGTGGCTGACGATGCGATGTGCGCCGGTCTTGACGACCTTGGCACCTCCACCTTTCTCGCCGACATCGCCTCCATGGCGCATGAAACACAATATTCGAGGTTGTTCCGCTCATGAAATCTCAAAACGGTCCCTTGCGCGTCGGCATCGGTGGCCCAGTCGGCGCCGGCAAGACAACGCTGACGGACAAACTGTGCAAGGCCATGCGTGAGCGCTATTCACTCGCGGTCATCACCAACGACATTTACACCAGCGAAGATGCCGAAGCGCTGATGCGGTCACAGGCGCTCACCAGCGACCGGATCCGCGGCGTGGAAACCGGCGGCTGCCCGCATACGGCCATCCGGGAAGACGCCTCGATCAATCTGGCGGCGGTCAAGGATCTCAATGACAAGATCCCTGATCTCGATCTGATCCTGATTGAATCGGGAGGCGATAATCTGGCGGCCACTTTTTCACCGGAGCTTGCAGACCTGACGATCTATGTCATCGATGTAGCAGCAGGTGAGGAAATTCCTCGAAAAGGCGGTCCCGGCATCACCCGCTCGGACCTGTTGGTTATCAACAAAACGGATTTGGCCCCCTATGTCGGCGCAGATCTAAACGTGATGGACCGGGACGCGGCCAAAATGCGCAAGGCCCGACCGTTTGTTTTCGCCAACATGCGAGCCGGAGATGGTATAGAAAAGATCGTGGAGTTCATCGTCGAAAAGGGCGGTCTTTAGGTGTGACACCGGCAGAAACTATTCAGCTTTGCGCAAGAAATAATGCGCTTTGGTGCGATGCCGTCCTGAGAGCTGCCGGCGCAAAAACAGATTTTCACCATGGCTACTGGCACGCCTCTGGCAAACAAATTCCCCTGTTTCCAAACATCGTCACATTAACCGCAGAGCACGGTGCAGATCTATCTGCTGCGCTTGCCGCACTCCCCTCCAAAGCAGCGGTGAAGGACAGTTTCGATTGCCTCGATCTCCGCACGTCCGGTTTTGAGAAACTTCTGACCGGCACCTGGCTGTTCCGGTCACAGGAAGGCACACGAAAACCTGCTTCGCCGCCGGACTGGCAAAAAGCACAGACCTCAGAGGCGCTCGGTAAATGGCTTACGGCGTGGAATAGGAGCGAAAATCTTCATAAGCTTTTTCCGCCAAAACTGCTGGAGTTTCCGGACATTGATTTTGTATCCATCCGGAGGGACGACAAAATTCAGGGCGGCGCGGTCCTGAATTACGGCCCATCTCACGCAGGCAAGGATGTTGTTGGTGTTTCCAACATCTTCCATCGCAAAAGCTGGCTTTATGGAGCCCTCCATGCGCTCATCGAGCCGTTCCCGCATCGACCAGTTTGCACATATGAAACCGACATAGAGCTGTTGCCCGTCTATCGCCAGATCGGTTTTGAGAATGTCGGAACCCTAACGGTCTGGCAAAAGCTTTGATTCTGGCTTCAGATGCCTCGCATTTTTGACAGGTCCTTTTCTAGCCAGTGCGCTTGATCTCCGGCCTTATTGATTTCATTGTCCGTCCGAAAAGAGCGCACCGCAGTGCTTTAGGGAGAGTCCAAACATGATGTTCGACGGGATCAATTTGCTGGCAGCCGGAGGCGCAGCAATTGCCTCATTTATCGTCGGCGCGATCTGGTACGGTGTTCTTGGAAAAGCCTGGATGAAAGCCGCTGGTTTAACCGAAGAACAGACACGGCCGAACCCAGTCACGATGATTATTGCCTTTTTGTGCCAAGTGGTTATGGCCATCGTTTTTGCCGGGATCATTTATCACACCGGCGAAGTGACGGTCCGTGCAGGCATCATCTCGGCCATCATGGTCTGGATCGGGATCGTGATGACAACCCAAATCATCAACCACCGCTTTCAGAGCCAGCCGTGGGCTCTGACTGCAATTGACGGCGGTCACTGGCTCTTGGTTCTGCTGGTCCAGGCAATCGTCATCGGGCTGCTATCGCCCTTTGTCATTGCCTGACGCAAGCGTAAATCCTTACGTATTTGAACGCACTAGACCAATGTCGCGCCTACGAAAGTACGAAAGTTAAGTTATGGACGCTGGGGAAGGCCATACGCATAATGGCCACCGGCAAATAAGACTGGCGGGAGGAGAGCAAATGCGACCGCCGGTTCAAATCGGGGTTTCTGGGAGGTCCTAAATGTCCGCATCTGTTTTTCCCGTTCCAGCGGAAGTAGCCGCACGGGCGCATGTCGATAACGCGAAATATCTGGAAATGTATCAGCAGTCGGTGAGCGACCCGGATGGCTTCTGGGGCGAACATGGCAAGCGTGTCGACTGGATCAAGCCTTTCACCAAGGTAAAGAACACCTCTTACGACTACCACAATGTCTCGATCAAATGGTTTGAAGACGGCACATTGAACGTCTCTGCCAACTGCATCGACCGCCACCTGGCAACGCGCGGCGATCAGCCTGCGATCATCTGGGAAGGTGACGACCCGTCCGAAAGCAAGGTGATCACCTATAAGGAGCTGCACCACGAGGTGAACAAGTTCGCCAACGTGTTGCATGCCCAGGGCGTGAAGAAAGGCGATCGTGTCACGATCTACCTGCCGATGATCCCGGAAGCGGCTTATGCGATGCTGGCCTGTTCCCGGATCGGCGCAATCCACTCCATCGTTTTCGGCGGGTTTTCTCCGGACAGCCTCGCCCAGCGCATCGAAAGCTGCAAGAGCAACTGCGTGATCACGGCCGATGAAGGCCTGCGCGGCGGCCGCAAGGTTCCACTGAAGCTGAATGTCGACAAGGCCGCGGAAAAGGCGCCGGTCAACAGCGTCATCGTCGTCAAACGCACCGGCGGCGACATTTCCATGCAGGACGGCCGGGACGTCTGGTACCACGACGAAGCAGACCGCGTGTCCGACCATTGCGATCCGGTTGAAATGAATGCGGAAGATCCGCTCTTCATCCTCTACACGTCCGGATCCACGGGCCAACCCAAGGGTGTGGTCCACACAACCGGCGGATATCTCGTCTACGCCTCAATGACCCACCAGTATGTCTTCGACTATCAGGATGGCGACATCTACTGGTGTACGGCGGATGTGGGCTGGGTTACCGGACACAGCTACATCGTCTATGGTCCGCTCGCCAACGGCGCGACCACGCTGATGTTCGAAGGCGTGCCGACCTATCCGGATGCCGGCCGTTTCTGGCAGGTGTGCGAGAAGCACAAGGTCAACATTTTCTACACAGCCCCAACCGCAATCCGCGCCCTGATGGGGGCTGGCGATGATTTCGTCAACAAGTCGGATCTGTCTACGCTGCGCCTGCTCGGCTCGGTCGGTGAGCCGATCAACCCGGAAGCCTGGAACTGGTATTACAACGTCGTCGGCAAGCAGAACTGCCCAATTGTAGACACCTGGTGGCAGACGGAGACCGGCGGCATCCTGATCACACCGCTCCCGGGCGCGACCGACCTGAAGCCAGGCTCTGCGACTCGTCCATTCTTCGGCGTGCAGCCGGCCGTCGTCGATGCGGAAGGCAACTTCCTGGAAGGGGCGACAGAAGGCAATCTGGTCATCACCGACAGCTGGCCGGGCCAGATGCGCACGGTTTACGGCGACCATGATCGTTTCGTGCAGACGTATTTTGCCACATACAAAGGCCTCTACTTCACCGGTGACGGCTGCCGCCGGGACGAAGACGGCTACTACTGGATCACCGGCCGCGTCGATGACGTGATCAATGTTTCCGGCCACCGCATGGGAACGGCGGAAGTCGAAAGCGCGCTGGTCGCCCACGAGAAGGTCTCAGAGGCCGCCGTGGTCGGCTATCCGCATGACATCAAGGGGCAGGGCATTTATGCCTATGTCACGCTGATGGAAGGTGAAGAACCAACGGATGAGCTGAAAAAAGAACTCGTCAAACATGTCCGGGCAGAAATCGGCCCCATCGCCTCACCGGACCTCATCCAGTTCTCACCCGGCCTGCCGAAGACGCGCTCTGGCAAGATCATGCGCCGCATCCTGCGCAAGATCGCCGAGGACAGCTTCGACAATCTCGGCGACACCTCGACACTGGCAGATCCAGCCGTGGTCGACGACCTGATCGACAACCGCCAGAATCGGGCGTAAACGCGTTCAGTCCGGTACCCTGAAAACACAAAAGGCCCGTTCAACGACGGGCCTTTTCTTATCCGGAAGTCGGATCTTTACTGAGATAGATAGATCTGCTGAATCCGTTTGGCGATGTTGGAAAACGCTTGGATCAAGCCGTCAGAGGATGTGGCCTGATAGTAGTTACCGGTGCTGGCACATGAAGACATATTGCGGGCGCCCGCGGATGAGTTGTCAGTACCAAAGTAGACCCCAAAAATTTCTATACCTGCATCTTTCATAGCCTGGCAAAGAGCCCGCGATCGGGTGGATGATGTGTTGCTGTAGGACTCAGATTCACCGCGCTCTCGCCAGTCGTTTACAGCCACATCTTGCCATTCACGCCAACAGTAGCCGTTCCGACACACTCGAACACGCTGACGCTCTGTCTCTACATACTCATAGTAACGGTTGTTATCACCGTCAGTCATGATGATAGCGAACTTCAAAACGTCGTCATTGGTATAGGGTTCCGGCGCGCTGTCTGCAGGCCAAAGACTTGCGTAATTTGGTGACAGACTGTTCCAACCCCACACAATTCCTGTTTGCCCGGCTGTACCACCCCGAGTGTTCAGGGCGCGAATGGCCGTAATCAGATCATCACGATCTTCAGTGAGCGGAACAAATATAGACGTTGAAGAACAGTTCCCCGTCCCACCACCGTAAAACGACTCTAGCGCAGGAGGGTTTGCTGAATCATAGTCGTAAACTGTGTCAGTAAACATGACTTCATTACTATCGTAATTCTGTCTTTCGCTCACACAGTTTCCACTAACGCTGTGATAGTCTCCACCCTTTACCTTATTTGCATACGTACCAAGATTAACTCCTTGGCTATAAGGCACTAATGAAATACGGACCTTTGCATCTGATTCTGGGGCGTCTGCAGGGATAAGAATATCAACAAGCTCTTCGGCAGCTTCTCTCAGAGAGACTATCCGAATTGTACTAGTGTTCCCGATCGTCCAGCCCATGGAGCCTGTGACATCCACCACAAGAGATAGTTCGACATCAAAACGCGAATAGTTCACCTGCGCATTGGTTCCGAAATTAAATACTTCAGGACCAAGGCCGTCTTTTCCAAAGCCAGGTATATTCAAAAAATAGTTGGTCAGACCCGCAGAAGACGACACCGTCACAGTTCCTGCGTCGCTATCAACAACGAAATTCAAGTTTTCAATTGCCTGATCCAGAAACTCAGCTTCTCCAAGATTTGCGCGGAAAGAGTTTTCGATGCGGGTCTTGATTTGTGCATCGGAGAGAGCAGACGTGGAGAGATCCGTTGCGACAGAAAGCGCAGCAGCATCAATCGCATAGGCAAGCTTTTCCCGTGCATTCACAGCCCGAGAGATGTCGATCGCAGCGCCGCCAATGACAACAAGCACGAGCACCAATGCGCCAAAAATCGGCAGGATAGATCCATCTTGATTTCGGTTAAGTTTTGAAATCAGGGCTTTTATCATTTAGCCACGCAATCCCGTTTCTACGAATGCCCTTCAGGCACGTTACGGAATAGCTACTAAAGAAAAGTACCTAAACAATTAAAATGCTACTCGAATTTTTGAAGTATTTACGCTTTTTTCACGAATTAAACTGCCACCAAAAGTCAAGTCGCTGTTCTGATTTGCCACGCCAAACGATGATCTAGGCCTGAAAGCATGGGTGATTTAGGGGAAGTACGCACCTTACCCCTTCCCGACACATAGAAGTCATTCAATGATCGCCGGCAGAAAATTCTGAGATAGCCCTATGGGTCCAGCTCTGTATCCCAATAGAGGAAGTCCATCCAGCTTTCGTGCAGATAGTTTGGCGGGAAGCCGCGGCCGTTGTTATGCAGATCCTGGATGGTCGGGCGGAACGGCATGTGCATGGGCCACATGTTGAGCTGTTCACAGGACTTGTTGGATTTACGCAAGTTGCAGGGGGAACAAGCAGTGATCACGTTTTCCCAGGTTGTCAGGCCCCCTTTGGAGCGCGGGATCAGGTGATCGAAGGTGAGTTCCTCTTTGCTGCCGCAATACTGGCACTGGAACTTGTCGCGAAGGAATACGTTGAAGCGGGTAAAGGCGGGGTGCCGGCTGGGTTTGACGAAGGTTTTTAGGGAGACGACGCTGGGGAGTTTGAATTCGAAGCTCGGACTTCGGACCGCTGCGTCGTATTCCGCAACGATGTTCACCCGGTCCAGAAACACAGCCTTGATGGTGTCCTGCCAACTCCACAAGGACAAGGGGTAGTAGCTCAAAGGCCGGTAATCCGCATTGAGCACCAACGCCGGATGAGCTCCCGGCGATACCGCTATCGTCACCTTCCACTCCTTACGCTTCATCAGAACGTCTGGTGTCCAGTCAAGCGGACAGCAGGTTATGTCCCTTTGCGATGGGAGTATTGTAGTGCCGAGGTGACAGTCTTGTGAAGACCAATGATTTCATTTCTTCACCCTGCCGGGCGGTGTCGAAAACTCGGCAGATAAATACGACAACTTTCTGAATCACTTAGCGAAATGCAGATGAATTCACTGAGCCACGACAGTTTTTCTTGCAAAGAAAAAGGGGCGCTTTGACGCGCCCCCTAACATTTTCTTAAACGGTCAAAGACGAATCAGTTGGCCGTCCAGTCCCGAATGTCGACGAAATGACCGGCGATCGCGGCCGCTGCGGCCATTGCCGGCGACACAAGGTGTGTGCGGCCCTTGTGACCCTGCCGGCCTTCGAAGTTCCGGTTGGATGTCGACGCACAGCGCTCACCCGGAGCGAGCTTGTCCGCGTTCATCGCAAGACACATGGAACAGCCCGGCTCACGCCATTCAAAGCCGGCTTCCTTGAAGATCACATCCAGGCCTTCTTCTTCCGCCTGTTCTTTGACGAGGCCGGACCCTGGAACAACCATTGCGCTGACGTGCGACGCGACCTTGTGGTTGCCGATCACAGCTGCGGCTGCGCGCAGGTCTTCGATGCGGCCGTTGGTGCAAGAACCGATAAAGGCCCGGTCGATCTTGATATCCGTGATCTTCGTGCCTGGTTCAAGGCCCATGTAATCGAGCGCTCGGAACTTTGATTGACGGCGGTTCTCGTCTTCGATTTCCTTTGGATCCGGAACAACCCCTTCAACTGACACGACGTCTTCCGGAGAGGATCCCCAGGACACGATCGGCGGCAAATTGGCTGCATCCAGCTCGATAACCTTGTCAAAATAGGCATCCGCATCGGAGTGCAAGGTCTTCCAATAAGCGAGCGCCTTGTCCCAATCGTCACCTTTCGGGGCTTTCGGACGGCCCTTAATGTACTCAAAGGTCTTTTCGTCCGGCGCGATCAGGCCTGCGCGTGCGCCGCCTTCGATCGACATGTTGCAGACCGTCATGCGACCTTCGATCGACAAGGACTCAATGGCTTCACCGGCATACTCAATGACGTAGCCTGTGCCACCGGCCGTTCCGATCTTGCCGATAATCGCCAGAACGATGTCCTTGGCCGTAACACCGGCCGGGATCTGGCCGTTGACCTTCACCAGCATGTTCTTGGCTTTTTTCTGGATCAGAGTCTGGGTCGCCAGAACGTGCTCAACCTCGGATGTGCCGATACCATGGGCCAGCGAACCGAAAGCACCGTGAGTGGACGTGTGGCTGTCGCCGCAGACAATCGTCATGCCGGGCAGGGTGAAGCCTTGCTCCGGGCCAACGATATGGACAACGCCCTGACGCATATCGAGTTCCGAGTAATACTCAACGCCAAACTCAGCCGCGTTTTTGGCCAAGGTCTCCACCTGGAGTGCGGACTCCGGATCGTCAATTCCATGACGGCGGTCGGTCGTCGGGACGTTGTGGTCGACCACGGCAAGGGTTTTGCCCGGCTGGCGCACCTTACGGCCGGTCATGCGCAGACCTTCAAACGCCTGCGGGCTGGTGACCTCATGCACCAGATGGCGGTCAATGTAGAGCAGACCGGTTCCGTCCGGCTGCATGTCGACCGCGTGGTCGTCCCAAATCTTGTCGTAAAGCGTCCGTGCCTTGGCCATGGGTCTCTCCTCAGTCAGGCTGGCCCTGCGCGTTTTCAAGCCGCGCCGCCAACCTTCGTTCTCTCACAGTTGTCTCCCGGAATGGGGCTACTGCCAAATTCTGTCCAGTGAATGGCGCAGCTCCGCGCCAAGGTCAAGCATTCCGAGTTGAGCTGAATTCAACTGAGTTTGATTGGAGATCCGCAAAACCCCGCCTGATCGAACAATCAGGCGGCTGACCAACCCGCAAAAGAGCCGGTCCATGTGTGGCTTTGCATTCGCCATCCCTCGAAACGCTAATCCCGCTTGGACATCTCGTAATGCGCGGACGCTTCGTAATAATCATTGAAGCCAATACGATCGCGAAGTTCAGAAAAGTTCATCAAATCCGGGGTGCGATCTTCATCCGATTTCAGCTTGGCCAAGGTTCCCATCATCGCCTGCATGGCACTGGCCATCAAAGTGAGGGGGTACGCCGCAATGGAAAACCCTATGTCTTCCAGTTCCTTGTGGGAGAGCTCCGGCGTTTCGCCGCCTTCCACGATATTGGCCATTTTCGGGCCTGGGAGTTCGCGGCAGATGGTTTGCATCTCCTCCACCGTCTTCGGCGCCTCGACAAAAAGGATGTCGGCTCCGAGTTCCTTGAACTTTGCAGCCCTGTCGATCGCTTCGGAGAGCCCGTGATCATGCCGGGCGTCCGTTCGCGCAAGGATCAGGATGTCGGCGCCCGCATCCTTGGCATCTTGGGCTGCGCGAATCCGATCAAAGGCTTCATCGCGGGATACCACGGCTTTGCCGGGCGTGTGACCGCACCGTTTTGGCGCAAGCTGATCTTCGATCATGACCGCTGCAGCGCCGGCCTTGGCAAATCCGGTGACAGTACGGCGCACATTCATGGCATTGCCGTAGCCTGTATCCCCGTCGGCAATCAGCGGGATCTCAATCGCATCGGTGATGTTACGGGCTTGGTCGAGGACTTCGGCATAAGACATCAAGCCCAGATCCGGCTGACCGATTCGGGACGCGGACGTGGCAAAACCCGACATGAAGGTCAGCCCGAAACCCGCTTGTTCAATCAGCTTTGCTGACAACGCATCGAAACAACACGGCATCACTTTGAGTCTGTCTTGCGCCAGGAGGGCGCGGAGTTTGTCAGCCTGAGACGGCATGGAATGTCCTTAGAGTTTGAACGGGATGTAGAGGGCCAAATCAGTCCAGAGGTACAGTATGACGACGCTCAACAGCATCAGTGCCAGGAAGGGGAGAACCCCTCGTGAAACATCCGCCAAACTGGAGCGCGCAACCGACTGAATGACATAGAGATTGAGCCCGACGGGCGGCGTGATCAGCGCACATTCGACCATCACGACCATATAGACCCCGAACCAGATCGGGTCAAAACCGAGCGCCATCGCGGCAGGCAGCAGGACCGGTGTCATGATCAGCACCATCGAGAGAGCCTCGAACACGAGGCCCATGATCAACAGCACCACCGACACCACCAGAATGAAGGCCAGCGGCGTATCGATGTTCTGACCGATGAACATCGAGATTTCCTGAGGGATCCGGTAGAGCGTGATCGCCTTTCCGAAGACCTTGGCGCCGGCAACGATCAGGAGGATCGCAACGGTGGTCACCATGCTTTCAAAGGCAGCTTCCTTGAAGCCCTGCCAGGTCAGAGTCCGGAGATAAAAACCGGTGATCAGGAGCGCAACGGCAAAACCGATGGCCGCGGCCTCGGTCGGCGTTGCAATGCCGGTATAGATGACACCGATCACAACGCCGGCCAGTACCATGGAGGGCAGGGCGCGGATCGTGCTCGAAATCCGTTCCTTGGCACTTGCCGGTGGCTCCGGGGTGTAACCGCCAAACCAGCGGGCGTAAATCATGGCAAAGGCAATGAAGAGCGCAACGAGCAAGAGGCCCGGGCCAATGCCTGCCAGAAAAAGCGCAATCACAGACTGCTCAGTGACAAAGCCGTAAACGATCATCGGGATTGACGGCGGGATCAGGATTCCAAGCGTGCCACCAGCGGCGAGAAGCCCATAGACGAATTTTTTCTCATAGCCTCGGCTGATCATCTCCGGGATCGCGACCGTGCCGATGGTGGCTGCCGTCGCCACGGACGATCCGGAAATCGCTGCAAAGATGCCGCAGGAGACAATGGTGGCGACTGCCAGGCCGCCCGGCCAATGTCCGACCCAGGCATGAACGGCGGAGAAAAGATCCTTGCCGACGCCGCCTTTTAGCAAAATGTTGGACATCAGCAGGAACAACGGCACGGCGAGAAGGATGAACCCGTCGAGTGTCGACAGGATCGCTTGCGGCGCCATCAGGGGCGAGAATCCGCCGAACAAAAGCAGGGCCAACCCAAGTCCACCAAGCGTGAAGGCAACGGGAACGCGGATGAGCAGCAGGGTGAAAAGGGCTGCGAGAATAAGGATCGTTGTCAATGTCCGGCTCCGCTTAGTGAAACCGGCCCCTTGGCCGCTTTGCCAAGTTCAATCAGTGCCTGCAGGAACAAAAGTCCGAAGCCGACAGGAATTGCGAGTTCCGTAACCCACGTGGGCAAATCCAGCATGGACCCGGTCGTTCTGCCGCGCTCAAAGGAATCGTAGAAAATCCCAAAGCCCTTCCAGGCCACTATGGCGCTGAACCCTGCCACAAAGATCATCGCAAGGCCCTGACAGACACGCTGCGCGGTTGGACTAAGCTGGTTCGTCACCGCATCAACGGCAATATGCCGCCCAGCACCCAGGATCCAGGGCATGGCGATCATGGAGCCCCAAATGAGGCTCAGCTGGGACAGCTCCGCAGCCCAAATCGTCGGCGCAACAAAGAGATACCGGGCCGTCACCTCAAAGGTAAGCATGCCGCCGGCCAGAACAAACAAAAGCGCCGATACCCAAGCTAGAGCGAGGGTCAGCTTCGAGAAAACAGTCATTTTGTTACCGATGCGCTTCGCGCAATCCTGAAAGAATGAGAGCAGCGCCCATTGCGCCGAAGGCAGCAGCGAATGCAGCCTCAAATCCCCGTTGGAATTTTTGATAGGCCAGGGTTATCCGACCCGTCGAAAAGAGCAGAGCGTAAGCGCCGTAGACAAGGAAGGCTGAAACGGCCCCAAGCGGCCCGAAAGCAAGAACGGTTGGTGCTTCTAAACCCTGACCGAACAGAAAGGATGCAACAGCAATCCACATCAAGCCGGCCTTGGGATTGCTCAGAACAACGAACAAACCGAACCGCCAGTTTCTGAAATCAGACGCTTTCTGACCGGCAGCCCGGATCGTCCCACCAGACGATGGCCATAAAACCGAACGCGCCGCTTTGGCAGCCACATAAAGAAGATAACAGCCCCCGAGGATCTTCATGGCTGTCAACACAGCCGGAAAAAGATCCAATAAGACAGCCAGCCCGAACGCAACAGCCGTAACCCAGACAAGAACGCCGGACGCCACACCGAGGGTGACGTAAACGGCCGCACGGCGACCTTGCCCCAAGGCGGCAGCTGCAACGGCAACCAGGTTTGGACCTGGCGCAGCTTGCGCGGCGACCGTGAGGATCAGGGCCGCCGCATAGGCTTCAACGATATACACGTCGAAACGACCTAAAGCTTCTGCGCCGCGTCCATGACTTGCTTGCCAAGGTCGCCGGCTTTTTCGCCATAAGCGTCGTAAACTGTTTGGCTGACCGCTCTCCAGGCAGAGATTTCCTCAGCTGTCGGCTTGTAAACGGACATTCCGTTTTCTTCCGCAGCTGCATACGCATCGGCCTCGATCTGAGACATGCGGTCGCGAACATCATTTTCGGCTGTCAAAGCCGCAGCTTGAATGATTTCCTTGTGAGCATCCGATAGGCCGTTCCAGAAATCCGTGTTCACAACGACAATGAATTCGATGTCCGCGTGGTTAGTCACGGTAATGGTGTCCATGACTTCCCAAAGCTTGCGGGACTTGACACCGGAAACGCCAGTCATGCCGATATCGACTGTTCCGCGCTGATAGGCGAGGTACTGTTCGGACCCGGAGATGAGCGTTGGAGCGCCGCCCGCAGCAGTGACGAAATCGCCGAGGGTCTTGCCGAAGACACGGACTTTTTTGCCCTTCATATCTTCAGGTGTTTTGATCGGTCCGTCCTGAGACAGCATGATCGCACCACCATAGGCCTGCCACCACAGGACGGTTGATCCGGTGTCCTTGATGGCCTCATCGAGCGGTCCACGGACAGGAGATCCCGGAGCAACAGCTGCGCGAACCTTGTCCTCGGTATCAAAAAGAAACGGCTGATAGAAAATGTCGACAGCCGGAATGTCACCGACATACCGGGTCAGGGACGCAACACCCATCTCGATCGCGCCGGACCCAACAGCAGCGGGCACTTCCTTGTCTTTATAAAGCTGCGCGGAATCGTAGATTTCGACCGCAATATCACCGTTGGAGTTCTTCTCCACCTCTTCCTTGAACAAGGTCAGGTTCTGCCCAAGGTGGCTTGTCAGCGGCAGCTGCAGCGAAATGCGCAAAGTTGTGTCAGCTGCAAAGGATGAGCCGGCAGTCACGCCAAGCGCCATCGCGGCTCCAAGAGCCCACGTGAATGGTTTCATGATTTCCTCCCAATTATGGAAGGCAGTCTGACAAACGAAAAATTTCTGGTCAACAAATCCCTGACCACTTGGCCAAAAGTACAGGGTTCGCCTAGCGAAAGAGAAAGAGTTAAATCATTGTTTTTTCAATATTTTAGCCCTGGACCTCTACTTTTGCCAAAAAATAGGCCTGAACGAAGAGAACCATCGCCGGCGTGACCTCTCCCGGCGATGGTCCCTACTGGGCGAACCGCGCACCTTCCGCGGTCCGAAAGCTACGATCCACCCAAGCCAGTTACGGCTGAACAGCCGAGAATTCTGCCGGATCGAGCAAGTTGTCCTGGTTTGCATCGGCTGCCTTGAAGGCATCCTCTGTTACATCCGGCATTACGGCAGTGACTTCATCAAAGCTGACAAATCCGTCCCGGTCGCTGTCGACAACATCAAAAGACATGCCCTGAGCAAATACCGCTGAAGAAGCGGTAACGGCACCGAAAAGCACGGCAGCTGCGAGAGACTTGGACATGATATGACCTCCAGTTTTGGTCTTGTACTCCGTCGCTCAACCAGACCCCTGCGGCCGGTGAACCGGAGCGAGAGAACACTGATTTGAGATCGGGACGGCCAAAAGGCCGCTCAAAGGAACTGTTGGGGCATTGTTGTGACCGCTGAACTGGAGCAGTCACGCCTTGGTCAAAATATTGTCAAAAGTAGCAATTTCGGACCGCAATGTGGCGGACAGAGATTTAGGTGTAATCCCGGGATCCAAAGATCGCGGACCCAACACGCACATGGGTTGCCCCAAACCCAACAGCAGTCTTGTAGTCAGACGACATGCCCATGGAGATCTGAGACAGGCCGTTGCGCGCAGCGATTTTCTGAAGAAGCGCAAAATGCTCGCCCGGGGCCTCATACACCGGCGGAATGCACATCAATCCGACGATGTTCAAGCCGACCGTCTCCTGGCATTCCTTTACAAACTGATCGACCTCTTTCGGCGGGATCCCGGCTTTCTGCGGTTCTTCTCCGGTATTTACCTGGATGAAGCACGGCAGATCCCGGCCCTGCTTATCCATTTCAGCTTTGAGAGCCTTTGCGATTTTTTGTCGGTCCACCGTGTGAATGACATCGAATGTCGCAACGGCTTCTTTCGCTTTGTTGGACTGCAACGGGCCAATGAGATGCAATTCAATCCCGTCATAGGACCCACGCAGTTCCGGCCATTTTCCCATAGCTTCCTGAACACGGTTTTCGCCGAATACACAATGACCTGTCTCCAACGCCGGGCGGATAGCATCTGCTTCAAACGTCTTGGACACGGCGATCAAGGTCACGGCGCCTTCGGGCCGGCCATACTCTGCTTCTGCCTTGCGAATGTCTGAAAGAACGCTGGAAAGCTGATCTGCAACGGATGCCATGAAGACTGCTCTGATCTAGGGGATTGGTCTTTTCAGTGACATATACGCAGGTCATATCCGCAGCAAGGGCAGACATGAAAAACCCTGCCAGCCAGCCCTATGAGCAGACTGCTACAACATCCAAAGAATGTTCAGCTCTATCTTACACCTGGTTTCGGTCTCATTCACATCAATAGAACAATGATAGACCAGTATTTTACCTTTTCTTTGCAGTCCAGTTATTAAGTAAGGTATGTATATTTGCTGAGGTCTCAGATGTTTTTGAGAAGGTTTTCTTCTTATACATTGGCAATATTGTCTATTATTGTAACGCTTCCAGCTGTCTCGGAAGAGTTTCCGTTTGCCGTCGGTGAGTGGCCTCCCTTCATCTCCAGCAATGCGCCAGGTTATGGGCTTCATAGCGAACTCATCTCAGAAATCTTTGAATCTCAGGGCCATACGGTCAAGCTGGAATTCTATCCATGGCGCCGGTCTCTTGAATTGACAAAGGCCGGAACACTGCCGGCAACCTATTCCTGGTCCTATCTTGAAGAGCGGGAAGACGACTTCATCTATCCCGAGCATCCACTCGATCAATTGAATGATGTTTATTTTTACCGCAAAGACCGCTTTCCGAACGGTTTGCCGCCACTTTCAATCCATGAGCTTAAGGGCCGCTCCCTAACGGTCGTGGGCGTGGAGGGGTACTGGTATGAGACAGTTCTGAATAAGGCAGGTGTTGTGTTTCAAACGGTCGCCACCGAGGAACAGGCCTGGAAAATGCTGCTCCACAACAGGGCCGATATCTTTATCGAAAATGATGTTTCCGGTGACATTCAAGGCCGGCAGTTTCTTGGAAACGACATGGATGACATCAACCGCAGCGCGCCGTTCCGGACAATACCGGTTTACATCATGTTCAGCCGCCGTAACCCGGATGCACTCCGGATGATGGAAATCTGGGATAGAGGCATCACGGAACTCTCGGTTTCCGGCACAGATTCCCGAACACAATAGCTTTACGGCCTCCGCTCTGCGCATTAAACAGCAGGGGAGAAACAGTTCACTTAAGGCATGTTGACCGCGGCACCGAATTCTGGTGACTGTCCCGCAGTCAGACATTCAAGAAATCCGCCGGGTCCGGCGGCAAGCAAACGGCATAATTGATGGCAACGGAACGGTACAATGCGCGCGAAGTAGAAGCGCGCTGGCAAAAGACTTGGAACGACAAGGACGTCTTCGTCACACACAATGACGATCCACGCGACAAATACTACGTCCTTGAGATGTTCCCGTACCCGTCCGGCCGGATCCACATGGGCCACGTCCGCAACTATGCCATGGGCGATGTGGTCGCCCGCTTCAAACGTGCCAAGGGCTTCAACGTCCTTCATCCGATGGGTTGGGATGCCTTTGGCATGCCGGCTGAGAACGCTGCGATGCAGAACAAGGTCCACCCGAAAGACTGGACCTATGAGAACATCGCCACCATGCGGGAACAGCTCAAGATCATGGGTCTGTCCCTTGATTGGAGCCGGGAATTTGCGACCTGTGATGTTGCCTACTACAAGCAGCAGCAGGCGCTTTTCCTGAAGTTTCTGGAAGCTGGGCTGGTCTATCGCAAAAACGCAAAGGTCAACTGGGACCCGGTCGACATGACGGTCCTTGCCAACGAGCAGGTGATCGATGGCCGCGGCTGGCGCTCCGGCGCACTCGTTGAACAGCGTGAGCTGACCCAATGGTTCTTCAAGATTTCCGATTATTCGGAAGATCTTCTGGAAGCAATCGAAACACTGGATCGCTGGCCGGACAAAGTCCGCCTGATGCAGAAGAACTGGATCGGACGCTCTGAAGGTCTGCGTGTCCGCTTTGAGTTTGTCGAGGCTGCCCCGACAGGCGACACAACGCTGGAAATCTTCACCACACGGCCAGACACTTTGTATGGCGCGTCCTTCATGGGACTGTCTCCGGATCATCCGATTTCGGTGAAGCTGGCGGAGACCAATCCGGAGCTGAAAGACTTCATCGATGAATGCCGGCGCGTCGGCACGTCAGAAGAAGCCATTGAAAAGGCTGAGAAGAAGGGCATCGATACCGGTCTCAAGGTCAAGCACCCGCTGGATGCCTCAATTGAGTTGCCGGTTTACGTCGCCAATTTCATTCTGATGGACTACGGCACAGGCGCCATCTTCGCGTGTCCAGCGCACGATCAGCGCGACCTGGATTTTGCCCGCAAATATGGCCTCTCCGTCAAACCAGTCGTTCTGCCGAAGGACGCCGATCCGGCAACTTTCGAAATTGGCGACGAGGCCTACACAGACGACGGCACAATCTTCAATTCCGACTTCATGAACGGAATGACGATTGCCGATGCGAAAAACGCTGTCGCGGACAAGCTGGAAGCCATCAAGGTAGACGATGGGTCGCAGGCCGAGCGTCAGGTGAATTACCGCCTGCGCGACTGGGGCATTTCCCGCCAACGCTACTGGGGCTGCCCGATACCAGTCATCCATTGTGATGACTGCGGCGTTGTTCCAGAAAAGGATGAAAATCTGCCGGTGCAACTGCCGGACGACATCAATTTCGACAAGCCGGGCAATCCACTGGACCGCCACCCGACATGGCGTGACACAACTTGCCCGAACTGCGGCAAACCGGCCAAACGTGAAACCGATACGATGGATACGTTTGTCGACTCGTCCTGGTACTTCGCGCGCTTTACCGCTCCTGACTGCGATCAGCCGACAGACCCGAAAGCTGCAACCGACTGGCTGCCGGTCGATCAGTATATCGGCGGGATTGAGCACGCGATCCTGCACCTCTTGTATTCTCGTTTCTTCACGCGGGCGATGCAAAAGGTCGGCGCGCTCGACCTGAAAGAACCGTTCAAGGGTCTCTTCACGCAAGGCATGGTCACCCATGAGACCTACCGGCGCGGCGGCGACGGCTCCAGTGGCGAATGGGTCTCACCGGCCGAAATCAAAATCGAGGAGAAGGACGGTCAGCGTACTGCATCCATGCTGGACAGCGGCGAGACCGTTTCCATCGGCTCCATCGAGAAGATGTCGAAGTCGAAGAAAAACACAGTCGACCCGACCGATATCATCGACACATATGGCGCCGACACGGCCCGTTGGTTCATGTTGTCAGACAGCCCGCCCGAGCGCGATGTCATCTGGACCGAAGATGGTGTCCAGGGCGCGTGGCGCTTTGTGCAACGCGTGTGGCGTTTGATCGGCGAAATCGCCGAAAAGACGGAGCCGCGCAATTCCTCTGTTCCGGCTATGTCTCAAAAAGCCGAAGATCTGCGCCGCGCGGCCCACAAAACACTGGCTGCTGTCTCAAACGATCTGGAAGGCCTAGGTTTCAACCGGGCCGTTGCGCGCCTTTATGAGCTGGTCAATACGTTGAGCAAGGCGTTCAACGAGGGCCTGGAAGATCAGGGCAAGGAATACGCGGTTCGGGAAACGGTTGATTACCTCGTCCAGATGATGGCGCCCATGATGCCGCACCTCGCAGAAGAATGCTGGTCTGCTTTGGGTCATGACAGCCTGATCTCCGAAGCGGCCTGGCCCGAAACAGATCCGTCGCTGTTGGCCGAGGATACAGTAACGTATCCGATCCAGATCAACGGCAAACGGCGCGGCGAGCTGAGCATTTCAAAAGAGGCTTCCAAAGACGAGGTCGAAGCAGCTACCTTGGCGCTGGACTATGTTCAAAAGGCGCTGGACGGGAAGTCACCGAAGAAGCTGATCGTTGTGCCACAAAGGATTGTCAATGTCGTTGTTTGACCAGGTTTTGACATCGAGCCGGATTACCAGAAACCTTGCTCTGGCGAGCCTTTTGGCCTTTGGTGCATTGGCAGGCGGATGTCAGATCCGCCCGCTCTATGGCACCACAGCAACAGGCTTCGGCGGGACACAAACCGTGTCGTCAGATCTTGCAGCGATCGATATTGAATCCATTGGTACCGATGTCTCCGGCCGTACGCTCTACAACGAACTGACCTTTAATTTTGAGCGTGGCACAACTGCTCCCGCCAAGAAATACCGGTTGAAGGTCCTGGAAGACACCAGCACCGCCTCTGTAGCAGTTGAACAGTTCTCTGATGTTCCGTCAGCCTACACTTTGACCATGAATGCTTCCTTCGTCCTGAGTGACCTTGAAACCAACAAGACACTGATGACAGGACGGTCCTTCCAATCTGCCTCATATGACTTCTCCAGCCAGCGTTTCGCCAACTTAAGAGCGCAACGGGATGCAGAAGAACGTGTGGCAAAGGCGGTGGCGGAAGACATCACAGCCCGGATTGCCGGATACTTCGCAACTCATCAGGGCTCATAAAGAAAAGGCAAAGCACACGTGTCCACGCTCAAGGCCGCGGAGATTGACCGGTTCGTCGCCAATCCCCCGGATGGCGGCGGCGTGGTGCTCGTGTTCGGCCCGGACACCGGTTTGGTATCCGAGCGCGCCAGCCGGCTTGTCGCCAAGGCGTCCGAAGGCGACAGCGACCCCTTCAACCTCATAAAAATCGACGCTTCTGAACTCAGTTCGGACAGCAACCGTCTGATCGATGAAGTGCTGACCGTACCGCTGTTTGGCGGCCGCCGTATTGTGTGGATCAAGGATGCCAGCGGGAAAAACCTGGTTCCATCAGTCGATCCCGTCTTGAAGCTGGATGATTGGCAAACTTTGGTTGTTCTGGAAGCCGGCGACATCAAGAAAGGTGTCGGCCTGCGCAAG
Source organism: Roseibium sp. MMSF_3247 (assembly GCF_030733765.1). Lineage (NCBI taxonomy): Bacteria > Pseudomonadati > Pseudomonadota > Alphaproteobacteria > Hyphomicrobiales > Stappiaceae > Roseibium > Roseibium sp. MMSF_3247. The sequence continues at coordinate 259,326 of NZ_JASHII010000006.1, forward strand.
CTGATCGAGCCTCATAAACGGGCCGTCGCGCTGCCGTGTTATGCGGATAACGACCGCGGCATTGACCACTTGATTGATGAGGAAACACGCGAAGCTGGCCTCACCATTTCCCGCGAGGCCCGCGCCGCCCTTCACAGTCTTCTGGGTGGTGACAGAATGGCTAGCCGGGGCGAACTCAAGAAGCTCTGCCTCTACGCCATGCAGAAGGAGCGAATTGACAGCGAAGACGTGGAAGCCATCATCGGCGATGCCTCGGCGTTTGAAACATCGGAGTTGATCGATGCAGCCGCTGGCGGCGATCTGTCGACGCTTGATCATGGTCTGGAGCGCCTGACGGATGCCGGTTCCAAAGCCTCTGTGATTGCCAACCAGGCACTTAAACATTTCCAGTCTTTGCATCGGATGCGAATCGAAATCGACGCTGGGAAAAGTGCCCAGCAAGTCGTCGACAGTCAGCGTCCGCCCATCTTCTTCAGCCGCAAACCGAAATTCAGTCAGCAGCTGCGAATTTGGACCATTAAGGATTTGGAACGGGCCATGGGCATCCTGAGCGAGGCAACGCGGGTGTCCCGTCTGAATGACAGTTTGGGAGTTCCGGTCCTCTCAGAGGCCCTTCTGACGGTCGGCCGCGCCGCACGCGCCCGCAGTCAACGCCGCTGACAGAAAAGGCCGGGAAGTCCCGGCCTTGGTCAATTCAGTCTCACGCCAATTCTCAGCGGTTTTCCACGCCCAGAAGCCGGCAAATCTGATCGAGCTGTTCCAAAGACGTGTATTTGATCTTCAGATCGCCAGACTCTTTGCCGGGCTTGTGACCGACGGTGACCTTCAGTCCCAAGGTGTCAGCCAGCCGCTTTTCCAGAGCTTTCGTATCAGCATCTTTCTGTGGCTTCTCAGTCGGGACTTTATCACCCTTCAATTTCGCCAGCGCGTCCGGGTCCTGTGCAAGCTTCTCGGCGTCGCGCACCGTAAGGCCTTTTTCGACGATCAGTTCGGCCAAGGCCGCAGGATCATCAACCGTAATCAGCGCACGCGCATGACCAGCCGTCAAAAGCCCCTCAGCCAGATAGTCTTTGACTGAATTCGGTAGCTTCAACAACCGCATGGTGTTGGCAACATGGCTCCGGCTTTTACCGATGACCTTCGCCAACTCACCCTGGCTGTAACTGAATTCGGCAGTCAGCTGCTCATAGCCCATCGCTTCTTCGATCGGATTGAGGTCTGCCCGCTGCACATTCTCGATGATTGCGAGCTCTAATGCTTCCTGATCCGTGACGTCCCGGATGATGATCGGCGCTTCATGAAGCCCTGCCCGCTGAGCGGCCCTCCAGCGCCGCTCACCAGCAATGATCTCAAACCGGTTCGCTTTCCCGGCCGCGGGGCGAACGAGGATCGGCTGCACGATACCTTTGGCTTTTAAAGACTCGGAAAGGTCCGCCAGATCCTTCTCTGTAAAGGTCTTGCGCGGGTTGCGCGGATTAGGCTCCAGATGTTCGATCGGGACCTTCCGACTGTCGCGAACCACTTTTTCAGGTGCCGGAGACGCCTCCGGCGCTGAATCGCCGATGAGAGCTGCAAGACCGCGGCCCAGCCGCTTGTTTTTGACGTCCTTGTCCGCCATTCCGCACCTTTTTCTTTTTATTTCAATAAGTTAAGAAGGATCAGTCGATATGTGGCCTGACCGATCCTACTAACATGTCAATTCGGACCCGATTCGAACGGTTCTTAGGCCGCAACGCTGCGCAGCTGCCGCTCTCGCTGAATGATTTCAGAAGCAAGGCGGAGATACGCCTGGCTTCCGGCACATTTCAGATCATAAAGAAGCGCCGGTTTACCGTAGGACGGTGCTTCGGATATCCGGACATTGCGCGGAATGATAGTGTCATACACGGCATCGCCCATCGTTTCGCGCACATCCGCAACGACCTGACTGGAGAGATTATTCCGGCTGTCATACATCGTCAGAACGATACCGTGGATGCTGAGCTCCGGGTTCAGAGCTGATTTCACCTGCTCGACCGTACTCAGCAACTGGCTCAGACCTTCGAGCGCAAAGAACTCACACTGCAGCGGAACCAGGATCGAATGGCTTGCAGACAGCGCGTTTATCGTCAGCAGGTTCAAGGACGGCGGGCAATCGACGAGGACATAGGTAAAGCCGATTTCCTTGAAGAGCCGGGAATGCGTCAGGTTTTCGATCGCATTGCGCAGACGGAAAGCACGGTCGCTGGTCGACGCAATTTCGAGTTCTAGGCCAAGAAGGTCCATGGTGGACGGGGCCACCCACAAGCGTTGTACCGCCGTTTCGCGGATCGCTTCGTCCATCGAGCAGTCGCCGCTCAGGATTTCATAGGTCGACAGGCCACGGTCCCGGTGCTCGATCCCAAGACCCGTCGAGGCGTTGCCCTGCGGATCAAGATCGATAACGAGGACTTTCTCCCCGATTGCGGCAAGCGCGGTACCAAGATTGATGGCCGTGGTGGTTTTCCCAACCCCGCCCTTCTGGTTTGCGAGCGCAAGCACACGCGGCATTTCGGGAAGCATGTTCATTACCACCACACCTTCCTGGTTACTCTGACCGGGCAGAAATATTTGAAAAAAGGAGCATCCGGCTCAAAGGATCAACAACACTTTCCTTTTCTACCAGATCGAACTGCCAAGAGTCAGACACTTCATCAAGTTCGCGCCGAAAATCCTGACCTTTGTGGAAAACAGCCTTTACTCCTTGCGCTGTAAACGGTTCCGCAAGATCAAAAAGCAGTTTCAAAGAGGCCAAAGCACGCGCCGAAACCGCGTCTACCGGGCCGTGGGTCCACCCTTCCGCAACCGATTCGATCCGGCCTGCATGGACAGTCCCCTTTGATCCGGTCTCTCTCAAAGCCGTCCGAAGGAACGCGGCCTTGCGCTGATTGCTCTCGATCATGTGGACATGAGCATCCGGCACATCTGCCAGAAGGATCGCCGTCACAACGCCTGGGAACCCACCCCCACTTCCAATATCAACCCAGACCTTCGCCTCTGGATAACTCCACTGGGTTTGCAGACTATCCGCCACATGGCGGGTCCAAATGTCCGGAATTGTAGAGGGCGCAATAAGGTTTTGTGCCGGTTGCCACTTCAAAACCAGGTCCACATAAATCTGGAGACGATCCAACGTTTCACGTGAAACATCCCCAAACTTATATACAGCCTCTCCAGAACCATTCAACACCACGGAGCGCCCCATCAGGCCGCCCCTCGCTGAGACTGGCGTTTCAAGTGGGAAAGGATCAGCGTCAGAGCTGCAGGTGTTATGCCATCCATGCGCGACGCCTGTCCCAGGGTGGCAGGGCGAATATCTGCGAGCTTTTGTTTGACTTCATTGGACAACCCGACAATCGCTTCGTAATCGAAACTATCGGGGATACCCAATGCTTCATCGCGCTTCAAAGCTTCGATATCAGCCGTCTGCCGCTCCAGGTAAACGGCATAAAGAGCATCTGTTGTCACCTGCTCAACAATTGCAGCGTCCATATGCCCGAGCTCCGGCCATACCAGTTGAAGCCCTTCAAACGTGACATTCGGATAGGACAGGAGATCGAAGGCAGAGCGGCGGACACCATCCTGATTGACAGGCAAACCCTTCTTTGTCGCTTCGTTCGGAGTTACGGTCAGGTTCTGCAACAAATCGCGCGCAGCCGAGATCTTTTCCATCTTCGCTTCATAGGCTGAACGGCGCTCATCGGACACGCAGCCGATCTCAATTCCGAGAGGCGTCAAACGTTGATCTGCATTGTCTGCTCTGAGGGACAGCCTGTACTCCGCCCGTGAAGTAAACATGCGATAGGGTTCTGTAATTCCCCGGGTGATGAGATCATCGATCATAACGCCGATATAGCCCTGAGATCGGTCCACGATAAACGGCGCCTTGTCCGCGACCTTCAACGCGGCATTCAAACCCGCCACAAGACCCTGAGCACCTGCCTCCTCATAGCCGGTCGTTCCGTTGATCTGACCTGCGAGGTAAAGCCCCGCACAACGCTTGGCTTCCAGGGTTGCTCGCAATTCCCGTGGGTCGACGTGATCATACTCGATGGCATATCCCGGCTGAATGACTTCTACATTCTCCAGCCCTGGAATTGTCCGCAAAAAGGCGATCTGCGCATCTTCCGGCAACGAGGTGGAAATCCCATTTGGGTATACCGTGTGATCATCCAGACCCTCAGGCTCCAAGAAAATCTGGTGGCCATCTCGATCGCCAAAGCGAACGATTTTGTCCTCAATGGATGGGCAATAGCGTGGACCGCGGCCCTTGATCTCACCGGAATACATTGCAGAGCGATCAAGATTGTCCCGGATTATCTGATGTGTTTCCGGCGTCGTCCGCGTGATATGACACGGTATCTGAGGGATCGAAATCTTGTTCGTCAGCGTTGAGAACGGGATCGGTTCTTCGTCGCCCGGCTGCTCTTCCAGCCGGTCCCAATGGATGGTCCGTCCATCCAACCGCGCAGGCGTGCCCGTTTTCAAACGGCCAAGGTCAAAACCAATCTGTTCCAGCGAGTGAGACAGCCCCATTGCGGGTGCCTCACCAGACCGCCCTGCCGGGATTTTTCTGTCCCCAATATGGATCAACCCGCGCAGGAAAGTTCCGCTTGTCAAAACCACTGCGCCGCAGTCAATAACCTGACCAGACCCTAGAAGAATGCCTGTCACGGATCCCGCATCAGCGCCGGAGAACCGAAGCTGGTCCGCTTCTCCCTCGACCACGGTGAGGTTTTCAATAGCTGCGATCTCACGCTGCATCGCTTCCCGGTATAACTTCCGGTCCGCTTGCGCCCTCGGTCCACGAACAGCCGGACCCTTCCGCCGGTTGAGCATGCGGAACTGGATACCGCCCTGATCGGCGACCCGACCCATAAGACCGTCAAGCGCATCGATCTCACGAACGAGATGCCCCTTCCCCAATCCGCCGATGGCCGGGTTACAGGACATCACGCCAATGGTCTCGAACTTGTGCGTCACAAGCGCAGTCCTAGCGCCCATGCGCGCAGATGCAGCTGCCGCTTCACAGCCTGCATGACCGCCGCCAATTACCACAACATCAAACGATAGAACCTGATCGTTCATAGTCTCACCGCTTGCCCGGGTCGCTCTTCTAGCCGTGCGCCCGGCCATTCAAATTCTGATTTCGGGATCATATCCGGATCGGAACCGGAGCGTCAGACACAGCCAAAGCCGGTCTTGTTGCCGCCTTTATACGCCGGACCTACCCCTTAGGTCAAAAGAGATTTCGACACTGGGAGGCAGCCATACTGAAGCTCGGCTCGCCCTACGGTTCAAATAGCGGACATGATTCACGTGAAACACATTCCGGTTCTGAATCGATCCAGTCTTTTCCTGAAATGATTCACGTGAAACAATCTACTTCCCGATACAGAAATCCCGAAAGATCACATCGAGTAGATCCTCAACATCGATCCGGCCAGTGATACGTCCGAGGCTATCCGCAGCCCGCCGCAGATCTTCTGCCCGAAGTTCTGTCGGCAAATGATCTGACGAGACGGCCTGATCCAGGCCAGACTGACAGTCCGTCAGATAATGGCGGTGCCTCGCCCGTGTCGCCAGGGGTGCCTCGCCGACAGAAATTGTTTCTTCGGCAAAACGTGTCAGGGCATCAAACAGCCCCTTCATCCCTACATCAGATTTAATAGATGCGGGAATTTCCTTGGTTGTTCCGGAAGAGTCTTGTTCCGGAAGAGTCTCAAGATCTGACTTTGTCCGCACCGTCCAGACAGGAACCTGATTGGTGACATCCTCTGGCAGACCTGCTTGGGAATGCCCCACTTCTACGCCACCTGGCTCAACAGCCCAAAGAACGAGATCTGCCTGGCGTCCCCGCTCTTCCGCGCGGCGAATGCCTTCCCTCTCAACGATCCCATCCGTTTCCCTAAGACCTGCGGTGTCGACCAGGGTGACCGGATATCCTCCGAGATCAAGATGCACCTCGATTACATCCCGGGTCGTTCCTGCTTCCTCAGTAACAATGGCAACGTCCCGGCCGGCGATTGCATTCAGCAAGCTCGACTTGCCGGCATTGGGAGCCCCCATCAAGACCACTTGCAGGCCGGATCGCAGACGCTCACCGCTCAGGGATTTTTCCAGGTGATCGGCAACTTCTTTTCGAAGCGCGGCAGCCTCTTTCCAGACTTCATCCGCGACACTGCCAGGAACATCCTCTTCATCGGCGAAATCGAAATCCGCTTCAATCATCGCCCTCATGTGTATAAGCCGCTTGCGCCAATCCTCATAGAGCGATCCGAGGGCGCCGCCCATCTGGCGGACAGCCTGTTTGCGCTGGCTTTCCGTTTCAGCAGCAATCAGATCCGCAAGGCCCTCCACCTCGGTCAGGTCCATCCGGCCCCGGTCAAAGGCTCGGCGTGTGAACTCTCCAGGTTCGGCCGGGCGGCAGTTTGGAAATTCGCTCAACACGCGAAGCATCGCCGCGACAACGGCCCGACCACCGTGGCACTGAAACTCGACAACATCTTCACCGGTGAAACTTGCAGGCCCCTCAAAGAAAAGGACCAGAGCTTCATCAATAGTTTCTAGAGAAACCGGATCACGAAGCTTAGAAAGCATGGTTTTTCGTGGCGCGGGTGTCTTGCCGCAAAGCGCCTCTGTAACGGTTCTGACTTCGGGACCAGAGACGCGGATAACAGCGACCCCAGAAGGCACTGCACCACTCGACAACGCGTAGATCGTGTCAGCCATATATCTTTCCGTTTCAGAGGTATCCTTGCTGCCTCTTTATCAAGAAGCACGGCCGTTCGAAAGGTAGTGGCGGCGCTGGTCCACGGTCGGAACATAGCTTAGATCAACTCTCCGGTTTTTGAACCATGAGACGTTGCACAGCCGAATCAAATTGGGTCGTTTGAGCGAAGAATAGACTTGGCTGTTTCACGTGAATCAAGCAGTATTGCCTGTCAGCAAGATCGGCAAATGAGTACGTAGGTTATGAAGCTCTTATCGGCGTCCTCGCTATTACGGAGCTTGGGTAAAACAATCCGTACCCGATTCAATTCCGATTCACGTGAAACAATTTTCGGATCGCCCATTCCGGTATCAGGTTTCCGAAATCCGCCCCAACCTTAAAATCTGTGTTTCACGTGAATCTCTAAACCCAGTTTTAACTGGAGCTGCGTTGATCACATCTGACGTCTAGCCCAGGTATTGCGGTCCAGCCGATACAAAACATGTGGTGCAAGCGCATGGGTATCCGGAAGCATCGGGTGGAGAAAGTCATCCGCCGGATCCCGGCTCATACCAATCCGCGTCATGACCTTTTGAGACGGTGTGTTGGTTTCGGCTGTAAAGGATATAATCTCCTCAAGACCGATGGTTTCAAAGCCGAATCGAATCCAAGCTGTTGCAGCTTCACTCGCGTAACCCTTCCCCCAGGCTGACCGCTTCAACCGCCAGCCAACTTCCACGCATGGACCAAAAGGGAGCGGCTTGGCGTATGCAGGAATACTCAAACCGACGAACCCAAGAAACTCAGATGTGTCCTTGGTTTCCACCGGCACAAAACAAAAGCCATCCTGTTCTTGCTTTGCCTTCGCCCTATCAATCAAAGCGGCGGTTTGATCATAGGTGAGCGGTTCGGGAAAATACCTCATCACCTCTGGGTCAGCGCACATCTGGGCAAATGGTTCAAGATCGGCATCCTGCCAGTTGCGGCAGACCAATCGATCTGTTTTCAAGAGAATATCTTGGGTCATAAAACGGGTCCGAATCTAAATCAGGATTCACGTGAAACAGGTCTTAACAAAAGGTAAAGGCGTGACCCGATTTGGATCACGCCTCCACTGTGTACAAAGATCGTTAGATGAAACGATCAGGTGTTCATGCTGTCGAAGAAATCGTCGTTCGACTTCGTCTGCTTCAGCTTATCGAGCAGGAATTCGACTGCGTCCACTGTTCCCATCGGATTGAGAATCCGGCGCAGAACGAATGTCTTTTTGAGACGCTCCGGCGGGACGAGCAGTTCTTCCTTACGCGTACCGGACCGTTGAATATCAATCGCCGGATAAACACGCTTGTCAGAGATTTTCCGATCCAAGATGATTTCGGAGTTACCCGTGCCCTTGAACTCTTCGAAGATAACTTCATCCATCCGGCTGCCAGTATCGATCAACGCCGTTGCGATGATGGTGAGGGACCCACCCTCTTCAATGTTACGAGCCGCACCAAAGAAGCGTTTCGGACGCTGAAGCGCATTCGCATCGACACCACCGGTAAGAACCTTACCGGAAGACGGCACGACCGTATTATAGGCGCGGCCAAGGCGGGTGATGGAATCCAGCAGGATAACAACGTCACGACCATGCTCAGTGAGGCGCTTTGCCTTCTCGATCACCATCTCGGCGACCTGAACGTGGCGGGAGGCTGGTTCGTCGAATGTGGACGAGACCACTTCGCCGTCGACCGTCCGCTGCATGTCCGTCACTTCTTCCGGGCGCTCATCGATCAAAAGAACGATCAAGTAGCATTCCGGATGATTGTTGGTGATGGATTTTGCAATGTTCTGAAGGAAGACGGTCTTACCGGTCCGCGGCGGCGCCGTTATCAAAGCACGCTGGCCTTTGCCAAGCGGGGCAACCAGATCGATGACCCTGGAGGACAGATCCTTAATCGTCGGATCTTCGATTTCCATCTTGAACTTTTCGTCCGGATAGAGCGGCGTCAGGTTGTCAAAGTGAACCTTGTGCCGGGCCTTGTCCGGGTCTTCAAAATTGATCGTGTTGACTTTCAAAAGCGCAAAATACCGTTCACCCTCTTTCGGGCTCCGGATCTGGCCTTCGACAGTGTCCCCTGTCCGCAGTGAGAACCGCCGGATCTGAGACGGAGACACATAGATGTCGTCCGGACCTGGCAGGTAGTTGGCGTCTGGCGACCGCAGGAAGCCAAAACCATCCTGCAGGACTTCAACAACACCTTCGCCGATGATCTCTACGTCTTGAGCAGCAAGGTTCTTCAGGATTGCGAACATCAGCTCCTGCTTGCGCATGGTGCTGGCGTTTTCGACTTCAAGCTCTTCCGCTTTTTGCAGAAGCTCGGTCGGTGTTTTTTCTTTTAGGTCTTTGAGTTTCATTTCCCGCATCGAGTTTGGGGTCTTAACGTTGATATGGATATTGGTTTGGAAGGTCGTTCCGGACCCAGGAAGATGGGAGGGCCGGAAAAATCTGAAAGACGTCTAACTGTGTCCAGATTGCCGGTGAACGCGGGATGTTAAGCTACGCAGCGTCACCAAATCGAAGTGTCTGGAAGATACGTTGTTTTGTCGGCGAGCGCAAGACGGGAATTCTGCCGGTTCTTTGGGCATTATTGCATTGCACCCAAAAAAAGGCGGCCATCCCTTCGAACGCCGCCTCTCTTTACGTCAGTTTTCAATCGGAAATCAGAACGGTTTCACAATCACCAAAATGACAACAATGATCATGATCACCGTCGGTATCTCATTGATCATCCGGAAATAGCGTGTGGACCGGGTATTCTGATCCGCGGCAAACGCCTTCACGCATTTGGACAGGTGCCCGTGAAACCCGGACATGATGAACACAAGGAGAAGCTTGGCGTGAAACCAGCCGTCACTCCAGGCATTCAATTCATAAGCTGTCCAAAGACCAAACACCCATGATGCAATCATGGCCGGTGTCATGATGGCTTTCAGCAGCCGCCTTTCCATCACCTTGAACGTTTCAGATTGGACGGAGCCAACCTCTGCGTCCACGTGGTAAACAAACAGCCGTGGCAGGTAGAGCAAACCCGCCATCCACGCGATGATGGAAATTACGTGAAGGGACTTCACCCAGAGATAAAGATCCATCGATTATCCCTGTTTCACCATCTCAACCATCCGCGCAACGTTGTCCGGATCCGCGTCCGGCGTCACACCGTGGCCGAGATTGAAGATAAACGGTCCTTTATCGAACGTCTTCAGGATGTGCTGAACACCGTCTTCCAAAGCCTTGCCGCCGGCAACGAGTCGCATCGGATCCAGATTGCCCTGGATTGGAACCTGTTTCTGGATCTCCAATGCCAAATGGTCCGGCGCAGTCCAGTCGAAGCCAACCGTATCCACACCCGTTCCTTTGATGTAGGCGTCCATACGAGCGGATGAGGCTTTCGGGAAACCGATAATCTTGGCATCCGGCCGGGCTGTTTTCACACCGTCGACAATCTTGCGCGTCGGTTCAATACTCCACCGCTGAAACCCGGCATCATCCAGAACACCAGCCCAGGTGTCAAAAATCTGAAGCGCATCAGCGCCCGCATCCAATTGGCGGATCAGATAGGCAATCGACGCAGTGATGAGCTCGTCAATAAATCGCTGCATCAAGTCCGGATCTTTGTAAGCACCAACACGGGCAGCCACCTGATCCTGTGTCGTGTGACCGGCAACCGAATAGCAGGCAACTGTCCAGGGAGCGCCACAGAAGCCGAGCAACGTCGTTTCTTCAGGCAGATCCGCTCTGAGGCGCGAAACCGTTTCTATGACCGGTTTGAGATGATCCTCGGCCTTGTCCTGTTCGAGACGGTCAATCAGTTCTGATGACAGAGGTTCCAGAACTGGTCCCCGTCCTTCTTCAAACCTCACCGGATATCCGATGGCGTCCGGCACGACGAAGATGTCCGAGAACAAAATACTCGCATCAAAGCCATAGCGGCGGATCGGCTGGAGAGTGACCTCGGTTGCGAGATCCGGGGAATAGCAGAAGTCGAGAAAGTTTTTCGCCTTGGCTCTGACTTCCCGATATTCGGGGAGATAACGGCCGGCTTGACGCATCATCCAGATGGGTGGTGGCCAGATCTTTTCTCCGGAGAGAACCCGCATTACGGCTCTGTCTTTGGACTTCATACGGTCGCGCCTTTCCCACATTTCAAATCTAATAAGATTCTATATTTGAATCTGTTTTTTATATTAGAGCGTGGATTACCGGGATCCTTTTTCATCCACAATCCGTCACTCCGATATCTGTTTAGGGAAAAATCCGGCAGCAAACACGCGTTAACTCCTCCCCAGGAGTCGATAACAAAATTTCGCGGGCAATTACAGCGATTTAGAAAAGTGTTTACCTTTCGTTAAGAATTTGGGCGTTGGTGGATAGCCTGTCGAAATGTCACAGGCCTCATGTTGATCCACAAAACCTCACAACCATTCCGGTTTCAGTTTCCCGGCGTTTAGACATTGTTAATAAAATCGGCGGAGCGGGAATAAATCCGTGCTAGGCAGAGAGCAATGACAGCGACTCCCAACTCATCAACACCCCTGGGGATGACACCGTGAATAATCCGAGACACTACTTTCATCTGCATCTGGTCTCGGACTCCACTGGCGAAACCCTGATGACGGTCGCGCGTGCTGCGACGGTTCAGTACGAAAATGTCCAGGAAATCGAGCATGTTTACCCGCTGGTGCGATCACACAAGCAGCTCGACCGGGTGATCAGTGAAATCGAAAAAGCGCCGGGAATTGTCCTCTACACTTTGGTGGACGAGGAAATTGCTCAGAGGCTCGAACAAAAATGCCGTGAATTGGGAACGCCCTTCGTCAACATTCTGGACCCGGTCTTCGCGGTCTTTCAGTCCTATTTGAATGTCACGCAGACCCACCGTATCGGTGGTCAGCATGAAATGGATGCCGAGTATTTCAGCCGGATGGAAGCGCTGAACTACACCATGATGCATGACGACGGGCAGATTTGGGACGATCTGGAGTCCGCCGATATCGTGCTGCTTGGGATTTCAAGAACCTCAAAAACACCGACATGCATTTATCTGGCGAACCGCGGCATCAAGGCGGCGAATGTGCCGCTGGTTCCGGACATTCCGCTCCCCGAAAGCGTCAAATCCTTGAAGAACCCGATGGTGGTGGGATTGATCGCCTCTGCAGAACGGATCCAACAGATCCGCCGGAACAGAGTTTTATCATTAAATTCAGAGGGTTATAACGATCAGTATGTTGATCGAAAAGAGATCTCCCGGGAGATCAATATGACCCGGCGTCTGTGTTCGGAACACAACTGGCCGCTGATAGACGTGACGCGCCGGTCGATTGAAGAAACGGCTGCGGAAATTCTGACTTTGTTCAAAGACTACAAGACAGCACGTGAAAACGGAGTATCGGAGTAATCCGGACTTTTCATTTCAAGAGGATATCATGGCACTGGTTTTGGCAAGCGGCAGCAAGATCCGCGCTGAACTGATGAGAAATGCGGGTCTGACCGTTGATGTCAATCCAGCAAATGTGGACGAACGCGCCGTGGAGGTTCCGCTCCTGGAAGCCGGGTTCCCACCGGAAGACTTGGCCAGTGTTCTGGCGGAAGCAAAAGCAAATGACGTCAGTGCGCGCCGTCCGGGCGATCTTGTGATCGGTGCAGATCAGATCCTTGCTTTTGAAGGTGAGCGCAGGACCAAACCGGACGATATGGAAGCGGCCCGCCGACAATTGCTGGCATTTTCCGGAAAAACCCATGAACTCCTGTCGGCTGTCGTGATTTCAAAAGGCGGTGAAGCGATTTGGCGGCATGTCTCGACGGCCCGCTTGACCATGCGGACCTTGTCGCCAGCATTTGTCGGCCACTATCTGGCTGAGGCGGGCGACGACGTCTTGTCGAGTGTTGGCGCCTATCAGTTGGAAGGATTGGGTCTGCAACTCTTTGAAAAGATTGATGGTGACTATTTCACGATCCTCGGTTTGCCGATGCTGCCCTTGTTGGCGCAGCTGCGGGAACTCGGAGTGATCGAGGCATGAGTGGAAGCACTATAAAAGCCGCCATCACGGGTTATCCGGTCGATCAATCCCGGTCTCCGCTCGTACATGGATATTGGCTCAAGAAACACGGTCTTGATGGAGAGTATGGCCGGGTGCCGGTCACACCGGAAACAGCCGATGCCTTTTACAAGAATTTTGCCGCCACCGGATTGATCGGCGCGAACGTGACCGTACCGCACAAGGAGGTTGCCGCTGCAGCCTGCGCTAATCTGGACGACGCGGCCGAAGCCATGGGTGCCGCCAACACGCTTTGGCTGGATGAGAGCGGGGCTTTGTGTGGCGCAAATACCGATGGGTTGGGCTTTCTCGGAAATCTGGACCAATTGGGGCCCGGTTGGGATGCATCTGGCGGAACGGCTGTTGTTCTGGGCGCCGGCGGCGCGGCGCGGGCCATCATATGGGCTCTGCTCTCTCGTGGATTCACAGCGGTGCATATCGTCAATCGAACCTTTGAAAAAGCCAAAGCTCTTGAGGATCAGTTTGGGTCTAAAACGACAGCGCATGCTTGGGATAAGTTGGGGACACTTCTCGGAGAAGCGGATCTTTTGGTGAACACGACGGCGCTTGGCATGACGGGGAAAGCACCGTTGGAAATTGATCTTGATCCGTTGCCTGTGTCCGCGCTTGTTACCGATATCGTCTATGCGCCTTTGGAAACCGACCTTCTCAAACAAGCCGCGGAACGCGGCAATAAAACGGTTGATGGCCTGGGCATGCTGCTTCACCAGGCCGTGCCGGGATTTGAGCGCTGGTTTGGCGTCCGGCCCGAGGTCGATACGGAATTGCGCGATCTGGTTCTTGCCGATCTCGGAGTGACACCGTGATCAAGCTTGGATTGACCGGGTCCATCGGTATGGGAAAATCGACCACCGCCAAGATGTTCGCTGAATTGGGCGTGCCCGTCCACGATTCAGATGCGACGGTGCACGCGCTCTATTCGGGCCGCGCGGCACCACTCATCGAAGCGGCTTTTCCTGGAACCGTAGTTGACGGAACCGTCGATCGAGCCCTGCTGTCCCCGCATGTCCTGGGAAAACCGGAAGCGATGAAGCGGTTGGAGGCCATCGTACACCCCTTGGTGCGCGAAGAAGAACTGGCGTTTCTTGAAAAAGCTAGAGCTAACCGCCACCGGGTGGTGGTGCTGGACATTCCGCTGTTGTTTGAAACCGGTGGTGACAACCGGGTCGACGGTGTCGTAGTCGTGACGGCGGATGCAGATGTCCAAAGAGCGCGTGTCCTAGACCGGCCGGGGATGACCGAAGACCGGTTTGAGGCGATCCTATCAAAACAAATGCCGGATGCCGAAAAACGCAAACGCGCGCATTTTCTGATCGACACCGGGTTGGGAATGGACGCTGCACGCCGGTCGGTCGCGGCTGTCTTGAAAGCCTCCGCCGCAATTGGCTGAGGGTTTTTGCTGTTCTTCTTGCTGAAGACCGGGGAAAACCTGACGCTGATCTTGCGTGAAGTGCGCCTGCTTGCGCAGATGGGACAGACGGAAAACAGGCGGAACCATGCGGGAAATCTCATTCGATACGGAAACGACGGGTCTTAATCCGCGCGGTGGAGACCGTTTGGTCGAAATTGGGGGTGTGGAACTGATCAATCACGTTCCCACTGGAAACTCCTATCACGTCTATATCAATCCGCAGCGCGACATGCCGGAGGAAGCCTTTCGGGTTCACGGGCTGTCGGCAGAGTTTTTGTCCGACAAACCTCTCTTTGAGCAGGTCGCAGATGAATTTTTGGAATTTGTCGGCGATGCAACGCTTGTGATCCACAACGCGGCCTTCGACATGGGCTTCATCAATTTCGAGCTCGAAAAAGTCGGTCGGCGCACTATCCCGAATACCCAGGTGATCGATACGCTCGAGATCGCCCGGCGCAAGCACCCCACCGGCCCGAACTCGCTCGATGCGCTTTGCTCAAGGTACGGCATCGACAATTCCAAACGTGTCAAACACGGCGCGTTGCTCGATGCGGAGATCCTAGCCGAAGTCTATCTGGAGATGATCGGCGGCAAACAGCGTGCGCTGATCCTGGACCCGGATGAAGAAGATGGCCTTGGAGGGTCTGGAGACGCAGGATCAGAGCCTGGAGAGCTCGGCTCCTTCAACGCTCGCCCCCGTCCGGTGCCTTTGTCTGCGCTTTTGAGAGACGACGAATTCACCGCCCACAAGGCCTTTGTGGACGGCATGGGCGACGGCGCGCTCTGGAAGAAATACGGTGGGTGAGCGGGATCTCGAACAAGATCGACTGTCTCGGTCATTCACAAGCTTGATCCGCATCGTCAGGCGACTGCCCGTCTCTTATTCGTCATCCCGGAGGAAGTGCAGCGGAGATACGGGAACCACTCGTTTGCAGAGCTTTCAAGTTTGAAACTCAGCCGCCGCGGTTTTTTGGATTGCGAGTAGATCCCTGCTCAAGGCCGGGACGATACTTCATGGCGTTTGAACCCGAGCGGCTTAGCATTCTCTAATCCCGATACAAAAACCCCGGCGCTGGGCCGGGGTTTATCATAATATAATCATAGACTTCAGAGCATCGACGGCAGAACGCGATCGGGCGGGCGGTGCCCATCCATGAACGTTTTGATGTTGATGATGACTTTTTCGCCCATTTCGATCCGGCCCTCGATCGTTGCCGAGCCCATATGCGGCAAGAGGACTACGTTGTCGAGCTTGATGAGCTTCGGATTGACCGCAGGTTCGTGTTCGAACACATCGAGGCCTGCACCCGCCAGCTCGCCTGCTTCCAGCATCCGGATCAGCGCGTTTTCGTCGATCACCTCGCCGCGGGCGGTGTTCACCACATAAGCGTCTTTTTTCAAAAGCTTGAGGCGACGGGCAGAGAGCAAGTGGAATGTTCCTGGCGTATGCGGGCAGTGAACCGAAACGACATCCATCCGCGCCAGCATCTGATCGAGGCTCTCCCAGTAGGTCGCCTCAAGCTCTTCCTCAACAGCTGCCGGAACACGGCGGCGGTTATGGTAATGGATGGACATGCCGAAGGCCTTGGCGCGGCGGGCAACAGCCTGACCGATCCGGCCCATGCCGATGATTCCAAGGCGTTTGCCCCAGATCCGGTGGCCCAGCATCCAGGTTGGCGACCAACCGGCCCAGTCACCGCTTTCCAGCGCGTGGATCCCGGCCGACAGGCGGCGTGGCACGGCGAGCATCAGCGCCATTGTCATATCGGCTGTGTCTTCAGTCAGAACACCCGGTGTGTTGGTGACATTGATGCCGCGGTTGTTGGCCGTGACCACGTCGATGTTGTCGACACCGTTACCGAAGTTGGCGATCAGTTTGAGATTTTCTCCGGCCTGGGACAGGACGGAGGAGTCGATCCGGTCGGTGACCGTCGGTACCAGAACATCGGCGGTTCGCACGGCTTCCACGAGCTCTGCCTGGCTAAAGGGCCTGTCACTTTCATTGAGGCGCGTTTCAAACAATTCGCGCATCCGGGTTTCGACCACATCCGGAAGTTTCCGGGTCACAACGACGACAGGCTTCTTTTTCGCCATACTAACTGCCTTTCGGGCTTCGTTGAGGAATCCTTAACCCCAACGGATTCACCTTGACGCTACGCGGAGCGCAAGCGGATGACACCACTCCCTTTTCCTTACCAGATGATCCGTCAGAAACAAGGGATTGGGTGCATTCCTCAGCCAAACAGATAAGCTGATTCCGGCCTACTGGTTTTCGCGTCCACTTTTCTGTAGTGGTGTGCCTTAAACAACCGTTCGATAACAATTGGACTTACCGACAATATGGCCCGTTCGATCGCGATTGCGCTTTTCCTGCTTACTCTCGGGGTGATGACCGGTGGCACGTCAGTGGCACCGCCTGCCTTTGCTCAAGGCACAACCACAGGCGCAACCGGATTGCCCGTTCCCCGCTTTGTCAGTTTGAAGTCTGACCGGGTGAATGTCCGCCTCGGCCCATCCCGCGAACATGACATCGCGTGGACTTTCGTTCAGTCCGGCCTGCCCGTGGAAATCATTCAGGAATTTGAAAACTGGCGGCGCATCCGCGACTGGGAAGGCAAACAGGGCTGGGTGTTCCACTCTCTGCTGTCCGGACGGCGGACGGCTCTTGTAACACCCTGGGAGAAGGACAATCGCACGCCGCTGCGTGCCCGCTCACAGTCCGATGCGGACATCGTTGCCGAACTGGAACCGTTTGTTCTGGCGGCTGTCGGAGAATGTGCCGGCGGTTGGTGCCGCGTGAGCGGTGAAGAATTCAACGGCTGGCTCGATCAGACCCGCCTGTTCGGTGTTTATCCGGATGAACTGATTGAGGACTGAATTGCTTCCAATTTGGCAATAAAAAAGGCGGCCAATGGGCCGCCTTTTGTTGTTTTGGAGCGCGTACGAATCAGTCGGCGCGGCTTTCCTGAACTTTCAGCTCGTCCAGACGCGGCATCGACATGATGTTGTAGCCACTGTCGACGAAGTGGACTTCGCCGGTCACGCCCCCGGAGAGATCCGAAAGAAGGTAGAGACCTGTGCCGCCGATTTCGTCGAGAGACACAGTCCGCTGCAGCGGAGAATTGCGCTTCTGGAAATTGAACATCAGCCGGGCATCGGACACACCAGAGCCTGCCAGGGTCCGGACAGGACCAGCAGAAATGGCATTTACGCGGATATTCTGAGGTCCGTAGTCGGCCGCAAGGTAGCGAACGGAAGATTCCAGAGCTGCCTTGGCAACGCCCATGACGTTGTAGTTCGGCATCACTTTCGTCGCACCGCCATAGGTCAGGGTGACGATGGACCCGCCATTCGGCATCAGGTCTGCTGCGCGCTTCGTGATTTCGGTGAAGGAGAAGCAGGAGATCACCATGGTCCGGGAGAAATTGTCCCGGGTGGTGTCAGCATATTTGCCCTTCAGTTCGTTCTTGTCGGAAAAGCCGATCGCGTGGACCAGGAAGTCTATGGAACCCCATTCTTCCTTAAGCTTGGCAAAGACGGCGTCCACGCTGTCGATGTCTTCCACATCGCACGGAAGCATCAAGGTGGAGCCAACGCTTTCAGCAAGCGGTTTTGTGCGCCGGCCAAAAGCTTCACCCTGATAGGTGAAGGCGAGCTCTGCGCCATGTTCCGCCAGCGTTTTTGCAATACCCCAGGCAATGGAGTGATCGTTGGCAACGCCCATGATCAGGCCGCGTTTGCCCTTCATCAAATCAGACATGTACCGCTCCTCAGCCGTGATAACGCGACATCGCGAGCGATGCGTTGGTGCCGCCGAAGCCGAAGCTGTTGGACAGGACCGTATCGAGACCGGCATTGTCCACGCGTGTCGTCACGATTTCTTCCGGCTTCAGAGCCGGGTCGAGTTCGTTGACGTTGGCGGATGCCGTGATGAAATCGTTCTGCATCATGAGCAGGCAGTAAATCGCTTCCTGAACACCGGTCGCGCCAAGACTGTGGCCGGTCAGGGACTTGGTCGAAGAAACCGGCGGTTGATTTTCACCGAAGACGCGGCGGATTGCCTCGATCTCACCGACATCACCGACCGGTGTCGAGGTGCCGTGAGAGTTGATATAGTCAACCTTGCGGTCGCCCAGTGTGCTCGTTGCGATCCGCATGCAGCGCTCACCGCCCTCGCCTGACGGGGCCACCATGTCGTAACCGTCGGAGTTGGCTGCGTAACCAGTGACTTCTGCGTAGATTTTCGCGCCGCGGGCCTTGGCGTGTTCCAGTTCTTCCAGAACCACAACACCGCCGCCGCCAGCAATGACAAAGCCGTCGCGGGTTGCGTCATAGGCGCGCGAAGCCGTTTCCGGTGTGTCATTGTACTTGGAGGACATGGCGCCCATGGCGTCAAACAGGCAGGACAGGGTCCAGTCGAGTTCCTCGCCGCCGCCTGCAAACATCACGTCCTGCTTGCCGAACTGGATCTGCTCCGTTGCAGCACCGATGCAGTGCGCGGATGTCGAACAGGCCGAGGTGATGGAATAGTTGATGCCCTTGATCTTGAACGGGGTTGCAAGACAGGCCGAGTTGGTTGAGCTCATCCCGCGGGTCACCATGAACGGGCCCATGCGCTTCGGAGAACCCTTTTCGATGACGATCTTATGCGCCTGGAACAGGTTCTTCGTGGACGGACCGCCGGAACCCATGATCAGGCCGGTGCGCTCGTTGGAAATGTCGTTTTCTTCCAATCCGCTGTCAGCAATTGCCTGCTGCATGGAGATGTAATTGTAAGCCGCTCCATCGCCCATGAATCGCAGCTGGCGCTTGTCGATCAGCTCGGGAATGTCGACGTTCGGCATGCCGTGGACCTGGCTGCGAAAGCCATGCTCTGCATAGTCGGGGGCGAAGCTGATTCCGGATTTTCCTTCCCGGAGGCTTGCCAGAACTTCTTGTGCATTGGAACCGATGGATGACACGATTCCGATCCCGGTGACGACAACGCGTCTCATTGCGGTCTCCTAACGTTTCGATGGGCTTTGTTTCGACTCTTCGGTTCGGCCCTTAGAATGGATGAACCGGCGCGTCCCTTTTAAGGAGCGCCGGCTTGAACTTTTCTGGCTCTGCAGAACCGGAGTTTAGGCGGTGGAAAGGCCCACACGCAGATCTTTTGCCTTGTAGATTTGCTCGCCGTCAGCTTTCAGCCAGCCGTCGGCAATGCCCAGGACCAACCGGCCTTTCATGACGCGTTTGAAATCAACGCCATATTCCACGAGCTTTGTTTCCGGTGTGACCATACCTTTGAACTTGATTTCACCGGTGGAGAGCGCCATGCCTTTGCCCGGCAATCCCTGCCAGCCCAAATGAAAACCAGTCAGCTGCCATAGGGCGTCCAAACCCAGACAACCCGGCATGATCGGATTGCCTTGGAAGTGGCACGGAAAGAACCACAGATCCGGCTTGATATCGAATTCTGCCCGGACATAGCCCTTGTCATATTCGCCGCCGGTTTCGGAAATCTCCGTAATCCGGTCGAACATCAACATCGGTGGGAGAGGCAATTGTGCATTGCCGGGGCCAAACAGCTCGCCGCGGCCGCAGGCGAGAAGAGCTTCGTAGTCGTAGCTGGAGCGGCGCTCGGTCATTCACTTTCCGTCTTTTTGGCCAAGACTCTTTGAGGAGAGAGCCTTGTTATGGGTTTGTTTTCGTTTCGATTGTGGCGCCTTCCTAACACAGGGGAACCATGACCGAAAGATGTCGTAAGCGTGAAGTTTGCCCCTTTTTCTGCGGTTTTTCGAACTTATTGAATGCTGCGCTGCATGAATTTTGTAAGCAGCGGAGAAAGTAGCTCCGCGTTAAAAACTTGCATATAAGGTGCAAGAAATGGCAGATATAGGCCAGTGCTTGGGTTTTTGGCCCGCTTGGAACAGCTTGATGGCGCGGATTTGATGCGCTGTGAAATGGCAAGAAAGACTTGGACCGGATCTGAATGGCAATAGAGATGGTGACTGAAACAGCCGGGAAAGACGTGACCGATATGCTGCGGGACGCTGGCCTTCGGCCGACCCGCCAACGTGTCTCCCTGGCCGAGCTTTTGTACTCCAAGGGCGACCGGCACCTGTCCGCTGAACTCTTGCACGAAGAAGCTGTTGCTGCTGACGTGCCGGTATCCTTGGCAACGGTTTACAACACGCTGCACCAGTTCACCGAAGCTGGCCTTCTGCGGGAAGTCGCAATTGAGGGCAACAAGACTTACTTCGACACCAAAGTCTCCGATCACCATCACTTCTTTATTGAAGGCGAGAACAAGGTGATCGACATTCCAGGTGAAGGTGTCGGCATTGGCGAACTCCCTGACATCCCGGAAGGGATGGAAGTCGTTCACGTCGATGTGGTCGTGCGCTTACGGAAAAAGTCCTAAACCATCCAGCGTTCAAAGTTCAGCGACGAAGTAGTCGGCAATCCCTTCGATCTTAGGCAGCGACTTTTGGCCGTTTGGGTGAAATCCGATTTTCATCAAAAGAGCGGAAGACCGCGCGTTTTCCGGATGCGTGATTGCGCAGAGGTGCGATAATCCGAGCTCAGAGCGGGCAAACCCGACAACGGCCTCGGCGGCTTCAAGCGCATAGCCCTTGCCTCGATGGTCTTTGTGGAAGGCGTAGCCGAGATCCGGCATCGCCAACCCGTCCCGTACAACAAGGCCGCAGAGACCGACAGGTTCATCGCTGTCTTTTTCTGTGACAATCCAAAGCCCGACACCCTCGTTTTCGTCAAAACCCGGCAGCACTTTTTCATCGATGTAAGCGCGCGCGGCGTCCAAGTCCGTGATGCCGCGGTCAGCGATAAACCGAATGTAGTCCGGGTCACTCATCAGCGATTGATAAAACGCGGCGTCAGAAAGTTCTGGCAATCGAAAACGAAGTCGTCGGCTTTGCGGCATGCCATCTGGTTTCAGCATGAATTGGCCTTTTCGCGCTCGATGATGGCTTTGGCCCGGACCGCGATATCTGGCACTGCATCGAACTTTTCTTTTTCCGGGCTTTTGCAAAGATCATAGATCACGCAGCGCTTGCACTCTGGCTTGCGCGCCTTGCAGATATACCGGCCGTGAAGGATCAGCCAGTGATGGGCGTGGAGCGAGAACTCCTTCGGCACCGCCTTTTCCATCGACTTTTCGACATCAAGCGGGGTCTTGCCTGGGGCTATGCCGATCCGGTTCCCGAGCCGGAACAAATGCGTGTCGACCGCGATGGTCGGATGGCCGAAAAAGATATTGAGCACAACATTGGCCGTTTTCCGGCCAACACCCGGGAGTTTTTCCAGCGCTTCCCGATCTTCCGGCACTTCACCGCCGTAATCGCGGATAAGCTGCTCGGACATCAGAATGACGTTTTTGGCCTTGGTCTTGAAAAGGCCGATGGTGCGGATTTCTTCGCGAACCTTGTCTTCGCCCAGCGCAACCATCTTTTCCGGCGTATCCGCAAGTTGAAACAGATGTTTCGTCGCCCGGTTGACGCCCACATCCGTTGCTTGCGCAGACAAGAGGACCGCGACCAGCAACGTATAGGCGTTGATGTAGTCGAGTTCTCCTTCCGGCTCCGGATTGTCTGCGTGGAACCGCTGAAAAATCTCGTAGGTCTCCACTTTTGTATAGCGGGACCGCTTCAGGACTTTGCCTGGATTATCGACCGACGGAGCCTTCTTTCGGACCTGCGCCGATTTGACAGATCGTTTAGCCGGTTTGGCGGTGGCTGGGCTCTTTGCTTGCGTCATCTTCTCTCTATAATCCTCTCCCATGAGCGGGAACAATTCAGATCAGAGCCGTTTTGACAATACGGAAAGCGAAGACCGGCCGTTTTTTACAGCTGTTCTGACGCCCTACCGGTCGCTTGGTCCGAACGGGTTCCTGATCCTCATGCTCTGTTTGGGCCTTATCAGTTTTGTTGCCGGTGCTGTGTTCTGGAGCATTGGGGCCTGGCCGGTATTTGGGTTCTTTGGCCTCGACATGGCGCTGATCTGGCTGGCGTTCCGTTTGAATTATGCCTCGGCGCGGCAGTTTGAAGAAATCCGACTTTCTCGTCATGAAATCCTTGTCCGCAAGGTTGGCCCGGGCAAACGGAACCTTGAATATCGGTTTAATCCCATGTGGGTGCGGTTATCCGTCGATAAAATAGAAGATGAGGGTGTGACCAAGATCTCGCTTACAAGCCGCGGCGAGACCGTGGACCTCGGCGATTTCCTGAATCCGGAGGACCGCACGAGCTTTGCCGGCGCCATGGCGAATGCCTTGGCGACAGCAAAAGCAGGCGGCGTTTAGAGGATCCTTCAAACCGGCTTTGTCTCCGGAGAAGGCCTCAACCGGGCGGTGGCGAGCAGAACGGCCATTCCTGCCAAAGACACTGCCGAGGCGACATAAAGCACCGCACGGTAATCGACAGCCGACGCAATAAACCCCATTGAAACGCTGCCGATCATGCCGCCCAGGAACAGGCTGTTCATGTAAACAGCTGTCGCCCGCCCAGGCCGGTCAGGGGCAAAGCTCTGCACGAATGTAATCGCCACTCCGGCGAAGAGGCCGTAATGAATGCCCTCCAACACGGCGACCGCCGTGACCTGCCAGACTTCACTCACCTGCGCGAACAACAACATGTCGATGACAGCAAGACCTGCTGAAAAGAGCAGGATTGTGCGCACACCAAACCGTTCCGCCAAACGGACGGATGCCAGAATTATGATAACCTCCAGAAGGCATTTCACCGACAGCGATAGACCCGGTGTGAACCCCGGCAGGCCGACTTGATCGATGAAGTAAAGCGGCATCACTGAGACAAACAGGGAATTGGTGATGACGAAGGTGAGGCAGATCAGTCCGGCTGTTATGAGCCCCCAGTTGATGGGGTTCTTGTCGGCAGATGGCGTGTCTTTAGGCGGCGCACGAAAGCCTTTCGGCATCACGACATGCCACAAAACGAGATACACCAGACCGAGCCCAAAGGCGCTGATGAACGCAGCCTGAAAGCCGAATTGTGCTGCGATCGAAAACGCGGCTGCCGGGCCCATCATCCAAGCAAGCGAAACCGACATGCGCAGCCAGGAATTCATCCGGCCGATATCAAGACCGGCCTGATCTGCATAGAGGCGGCCATAGGTGAAGACGATCCCCGAGCCCATGTTGGAAAGGCTCATCAAGGGGGCGACGAGTGCCAGCAAAAGCCAGAGTTCTTTAGTCTGTGTGAGGAGGCCGGCAACGGCAAGGAAGGCGATCACGGCAATCAAAAGCTGCGGACGGACCAACACTCCACGATCCAGCCGTTCCCCGGCCCATCTGTTGGTCAGCAGCGTTAGCGGGGCCACAAGGCCGGTGTAGAGCCCGATCTGCCACGGGTCTGCGCCCAGCCCATCGACGATGAAATACCCCATCATCGGGACGAGCGACGACACACACATGCTGTTGGTGAGCTGCAGCGCAATGATCAGCATTGCTTGCCGCGGCAAAAATCTGGAACTGGACACGAAATCGCCTTTGGGAGAGTCAGGCATCTGAAAAGATGCTGAAACCGTACCCCGGCACGTCTGGGGTGTCATCAGGCAAAATACAATTTTGGTTCAATGTTGACTTGGAGGTGCCCAACAAAGAGTTCCCATAAGCAGTCGGCAATAATTGCCCAGTCGTCAGGTGCCCTGTGCATATCGGAAAACGAGGTCGTCCGGTCCGTTGCCGTTTTTTGAAGGGTTCCGCAAGGTTTTCATCTGTACAGATGCGCTTGAGAGAGCAACATGGCCATGATGGACAACTTGGCGGGCCAGCAGCAACAGCTCGCGTTGGATGAAAAACCGGACCGGGCGCTTCCGCCCACCTATGCAAGTTACGACTGGATCAGCGAAGGTCTGGCGGAACGGTCGGGCGAAAATGCGGTCATCTACACCTATTGGGACCAACCGTTTGGCTGCAAGGTCCAGCGCCAAAACCGGGAACCGGAAGACTTCCTGCCCGACTGGCCGGTTTTCGATGCTCCGGATTATGGTCGCAAAGCAGAGCTCAAAAGCGTCCTCTCCCATCATCCCAAGACCCTTGGAACCGGAATTGCGGCCGGACCGGGCGTGGACAAGGCGTTTCGGGACTACATAGCGACATTGCCGCTGAGCCTAACAAAGCTCGCCGCACCGTTCGGGGCCCAGCAATGGCTGCTCCTGGATCTCTTCCGCCGGGCGCCGAGCCTGTGGCGCAAGGTCCATCAGCAAACCGGGCTTGGACGGCTTGGAACGTTATCCCTGACGCTCGAACTCTTTTGCGCCGCCGGACGCACGCGCCCGCAGCAGCGCCAGCAACTTGCGACAGCCCTCAACGAAACGACCCGTGAAGTCGTGCTTAGCAGATATCTTGGCCAAACGCCGGAACCGTCTCTTCTTGCGCTTCTGGAACAGGTCCCGCCTGGCTCCGGCTTTCCGGAACACCGGGCCCTCAAGGCAGCGCTCAATCAGAAAAGCGATATCCTGGACTTGAAAGATCTTGTTCGGATGAAGGACGAGATGACCGACAGGATCCTGAAACAAACCGATTGGCCGGAGACGCTGCAGATCCGCGCGCTTCTGGACCAGGGTCTCTCCTTCGCCCGCATTCTGCATATCGTCCAGTCGGGCTTGAAAAACCTGACCGAGGCTGAGCGTGCCGGTGCCTTGAAGGCGTTAAAACTGATTGCCTCGCCACAGAAACTGCAATGGTGGCTGGCGCACTGGACAATGCTGGCGGGCCGAAGCCGGGAGGTTCCCCCGCCGCCCATTCCGGCAACCTCCCTGTTGTCTCCACTACAGACATGTTCCGCGATCGAGGAGGAAAACCGCCGCATGCGCAATGGTATCGCGCGCTATGTTCCGGACGTTCTGGCGGGAGACCTCTATTTCTATCACTGGGACGGCCACCCGGCGGCGACCCTTTGCCTTGCCGTTTCCGGCAATGGCGACTGGACCTTACTTGAGGCGCTGGGCGAAGACGGTTTCCCGATCCACGAGGAGGCTTTGGCCGAGATTATGTCGGCGGTTCAGGCGGGCTAGGACGCTTGTTGGATTTGACCGGTCTGCGATGTTTCCGCCATGCCCACCAAATCAGCCACAGTCCATGGCTGTATTTTAAGTGGTCGTCCCCGCCCCCAAGCGGGGATCTACTCGCATTCCCAATTGCTGCATTTATGGCTGTTTGGTGTTTAAACGACCCTACTCCTCTTTGACCTGCAATCCCTTCAGTTTGTAGAGGGCTTCCAAAGCCTCTCGCGGCGTCATGTCGTCGGGATCAAAATCGCCGAGTGCTTCGTGGATTGGATCTGCCTCCTGCGCGGCGGTCGGCGCGCTGGGCGGTGGGGCAAGGGTTGCAAAGAGCGGGAGCTCGTCGATGAGATTTTGAGAGGGCGCATTGCGGTCCTGTTCTTCCAGCTGCGACAGGACCTGCTTCGAGCGCTCCACCACCGTTGCTGGAAGACCAGCGAGCTTGGCGACCTGAATGCCATAAGACCGGTCGGCGGCCCCCGGAACGATCTCGTGCAGGAAGATCACCTCGCCGTTCCATTCCTTCACCGACACTGTGGCGTTTGAGAGCCGGTCCAGCTTGGCCGAAAGCGCGGTGAGTTCGTGATAGTGGGTCGCGAACAACGCCCGGGATTTGTTGACCTCATGCAGGTGTTCGATGGTCGCCCAAGCAATCGAAAGCCCGTCGAAGGTCGCCGTGCCCCGACCGATCTCATCCAGGATCACCAGCGAGCGGTCGCCGGCCTGATTGAGGATCGCAGCGGTTTCGACCATCTCGACCATGAAGGTTGAGCGCCCGCGCGCCAGATCGTCCGCCGCACCGACACGGGAAAACAGCCGGTCGACTATCCCAATATGCGCAGAGGTCGCCGGAACGAAAGAACCCATCTGTGCGAGGACGGCGATCAGCGCGTTCTGGCGCAGGAAGGTCGATTTACCGGCCATGTTCGGACCGGTGATCAGCCAGATATGGCCAATGTCTTCATCCGCTTCCGGGCCGAGATTGGCGTCATTGGCAACAAAACTTTCCCCGCCCGCATTTTTAAGCGCGACTTCAACCACCGGATGACGCGCGGCTTTAATGTCAAAGGCGCGGCTGTCATCGACAAGAGGACGGGCGTAGTTTTCGTCCTGTGCGAGTTTTGCCAAAGCAGCGGACACATCCAGAATGCTGAGGCCCTGCGCGGCGGCTTTGATCGCATCGCAGGCATCGATGATTGCCTGGGATAGGCGTTCAAAAATTTCGAGCTCGATTGCAAGGGATCGCTCCCCGGCACTGGCGATCTTGGATTCCAGATCGGCCAGTTCCGTTGTGGTGAAGCGCATGGCACCCGCCATGGTCTGGCGATGAATGAAGCGGCCGGGATCGGCGGTGAGCTTCTCGGTTTGTGCGGTCGGTGCTTCGATGAACCAGCCGAGCACGTTGTTGTGTTTGATCTTTAAAGAGCGCAGGCCAAGCTCTTCCGCATAGTCGGCCTGCAGTTTGGCGATCACCTTGCGGCTTTCATCGCGGAGCGCCCGCAATTCATCGAGGTCAGCGTTGTAGCCGGTCGCAACGAAGTTGCCGTCGCGTTTCAAAAGCGGTGGCTCTTCCTTGATGGCGGCCACCAATTCAGCGCCAAGCTCGTGCGGCGCTTGATCGAGGCTGGACCGGGCCGCTGCGATTTCTGCCGGGATCTCAGATGGTGTCGTACCGGTCTGATCAAGTACCGCGCGGGCTGCGTCCAGCCCTTGCGCGATTGACAGGATATCGCGCGGGCCTCCGCGATTCAACGCAATCCGAGACAAGGCGCGGGCCATATCTGGCGCGCCTTTCAAGGTCTGGCGCAGGCCTTCGCGCATGATTTCGTTGTTGAGAAAGAACGCCACTGCATCATGGCGCCGCTGAATGGCATCCACATTGATCAACGGTCCGGCCAACCGGCTCGCTAGCAGGCGGGACCCGCCACCAGTGACGGTCCGGTCGATAGTGGACAGCAGCGAGCCCTGCTTTTCACCAGACAGTGTGCGAGAGAGTTCCAGGTTGGCACGGGTTGCCGGGTCGATGAGCATCCGTCCTGCGCCGGCCTCGCGCACCGGTGGATCGAGCGGCGGGCGTTCGCCGAGCTGTGTTTTTTCGATGTAGGAGAGAATTCCAGCCGCAGCTGAAAGTTCGGCGCGGCTGAAGGTGCCGAACCCGTCGAGGGTTTTGACGCCAAAATAATGCGCCAGCCGGTCGGCGGCGGTCGATCCGTCGAAAAACGCCCGCGGCACAGGCGATAGCGCACCACCCGAGAGCTCGGCAAGCTGGCGGACGTCTTGTTCCTGCAGCAGATTGTCCGCAAGGATCAACTCGCGCGGTGCCACTTGCGCAAGATCGGCCGCAAGGCGCTGGTGATCGGTTTCGGAGACCTGAAACGACCCGGTCGACATGTCGATCCAGGCAAGACCATAGACCGCATCGCCCGCGAGCGAGCCGCCCTTTAAACGGGTGAGTGCCATCAGGTAATTGTTGGCCCCGGCATCCAGAAGCCGCTCTTCCGTCAATGTGCCGGGCGTGACCAGACGCACCACATCGCGCCGGACAACGGATTTCGAGCCGCGTTTTTTCGCTTCCGCCGGATCCTCGGTCTGTTCGCAAACGGAGACGCGATGGCCCAGCGCGATCAGCTTTTGCAAATAATCATCGGCGGCATGGACCGGAACGCCGCACATCGGGATATCTTCGCCCTGATGCTTGCCGCGTTTGGTCAGCGTGATGCCCAATGCCCGCGATGCGATTTCAGCATCTTCAAAAAAAAGCTCATAAAAATCGCCCATCCGATAGAATAAAAGACTATCCGGGTTGGCGGTTTTGATCTCGATGAACTGGGCCATCATCGGCGTGACTTTGGTGTCCGCCGGAGCCGGTTTTTGCGCGGTCGTCTGGGTCATTCCCGATACCTAAAACAACGCGCTTTGAAGGGAAAGCTCTGCAAGCGCGGAACACGGTCATTGGCCGCCGGTAAGAGATGTTTGTTGTGAATAGGCGCTTGGGCGTACCGTTCACACGGCCGTCAGCCTTGATCCGCATAAGGGATTAGATCCTCTGGGTTGAGGCATCAATACTCCGGCGATAAGGTCATACCCCGCCTTTCAGAAGCGCGCCGATAATTTAAGGAAACGCCTGCAAAATGTCCGCCGACAAGACTTCCTCCAAAACATCAGTCAGTTTCACAGATCAGGAAGCCCTGCAGTTTCACCAGCAAGGCCGTCCCGGCAAACTCGAAATCACCCCGACCAAGCCGATGGCGACCCAACGCGATCTGTCGCTCGCCTATTCGCCGGGCGTGGCCGTTCCGGTGCGGGCGATCGCGGAGGATCCGAGTAAGGCATACGATTACACCACCAAAGGCAATCTAGTTGCGGTGATCTCGAACGGCTCCGCCATTCTGGGCCTTGGAAATCTTGGCGCGCTGGCGTCCAAGCCGGTGATGGAGGGCAAATCGGTTCTGTTCAAACGGTTCGCCGATGTTGACTCGATCGATCTGGAGCTGGACACGCAGGATGTCGATGAGTTCATCAACTCCGTGCGCTACATGGGCCCCTCTTTCGGCGGTATCAATCTGGAAGACATCAAGGCTCCAGACTGCTTCATCATCGAGCAACGCCTGCGCGAATTGATGGACATTCCCGTCTTCCATGACGACCAGCACGGCACGGCGATCATCGCCGCCGCCGGCCTGATCAACGCGCTTCACCTCACCGGCCGGGACATGAAGGACACGAAAGTGGTCTGTAACGGTGCGGGCGCGGCCGGCATAGCTTGTATCGAGCTGATCAAGGCGATGGGCATCCCGAACGAGAACGTGACGCTCTGCGATACAAAGGGTGTGATCTACAAGGGCCGCGAAGAGGGCATGAACCAATGGAAGTCAGCTCATGCGGTCGATACCAAGGCCCGTTCGCTGTATGACGCCCTCAAAGGTGCGGATGTTTTCTTCGGCGTATCCGTTAAAGGCGCGCTGACGCCGGACATGCTGCGTGTAATGGCGCCGAACCCGATCATCTTTGCCATGGCAAATCCGGATCCGGAAATCACACCCGAGGAAGCGGCAGAAGTTCGCGATGATGCGATTGTTGCGACGGGCCGGTCCGATTATCCAAACCAGGTGAACAACGTCCTTGGCTTTCCGTACATCTTCCGGGGTGCGCTGGATGTTCAGGCGATCACAATCAATGACGACATGAAGGTCGCTTGCGCTAATGCGCTTGCCGAGCTTGCGCGCGAGGAAGTGCCGGATGAAGTCGCAGCCGCCTATCGCGGCAACCGGCCGAAGTTCGGGCCGGAATACATCATTCCAGTTCCGTTCGATCCGCGCCTTATTCACGCAATTCCGCCAGCTGTCGCCCAGGCGGCAATGGACTCAGGCGTTGCTCGGCGGCCGATCGTCGATATGGAAGCCTACAAGCATCAGCTTTCGGCGCGCCGTGACCCGGTTGCCGGCACCCTGCAGCGGATTTTCTCCAAGGTGCGCCAGCAACCAAAACGGGTCGTGTTTGCCGAAGGTGAGGAGGAGCCGACCATCCGGGCGGCCACAAGTTTCGTCAGTCAGGGGCTTGGAGAAGCCATCCTGATTGGCCGGGAAGACGAAATCCAGTCCATGGCTGAGCGCGCCGGGATCGATATCAACCGTCCAGGCATCAGCATTCAAAATGCGCGGCTGTCTGATCGAAACGCTGATTATGCGCAATACCTTTATGGCCGAATGCAGCGGCGCGGATACTTGCTGCGCGACTGCCAGCGCATGGTCAACAACGACAGGAATTATTGGGGCGCGATCATGGTGGCACGCGGCGACGCCGACGCCATGGTGACTGGTCTGACGCGGAACTACTCCGTGGCGCTCGACACGGTCCGGGCGACCATTGATCCTAAGCCGGGCCACCGCGTCATCGGGGTGTCTTTGGCGCTTGCCCGAGGGCGGACCGTTCTGGTGGCCGATACGGCTGTGATCGACATGCCGAATTCCGAAGAACTGGCGGATATCGCCGAAGAAGCAGCGCACGTCGCCCGCAAGCTCGGCTACGAGCCGCGCGTTGCCATGCTTGCCTATTCCACGTTTGGGCACCCGCGTGGTGAACGGTCCGAAAAGGTGATTGAGGCGGTCAAGATCCTCGACCGGCGCCGGGTCGACTTTGAGTATGATGGCGAAATGGCTGCCGACGTTGCGCTCGATATGGACCGTATGGCCGCTTACCCGTTCTGCCGCTTGTCCGGACCGGCGAATGTTCTCGTGATGCCGGCTTTCCACTCGGCCTCCATCTCGACAAAGATGCTGCAAGAGCTTGGGGGTGCAACGGTGATCGGCCCGCTTCTGGTCGGGTTTGACAAGTCGATCCAGATTGTTCCGCTTGGCGCCAAGGACAGCGACATTGTCAATATGGCCGCCATCGCCGCATTCAATGTGACGTAGCACGGGTCTTTCCCCGAGCAACAAAAAACCCGCATCGGTGAGGCCGATGCGGGTTTTGGTCTTTTATATCTAAAAAGCTTAGTTCGGCTTTTGCTCGCCAGCCTGCTGATCTGCGGCCTGGTTTGCCATGTTCTGGCGGTAAAGCTGTGCAAAATCGATCGGGTCGAGCATCAGCGGCGGGAAACCACCGTTGCGGGTTGCTTCAGACAGAATGTTGCGCGCGAATGGGAACAACATGCGCGGGCATTCGATCATAACGAACGGGTGCATGTGATCGGCCGGAACGCCAGAGATCTTGAACAGGCCTGCATAGACCAGTTCAACGTTGAACATCACCATGTCCGGACGCTCGGCCTTGGCGTTCAGGGTAAGGATCACCTCGAACTGGTCGTCGCCGACCTGTTGGGCGCCAACATTGACATTGATGTCGAGCTTCGGCTGCTCACCCTGGATCAGGGAGCGCGGTGCATTCGGGTTTTCGAAAGAGAGATCCTTGATGTACTGGCCAAGGATGTTCATGCCCGGTGCAGCATCGGCGCCTTCCGCCTGCGGGGCTGCGCCGCCGTCGTTGGTGTCGGTCATCGTTGTATAATTCCGTTGCGCGGTGCTGTTTCAAGGTAAAGGGCGTTGCCGCCCCAACTGGCTGCAGGTCCGCGTCTGCCTACAACCACCATTCCCCGGCTGGCTACCATTTAGAGGGGCCAGACACAAGGCCCGGGTGGGGAATGGCGGCTTGTCAGGCCCGGAAAACCGTATCAAAAGGGACAGATGGCTGATGATCCAACTTCCACCGTCCTCCTGCAGCACAGGCATCTGAAACTCGATACACTCGTTCGCCTTCGCTGGCTGGCGATCGGCGGTCAAACCATCGCGCTGCTCGCAGTGCATGTGGGACTTGGGTATCCCTTGCCGGCAGTACCTGCCTTTGCGCTCGTCGCCATGTCGGCTTGGCTCAATATCTTTCTGAAAATCAGAGCGCCTGCGGTGACGCGTCTGTCAGAGCGCGGCGGTGTGATCCAGCTCGGCTATGACATCCTGCAGATGAGCGGACTGCTTTTCTTAACTGGAGGGCTGGGCAATCCCTTTGCGTTCCTATTGATGGCGCCGGTCATGGTGTCGGCTGCCGGTTTGTCGGCGCGTCACACTGTCCTTTTGGGCGCGTTGGCAACGCTGTGTGCGAGCATTCTTGCAGTCTACCATTTCCCATTGCCCTGGCCGGTTGGCAATGAGTTCCGTTTGCCGGTGGTCTATTCCGTCGGCATCTGGGTCGCGCTCGTTTTGACGCTTGTGTTCATGGCGATCTATGCCTTTCGCGTTGCCGAGGAAGCCCGTCAGATGGCGGATGCTTTGGCGGCAACAGAACTTGTCTTGGCGCGCGAGCAGCATTTGAATGCACTGGACGGGTTGGCGACAGCCGCAGCCCACGAGCTCGGCACGCCTTTGGCAACGATCTATCTTGTCGCCAAGGAACTCTCCGATGAATTCGATACCGGTGACCCCCGCGGCGAAGATGTGGCTTTGATCCGATCACAGGCAGAACGCTGCCGTACGATCCTCAAGCAGCTGACGAGCCTATCAAGCGAAGAGGACAAGACTTATCAGAGCATGCCGGTGTCGCAGCTGATTGAAGACGTGATCGATCCGTATCGTGGTACCGGTGTGCCGATCCACCCGGTTCTGGAGGGAGAAGGCCCGGAACCGATCGGTACGCGAAACGCTGCGATCCGCTATGGCCTTGGTAACCTGGTTGAGAATGCGATCGACTTTGCCAAATCCAGCGTTACCGTTTCGGCCGCATGGGACGACAAGACACTGAGCCTGACCATCGAAGACGATGGACCGGGCTTTGCCCAAGAGATCCTCAGCAAAATCGGTGATCCGTATGTCTCAATTCGCGGCGGAAAATCACGGGGAAAGGGCACGGCGGGTGGCCTGGGGCTCGGGATATTTATTGCCAAAACACTTCTGGAGCGCACGGGGGCCCGGGTTCAGCTCGGCAATCTCGGACCAGGGTCCAGAGGTGCCATGATCCGCGTCAGTTGGCCGCGAGAGGTCTTTGAACGGCATCAAGGAGTGGACGAAACGACCGATTAGCCCCATAACCAGAGAAAATGCAGTTCCGCCTTGGCAATAATTGCCCAAGTTTCATCCAGACGGGCGGTAACCGCGTAAAGCAATAAACGGTTGTGCGGTATGACAGATCCGATTGTTTCGATTGAAAGCCTTGAGGATAAGAGCCTCCTCATCGTTGATGACGACAAGCCCTTCCAGCAAAGACTGGCCCGGGCCATGGAAAAACGTGGCTTCAGCACGGAGACGGCTGACGGATTGCAGGATGCCGTCATCAAAATCAGCCAAAATGCTCCGGCGTTTGCAATTGTCGACATGCGCCTGGAAGACGGTAACGGTCTGGATGTCATCCAGCAAATCCGGGCCCGGCGCCCTGATGCCCGCGCTATCATTCTAACCGGGTATGGAAACATCGCGACTGCGGTGACCGCGGTGAAGATGGGCGCAATCGACTATCTGGCAAAACCTGCGGATCCCGACGACATCATCGCAGCTTTGGCACGGAAACCGGAAGACAAGGCAGAGCCGCCGGAAAATCCGATGTCCGCAGACCGCGTCCGTTGGGAGCATATCCAGCGCGTCTATGAACTGTGTGATCGCAACGTTTCTGAAACAGCTCGGCGGCTCAATATGCACCGGCGCACGTTGCAGCGTATTTTGGCAAAGCGCGCTCCACGCTAGGGTCTGGCCAATCAATAGGTTTGTTAGAAACACGGGAGGCTTGCCCTTTCGGTGCCACTTTGCCTAAGTAATCGCAACTCATTATCCCATCGCGCTCTCATGGAGATCGCCAATGCGGCGCTCGGCTGCCAGGACTGATATGTCAATTTTGTTCCGTACTGGTCTCATGGCCTTTATTGGTCTTGGTGCGCTCTGCACGATCAACGGCGTACACGCACAATCCGCGCCGGAGACCTTGCGTATCAATGTGGAGCCGGCTGAGCCGGGGATCCGGTCCGTTACCCTCAACAAGCGCTACCGGCCGATTATCAATAGAGACGACAAGGGCGTCGTGATTGACACGATCGGCAGCAGCAACACGTTGCCTCCGTGCGATATCAAACTTGAAATCACGCTCGAAAACAGCCGGGTTCTGCACAGAGATGCCAATATCTGTAGCGGAAACACTTTGCTTGTCGATGTGACGAGCAACGAAAAACCGGGTGCCGTCGCACGTGTTGTCGGCGCGGGATCCGGTGTGGCAGCCGGGCCGAGCACCAGTTCGCCTGAGCAGCAAATTACAGCGACGTCTGAAACACCTCAGTCGAACCAGAACACTGGATCCCCGGATCCGGTTGATCTGTCGGCGGTGGATACGGGTCCGTCCGGGTCCCTGGAACCGTTGGCTGGTGGTCTGGAGCCACTGGAACAAGTTGAAACGCCAATCTCGGTGCCGGACGGGCAGACAGATACCGCGGCTTTGCCGGGCGGCTTGGAAAATCTGGTGCAAGACCGGCTGAACCAGACCGGTAATTCGGGGCAAGCCAATACCCAGGCCGTGCTTGTGACCCCATCCGAAACACGGGAGTGGATCGCCGAGCCGGGCAGCCAACCCGGAGCACTTTCTGTTCTTCAGCACTCAGCGCCGCAAACCGATGACCGGGACTTCCGGGCGCAATGCAGCACGCAGTCCGGCTTTGCTGCGGTGACATTTCAGCAAGCCCCGGCCGGATTGATTGAAGGCATGCCGCAGACGGTCTCGTTGGTCGCCGGTGATTTTTCCGCAAGCTACAGCGCGTTCGGGTCCTCCAACGCCAATGAAGCCGGTGTGTCGCTCCCGCAAGTGACTCTGGAGATGACTGATCCCTTGTGGCAGGCGTTGATCCAGCAATCGGAACTGTCGATCACCGTTGAAGGATTGCCACCTTACACAGTGTCCTTGAGGGGAAGCGCAAACCCTGTCCGCCTGTTTGTCGCAACATGCGCGGTTCCGCAGCAGATCGTGTCCGATAATGGGCTTGCACCGGGTCAGGATCCGAGCTCGGACCTCGCATGTACGGAGCTTGGCCGTGTCCGCTCCGTGGAAGCTGAAAGGCCGGGCGAAATCATCTTCCGCAATTCAAGCGCAGAAGTGATTGAAGTGAACTGGGTCGACTATCGTGGCGGTGAGCGTCCCTACGCCCGCCTCGAACCGGGTCAAATCCTGGAGCAGCAAACCTATGTATCCCATGCATGGACCGTGCGCGGTGCCAACGGCCAGTGTCGGGGCATTTATGTGAGCCGGACACCCTACCGCGAGGTGGTTGTTCAAGGAGCTCCTAGCTCCGTGCCTGGCGGCTTCGGAAACACGTTCGGTGGTCAGCCAGGGCAATTGCCGGGTGGTCCGGTGCCCCCGGGAAGCGTTGGCGGTTTGAATTCTCCGCAGGCCTATCCGCAGCAGGCGGCGCGCGGCAATGTGGCGGACTATCTCTGCACGGCGGGCATTGATCTCAATGTCGTTTTCTCGCCGGATGGTCAGACGGCAACGGTTGCCGAAATGGGGTATGGCGCTGTGACACTTCAACGTCAGGGCGGAGCAAATACATTCTATTTCGAGGCTCAGGGGCATGTGCTGAAAGGTCAGCTTCAGAATGCCAGTTGGTCACGACCAGGATTGCGGGATGTTTTTTGCGCCAGACGGTGATTACTAACAGGGTGTGGTAAAAACATAAGCAATCAATGGTAGATGTTGAGCAGTAGCTGCATGTCAGGTACGTCAATCTACCAATGAATGCCCTATTTATTTGCAAAAACGCGTAACTTTTAAGCCTTTGGTCAGCAGTTCGGTGTTTCTTTCCCTCAGGAGTTAAATGAGGGAATCACCGGAAATGTCATTCGCCCGCTGGCCAATCACCTGGAAGATCAGTCTACCGATCGCCACCATTCTTCTTTTCACAATTGCGATCTGTGTCATCAGCTTGAACAGCCTTTATTCGGCTATGTTTGATCAGAAGCTCGCGAAGATTGAAGACATTTCCAACAGCGCAGCAACGATCGCTGCCTACTACCAGGAGCAGGAAGCGTCCGGCGCGATGAGCAAGGAAGATGCTCAGGCCGCCGCGAAGGCTGCTATCGGCGCCATGCGGTTTGAAGGCGACAACTACGTCTTCGTTTATGACTATGCAGGCAACAACCTCGTTCATCCAAAAACGTCGTTGATCGGCACAAATATGATGGGCTTCACCGACAAGACGGGTGTGAAGATCGTCGCTGAACTGATCAAGTCCGCGAAAGCTGGCGGTGGGTCTTTGCTCTACTTCTGGCCGCGCGCAAACAGCGAAGTCGCGATTGCCAAGTATGGTTGGGGTGCTGGATTTGAGCCATGGGGCTGGATGCTCGGCACTGGTGTTTACATGGATGATCTGGACGCAGCCTATTGGAGCGCTGCGACCGTGATTATCGCGTTGGCTGTGGTTGGTGCGCTCATCGCAATGGGCATTGCCATCTTTGCCGTGCGTGCAACAGTCGTTCCGCTCACCAAGCTCACCGGAAACATGAACCGTCTCGCAGATGGTGAAGTTGACGTTGTTATTGAAGGCGCGGACCGCGGTGACGAAATCGGCCAGATGGCCTCGGCAATGGAAGTCTTCGTTAAAAACGAAGCGGCCCGGCGTGACCTGGAAACTCAGCAGGATGTCATCCAGGAAGAGGCCGCTCGCAAGGGTGCTGAAATTCAGCAGCTCAGCGCGGAATTTGATCGTCAGATCACCGACATGATGAACATCATCGATTCCTCCGTTCAAAGACTGCAGTCAGCTTCTGCGGACATGACCGGCGTTGCCGCCCAAACCACTGAACAGAGTGGGTTTGTGTCGAATGCATCTTCTCAAGCTGCACACAACGTGGAAACCGTGGCTGCAGCGGCTGAAGAGTTGTCCGCATCGGTCAACGAGATCCGCCGTCAGGTGCAGTCGTCCAGTGAGATTGCGGCCAAGGCAGCCAATGAGGCTGCAGCGACCAACCAGCGCATGAACGGTTTGTCGGAAGCAGCGGGCCGCATCGGTGAAGTCGTCACCCTTATCCAAGCCATTGCCGAACAGACCAACTTGCTTGCGTTGAACGCAACGATCGAGGCAGCGCGCGCCGGTGAAGCGGGCAAAGGCTTCGCCGTTGTTGCAGCCGAGGTGAAGGAGCTTGCAACACAAACTTCCAAGGCGACCGAAGAAATCTCAAGCCAGATCACTGCGATCCAGGATGAGACTGGCCATGCGGCAACCGCCATCTCTTCTGTCACTGAGATCATCAACAACATGAACGAGATCGCCTCGTCCATTGCCTCGTCTGTCGAAGAGCAAGGCGCTGCAACTCAGGAAATTGCAACCAATGCGACGGAAGCCTCCCGCAGCACTGTAGAAGTGACGACCAGCATTGAATCGGTCGCCTCTGCCGCGGAGAATACCCGTGACACTGCAGGCAACGTCGAGTCTTCTGCGCAGCAGTTGGAACAAAACGCCAGTATGTTGCGGGATCAGGTTGCCACGTTCTTGAGCGAAGTCCGCAAGCGCTCCGTCGCTTAAATCCAAGTGAACTGCAAATCAAAAAAATCCCGCGCAGCACTTGCTTCGCGGGTTTTCCTTTATGCGTCTGTTATTTGAGTAACGCGCTCATCAGATTTTGCGCAGGGCGACTTTGGAGATCCGATGGCTGGCATTCTTGGTCAGGATCAAGTCTGCGCGTGGCCGGGTTGGTAGGATGTTTTCCCGAAGGTTTACCAGGTTGATGTTCGACCAGATCGTGTTTGCAGTCTCCACGGCTTCTTTGTCTGTGATGCGCGAAAACTTATGGAAATAGGATCCCGGATCGCGGAAGGCCGTTTCCCTCAGGCGCATGAAGCGATCGACGTACCATTGCCGCAACAGTTCTTCGTCCGCGTCCATATAGACGGAGAAATCAAAGAAATCCGAGACGAACGGAACCGCCCGCCCGTCCCGTGGCAGTTCGCGCGTCTGCAAGACGTTCAGCCCCTCGACGATCAAAATGTCCGGTTTGTCGACGGTCACTGTGTGACCGGGCATCACATCGTAGTAGAAGTGCGAATAAACAGGTGCGCGAACATGCCGCTTTCCGGCCTTTATGTCGGACAGGAATTTCAGAAGACGGGGCCGGTCAAAGCTTTCCGGAAACCCTTTTTTGGACATCAGGCCTTCGGATTCCAAAATGGCATTCGGGAAGAGAAATCCGTCCGTTGTGATCAAATCGACTTTCGGACTGGCTGGCCAGCGCGCCAGAAGCTCCCGAAGGACACGGCTCGTGGTCGATTTTCCGACCGATACGGAGCCTGCGACGCCGATGATAAACGGGGTTTTGCCATCCCGCGTGCCGAGAAAGTCCTGGGTTGCCTGGTGCAGACCAACGGTCGATTCAGCGTAAAAGGCCAAAAGGCGCGAAAGCGGCAGATAAATCGCTTCCACTTGCTCCATGGAGACCGGCGCGTTCAGGCCCTGCAGTTGAGCGACTTCCTTCGCGGTCAGGGTCATCGGCGTATCGGCCCGCAGCCGAGACCACTGGCGTTCGGTAAACACCCTGTAGGGTGACAAATCCATGTCGAGCGCTGTCGCGACTTTCTGATCCATGGTGCCTTCGTCCCTGCTGCAGTGGCCAGCCGGCATCAGCCTATCAGGATTTATTCCTGTTGGCGGGATGCTTTTTCTTCAAGACCGGTTTGTCCTGTGCGCCCGGCAAGCTCTGCCATGACATCATCCAGCGGAACATTTAAGACATTCAGAACCACCAGCAGATGATAGAGAAGATCTGCAGCTTCCGACGTCAGTTCCTTCCGGTCTTCCTGGACGGCCGCAATCGCCGCCTCCACTGCTTCTTCCCCCAGTTTTTGAGCGCATTTGGCAACGCCCTTACCGATCAGCTTGCGCGTATAGGACATCTCATCCGAGCTCTGCGCGCGCGCCGCAATAATGGCGTCGAGGTCTTCCAGTGTGAACTTCGTCATTGGTCTATGTCCTTGCGGCAGCTCAAACGCGGCAATCAGCCGTCCATCCGCATAGCTATTCCGGCATCTGTCATGTGCTGTTTGGCTTCGTGGATCGTGTATTCGCCGAAATGGAAAATGGATGCAGCAAGCACTGCGGTCGCGTGACCGTCCCGGATGCCTTCCACCATGTGATCCAGAGTACCGACACCGCCGGAAGCAATCACCGGCACAGGGACAGCGTCGGCGATTGCTCGCGTCAGTGCCAAGTTGTAGCCGGACTTGGTACCGTCGCGGTCCATTGAGGTCACCAGCAGTTCACCTGCACCGAGCGCAACCACCTTCTTGGCAAACTCGATGGCATCGATCCCGGTCGGGGTGCGGCCTCCATGGGTGAAGATCTCGAATTTGTCCGGCTCGCCCGGTGCATTGACCTGCTTTGCGTCAATCGAAACAACAATGCATTGCGCGCCAAATTTCTCGGCGGCTTCCTTCACGAATTCCGGATTTTTCACCGCAGCTGTGTTGATCGACACCTTGTCCGCTCCGGCAATCAGAAGCTTGCGAATGTCTTCCACGGTGCGCACCCCGCCGCCGACCGTCACTGGCATGAAACAGGCTTCAGCGGTCCGGCGAACCACATCATAGATCGTGTCCCGGCCTTCATGGCTGGCGGTGATGTCCAGAAAGCAGAGTTCGTCTGCTCCGGCTGCATCATAGGCCTTGGCCGCTTCCACCGGGTCTCCGGCATCGACCAGATCCACGAAATTGACGCCCTTGACGACACGGCCGTCTTTCACGTCCAGGCAGGGAATGACACGGGATTTGAGGGTCATGGTTTTTAGCTCCGGCTGGCGCGGATCAGATCCATCGCTTCCTTGGGATCGAGGCGTCCGTCATAGAGTGCACGGCCGGAGATCGCCCCTTCCAGAATGGCGCAATCCGGCTCCAAAAGACGGTGAATGTCGTCGATTGACGCAAGGCCGCCAGAGGCGATCACCGGAATGGAGACGGCTTTTGCAAGCTCCAGGGTCGACGGTATGTTGAGGCCTTTCAAGATGCCGTCCCGGTCGATGTCCGTGTAGATGATCGCCGAAACACCGGCATCTTCGAACTGCTTGGCGAGATCCACGGCTGTGAGTTCAGATGTTTCCGCCCAGCCCTCGACCGCGACATAGCCGCCCTTGGCATCAATGCCGACGGCCACTTTGCCCGGAAACTTTTTGCAGGCTTCCTTCACCAGGTCCGGGTGGCGCACGGCGACCGTGCCAAGAATGACCCGCGAGATACCCTTCTCCAGCCAAGCTTCGATGTGGTCCAGGGTCCGGATCCCGCCGCCCAGCTGAACCGGGTTTTTCGTTGACCCCAGA
Source organism: Roseibium sp. MMSF_3247 (assembly GCF_030733765.1). Lineage (NCBI taxonomy): Bacteria > Pseudomonadati > Pseudomonadota > Alphaproteobacteria > Hyphomicrobiales > Stappiaceae > Roseibium > Roseibium sp. MMSF_3247. Next base: position 299,350 of record NZ_JASHII010000006.1, read on the forward strand.
ATGGCATCGACCGCAGCACCATTGACGCTTTCACCGGCAAAGGCGCCGTTCAGATCGACAACGTGCAGCCACTCGAACCCTTGGACCTCGAAGGCCTTGGCCTGAGCGCCGGGGTCATCATTGAACACGGTCGCCTGATCCATGTCGCCGAGCTTGAGGCGCACGCACTGGCCGTCTTTCAGGTCGATGGCGGGAAAAAGGATCATCTTGTCTTACATTCCTTCCACGATGACGATCTCGCCATCGGCTACTTTCTGGCGGATTTTGACCGCTTCCTGATATTCCGGCGAGTTATAGCAATCGACCGCGTGTTGGAAGCTCGGAAATTCAATAATGACGTTCCGGGCGCGGCCCTGGCCTTCGATGGCGTCGGTTTTGCCGCCGCGGGCGAGGAAATTCGCACCGAAGCGTTCAAACGCAGGCTTTGCCGTCTCTACATAAGCCGGATAGCCATCCGGATCCCGCACGTCCACCCGTGCAACCCAATATCCCTTGGCCATTGTTCTCTCCCCGTCTTGTTTAAGGTGTCCAGTCCAGAAAATTGGCGATCAGCTCAAGGCCGAGGCGCTGGCTTTTTTCCGGGTGGAACTGTGTTCCGATCATGTTGTCTCTGGCGACCATTGCCGTGAACGTCCCGGCATAATCGAAAGTTGCCAGCCGGTCCGCGTCGTTGGCGCAGGAAAAATGATATGAGTGCACGAAATAGGCGTGCAGTCCGTTTGATCCCGTCTCGATTCCCTTAAAGACGGGATGGCTTTCCGGTTTCACATTAATGGTGTTCCAGCCCATGTGCGGGATTTTGAGGGTCTGATCGGCCGGTTTCATCTCGGTGACGTCGCCCGAGATCCAGTCGAAACCGTCTATTGTCTCAAACTCCAGGCCGCGGCTTGCCATCAACTGCATGCCGACGCAGATCCCAAAAAACGGCTTGCCCTTTTTGTGAACGGCCTCTTCAAGGGCGTCCGGCATCCCGTTGACCGCCCAAAGGCCGCGTTTACAGTCGGCGAACGCTCCGACACCGGGCAGCACAATCCGATCTGCCTTGCGCACCCTGTCAGGATCGGCGGTGACGATCACATCGGGAACATGGGCATGAGCGCGGGCCGCGCGCTCAAACGCCTTTTCGGCCGAGCGCAAATTGCCCGAACCATAATCGATGATCGCAATTGTCATTGACGGGTCTCCGGACCAAGCGTCAGACCGACAACCAGCTCGCTTCCGATCCTTGGAATGATCGGATTGGTGGCGGGCCGCGTGGTCTGCTGGTCTCTTGTAATTGGGGTCTGTTCTTTGTTCATGCGATTGGCGAAGAACCGGATTTCAGCTTCTTCCCGGCCATTGCCTTCGGCAACACCGACCATTTGCCATCCCTTGCGCTCCAAGGACCAGCAGCGTAGCGCCTGGGCCTCAAACCCGAAGAGAATGGCAATCGCAAAGGCTGCGATGCCCATTGCGGCTCCGCCCAACGACAGCGCAGCGATCTCGATCACCAGGGTGACAGCCAGATAGCCCAGCAACACCAGCCACATCCGATGAAAGAGAATCCACGGAATGGAAAACAGGAAGGCAAGCGGCGAAAACTTGTCCGGCACGAATTGCATCCGGCCGGTGATTTCCGGGTCGCCATTCAGCGATTCAAATTCGGGCGGTGCCATCACGACGTAACTGGTCATGTGCCGATCCGTTCTTCGAAGTTGCTAGATCAGCGGGCGTCAAATCAAAATCGATTTTACGCCCAAAGCTGATCGCTTTTAAGTGGTCGAGCGTCTTTGGGCGTTTCAATCAAAACGCCCAATGCTCTAGCCTCAACCGCCGAGCTGACCTTTTGTGGTCGGCACGCGGTCGGCCTGACGCGGGTCGATCTCAATTGCCTTGCGCAGCGTCCGGGCCACGGCCTTGAAGCAGGTTTCGGCGATATGGTGACAGTTTGATCCGTAGAGATTGGCGATATGAAGCGTTAGACCGCCGTTCATGGCAAATGCGCGGAAGAATTCTTCGAACAGCTCCGTGTCGAAGTCGCCGACCTTGTCGCGGTCAAAGGTTACGTCCCAGACAAGGAAAGGGCGTCCGGACACATCCAGCGCGCAGCGTGTCAGGGCCTCGTCCATGGCTAGATGCGTATCCGCATACCGCGTAATTCCGGCCATGTCTCCGATTGCCTTGGATAGAGCCTGACCGAGGGCAATGCCGGTGTCTTCGACCGTGTGGTGAAAATCGATATGCGTGTCGCCGTCCGCCCGGACCTTGATGTCGATCAGCGAATGGCGCGCCAGTTGTTCCAGCATATGGTCAAAGAACCCGACACCGGTCTGGACGTCATAGGCGCCCGTTCCGTCCAGATTGATCTCGACCGAAATTTTGGTTTCCTTGGTGTCGCGCGATACGCTCGCTGTGCGCATGAAGGGCAATCTCCTTTTAAGCCGTCAAAGCTGACCGGCGGCGCAGTTGTAGCAGCCTGAACCACTTAAGAAAATAGCTGAAAACACGACCATTTGCTTCATTTGTCAGCCGCCGGAAAGTGGATCCGTGTCGCCTGTTTGTGACATCGTTTGTGAGCCGAGCTCACAGAGGGGCCGCGATATTCGGTAGTGCGGCGATATCCTTGGTGTTAGGAACGGGCAAATTCGCCTCGAGGAGTTCCCAATGCCGACAAGCCGCTTTGCCCCGAAAACAGCGCTCGAGCGCTTGATGCTGCCGCTGGATGTTCCGACCGTCGCTGAGGCGGAGACGCTGGTCAAACAGACGGAAGGCGTGGTTGGCGTCTACAAGATCGGCATGGAACTGCAGTTTGCCGGCGGTCTTGAGTTTGCCCGTGAGCTTGCCGAGAGCGGCCATAAAATCTTTCTGGACGTGAAACTCCACGACATCGACAACACGATCACAAAGGCGGTGCGCAATGTCGCCAAGATGGGCATGACTTTCATGACGGTGCATGCCTATCCGAAAACCATGCGCGCTGCGCTGAAGGGTCTGGCGGAAGAAGGCAATCCGGATCTGTGTATTCTTGGGGTGACGGTTCTGACCTCCATGGATGAAACCGATCTGGTTGCCGCCGGATACACCGGCCCGATTGCGAGCGTTGTCGAGGCGCGGGCAAAGGATGCCAAGCTTGCCGGAATGGGCGGGATTGTGTGCGCGCCGACAGAATCGGCAGACATGCGCAAGGCTCTCGGCGATGAGCTGGTCATTGTCACCCCGGGGATCCGGCCAGCGGGCAGCGCTGCGGGAGATCAACGCCGTGTGATGACACCAGCGGACGCGATCAAGGCCGGCAGCGATTATCTCGTCATTGGCCGCCCAATTTCAAAGGCAGATGACCCGAGAGCCGCCGCCGAAGCCGTCGTTGAGGAAATTTCTTCGGCGCTTTGAGGTGAGATGCAAAGGAGCCCGAAACCTTAGCCGGACAGCCGTGGGCTTGGCCCAAGGCTCCCTACCGTTTCATCTCCTAGCAGCAGGGCCGCATTCGAAGTTTTGTTAGGCCGCTCTGTCGTCGCCATTGCTGGCATCTGAGCGCAGAACCATGCCGTAGAGATCGCGTGGGTCGTCGGGGTCTGCGAGAAGATCCAGTTTTTCGAAGTGTCCGGTGCTTGGCAGCATATCGTTGACATACCGAAGGGCGGAAAAATCCTCGATCGCAAAGCCGACACTGTCGAACAACGTGATCTGAGTATCAGAGGTTCTGCCTTCCGCATGGCCTGCATAAACCTGCCATAGCTCCGTTACCGGATGATCGGCATCAAGTTGCTGGAGTTCGCCCTCTTCTCGGGTTTGTTCGGTCAGTTCCACGAAGATATCGGACCGGAGCAGGATGTCCTTGTGCAGTTCGGTCTTGCCGGGGCAGTCGCCGCCAATCGCATTGATATGGACGCCAGACCCCACCATGTTGTCGGTCAGGATCGTGGCATAGCGTTTGTCGGCGGTTACGGTTGTGATGATTTCAGCGCCTTCAATGGCGTCTTCCGGCGTTTTGCAGATCGTCACATTCAGTCCGGAGTGCGCGAGGTTTCGCGCCAAGCGCAAACTGGCCGCCGGTTCAATGTCATAGGCGCGGATATCGGTGATGCCGAGCATGTCCTTGAAAGCCAGACACTGGAAATCAGACTGTGCGCCATTTCCGATGATCGCCATGGTTTTTGAGTTCTTTGGCGCCAGATATTTTGCCGCAAGCGCAGAATTGGCGGCTGTCCGCAGCGCGGTCAGGATCGTCATTTCCGTAAACAGCACCGGATAGCCAGTCGACATGTGCGACAAGACGCCGAAGCCTGTAACCGTCTGCATGCCGGTGCGTGTGTTGCCCGGGTGCCCGTTGACGTATTTGAAGCCGAAATACTCATCATCGCTCGCGGGCATCAACTCGATCACGCCTTGCGGTGCATGTGCGGGGATCCGGGGTTTCTTGTCGAAACTCTCCCACCGGCGGAAATCCTGCTCGATGTAGTCGGCGATGCCGCGCATGAAGGTCTCTGCACCAATGGCCCGGACGTTGCGCATCATGTTGTCGACACTGACAAAAGGCACGTAAGCCAGGTCGGACGGGTTCGGATTGTGAAGGGTCTCAGTCATGGGGTCCTCAATAGCTGCGTGTCGGACGGTCGAAGACGCGACGGCCGAACAAGCTGCCGGTCAGGTCGACCATCAAGCGGGCGGTCTTGCCGCGGTCATCCAGAAAGGGGTTGAGTTCAACGAGATCGAGCGATGTCACCAGCCCGCTGTCGTGCAGCATTTCCATGACCAGGTGTGCTTCACGGAACGTTGCCCCGCCCGGAACGGTGGTGCCGACGGCTGGAGCAATGTCCGGATCCAGGAAATCCACATCGAGGCTCACGTGCAGCAGACCATTTTCGGCGCGAACGCGATTGAGGAACGGGTGAAGGAGTTTGCCGATCCCCTCTTCGTCAATCCGGCGCATATCGGAAACACCTGCGCCATGGCGGACAAGAAAGTCTCGCTCAGCCTCATCAATGGACCGCACGCCCATGATTTCCACCCGGTTTGCCGAAACCGGGTGGGTCAAGGGCGCGCCAAGCACGGCATCAAACCCCGGCAAGCCACAAGCAAACGCAAGCGGTGTTCCATGCAGATTGCCGCTGTCTGTGCTTTCCAGCGTGTGAAAGTCCGAGTGGGCGTCGAGCCAGAGAACAAACAAGGGCCTGCCTTTTTCAGCTGCAGCCTTTGCCTGCCCGGCCACGGTTCCGGCTGCTAGGGAATGGTCACCGCCGAGGTAGATCGGAAAACTGTCACCGGTTCCGAGGTCGGAGGCTTTTTTGAAGAGCGATCGTGTCCAGCCGGCATAAGCGCCAAAATTCTTCACGATCCCGTTGGGCGGGCGGATATCGTCCACCGTTTCGGGTTGCAGATTGCCGTCATCGCGGACGTAATGACCAAGGGCTTCCAGGGTCGTGGCGAGTCCCGCTGTCCGGTAGGCATCGGGCCCCATGAGGCAACCACGCCGCCCGGTGCCTTCTTCGACCGGAGCTCCGACAAGAACGATATTCTGCTTCAAGGTTTCCCGCCTCTGCGCCGATGACAATTATTCGCGCAAAGAGTGCGGATGTGACGCGGCGGAGTAAATCCTGAGACTTGATCAAAATAGTGCTGAGATCTATCATTTTGAGAACTATAATTTATCAGAATGATACAATGGACAATCTTGATACACGTTTGATCTCGCTTTTGCGCCACGATGGCCGCAGGTCGGTTTCCGATTTGGCAATTGATTTGAAAGTCTCCCGAGCAACGGTCCGCTCCCGCATGGAAAGACTGATTGAAAGCGGCGAAATCCTGGGTTTCACGGCAGTTCTCAAAGATGATTGGCGGGATTTGCCGATCAGGGCCGTGACGCTTGTTCACGTTGACGGGCGGAATACCGATCCAGTCAGCAAGGCGCTTGCGGCAATGACCGAAGTGCGCGCGATTCACTCAACGAACGGCAAGTGGGACCTTGTTCTGGAAATCGCCACCAGAGACCTGGAAGCTTTTGATGATGCCCTTCATCGCATCCGGCTGATTGAAGGGATTTCTGGAACGGAAACCAATATCCTTTTGAGCACGCGAAAGGGCCCTGCTGTATCTGCCGATCACTTCAAGGATGCGCTTGGGTGAGAATGGCTCGCAAATCGGGTCGAAGTCCCTACTCGCGGGAGATATAGTCTGGTCAGATTACAGGAAACGATGGTTTTGACATGACCAAGGCACTCGACCTTTCACAACTGGCGTCCGACCCCAAGCCGATCTCTGTCGGTGAGGAAGCTGCTGAAAACTATGCAGTTGTCCGTCAAACGCTGAAACGGATCACAGAAGATTGGCGGGATCAGCCGACCCTTGAATTGTTGGCGAAGGAAGCCGGTTTGCAGCCGATCCAGTTGCAGCGAGTGTTTGCGCGCTGGGCTGGGCTCACACCGAAACAGTTTCTTCAGGCGATTACGCTGGATCATGCCAAAGCGTTGCTGCGCGATACGGCGAGCGTGCTGGATGCCTCTTATGAGGTCGGCCTATCGGGCTCATCCCGGTTGCACGATCTCTTTATCACTCATGAAGCGATGACCCCGGGAGATTACCGCAATCGCGGTGCTGGATTGAAGATCGCCTACGGATTTCATCCCTCGCCCTTCGGCCAGGTGCTGATCATGGCCACCGACAAAGGCCTGGCCGGTCTCGGCTTTGCGGATCCCGGGGAAGAGGACAGCGCGCTCAGCGATATGTGCGAGCGCTGGCCGGCGGCAAGCTTCCACAACGATCCAGAAGCAACAGCCAAATATGCAGGCCGGGTGTTTGACCCACAGAAGTGGCAGGAAGATCAACCGCTCAACATCGTCATGATCGGGACTGATTTTGAGATCCGTGTTTGGCAGACGCTTTTGAAAATCCCGATGGGGAAGGCAACCACTTATTCCGATATCGCGGCTTGCCTTGGAAGTCCAAAGGCTTCCCGGGCGGTCGGGTCTGCGGTCGGGCGCAATCCAATTTCCTTTGTGGTGCCCTGCCACCGGGTGTTGGCCAAAGGCGGAAAGCTTGGCGGTTATCACTGGGGCCTTACCCGAAAACGCGCCATTTTGGGCTGGGAAACTGGCCTTTCTGGCCCGGTTCTAGAGTGCGTTTGACCCAAACGCTGCAAAGTGTCCGACCGCGTTTGTAAACTCAGTCATACTCTTTTGAGGGAACACGGCCTGTGTTGCTGTCCTGGCCTTGCGCCGGGACCTCAATGGGCGACCCTGTTTCAAGGCCGGGGAGGCTCTGCCGAGGTAAAAGAGAATAGGGTGCGGTTTAGTGCACCGGGCCTTCTGGCATCGGATAATCTCCGGTGATTTCCCAACCGAAAGCGGTCATTCGCTCCGCCGCCAGCTGTGTCACAGTTCCTGTGATCAAAAAATCGACGCCTGTTGGCGGGAAAGGCAACCGGTTCAAGCCTTCCTGCAGGTCCGAAAACGTTTTGGCAGCAGGTTCTGTCCAGGCGACGGTGTCATAGGGCATGACGATGGCGGCCATACCGTCGCGCCGCATGGCCACTGAGAGTCCCGCCACGTCCCGGATTTGACCCAAACCGGAAATCTTGCGATGGTAGGTTTCCAAAAGCACGATCCGGCGCAGCTGGAAATATGCAAGTCCTCTGTCTGTCACACCCGCAGCATCTTCGGCAATCAGATCAAGCCCCTGCACACTTGGCATCGCCGCCATTTGGTAGGCGATGACGGCTTTTTCCGAGGCCGTATAGTGAGGGTTGCTATCGATGTTCATGATACTGCGTTCCGAAATACCCGCCTTTCGGAAGGTATCGAGCGTCCGCTCGCGCAGCTCGCTTTCGGTGCTGTCGACGATCACGTTACGGAAGTCTTCCGCGGCCCGGGTGGCATTGACGAAGACGCCGCCGGGAATAAGAGCCGTTATCGCAGTCACTGTCCAGCTCCCGGCCGATGTAACGCTCGCCGTCTCATCGAGCTTTGCAGACAGGGCTTTGTCGAACGTGTAAGGGTCGACACCGAGTTGAACGGCCAGCTCGCGCCGCGCCTGCGCTTGTCCGGTGATGGACTTGGCAATATCCGCGGCCGATCCGCCCTGACCGGTGACGGCAGCTTCCACGCCCTTGCCCAGTCGGCTGAAAACCCGGCCCACACCTGACACGGTGCTCTTGGCGGTCCCGACGGGGTCCTGAATGGTGCTTTCGACAAACTCGACAGGTTTTTGCGCAGATTGTTTCAAGCCGTCCAGGAAGCTTGCGTCATTCTTCAGGCTTTCCAGCGCGACAAATGCCTTGATTTCCGACAATCGCATTTTCAAAAGGCCGTCGCCGCGGACCTGCTCTATGCCCTGATCGGCTTGCAGCTCATAGTCGTGCAGAAAGCCCGTACTTCTGACCGGCGGCAGCACGGCATAGCCCGGACCAACCTCTCTCCCGTCAAGCAGTTGGGCTGGTGCCACTTCTGGTGCGGTTTCATATTGGTCAGACAGGCTCAGAGCTGGTCCGGTGAGCAATCCGGCAAAGAGTGCGCACGCCGCCAATCGCTTGAATGCCAGACCCGAAACCATCATCAACAAACCTCCAGAGTACCTGTGTCAGGGGTGAGGTCAGTCCGGCGTCATATTGTTTCGGGCCAGTGCCTCACCTGCCAAGTAAAGCGAACCGCAAATCAAAATGCGCGGTGGTTCGCCATCTTTTGCGGCACAAGCTGCCACATCGGCAAGGGCCGCGTCCAGTGATGGAAAGGGTGTCGCTTCAAGACCGGCACACCGGGCGAGATCTGCAAGGTCTTCCGGCGTGCGTGCCGTGTTGGTGGTTGCGATCGGCACCGTTCCGACATGACGGACAAGTCCGTCAAAGGGCCGGAAAAAGCCGACAGGATCCTTCGTAGTCAGCATCCCGGCAACCAGATAGAGCGGCCGCGGTCCCCGCTCTTCCTGCTCTCCCATGAATTGGGCGACGGTGACCCCAGCGCCCGGATTATGACCGCCGTCGAGCCAGATTTCTGACCCGTCCGGGCACATGTCTACCAACGGACCATGGGTGAGCGGTTGGAGACGCCCTGGCCAGTTCACGGATTTCAATCCCGCATCGATGGAGGCGACATCCGGCAGAAGGTTAGCGGCTTTGAGAGCGGCCAGTGCAAGAGCGGAATTGGCATACTGATGGCCGCCTCCGAGAATTGGCTGCGCGAGATCCAAAAGACCATCGTCGTCCTGATAGGCCATGCGGCCCTGATCCGGGTGCGCGACAAAATCCTGACCACACACCTTGAGGGCTGCTCTGCATCGTGCAGCCTGGCGCTCGATAACTTTTTGGGCCGCGGGATCCTGTTCAGCGGAAACTACCGGGCGATCGGGTTTGATTATGCCGGCTTTTTCGGCGGCAATAACGCTGAGGTCATCGCCCAGGAACTTCTCATGATCCATCGATATCGGCGTAATGACGGAAACCAGCGGATCATCGATTACATTGGTAGCGTCCAGACGCCCGCCGAGGCCGACCTCCAGCAAGACGACATCTGCCGGATGTTCGGCAAACAACAGAAAAGCGGCGGCCGTTGTAATCTCGAAGAAGGTGATTTCCTCGCCGCCATTGGCCTCCTCACAGCGTTGCAGCGCATCGAAGAGCTCCGGGTCGGAAACGAACTTGCTGTCACTTCCGAGCCGGATGCGTTCGTTGAAGGAGACGAGATGGGGCGATGTATAGACGTGGCATCGTTTTCCGGATGCCTCCAAAATTGCACGCAGGGTCGCGGTCACTGAACCTTTGCCATTTGTCCCGGCAATGTGAATGACCGGCGGCAAGCGCTTTTCGGGTGATCCAAGTGCTGCGAGCAAACGGTGCATGCGTCCGAGAGACAGATCGATCTCTTTCGGATGCAAGGCCAGAAGGCGGTCGAGAATTCTTGTGATTTGATCCAAGGCGCCCTCCGGAGGGTCCCATGTGTGTCCATTGGCGGCTCTGCCCGCCTGTTGGAGATAGCGGGTCATGAGGGTCCATGACCGCCCGGAACTGACTGACCTTGGTCGATTTCCGACATAAGCCAGTCAACTCTGTAGGTTATTCAGCGACTTCAGGCTGTTTCTTCGGCTCCTGGGCGTCTGAAGTTGTCGCCTCTTCGGTCTCCGAAGCCTCTGCGGTCGAAGTCTCGTCGGCGATCATTGCCGGCAACTCGACTTCGCGTTTCATCAAGATGCCGCAGACCCGCGCAAGGGTATCCTTCATTTCCTGACGAGGCACCACCATGTCGACCATGCCATGATCGAGAAGGTACTCCGCTGTCTGGAAATCGTCCGGCAGCTTTTCGCGAACGGTTTGCTCAATCACACGGCGGCCGGCAAAACCGATCATCGCGCCGGGTTCCGCAATGTGCACATCGCCAAGCATCGCATAGGACGCGGAAACGCCGCCCGTCGTCGGATTGGTCAGGACAACGATATAGGGAAGCCCGGCTTCACGAAGCATCTGGATGCCGACAGTGGTGCGCGGCATTTGCATCAAAGACAAAATGCCTTCCTGCATGCGCGCTCCGCCGGATGCGGTGAACATGACAAAGGGCGTTTTGGCTTCCACGGCCTTCATCATGCCAGAAAGGATCGCCTCACCAACGGCCATGCCCAAGGACCCGCCGACAAAGTCGAAGTCCTGAACGGCGGCGGTCATGTCCATGCCATTGACCTTGCCCTGGGCAACATGGATCGCTTCTTCTTCGCCGGTCTTTGCCCGGGCATCCTTCAGGCGGTCCGTGTAGCGTTTGCTATCGCGGAACTTCAAAGGATCGATGGTGACATCCGGGGCGTCGAGCCGGGTGTAATTGCTCTCGTCAAAAAGGGACTCGAGCCGCTTGCGCGCAGGCATCCGCATATGGTGGCCGGAGCTCGGGATGACCCACAGGTTTGCTTCCAGATCGCGGTGAAAAACCATTTCACCGGTCTCAGGGCATTTGATCCAGAGATTTTCCGGAACCTCGCGCTTCTTCCAAAGACCGCTGATCTTTGGGCGCACAATAGAGTTGATCCAGTTCACGTCAAACGCGTCCGTCTACTCGAGTTACACAACAGCGGAGCGATATGTCCGCCGGAAAACGTACATTTTTAAGGCCTTACCTTTAAGCGGCCCGGGCCCGCGCGCAACCTGATGCAAGATCTGCGACCACGTCGGCAACGGCTTGCACGGTCTTGTCTGTTGCTTTGCCGTCAGCATCTAGGCTGTCCTTGACCGCGTTCACCAGAACCGAACCGACGACGACACCGTCAGCGTCCTTGCCGATGACGGCAGCCTGATCGGCTGTTTTAACGCCGAAACCGACAGCAACCGGCAGATCTGTATGACCTTTGATGCGGTTGACAGCCGCCGTCACTCGGCCGGTATCGGCAATCTGCGCGCCGGTAATACCAGTCACGGAAACGTAATAGACGAAACCGGAGGTATTGGCCAGAACTGCCGGAAGGCGTTTGTCATCAGTGGTGGGGGTCGCAAGACGAATGAAGTTCAAACCGGCTTCCAGGGCCGGAATGCAGAATTCATCGTCGGCTTCTGCTGGCACATCTACGATGATAAAGCCGTCTACGCCTGCTTCCTTGGCGACGTGAACGAATTTTTTCGGATCGCGTACGTAGATCGGGTTGAAGTAGCCCATCAGAATGATCGGCGTATCCTGATCCTGTTCGCGGAACGTCCGCACCATGTCCAATGTGTTGTCCATGGTGTGACCGGCGGCAAGTGCGCGCTGGTTGGCAAGCTGGATCGGAATGCCTTCTGCCATCGGATCGGAAAACGGCATACCGAGTTCGATCACATCGGCTCCGGCTGCCGGAAGGGCATTGAGAATGGCTTGTGACGTTTCGAGATCGGGATCGCCCGCGGTTATGAACGTGACCAGAGCCGGTCGGCCTGCGTCGGCACATGCCTTGAACCGTCGATCGATACGCGTTTCCGTCATTCAGCTGTCCTCTTGCCACAGACGCAGGCTGTCACCGCCCGCCAATTATCAGAGCGATGTAGGGGAGCGGGCAAGGGGATGTCAATCAAAGAACGGATCTTTGCGGCCTCCTAAGCGCCTCAATGGTCTTTGATGCGTCAAATGAGGACAATTTGGCGCGTTTAGCGGCCGCCGAAGTACTTGTTGTAGAGGTGGTTTGCGATGTCGTTACGCTCAACACCCATCCGGGACAGGCTTTCAGGCGACATTTGGCGCATGCGATTGTAGTCGGCGCTCATGCGTTGCGCTTGACCGATCTGGTCGAAAAAATTGGAAACGGAACGAAAAGCCATTGGAACATCCTTTGAGGTCTTCGAGAAGCTGAGTTTGTTTCCTCTAATGTAAACAGCCGCATGGATGTGAGTAGCGCCGGTTTTGCATTGCAGCATTACCGAATTGTCGGACCTGGGCGATCAGACTTCTATGGCCCAGACCGCTCTGCATCGCTTGCAGATCAGCCCATCGTCAAATTTTCGAACTGGAAATGTGCACTTGGTGCGCCTATATTCCTGGCATAGCCAAGAATAAAAGGAGCCGAAAATGGCCCACTCCCTCTTCGAACCGGCTCCACTGCCGTTTCATGAGAAACTCATGCGGCGTGTGCGCGACCTCAGCGGCCATGTGCCAGCACGGATACCAAGGATCGCGGCCCGACTTACGGCGGCCGATCCTGGTTTGGTACGCCAGGCCAAGCGTCTGGACGCGCGTGGACAACAATTGCTGCTGGAAGCGGTTTTCGACGCAGAAACGCCCGCAAAATAAAAGCCGCGCACCTTGGGGTGCGCGGCTTCTTTCTAGCTGTGGTGTTGCAGCTTAAAGGTCGAAGCCAAGCATCTCGCCGACTGCGAAAACATCCTTGTCGCCGCGGCCGCATAGGTTCATGACAATGATCTGATCCTTGTCCATCTGCGGAGCCATCTTAGCGACCTGCGCCAGGGCATGTGCCGGTTCCAGCGCCGGGATGATGCCCTCAACCCGTGTCAGCATCTGGAAAGCGGCCAAGGCTTCATCATCCATGATCGGAATGTATTCGGCGCGGCCGATTTCTTTCAGCCAAGAGTGCTCCGGGCCGATCCCAGGGTAATCGAGACCAGCGGAAATCGAGTGACCTTCGAGAATCTGGCCGTCGTCATCTTGCATCAGATACGTGCGGTTTCCGTGAAGGACGCCGGGCTTGCCAGCATTCAAGGAAGCGCAGTGTTCTTCACCGGTCAAGCCACGGCCACCAGCTTCAACGCCAACGATTTTCACGTCCTTGTCGTCTAGGAACGGATGGAACAGGCCGATCGCATTGGAACCGCCGCCAACAGCTGCCACGAGGACGTCCGGAAGACGGCCTTCGGCTGCGAGCATCTGTTCGCGCAGCTCCTTTCCGATCACGGACTGGAAGTCGCGCACCAATTCCGGATACGGGTGCGGACCAGCGGCCGTCCCGATCAGGTAATAGGTATCGTCAACATTGGTGACCCAGTCGCGGAGCGCCTCGTTCATGGCGTCCTTGAGCGTGCCGGCCCCAGCCGTGACCGGGACGATCTCCGCGCCCAGAAGCTTCATCCGGAACACGTTCGGTTTTTGCCGTTCAACGTCGGTCGCACCCATGTATACAACACAGGGCAGACCAAAACGGGCACAAACGGTTGCAGTTGCAACGCCATGCTGCCCGGCACCGGTTTCTGCGATGATCCGGGTCTTACCCATGCGCTTTGCAAGCAGGATCTGGCCCAGGCAGTTGTTGATCTTGTGGGAGCCGGTGTGATTCAGCTCATCCCGCTTGAAATAGATTTTCGCACCGCCCAGCTCCTCGGTCAGCCGCTCTGCGAAATACAGGGGAGACGGCCGGCCGGTGTAATGGGTGTTGAGATTTTTGACTTCAGCCAAAAAGTCCGGATCGTTCTTGGCAGCTTTGTAGTGCTCTTCCAGATCCAGGATCAGCGGCATCAGGGTCTCGGCGACATATCGGCCACCAAAAATGCCGAAATGTCCGCGATCGTCCGGACCAGTCCGGATGCTGTTCGCCATATCGTTCACGCGTTTACTCCTTAACCGCTTCCGCCTGAATGTCCTTTACCTTCGCCAGGAAGGATCGGATCAATGCCGGGTCCTTAACGCCGCGTTCGCGTTCTACTCCGGACGACAGGTCGATTTCCCTAGCTCCGCTCAGGCGGATTGCCTCGGCAACGTTGTCCATATTCAATCCACCCGAAAGCATGAACGGCTTCTTCAGGTCAAGATCTTTCAAAAGTGTCCAGTCAAACGAAACACCATTGCCACCTGGGATGTCTGATCCCGCCGGCGGTTTGGCGTCGAAAAGGATCCGGTCAGCTACAATAGAGTAGTAAAGCGCCTGTTCCAGATCCGATTTATCGGAAACGGAGATCGCTTTCATGATCTTCTTGCCATGCATCACCTTGGCGGCTGCCAGGGATTCCGGGGCTTCGCTGCCGTGAAACTGAAAATAGTCCGGCGCGACCAGCTCGTTGATCCGCGACAATCCGTCCAGATCCATATTGACTGTCAGGGCGACGATGTCGGCTTTGCCGCGCGCCATATCCGCCAGCTTGCAGGCATCTGACAGGTTTACATGGCGCGGGCTTTTGGGAAAGAACACCAGCCCGACCATATCTGCGCCCGCATCAAGGGCCGCCTGCATGGTGTCTTCGGTCGACAGACCGCAGATTTTTACTATGATATCCGACATGGCTTCGAGGTATCGCCGCTGCGGAAGGGTTTGTCAAAAGGAGATGGCTTCCCCTTTCATTCTTCCGGTTGTTTTACCAGTTTCGCGACAATTTTGCGCACGATCGGCGCTAGAATGAGGACAGCAGGAAACGCGACTGCCCAGGCAAACAGCCAGGACTCAATCCAGAAACTGAAAAACTCTGCATGAGGGCCGACCGCTCGGAACGTCGCGATGCCGGACACGAGGAACGACATGGACCCGGACAGCATGGCGCCGAAAAGGTAAGGAGCGAATTTTGGATGCATGGGTGGGTCCGGATCCTTGGAATGAATGCTTACTGCGTGACAAAGGGCCTGATCGGCGCTGATCAAGTGTGTGGCAGGAGGAGTTGTCCCTCTTCCAGCAGTTCGGCCCAGGTTTTTGGATTTTCACCATTGAGCGGGTTTTTGGGCGAGCGTTTGTAGCGGATGGTTTCCATCCGGAAGGCCTTCGCATCAAACATCATCAGCCGGCCAGTGAGCCCCTCGCCTGTGCCGGTGAGTTCTTTCAACACTTCCATGGCCTGCATGGTGCCGAGAATTCCTGTCAGTGCGCCAAGAACGCCAGCCTGTTCGCAAGTCGGCAACAATCCGGCCCGGGGCTTTTGTGGGAAGAGGCACCGATAAGTCGGATTGGGAGTGCCATCTTCGCCACTCTCGAAGGGCCGCAAGGTGGTGATAGAGCCATCAAATTGACCGACAGCCGCCGTCACCAGCGGTTTCTTGGCAAAAAAACAGGCGTCCGACACCAAATAGCGCGTGTCGAAATTGTCTGACCCATCGACCACCAGATCAAAGGCGGAAATCAGCTGCAAAGCATTTTGACCGGTGATCCGGAACGGAAACGGCTTCACCTCGACATTCGGATTGAGCCTTGCAATTGCTTCGGCAGCGCTCGCGACCTTTGGCTCGCCCAGCTGGTTGGTGTCGTGGATTACCTGCCGTTGAAGGTTGGACAGCGAGACGGCGTCATCATCCACGATGCCAAGCGTCCCGACCCCGGCGGCGGCCAGGTACTGCAAAACCGGCGCGCCCAGACCTCCCGCGCCAATTATCAGAACTTTCGCGGCCTTCAGTTTCTGTTGCCCGGTTCCGCCGATGTCCTGAAGGACAATATGGCGGGCGTAGCGTTCCAGTTCAGCGGGCGACAATGACTGCATAGTGAGGAGGCCTGTCCTGAGATTTCATTGCTTAGATGGGGGCAAATAACGGTTTCGATCAAGCGTCAGCCCAAAATCCGGCTGACCAGCCGCGCTGTATAGTCGACCATCGGAATGACCCTTGAATAATTCAGCCGGGTCGGCCCAATGACGCCAAGAGCCCCGACGATCCGCTGGTTGCTGTCCCGGTACGGCGAGACAACCAGCGACGAACCCGACAAGGAAAAGAGATTGTTCTCCGAGCCAATGAATATCCGGACGCCCTCGCCTTTTTCGGCCAGGCCCAAGAGCTGAATGAGATCCTTCTTGTTCTCCAGATCGTCGAACAAAAGCTTGATCCGCTCCAGATCCTCGGCGGCATCCAGGTCGGACAACAGATTGGACCGGCCGCGGACAATCAGCGTACCGGGATCTGCGACACCGTCTTCCCCGGTCCAAACGGCGAGGCCGGCATCAATGACTTTTTGACTGAGTTGATCCAGCTCAGCCTGATCCGCCGCGCGCACTTTTTCAAGCTCAGCCCGGATCTCGCTGATTGTGCGGCCTTGAATCATCGAATTGAGATAGTTCGAGGCCTCGACGAGAGCGGAGGATGGCAGATCCGGTGGTAGCTCGACGACCCGGTTTTCGACCGATCCATCTTCCCCGACCAGGATGGCGAGGGCCTTCAGCGGTTCAATGCGGACAAACTCGATGTGCTTCAGCCGCATGTCGGACTTATGGGTCAGCACAACACCTGCGCCCATCGACAGGCCTGACAGCAATTGGCTCGCCTCTGTCAGAACCTGTTCTGCGGAATTGGCCTGTTGAGAGGCCTTGACCTGAACATCGATCTGGCGGCGCTCTTCCTGGGTCAAATCGCCCACCTCAAGAAGCGCATCAACAAAAAACCTGAGGCCCATTTCTGTTGGAAGGCGTCCGGCGCTGGTATGCGGCGAATGCAGGAGGCCCATGTGCTCCAGATCCGACATCACATTGCGGATCGAGGCCGGCGATAGCGAAATGTTGGGGTTGCGCGAGATGTTGCGCGAGCCGACGGGCTCCCCGGTATCAAGATAGGATTCCACGATCGAGCGGAAGATTTCCCGGGATCTTCTGTCGAGGTCGCTGAGGCTCAAGGTGTTTGTCTCCGTCACGGTCACCAAAAACGCGTTGATCCAACGCTCATTCTTCAAGATATAGGCGCAAAACGGTCCAATGGTGAAGCTTGGCCTTTACGGCGCCGGGAAATGGGGTCTAAAAGGCCGTGAACAAACGGGGCGAACCTTTGGGTTTTGCCTTGATAACGGGCTGAAAGGGAGAGCCATGCGTCCGTCAAAACGCGCTGCCGATGAACTTCGTGCCGTCACGCTGGAGCGTGGCGTATCCAAACATGCCGAGGGCTCGTGCCTGGTGAAGTTCGGCGATACGCATGTCCTGTGCACCGCAAGCCTGGAAGAGCGCGTCCCGCCGTGGCTGCGCGGCCAGAACAAGGGCTGGGTCACCGCCGAATACGGCATGCTGCCACGTGCCACCGGCAGCCGGATGCGCCGTGAGGCAAGCGCTGGTAAACAATCCGGCCGCACACAGGAAATCCAGCGCCTGATTGGGCGCTCCCTGCGCGCCGTTGTGGATCTGCAGGCGCTGGGCGAAGTCCAGATTTCTGTCGATTGCGACGTTATCCAGGCTGATGGCGGCACGCGAACCGCTGCAATCACCGGGGCCTGGGTGGCTTTGCGCGACTGTGTTGAGTGGATGAAAGCCCGGGACATGGTGTCCGGGGAGGTGTTAACCGACCACATTGCGGCGATTTCCTGCGGGATTTACGAAAACACACCGGTTCTTGATCTGGACTATGATGAAGACAGCACGGCCGAGACTGACGCCAATTTCGTCATGACCGGATCTGGCGGCATCGTGGAAATTCAGGGCACAGCGGAAGGCAAGCCGTTCTCCGAGGACGAGTTCGGTCAGCTGATGAACCTTGCAAAGGCAGGGATCACACGCTTGGTCGACCTTCAGAAAATGGCAATCCTGTAAGGACGTGACCACCATGAGCCACCGCAAACTGGAACCGGGAAAGCTGGTTGTTGCCAGCCACAACAAGGGCAAGCTGCGCGAGATCAATGAGCTCCTGCAGCCCTACGGGTTTGAGGTGGTTTCTGCGGGGGATCTGGGCCTTCCTGAGCCGGAAGAGACCGGAACAACGTTTGAAGCGAATGCCAAAATCAAGGCTGTGGCGTCCGCAACGGTAGCCAATCTGCCGGCCTTGGCCGATGACAGCGGCTTTTGTGTTGCCGAACTGAACGGAGATCCCGGTATTTATTCCGCGCGCTGGGCGGGGCCCGACAAGGACTTCGCCATGGCCATGCGCACCGTGGAAGAAAAACTCCAATTGGCCGGGGCAACGACACCGGAGCGCCGCCGCGGCTCGTTTGTCGCGGTGTTGTGCCTGGCTTGGCCGGATGGGCACAAGGAATTCTTCCGTGGTGTGGTGGAAGGCCAAATCGTTTGGCCGCCGCGCGGCACTCAAGGTTTTGGCTACGATCCGGTGTTTCAGCCGGACGGACATGAGCGCACCTTCGGCGAGATGACGTCGGAGGAAAAACACGGCTGGGGTCCGGATACACCTGCCTTGTCGCACCGCTCGCGCGCCTTCGAGCTCTTCGCTAAGGCCTGTTTGAAGGGATAATCGACGTGGCACTGATCCAGGCGTCCGATGCGGGATTTGGCATTTATGTGCATTGGCCGTTTTGTGCGGCCAAGTGCCCGTATTGTGATTTCAATTCGCATGTGCGCCACCAGCCTGTCGATCAAGCCCGCTTTGCGGCCGCCTTCGAGCGTGAATTGAGCCATTTTGCCGAGATGACACAAGGCAAGGTGGTCCAGTCGGTGTTTTTGGGTGGCGGGACCCCGTCCCTGATGGAGCCGGCGACGGTCGAACGTGTTCTGACTGCAATTTCAGACCGTTGGTCACTGGATCCGAATGTTGAGATTTCCCTGGAAGCCAATCCGACCTCGGTGGAGGCAGAACGCTTTAAGGGATATCGGGCAGCTGGCGTGAACCGCGTCTCGTTGGGCATTCAGTCGCTCCATGATGGAGACCTGAAACTGCTTGGCCGCTTGCACGACGCTGCGACGGCCCGCCGGGCGATTGAAACGGCCCGGGCGACCTTCCCGCGCTTGTCCTTTGATCTGATCTACGCCCGGCCCAATCAGACCTTGGCGCAGTGGGAGGCCGAGCTTAAGGATGCGATTGCGCTCGCGGCCGATCACCTGTCGCTCTATCAGCTGACGATTGAGGAAGGCACACCCTTCTACACGCTCTATCACGCTGGCAAGCTGACCATGCCGGATCAGGATTTGGGCGCAGAGTTTTATGAGTTGACGCAGAAGGTTACGGAAGCTGAAGGCTTGCCGGCCTATGAAGTGTCCAACCACGCCAAGCCCGGCGCGGAATGCCGTCACAACCTGGTTTATTGGCGTTATGGCGATTATGTCGGCGTTGGTCCGGGCGCCCATGGCCGTTTATCCGTCGGAGTAAACCGGATGGCGACGTCCGTCGAGCGCCACCCTGAAACCTGGCTGGAGACTGTTGAGCAGAACGGCCACGGCATGATCGAATTCTCCGGCCTTAACGAAGAAGAGCAGGGAGACGAATTCCTGCTGATGGGACTGCGGTTGACCGAAGGGATTGATCTGAAACGCTATGAGGCGTTTGCGCACCGATCCGTCGATCCCAAGCGTTTAAACGACCTTCTGGAACACGGAATGGTGGAAGTACTCGGGGAAAACCGGGTTCGTGCAACGCCAGAAGGATTTTTTGTTCTGGACGCTGTGGTCGCGGATTTGGCCGCATAACCTGATTTTCTTGAGCGCTTTATTACATTTATCACTTTGATTTAAATAGCTAACTTTCTTAATCACCGGGTAACTGCTTTGGCGGCAAAATAATTCGTTCGCCGAAAAAAGGTCTAGAATGACCGGGTCCCTACCAATTACCAGTATTGCCGGGGCCAAGTGGCGTGGCTATCCTGCTGCAATGCAACAGGTGGTGCAGGAACAACCGTCATGTATTCCGAGTTCATAAAAACGGCGGGTAGCAACTACCTGAACAAAGGAGATGCCCCTTTGCCTTTTTATCATCTTTACGAGCTGAACCATGCGGCCATGGCGCCTCTGCGCGCAATGGCAGATATGACCAAGCTGTATTTTCAAAATCCTCTGAACCCGATGACCCACACCAGCATGGGCCGGCAAATTGCCGCCAGCTGTGAGGTTCTGGAACGCACAACACGGCGCTATGGCAAGCCGGAGTTCGGCATTGACGACACGGTTGTCGGCGGTGTCCGGGTCCCGGTGCGGGAAACCGCGGTATGGAGCCGGCCGTTCTGTGATCTGATCCGCTTCGAGCGCGGCGTCACCACACAGCGTAACGACCCGAAGATACTCATCGTTGCGCCGATGTCCGGACACTACGCGACACTGCTCCGCGGCACTGTCGAAGCGTTGTTGCCAAACGCTGATGTTTACATCACGGACTGGATTGACGCGCGGATGGTTCCTATCCAGGACGGCAAGTTCGATCTGGACGACTACATAGATTACATCATTTCGATGCTACATTTCCTCGGCCCGGACGCTCATGTGCTTGGCGTTTGCCAACCGTCCGTTCCGGTTCTGGCCGCCGTTGCCGTGATGGAAGACCGGGACGATCCGTATGTTCCATCCACAATGACCTTGATGGGCGGACCGATCGACACCCGCGTTGCGCCGACCGCTGTAAATGACCTCGCCGTTTCCAAGGGGATCGACTGGTTCAAGAATAACGTCATCATGAAGGTGCCCTTCCCGCATCCGGGTTTCATGCGCGATGTCTATCCGGGCTTCCTGCAGTTGTCCGGTTTCATGAGCATGAACCTCGACCGGCATGTGACCGCGCACAAGGACTTCTTCCAGCACCTTGTGGAAGGTGACGGCGACAGCGCGGAAAAACATCGCGAGTTCTATGACGAATATCTCGCAGTCATGGATTTGACGGCCGAATTCTACCTTCAGACGGTCGAAACGGTCTTCATCGACCATTCGCTGCCCCAAGGCACGATGATGCACAATGGGCGCTTGGTGGATTGCACCAAGATCACGCGTACGGCTCTTCTCACAGTCGAAGGTGAAAAGGACGACATCACAGGCCGAGGTCAGACGAAAGCCGCCCATGCGCTCTGCACCAACCTTGCAGACGACATGAAGGCGCACTACGAGCAGCCGAATGTCGGCCACTACGGTGTCTTCAACGGATCCCGTTGGCGGGCAGAAATCGCACCGCGTGTGATGGATTTCATCCGTTCGAACCGGGCGGATATGCGCGGCAAGAAATCGGCGCCTACAGCGTCAAAACCGGCTGCTGCACCTGCCAAAGCTGCGTCTGCGGCCGCACCGTCCAAGGCACCACTGGAAAAAATCCTGTTGGCCAAGCCGAAAGGTGTCGCCGACGATTTGACCGCGATCAGCGGTGTCGGACCCAAACTGCAAGCAGCGCTCAACGAGGCAGGCATCTTCCATTACTGGCAGATCGCGTCGCTGACTGATGAGCAGATTGAAGCGCTTGATTCCAAACTGGATTTCCGGGGCCGTATGGCGCGTGACAATTGGATCGAGCAGGCGCGCCAGTTGTCTGAAACGGTAAGCTGACGCAATAATCCGCGCCGATTTTTCCAAGATAAAAATCCCCGCCGGAAACGGTGGGGATTTTCTCGTTTGGGGTGCGGGAACGCCCGAATCCGGATCACAAATCCTTGAAGCGCGCTGCGTCAATCCCCACTTCAAGGTAGTGGATGTCTTTAATGGATAGGACAATGACGACGACCAAAAGCTGCATGATTAAACCTGCCTGGACGCCGATGACCATTGGTCTGATGGTGCTTGGGTTCGTGGTGTTCTGGCCGCTGGGCCTCGCCATGTTGGCCTACATTTTGTGGGGCGACAGATTTGAGGGAATGGCGCGCGACGCGCGGGATCAATGGCGTGGAAGTCCGCTGAAAGGAGCATTTGAAAACATGAACAAGCCTTCTTACAGCCGGACCGGCAATGTTGCGTTCGATGAGTATCGCGAGCGTGAACTGAAACGCCTTGAGGAAGAGCGGGCGAAGATCGACGCCATGCGCAACGAATTCGATGAGTTCCTGACCGAGTTGCGCCGTGCGCGTGATCAGGAAGAGTTCGATCGCTTCATGGCCAATCGTGGCCGTCCCAACACCGGGCCGGAAGCAAACCCGGCCTAAGTCTGATACCTCCTCCCAGAGCCGCCTTATCCCCGGGCGGTCAGACCGAGAGCGGCGCCCTGAAAAGCGCCGCTTTCGTCCGTTTAAACGACCGGCTTTCTCGCCTAATATTCACCCGCAATGATTCGACTGAAGCCCTTGGGGGCCAAACTGCGCGCCCGAAAACCGGCACTGCCGGACCACATCGAAATAGACACTGGTGACGCGCCGGTGCGCATTCGCTTGCGCGCCAATCCAAGAGCGCAGCGCTATCTCTTGCGCTTGCCTGCGGACCATTCCGGACCGGTTCTGACGGTACCGAAAGGTGGTGATTTACAAAGGGCCGAGCGGTTTGCCCGCCAGCATATCGATTGGCTCCTTGAGCGGCTTGAAGGCCGGCCGGACCACGTTGCGCTGCGTCCCGGCGATCTCGTGCCGCTGAGGGGCAAAGAGCACTTGATCGTCCCGACCGGTCAGCTTCGCGGTCTGGTCTCTATCGGACAGGCTGTGTGCGGGACCCCGGCACTGCTCGTGCCCGGTGCTGAGGAGCACGCGCCGAGGAAGGTGACCACCTGGTTGAAGGGGCAGGCGAAGGCCGATTTGACGGAACGCGCCGAAGACCATGCCGCAAAGATCGGTAAAAAGATTGCCGCCGTCAGTGTTCGCGACACAAAAAGCCGCTGGGGCTCATGCGCGTCAAACGGCCGCTTGTCTTTTTCCTGGCGTCTTATCTTGGCTCCGCCGGATATCCTGGATTACGTGGCGGCCCATGAGGTGGCGCATTTAAAGGAAATGAACCACTCGGACCGGTTTTGGCGCTTGTGCGAAGAGTTGGCTCCGCAAACACCGCACGCCCGCGTTTGGCTGAAAGAACACGGGATCCGGCTGCACGGCTACGGATGAGGCCTTGAAGCATCGTGCGTTCAGGAAAATGCGCGCTGATCTAACCACCGCCGCCAAAGAGATTGCGCAACAGGTTGAGTGGCCCCTTCCGTTCACCCGTATCGCCAACACCCGCTGGAGGAACAGGGCCGCTGTCAGGCCCGGAGCTGGATGGCGGAGCCACCGGCCGTTTGGGCGCCGAAACGCTCGCAGGCAAGCTCGGAACACCTGGCAGATCTGCCACAGGAAGGCCCTTGTGCGCGGAATCCATTACGGATTTCCAGACCTCGGCGGCAATTTTTCCGCCTGATGCTTTTTTGGTCGGCGAGTTGTTGTCATTGCCGAACCAGACAGCCGTTGTCATGTTGCCGGTGTAGCCAATAAACCACGCATCGCGGAACGCCTGACTGGTGCCGGTTTTGCCGCCGGCCGGGCGGCCATCTTCCAGCCGGGCCTTCCGGCCGGTTCCGGTCAGAAGCGTTTCCGACATCATTAAGTTCATATTTCCGACATCGCGCCGGTCAACCACGCGGCCCCTACCATCGCCGGTTCGAGAGTAGATCGTCTTGCCGTCCACGGTTTTGATCCGCCGGATGATGTGCGGCAGAACCCCGTAACCGCCGTTGGAAAACGGGACATAGGCGGCGGCTATTTCAAGGGGCGTGACTTCGGAGGTGCCCAGCGAAAGGGATAGGTTGGTTTTCAAATCCGATGTGATCCCAAGACGCCGTGCCGTTGAGGCGACATTGCCAGCCCCCACTTCGTAGGCAAGCCGAGCGGCCACAGTGTTGAGGGACAGGCTCAAGGCGCGTGTCAGTGTAACGGGACCATAATATTGTTTCGTATAGTTTTTCGGCGACCAGCCACCGATGGTGATCGGCTGATCCTGGCGGACGGTTTGCGGCGTCATGCCGTTTTCAAGAGCCGTAAGGTAAACAAACGGTTTGAACGCAGATCCCGGTTGACGTTTGGCATAGACGGCCCGGTTGAACTGGCTCTTGGAGTAATCGGCACCGCCAACCATCGCCTTGACCGCGCCTGCCGTATCCATCGTAACAATTGCGCCTTGCGATACGCCCAAGGCCTGCCGGTTTTCCGAGATGGCAGCGCGAAGTGCGGCTTCTGCAGCTTGCTGGATGTCAGGGTCGATCGTCGTGTCAACGATGATGTCGCTGTCTATGGATCCGACAAAGTGCGGCAGGACGTCCATCACCCAGTCAGCGGCATAATTCTCACTGGCGGTTGTGTAGCGGCGGACGACCTTTGCTGGGGCAGCCAAAGCATTTTTGGCCTCATCTGAGGTGATGTACCCTTCTTCGTGCATCGCAGCGAGCACAAGCTGAGCCCGGTCTTCCGCAAGATCTGGATTGACAGCGGGAGAAAAACGGGACGGCGCCTTCAAGAGCCCCGCGATCGTGGCCGCTTCTGCAATTGTCATGAGCCGGGCGGACTTGCCGAAATAGCGGCGCGCGGCGGCATCAACGCCGTAAGCGCCTGAGCCAAGATAGACCCGGTTCAGATACATCTCCAGGATCTCGTCCTTGGAGTATTCGGCCTCAAGCCAGAACGCGAGGACCAGCTCCTGGATTTTCCGTTTGATCGTCCGATCCGGCTCCAGAAACAGGTTTTTGGCAAGCTGCTGTGTGAGCGTCGAACCGCCTTGCACGAGCCGGCCTGTTGTGATGTTTGTGACGAAAGCCCGGCCAAGGCCGATGGGGTCAATGCCGAAATGGGACCGGTAGCGGCGATCCTCAATCGCGATCACCGCATTGGGCAAATAAGGTGGCAATTGTTCGAGACGGACAGCTTCGCCGCCTGTATCGCCTCTGTTTGCGATCAGCTGGCCGTTGGCAGCAACGATTTTTACGTTTGGCGGCCTTGCTGGAACCTGCCATTCGGATGTCGGCGGGAGGTAAGCGGCATAATAGCCAACAATACAAACGACAGCGATGCCGGCCCAAATTCCAAGGACCGCGCTCCAGTAAAGTCCGCGTTTTACAAGCCTGCCCAGAGCGGGCATGAACGATGACCGGGCTTTTCTTTTCTGGCTGCGGCGTTTGGCGCCGGACCGGCCACCTCTGCCCTTCGAGTTTCCGGACCTCGATTTCGCACTGCCGCGCTGGGAGGTGGACTTGGCAGACGAGGGTTTCTTTGACTTCGGGGTGCTGCCAGCTTTGGACTTGGGCTTCGATTTGGATGTGGTTTTGGCCTTCGTGCGCTTCTTGCCCGAAGGGGCGCTCGGACGGTCATCCGGGCGCAGCCGCAGGTCCAGCAGACTGCTGCTGGATGCGCCGAAAGTCGGCTCGACCCGTGCCTGGCGTTTCGCCCGTGGCGCCATCAATTTCCGTCCCATACCAAGTTGCCGGAAACTCCGGCTTTCCCCGGTCATGATTCTAGAATGCGGCGATTTAAGGGGGCGTTAAGCCTTTCGGAAATTGGGCTTCAGAATGGAGATTCGATCTACAACGTACGATTAGCTGGCGTAGCGGCTCGCGTCGGCGCCATAGTAG
Organism: Roseibium sp. MMSF_3247; assembly: GCF_030733765.1. Classification (NCBI taxonomy): domain Bacteria; kingdom Pseudomonadati; phylum Pseudomonadota; class Alphaproteobacteria; order Hyphomicrobiales; family Stappiaceae; genus Roseibium; species Roseibium sp. MMSF_3247. The sequence goes on from NZ_JASHII010000006.1 coordinate 324,798, forward strand.
TTTACATACCGCGTGTTCAGTTCCGAAACCGGCATCACGATCAACACGTCGGTGGTCCCGAACTGATGGTCAATCACCGCACCGTCGCCGACAAAGGCTCCCAGACGGAGATACCCTTTGATGAGCGGCGGCAGCGCCCGGAGGGCTTCTTTCTGGTTGATGTCGGCAGCGGGCCTGCGATTCATGTCCACAAAGCGGTTCTCAACGGCACGAACTCGCCACTCTTCCGGCGCAAGTGAATTGTGGTGCAGAAAACCCAGCTGATCGGCCATGGCGTCGGGGTTGGTCCCTTCAATGGATGCACAGCCCAGCATGACATCGATCTTGTGCCGCAAAATGTAGGACCAAAGACCGTGCCAGAGAAGCTCGATGGTTTTCTTGTTCCGGTAAGGTTTCAGAACGCAGGACCGGCCAAGCTCCATGAACCGTTTGCCGGGATTGGCATCGATCAATGACTGGATGTCGTATTCTGCGGATGTGTAGAACCCGCCATGCCGGTCTGCAACGTCCTGACGCAAAACGCGGTAGGTTCCGACGATTTCAGGTTTCAAACGGCCGAGCTTGTTTCGCTTGAGCGAGGCGTGATCCACGACCAGAAGATGGTCACAATAGGCATCGAAGGGATCGGCGTCGCGCCGTGTCGCCAAAGTCTGTGCGTCGGCGACCGCGGACATTTCTTCATAAAACACTTCATAACGAAGACGCTGGGCTTTTTTGACTTCCTTGAAATTGCGCGCCATGCGCACTTCGAGGGATCCGATACGTCCAAGGGTTTCGCCGGTTTTCACCGGCATCTGAACGGCCCCGTGCGGCACAGCTGGCAGCGGGCGCATCGCAGGCGTAAATTTCCGCACCAGTTTTCTTGGAGAAAATAGGTTCTGGCGCATCATGGACGGTCCACCCTTCGTCTGTTTCTTGTCGAAAACCGGGCCGGATCATTGCATTGACCGCTTGGATCTCCGCCAGTCTTCCTATGCCGGCTCAGATTGCGAATCTAGGCTGGCTCTGGATTGACAAAGCCGTAGACCACACTTTTCCGACATCTGCATGACATTGGGTTGAGCCCGGCGTCTTTCAAGGCCAGCTTATATTACAAGATGGTTATTGGGAAATCTGCCGATCGTGAACCGCTAGCGGGAGTCCGCCGGTTAGCCGGCAGCTTTCATCCGTCCAATTTCCGCAAGAGCATCTGAGATATCGTCTACCGACAGTGGTTTCGTGAGATAGCCCGCGGCCCCAACGTCGGCCGCCTGATCCCGGGCTTCCTGCATCACATCAGCCGTGACAATAAGGACTGGCACTTCAGGACGTCCACTATCACGCTCGTCGCGGCGGATTTGCTTGACGGCGCTGATCCCGTCAAGGCCCGGCATGTGAAGGTCCATAAGGATCGCATCAAATGTCCCGCTTGCCGCTTCGACGACAGCCTTTTCGCCGTCCACGACCATCACAGGGACGTGGCCGAGCTTGCGCAACATGGCCTCGCTGAGCAGGCGGTTGATGTCATTGTCTTCTGCGACCAGCAATTTCAGGGGCCGACCGGGTACCGCGGCACGGTTGGAGAGGAAACTGTTTTGAACGGGTTCTGCACTGACGTCCCAGGCATGGTCTGTGGTCTCGGCGTCCAAAAGGCCCGAGAACACCTGAACAAGCGTGTCAATTCGCACGGGGCGGATTAGATAAGCCGCATAGCCGGCTTCTCGTAGATGCTCCAGGCGGTCACGCTCTGGCGGTGAGATCAAGACGACAGCCGGTGCTTTACACCCGCTCAGGTGCGCCGATGCCAGCCATCCGGCGCTGTCAGAAAGCGCCGAATTGTCAACGACAAGTAAGTCAGCAGCCATGAGGGCCGTATCCAGCCCTTCGTTGCCAGGTTCCAGAACCGAGACGGTCGCGTCATGCTGTTCCAGCCGGTTGGCAATCAGGGGGCACTCGATCCGGCTGGAGGTGACGAAAACGATCTTCCTGCCGGTAAACTTCTCAAGGCGCGGGTCTGTGGTTTCGGTCAGATCTTCCGGGATTGGCAGGGAAACTTCAAAAAGAGCACCGCCTTCTGAAGCGGGGCGCGCGCTGATGCCGCCGCCCATCAAGTGGGCCAGTCGTTGCGCGATGGCCAGGCCAAGGCCGGTGCCGCCAAACTTTCTGGCTGGTCCATGATCGACCTGTTCAAACTCCTGGAACAGGCGTTCAGCTTCGTCGGCAGCAAAACCGATGCCGGTATCCCGTACAACCAGATCGAGAAAGCTGCCACCTTCAAGGTTCGGACGGCCATGGAGCTCAACAGCAACACCGCCTTCATCGGTGAACTTGACGCCGTTCCCGATGAGATTGAAGAGGATTTGCCGCACCCGGGTCGCATCGAGCGTGACGTGTTCCGGCAGGCGGGAATCGATCAACGTACCAATTTCGAGGTGCTTCGCATGGGCTTTTGGCGCCAGCAGTTCGACCACGCTTTCAGCCAATGCACCGACCTTGACCGGAGCGGCGTGAATATCCAGTTTTCCTGCCTCAACCTTTGAAAAATCGAGCACTTCGTCGATTAGAAGCAATAGGGTCTCGCCAGAGGTTTCCAGTGCCTCGATGTAGGCGCTCTGTTCCTTGGTCAGGCGTGTGTCGCGCAGCAGGGCTGCCATGCCGAGAACGCCGTTCAGCGGCGTGCGGATTTCATGGCTTACCGTCGCGAGGAACCGGGATTTGGCTTCGTTGGAGGTTTCAGCAGAGTGGCGGGCCGCGAGCAGCTCTTCTTCGATCAAGCGGCGCTCGGTGACATCGCGCAAGATGGTCTGGACCAACTGCCGGTCGGTGGCAGTGTCCCGGACCGGAATATCGATCCGCGAAAACCAGCGCTCGCCTTGGGCGGTGCGCAGCCGAAGGTCGCCAAAACCAATGCCGCCGTTGTTTTCCGCCGGTGCATCTAGATCGAATATCTCACCTGCAGCCTTGTTCGCGATCGGCAACTGCATCAGCCGCCCGGGCTGCAGCTCATGGTCTTTTCCAAAAACATCGTCCGCAGCGGAATTCGCGTAGGTAATCGTGCCGGCCTGGTCGCGCCGGATGACCACGTCGCCGAGTGTTCCGAGAATACTGGCGTGGCGTTCGTCGGACTCACCGAGTTCCCAAGCCCGGTCTTCCAATTCCTCACAACGCGCCATCAAGCGGCGGATCTTTTCGTCCTTGTGCTGCAGAGACTGGATAGAGCGCTGCATGTCATCAGCGAACAACCGCCATACCGCCAAACCACCTGCAAAAAATGCCAGTCCGACCCCGAAGAAGCGGTTGATACCTTCTCCGGCGACGACATAGAGAGCGGCCGCCAAAGCGATGACCAGCCCAACCGTTGCTAGGTTCTGCAGTGCTTTTGCAGGCGCATCCACCGGAATGTCTGTGGCTCGGCGTCCGGGGCCAACTTCCGGGATGTCGTCGAAATCGAAAGTGGTTCGGCTGGGCCGCTTCGCGCGGGTGTCGACCACAGCACCGTCGAGGTCGATGTCGCTGGTATTCGCGGCGATGGTGACCTGCTCTTCAGCAGACGGATCGGTGGCGCGCTGCTCTTTGTCCAGAGCAGCGTCCATCTCGGTAGACGACGCTGTTTTGCTGGTGTAACTGCCCAAGAAACCTACTCACTACAAGACCCAGTTCAGGTCACAGTGCACGGGAATCTTTGAAAAATCGTTTCATTGGCAGTTTTTCCGAGGATGTAAGTCGCCTCGGGAGTTTTCAGCACGCACCGATATCTTTTCGCTCAGTGATTGTCGCGGGGCAGACCTTTGTGCGCGACGTCCTGATATTTGACCGCGGGCTCCAAAACCATGCCCTTGTCGAACTGGGCCACCATACCGCGCTGGATTTCCTGCCAGGGCGTTTGGCTCTCGGCAACTTGGAACCCCCCGCTTTCTTCAAGCTGTGCGCGGCGCTGGGCCAATTCTTCGTCCGATATGAGAATGTTGGCTGATCCTGCTTTCAGATCGATCCGCACACGATCCCCGGTTTGCAACACCGCCAATCCGCCCATTGCAGCGGCCTCGGGTGCTGCATTCAGGATCGAGGGAGAACCTGATGTGCCGGATTGCCGGCCGTCGCCGATGCATGGCAGGGCCGTGATTCCCTGTTTGATGAGCGCTGCCGGGGGCTGCATGTTCACCACCTCAGCCCCGCCCGGGTAACCGATCGGACCTGTTCCGCGAACGAACAGCATACAGTTTTCATCGATCTCCAGCTCAGGATCGTCAATCCGGTGATGGTAATCCTCCGGGCCTTCGAAAACGATCGCGCGGCCTTCAAAAGCATCCGGGTCGTTCGGATTTGAGAGGTAGCGGTTGCGGAACTCTTCAGAGATAACGCTGGTTTTCATGATCGCGCTGTCGAAGAGGTTGCCCTTCAGGTTCAAAAACCCGGCCTTTTCCAGCATGGGCGCGTCGAATGGTTTGATGACATCGGGCAGATCGGTGACAACGCCGGCGCAGTTTGCCTCAATCGTTTTCCCGTTTGCTGTCAGCGCGTCTGGATGCGGAATTTGTCGATGGCGGAGTAGCTCGGCAACAACAGCCGGGACACCGCCCGCGTGGAAGTAATCTTCACCCAAATAGGCGCCGGCGGGCTGAAGATTGACCAGAAGCGGCACGTCATGACCAATCTTCTGCCAATCGTCATTCGTGAGCTCGATCCCAAGATGCCGGGCGATGCCGTTCAAATGAATTGGAGCGTTTGTGGACCCGCCAATTGCCGAATTCACGACGATCGCGTTTTCGAAGGCTTGCCGGGTCATGATGTCGGACGGTTTCAGGTCCTCATAAGCCATTTCCACGATCCGGCGGCCGGTTTCATAGGAGATGGCGCCGCGTTCCCGGTAAGGCGCTGGAATGGCGGCCGCGCCCGGAAGCTGCATACCAAGAGCTTCTGCGAGAGAATTCATGGTCGTTGCCGTGCCCATTGTGTTGCAATAGCCAACAGAGGGAGCGGAGGAGGCGACAAGATCCATGAAGCCTTCATAGTCGATGTCGCCCGCGGCCAGCATTTGCCGGGCTTTCCAGACGATGGTGCCCGAACCTGTACGCTCTCCCTTGTGCCAACCGTTAAGCATCGGGCCGACCGACAAGGCGATTGCCGGGATGTTGACCGTCGCGGCGGCCATCAGGCAGGCCGGTGTCGTCTTGTCACAGCCGATGGTCAGGACAATCCCATCAAGCGGGTATCCATGCAGCAATTCGACAAGACCGAGATAGGCAAGGTTCCGGTCGAGCGTTGCGGTTGGCCGCCGTCCGGTTTCCTGAATCGGATGGACGGGGAATTCAAATGCGATCCCGCCAGCGTCCCGAATGCCTTCGCGCACACGCTTGGCAAGCTCAAGGTGGTGGCGGTTGCACGGTGAGAGATCCGACCCTGTCTGGGCGATGCCGATGATCGGTTTTCCGGACTGCAGTTCTTCCCGGGTAATCCCGAAATTCAGATAGCGTTCGATGTAAAGCGCCGTTATCCCCGGGTTGTCTGGGTTGTTGAACCAAGCGGCAGAACGGAAATTCGGTGTCTTGGTATGTGTCATCAGCGCCTTACCCTCTGTTCCCCTCACGGCAGAGGGTGTGAGCCGATAAATACCCGCTCGAACAGGCTTGTAAAGCGCATTAGATCAACTCGCTGCGATCAGGCCCCCTGCGTTTGTTTCCTGTTTGCGATCCGCAACAGAATAACGCGCGAAAGCCCAGAGGACGGTGAGACTGACAAGGAATAGAACAGGGGCCGCCGACATGGGGAGCAGCAACGAACCACCGCAAACCCCGCACAAAATCGACAGGCCCGACAAAAACCGTTGCGCGTGAGCGGCGAGCGCCTTGCGTCGCATGGCAAGGTCCTTAAGTGCAGGAAAAGCGCCGATGTCTTGAGTGTTGCTCACAGCCAGGATCACCGTTTGCGGCGTGCTGTGATCTTCCATGGTCTTATGGACGGATCTCAACTCCAAAGAGGTGCGATCCTGCGACAGTGTCAGCACCAGAGGTTGTTGATCGCCCAAATAGCGGTGTGCTGCTTCCGCTGCGCTTTCGCCGGGACGCGGGTCTGCAACCAGTTCCAGGCCCAGCATGTTGGCAAGGGCTTCGCGCGTCTTTTCACTGTCTCCGCTATAGAGCCAGGGTACGAGGCCTTCCCCGCGCAGCGCAAAGGCAGCAACACCTGCATCCTGACGCAAAGTGCCTTCTAGGCCGAGGACACCAACAACCCGGCCGCCCACAGCAACCCTGAGAACCGTTTTGCCGTCCGCTTCAAGTGAGCGGGCGATGGCGTCGGCGGTGAAGCTGTCGATCTTGTGCTTCTGCATCAGGTTGGCCGTGCCAATGACGACACTTTGCCCGCCGAGCAAAGCGACTGCGCCCAGCCCAGGCGCTTGCTCGAAGCGATCGGGCCGCTTGATGTCGACACGCCATTGCTCCGCCAGTTGGCGCAAAGCTTCTGCGACGGGATGATCGCTCCCGCTTTCAGCCGATGCGGCAACGGCAAGCAGTGTTTTGGGTTCATTGTTGAAAGCCATGACATTGGTCACCACCAGGTTTGGGCCCGACATGACGGCAGCCTTGTCGATGACGATATCGCGGGCCGACGCGACCTTGGCGAATGCCGCAGTCCCAAGGCGACGAACTCCGGCGGCCTTGGCCGCTTCCAAATAGACCTTGTCAGCAAAGGCATTGATGCCATCAACGAGATAGGGCCAGGAGAGCACCAGGCAGACAACAGCCGCAATCGGTGCCTGATCGGGATTTATGCCAAGCCACAGGGCGCCGCATAGAAGGCTGAGTTGGCTGGACGCAAAAGCTTCTTTGAGCCCGGTCCGTTCGCCACGTGGTGGCAGGATCCAAACAGCGAGTGCGCGAAGGATCATCATGAGCCCGGCGGAAAACGCAGGGGCATGGGGGGTGATTCCTCCGGTTGAAATGAATGGGAGGAAGGGATCTACAATCAGCAGTCCCCCGCAAACGAGCACAGTTGCATAGTTTAAGCTCCGTCCAGCCGCGGCTTCCGGACAGAAAGCCAGACTGGTGGCTGAGAACAGAACCGACATCGCGCAGAGGCTGATAACGGACACAGTGTTTGGTTCTGTGTCTGAATGCGCTGATGCTACGGCGAGAAGAGTTGATGCGATTGCGATCAGTGTCGCCCTGCTGATGACTTCCAGTGAGAGAGCCGGCTTTTTTGCGGCCTGTTGCATGATGATCCCCGTTCCCTGTGCTTTCCCGGTCGCGTGATGCCGGGTGTCGCTCCGGATTGAAAATGCAGTACAGGCGGTCTGCGCTTCAATCTGGCGGTCAGATAGCTCCAACGGGGAACGGCTTCGCCCCTTGGCAAGAATACCGATAGTTTGGTCGATTGGATCGAAATACAATGCCGGAGTTAAAAGTAAAATAGAGTTTATATGAATCAATATGGAAAATGAAAATAGAGAAAATTTCAAAACAAAAAATAAAAATTCATTGTAATGAATTTTCGCATAGAAAAAGAGACTGTTTATATAAACATAAGCTACAGAAATACCTCAAGGCAATCTCTCAAGAAACGGAATTACGATTGATTGGGAAATGAATATCCGCGAAAATACTAAATGGAAAAGACTTAAAAACAGGGGCGGCAACAATTGCCGGGTCCGGAGTCCACTGTGACTATCGCTGGGCGGCAGATCGGGAATCAGGAGTGTCTGCAGAGTCAAGTGGACGACTCAGGCGAATCTCAAAAAAGACTCATAAACAGTGACTTAGCTGGTTTGGGACACTGTCCCGCGGAAGGCGGGACAGTGCAAAGCTTTGAGGTATCAGGCTGTTTCCAGATTGGCTCGGGACAGCAGTTCCATTGACGGCATCAGATTGAGAAGCTGCTGCGTATATTCGTGCTGCGGGTTCTCAAACAGCTGATCACAGTCTGCGACTTCGCAGAGCTCACCGTTGCGCATGACACCGATCCGGTTACACATCTGGCGGATCACCGCGAGGTCGTGACTGATGAACATCATAGTCAGCCCGAGCTCTTCCTGCAGATCCTTCAGAAGATTGAGGATTTGTGCCTGGATCGATACGTCCAACGCGGACGTCGGTTCATCACAGATCAAGAAACGCGGACGGGTCGCGAGGGCCCGCGCAATTGAGATCCGCTGGCGCTGACCACCGGAAAACTCATGCGGGAACTTCTGGCCCGCGGCCGCGCCCAAGCCGACATGATCCAGCAGATCATCCACGATCTGGCGGACTTCAGAATTGCTGGAGGCCAGTTTGTGGAACTTGATCGGCTCGGCAATGATGTCCTTAACCCGCATCCGCGCATTGAGCGACGAATAGGGATCCTGGAAGATCATCTGCATTTGCCGGCGCATCGCCAGAATTTCTTTCTGGTTCTTCAGTGATGTCAGTTCCGTCTTGCCGAAGAGGATCGATCCACCGCTCGGGTGATAAAGCCCGGTAATCACACGTGCGATCGTGGATTTACCAGAGCCACTCTCACCGACGACACCGAAGGTCTCGCCTTCGTGAATATCGAAACTGACCTTTTTGACCGCATGGAAGTATTCCCGCTTCGAGGGGAAAATCGATCCCTTGGTCTCAAAGCGCATTTCCAGGTCCCGGATCTGGACCAGAGGCCCTGTCACCTTGTCATAGTCCCGGGACTTGCCGAGCCAGTGAGTGGAGATGTCGATATGTTTTTGCGGCGTGCCGGCTTTCTCGATGTAGTTGACCACCGGAAACCGCTCGACCTTGATATCGGGCCGGGGAACGGCGGAAATCAAGCTCTGCGTATAGGGATGTTTCGGAGCACCAAGGACCTGGTTGGTTTCCCCATACTCCACCAACTCACCGTGATACATCACCGCAACATGGTCAGTGATGTCCGCAATCACGCCCATGTCGTGGGTGATCACGAGCATCGCAACGTTTCGTTCTTCACAGAGCTTTTTCATCAGCTCCAGGATTTGCGCCTGAATGGACACATCAAGCGCTGTGGTCGGCTCATCAGCAATCACAAGCTCTGGCTCGGCGCAAAGTGCGAGCGCGATTACAACACGCTGGCGCATGCCGCCGGAGAACTGGTGCGGGTACTGTTTGATCCGCTCAGCAGGATTGGGAATGCCGACCGCGTCGATCAATTCAATCGCCCGCTGTTGTGCTTCCTTGGCAGAAAGCGGCAGGTGCGTGCGGATTGTCTCCACCAGCTGGGACTCCACCGTCTGCAGCGGATCCAGCGAGGTCAGGGGATCCTGGAAGATCATGCCGATCTTCCGGCCCCTGAGCTGCCGCATTTTCTTGTAAGGCAGTTCATCGATCCGCTGGCCATGCAGATAGACTTCACCGCCTGCAATGTGGCCGGGCTCCTGTAGAAGTCCGATCACGGCGTTGCCGACGGTGGACTTGCCAGCGCCCGATTCCCCGACCACGCCGAGGATCTTGCCGGCATCCACTTTCAAGCTCACCCCTTCAACCGCTACGAAAACCGATTTGCGGCCCGGGAACTCGACCCGAAGGTCTTTGATATCTAGGACGTTCACGGGAGGCACCTCAGCGCAGTTTCGGGTTGAGGGCGTCACGCAGCCAGTCGCCCAACAAGTTGACGTTCAAAACCAGCAGAGCCAACGCAATGCCCGGGAAAATCGCGATCCACCATTCCCCGGAATAGAGGAAGTCGTTGCCGATCGCGATCAAGGTGCCGAGGGATGGCTGGGTGGGTGGCATGCCGACGCCGAGGAACGACAAGCTGGATTCTGTGACAATCGCTAGCGCCAGGTTGATGGTCGCAATAACCAGAACCGGACCCATCACGTTCGGCAGGATGTGACGGACCATGATAATGACCGAGGGAATACCGATCACGCGGGCTGCCTGAACATATTCCTTGTTCTTTTCCACCATCGTGGACCCGCGAACGGTCCGGGCGTACTGCACCCAGAACGATAGCGCGAGCGCCACGATCAGAATGTAGAAGGCGAAGACTTCGCGGTCGATCCCGCCGAAAATGCCGGCGGCGACACCGTCAATCAGAAGCGCGATCAAAATGGCTGGGAATGTGAGCTGAACATCGGCGATCCGCATAATGATCGCATCGACTCGGCCGCCCATGTAACCGGCGACCAGACCGGCGGTGATGCCGATGATCGCGGCAGCGATGACCGAACAGAAACCGACAATGAGCGAAATCCGCATGCCGTAGAAGATCCCGGACAACAGATCCCGGCCCTGATCATCGGTGCCGAGCAGGAAGCGAGGGTCGGCAAACTCCATCCAGACCGGTGGAACGCGAGCGTCCAGAATGGAAATCGTCGCCAGATCAAACGGATTGTGTGGCGCGACCCAGGGCGCAAGGAATGCGACCAGGAACAGGATCAGTGTCATCACGGCAGCAACCACGGTGACCTTCGAACGCAGGAAGGAGTGGAACAGGTCGCTGTCGATGATGCGTGCAAGGCGGCCTTTCGGCTCGCTGCTCGGTGTGGAGACATCAGCCATGGTCAAGTCTCCTTATGGCCGTCCGACCCGCAGACGCGGATCGATGAAGAAATAGAGAATGTCGACGATGAAATTGATCGCGACGAAAAGGAAAGCAGTCAGCAGCAGATATGCCGACATGATCGGAATATCGACGTTCTGAACAGCTTGCAGGAACATCAGACCCATGCCCGGCCACTGGAAGACGGTCTCCGTGATGGTCGCAAAAGCGATGATCGACCCGAGCTGAAGACCGGTGATCGTGATCACGGGAACCATGGTGTTCTTCAGCGCGTGCCGGAAGTGGACCAGCCGGTCCGGCAGGCCGCGTGCGCGGGCAAACTTGATATAGTCGGTTCGAATGACTTCCAGCATTTCCGCCCGGATCAGGCGCATGATCAGCGTCATCTGATACATGCCGAGCGTGACTGCTGGCAGGATCAGCGCTTTCAGGCCGGAGGCTGTCAGGAAGCCTGTTGTCCACCAGGAGCCGACCTGGACGACATCGCCGCGGCCAAAGCTTGGCAGCCATTGCAGCGTGACCGAGAACAGGAAGATCAACAAGATCCCGATGAAGAAGGTGGGCAGGGATATGCCGATCAAAGACACCGATAGAAACAGTTTTGAAATCGCCGATTCGCGGTTGAGACCGGCGTAAATACCCATAGGGATGCCGACAACCAGCGCAAACATGAAGGATGCGAAACTGAGCTCAAGCGTTGCCGGAATACGTTTGGCAAACAGCTCCGAAACGGGTTGTTTGAACTGATAGGATGTGCCGAAGTCGAACTGCACAGCATTGCCGATGAAGCGGGCGAATTGGACTGGGATGGGATCGTTCAGACCCAAACGCTCGCGCAGTGCTTCACGTTCTTCAATGGATGTCTCGATACCGACCATCTGGTTGATCGGATCTCCGACGAAACGGAACATGGTGAAAGCGAGCAGCGCCACCACCAACATGACAATCATCGCTTGAAGCAAACGACGTGTTGCAAAACCTATCATTTCGGCTCTTTACGTTTTCAAGAAAAGGCGCCCCCGGCGGAACCGGGGGCGCTTCATTTTTTAACAGGACCGCTTAGTTCTTTGTGACGAAGCGGAAGTGGAACTGGTTGTCCGCGCGCTGGACGAGCTCAACGTCGTCCGCAACGCCCCATGCCAGACCCTGCTGGTGCAGCGGGATGTAGTAGGCATTGTCGTGGGAGATCTTGTAGGCTTCCGCGATCATGTCGTCGCGTTTCGCCGGATCGTTTTCAACCAGGATCTGTTGTGTCAGCTCATCGATTTTCGCATCGCACCAGCCACCGTTGTTGAACGGAGAGCCTTTGCCAGCTTCGTCGCGGCAGTTCATCAGGTTGGACAGAACGTTGAAGCTGTCGAAGGAACCCGGGGTCCAGCCAAGCAGGTAGAACGATGTGTCGTAGCCACCAGATGCCAGGATCTTGGCGAAGTACTTCGCTTTCGGCTGGGCGTTCAGGTCAACCTTTACGCCAACGCGGGCGAGCATTGCAGCAACGGCCTGACAGATGGCTTCGTCGTTGACATAGCGATCGTTCGGGCAGTCCATGCCGACAGAGAATCCGTCCGGATAACCAGCCTCTGCAAGAAGATCCATTGCAGCCTGCGGGTCGTACGGATAGCGCTCGAACTCATCCGACTTGGAGAACAGGAACGGGGAGATCATGATCGCGGACGGTGTTGCGAGGTTGCGCATCACTTTCTGCTTGATCGCTTCAATGTTGATGGCCTGGTAGAACGCTTTGCGAACCTTGGCATCCTTGAACGGGTTTTTGCCCTTCACGTCGGAATACAGCAGCTCATCGCGCATCTGGTCCATGCCGAGGAAGATCGTGCGCAGCTCAGGACCTGTCAGGGCGACAGTGCCGTCATTGTCGTTGATGCGTTTGATGTCCTGGATCGGGATCGGGTAAACCATATCCATCTCGCCGGACAGAAGCGCTGCAACGCGGGTTGCATCGGATCCGATCGGAGTGAACTCAACGGTGGTCAGGTTGTGAGACGCGGTGTCCCACCAGCCATCGTTTTTCTCATAAACGGTCTTCACGCCCGGCTCATGGCTGACCAGCTTGAACGGGCCAGTGCCGTTCGCGTTCAGGGCCGCATAGTTCGGGGTGGTGTCGGAAGCAGAGGTGACTTTGACCGCGTCGTTGGCCTCGGTCCACTCCTTGTCCATGATGTAGAACGTGTCCCACTCATAGTGCAGGATCGGGTTCGGACCGGTCAGAACGAAGTCGACGGTGTAGTCGTCAACAATCTCCACCTTGGCATCGCCAGGAACGCGGGTTGTCAGGTCGGACCCTTCGGAGCGGACACGGTCAACGGAAAAGGCGACGTCTTCAGCTGTAAAGTCGTTGCCATTGTGGAACTTGACGCCTTGGCGAAGGTAAAAACGCCAGCGGTTCGGCTCGACAACTTCCCAACGCTCGGCAAGGCTCGGCTCGATCTGCAGGTCTGCACCGCGGCGGGTCAGACCTTCATAGGTGTTGCCAAGGGCGGACAGCGTGAAGGTTTCGTTGAGGCTGTACGGATCAAGGGCGTTCAATGTCCCCTGAAACGCAAACTTCAATGTTTCCGCCTGCGCAGCGGATGCCACGCCAAACGTTGCCACAGCAGCAGCAATCAATTTGGTTTTGGTATTCATAGTCCCCTCTTCAGTGCTATTCAGCGCTTATGTGAACTCGTTGTTGTTCAATTTTTTCTTCACGACCGGAAAGTCGTAAATTGTGCCAATTATGACAGCGTTGGCGGAATGCATCAAATCGGATTTCTCCGATTAGCGCAAAACTTTTTCACACAGGTCATCCAGAAAATTGGCACATTTATCAAGTTCCGTAAGGTCGATAAACTCATCGGCCTGATGTGCCTGGTCGATTGATCCGGGTCCGCACACGACCGTTGACAGGCCATGTTCCTGAAACTGACCGCCCTCTGTTGCGTAGACAACGACATGACGGCCGTTGTCGCCGGTTAGGCGCCGGACCAATTGCTCCGCGGTTCCATCGGTTTCCTCAGCAAGCCCTGGAACCATTGCAAGAACATCGATATCAATCCGGCATTCCTTTGAGATCTCCTGCATCTGCGGGAGAACATGGAAGGCAGCATATTCCCGGTATGCCGAAATCCAGTCTTCCAGGTTCTCGCCGGGCAGCAACCGGATATCTGTCATGAATTCGCAGGTCTGCGCCGTGATGTTATGCGCCTTTCCGCCCTGGATCGTGCCGCAATGCAAGGTCGTATAGGGTGGCTCGAATGGACACTCCGGATCTGCTTTGGCTTTGTTCTCTCCGGTCTGCCCGTCCAGCCAGGAAATCAGTTTCACTGCGGCGGAAATTGCAGATACCCCGCGGTGCAGCTGGCTGGAATGTACCGGATGTCCGTGGACCCGGGTTTTCAGGACGGCAATTCCCTTATGTCCGGTAACCACTTTCATGTTCGTTGGCTCCCCAACGATCACCGCAGACGGATGCGGCCCCTCGGCCAGCATTGCCCTGATCATCGGCGGCGCGCCGAAGCAGCCCACTTCTTCATCGTAAGACAGTGCGATATGGATCGGTTTGGAGAGGCCTGCGCCTAAGAAATCTGGTACTTTCGCCAGAACTGTTGCCGCAAACCCTTTCATGTCGGCGGTGCCACGCCCATAAAGGCGGCCGCCAGCCTCCCATGCCGAAAACGGATCCGACGTCCAGTTTTGCCCGTCGACGGGTACCACGTCGGTGTGTGCCGACAAAACGATACCACCATCGACATTTGGCCCGACGGTGGCAAACAAGGCGGCCTTTTCACCCGTTGCGTCCGGGACACGCACAGCGGATACGCCGTGACTGGACAGGTACTCTTCGACAAATGAAATAAGCTCGAGATTGCTGCGATCCGACACCGTGTTGAAGGACACGAGTTTCGTCAGCATTTCCCGCGGTGTATAGGTGTTTGGCACGTGCGCCCCGGCTATTTACACGAGGTCTTTTACCCCTGTTTCCCCAAGCAGCAATAAACCATCCATCTGCTTAAGTGCAAAGACTTGGAGTGGTTTTTCCTTGCCGCGCACGCTGACGTCGTACAGTGTTTCATCGGGTGCCGTTGCGCGAGCCGCGTCAATTACGTCTTTGGAAACAACGAGGAAGCTGTTCCGCGATTTATTTTCGGTTTCCAGCCTGCTGGCGGTGTTGACGACGTCGCCAAGCGCGGTGAGCCCGCCTTCAGTTTTTCCGGATCCGGCAGCGCCAATACGTCCCAGGATGGCCTGGCCGAGATGGAGGCCAACACCGAGACGGATCGTGTCGCGGAACTGAGGGCCCTTTTCGACGTTCAGTGCTTCCATGACTTTCTCGATGCCCCGGCAAGCCTTCAAAGCCTGGCGCGCACCGGTCTCAGCACCCGTCTCCATGCCGAAGATGGCCATGACGCCATCACCAATGAACTTGTCGACATAGCCGCCCTCTGCCCGGATTACGGCCGAAACGCGGTCAAGATACTGGTTCAGAAGAAAGACGACATCGTAGGCAAGTTGCGCCTCGGTCATGCTGGTGAAGTTCCGGAGGTCTACGAACATGACGACGACATCCTGTTCGACGCCCCAATAATAAGCATCTTGAACATGGTCCTGCCGTACCAAGTTTGCCTTCACCGGCACCAGCGGTTGGATTTCCAGATTTGCAGCTGGCCTGATCTGGCAAGCCAGGCGGACATCCTCCGGCACTCCAATCCGCTTCAAAACTGTTGTCTCTGCCGGGTTTGGCTGTGACAAACTCTCCAGCCCGTTCAATACCTTGACGCGGCAGGTCGAACAGCGTGCACGACCGCCGCAAACGGAAGCAACGGGGATTCCGTTCATGCGGCTGATCTCAAGAAGAGACGCACCCGGTTGGGCCCGAACGGTCAAACCGCCGGGATAAGAGATCGTAATGCCTGCAGAAACACGGCTTGCAAGATACCGGATGACAATGACAAACAGGCTCAAGAATATCAGGCCGAACACAATGGCTCTGATATTGTCGGTCTGCGCATAGAGCCATGCCCACTGCTCGTCCGAGACCTTGACTGTCACATCCTCTGCCAGGGCCAGGCGCCGGGCTCCTTCAATGAAGCCCCAAAGCGCCATGACAGGCCATGCTATGGCGGCAGCCAAAGCGATGTATTTGACGCGGTGGTAAAACGGGTAGAGCCGCAGCCAGAAATGCAGCCCGATCATTGCGTGGGTCCAAACCACCAGCAAAAGGATGGATTGCATGACCGCATTTTGCGGCCAAAGGATCGTCAGCATCTGGTGGTAGTTCGGGATAAAGCCGAACTCTTTCGCCAGTCCCATCGTTGTGATGACATGCGGTATCAGCGTCCAGGGGATATAAAGCCCCAGCACAAGCTGAGCGAACTCCCAGGGCGGCATGCGCAAAGTGCGTCTCTTGGATGTTCGCCAGAGCGCCAGCGCGACATGGGTGAGAGCTGCCGTGATCAACACGGTTTCGCCGATCGGCCCGCGCCAGATCCAGTAGTGCCAGAGCGACATTTTCTCCATCGCATTGACGGAAATGATGCCCATGGCGTGGTTGGAAAAGTGACTGAGGCAAAACAGGAAAAGAACCAGTCCGCTTAACAGGCGCAGCCGTTGGCGCCAGTTGCCATGCCCGGGGTTGGGCCATGCCGCATCTGCAGAGGTTGCGGGCACCTTTGATGGAATGGCGGGGTCGGTCACAGTGTCTGAACGCCTGGCTAAAAAGTGGTCTGATCGTATGTAACGACAGTGCAGCTTGAAGCGCCCGCGTCAAGACGGAACCGGGCTGACCGTGGATTGTTGGGCGATGGTCTTGAAACACTCAGAACAAAAAGCAATTGTGCCGCCAAATGAACTTCAAACCGGTAAGAGGCATCATGAAGGTCTATGGCATCAAGAATTGCGATACGGTCAAGAAAGCGCGGAAGTTTCTGGATGAAGCCCGGGTGGAATACAGTTTTCACGACTACAAGAAAGACGGCGTTGATGCCGACAAGCTCGCAAAGTTTGTTGGCGAATTCGGTTGGGAAGTTGTTTTGAACAAGCGTGGTACGACTTGGCGCCGGCTGGATGAAGCCACCCAGGATGGCGTGACCGATGCAAAAAGTGCGCTGGACGTCATGATCGAAAATCCATCCGTCATTAAACGCCCGATCGTGGAAGGCGCTGAAAAGAACTTTGTCGGTTTCGATGCTGTTGCCTGGGAAATGGCACTGGAGTTGGGTGAACTGAAATAAGCGGCTCGGCCAGCTTGCGGCCTACCCGGTGTAGCCGGTTATTCCGGCAGCGATTGCCGCGCATGCCAACTCGACGGTCCGGGGAATGATTACCGGGCGCGGATCGCTTCCACGCCGGGAGCCGCGCTCGTAAAGGGCCACACTTTCTTGGGAAACACCAAGAGCGTCAGCAGCCTTGGCTTGGCTGGAAAAGTGGCCTTTTCGCCAAATTCTGAATTGTTCATGTGTCATGGTGTAACGTCCTTAGCAAGAGGCAGGTAACGCACTTTTCCGATCCGTTGGGAGCCGGGAAACCGTGCTTGGAGTGTCCAAACATCACGTCTACTTTGAATGTCAAGCCGAGGACCTTCAATGTGTATTGGAACCAATGGATTTGCATTCGGCACTAGATCAGCGGACGTTATATCGGGATCGTTCTCAAGCCCAAAGCTGATCGCTCTTAAATTGGTCGAGCATCGGGCGTTTTTATCAAAACGCCCGATGCTCTGAGAGGCCAGAGGCTCCCCAAACAATAACGGGAGCCGATCTATGTTTCTACCAGGTGCGGCGCGGCCCGGTGTCGATGTGATAAAATCCTGACGAATAGTACTTGTAACCGCCCACCGCAGACTGGGACTTCAGGAAAGCCAAGACGGAAGACGGGTTGCCACTGACGGAAAAGTCAACGGCCTGACAATTCAAGTGATAGGAACTGCGGGCGCCGCCTTTGCGCCAGTTTTCGAACCACCAGCGTTTGGTGGAATGGACCTTCACCGTACCGTACCGTTTCGCGACCTTGTTCAGGACCTTTTTTAGTTTTCTCGGCACGCACCAGGACGAGTCGTTGTAGTCGATCGCGCTGTGCGAGGCCGTTGCCCAGCCCATGCCGGTGACACCGGCAACCGATCCACATCCAACCAGAACAACGGACAATCCCAAAAACATTATCCAGGCTAAAAAACGCTGACGCATAACAAACAGCCTTGCAAATTCTAAGTGTTTGCCCCCGCCCCAGAACTGCCAGCAATTTGATTAAAATTTTAATGAAAGAGATGGTTAACGTGGCAAAGAAACATTTGTTTCACATGTAGCAAATTCATGATACAAATGTCTCAAGCGCACAATCCGGCGCGAGACACCCTTGGTGAGGTTCGTGTTCATGTCTCACGTTTTTCCGCGTCATACCAAAGCATCCACCCCTGTCGCTGTTGGTGGCGATGGATGTTATATCATTGATAGTAAAGGCAAAAAATACTTTGATGGATCGGGCGGCGCGGCCGTGTCGTGCCTTGGGCACAGCGATCCCGACGTGACCGCGGCGATCAAAGGTCAGGTCGACCAGATTGCCTTCGCACATACCGGGTTTTTCACTTCAGAGCCTGCGGAGCAGCTTGCTGATCTTTTGATCGATCATGCACCGGGCAATCTGGACCGGGTGTACTTCGTCTCCGGCGGTTCGGAAGCAATGGAAGCCGCACTGAAACTGGCGCGTCAGTATTTTTTGGAAAAAGGCGAAACATCCCGACACCGGGTCATCGCCCGCCGGCAAAGCTATCACGGCAACACGCTCGGGGCGCTGGCGACAGGTGGCAATCAGTGGCGCCGTGAACCCTTCGCGCCGTTGATGATCGAAACCTCCCACATTTCACCTTGTTACGAGTATCGCGGACGGGCGGAGGATGAAACGGCCATCGAATACGGGCGACGCGTTGCCAATGAACTCGAAACCGAAATCCAGCGCATTGGCGCGGAAAACGTCATGGCATTTGTGGCCGAGCCGGTCGTCGGCGCAACGGCTGGTGCGGTCCCGCCTGTCGAAGGTTACTTCAAGCGGATCCGGGAAATCTGTGATCACTATGGGATCTTGCTCATCTTGGATGAAGTGATGTGCGGCATGGGACGCACAGGCAGTCTGTTTGCTTGTGAGCAGGACGGCATAGCGCCGGATATCCTTGCGAACGCAAAGGGCCTTGGCGCAGGGTATCAGCCGATTGGGGCTATGCTGTGTACGTCGGAGATCTATGAGGCCATCGAAAACGGGTCCGGTTTCTTCCAGCACGGCCACACATATATCGGCCACCCGACGGCGTGCGCGGCCTCTCTTGCCGTTCTGAAAAAGCTGACTGGCGGCCTGGTCGATCAGGTTCATCCTCTGGGCGACAAACTGGATGCGACCCTGAGAGAGGCATTCGGACAGCACCCCTATGTTGGCGATATCCGTGGACGCGGCCTGTTCCGCGGCATTGAAATTGTTGAGGACCGAGAAAGCAAAACACCCTTTGACACCAAACGCGGGGTGAATAAGGCCTTGAAAAAGGCGGCGTTCGACGCCGGGCTGATCTGTTATCCGATGGGTGGCACGATTGACGGGGTAAAAGGCGATCACATCCTGCTGGCACCGCCCTTCATTATGGAAGATCAGCACATCTCCGAGATTGCCGACAAGCTTCAAACTGCATTCAAGGCCGTTTTTTGATCATGGCACCTGACACCAAACCTCAGGCGCTACCACTTATTATGGTTGCGCCGAACGGCGCGCGGCGCACCAAGGTGGATCATCCGGCCCTTCCGGTGACGATCGCTGAAACGGTGGAGGCAGCTGTTGCGTGTTTCGAAGCAGGCGCGGGCGCAATCCATGCCCATGTCCGCGATGAAAACGGGGCACATGTTCTGGACAAAGACCTCTACCAGGCGCTCTTGTCGGAATTGAATGCTGCATTGCCGCAAATGCAGATTCAAATCACCACCGAAGCTGTTGGAAAATACACACCGGAAGACCAGCGTAATCTGGTTCAGGATCTAGTGCCGTCACTGGTGTCGATCGCAGTGCGCGAGATGGTGCCGGACGGCGATACAGCAGCGGCGGCGGAGTTTTATTCCTGGGCCCTGAAGGAAGGAATATCTGTTCAACACATCCTCTACAGTGCAGAGGACCTCGACCGGTTCTTCGACCTCGTTGAAAATGGCAGTATTCCTGGCATTACGCATCAGGTACTGCTGGTTCTAGGGCGCTACGCGGACAATCAGGAGAGTGCTCCGGAAGATCTGCACCCCTTTCTGGATCGTTTGAAAGCACGCCGGAGCGATCATGAGATTGACTGGGGGGTGTGTGCCTTTGGGCATCGGGAAACAGAATGTCTGGTATATGCAATCGAGAACGGTGGCAAGGCCCGGATAGGATTTGAGAACGGCCTTTGGAACCGCGATGGTGCAGTTGCGAAGGACAATGCTGACCGGGTCCGGGATCTGGTGTCGGCCCTGGAAGAAAAAAACATTTCCGTTCTGTGAGGCTGAACCGCCTTCAGGGCGGTTCACATTCGGGCAAGACCCGACAGAGTGGAGTGACTGAGAATATGGCCGAACACCAATACGTCCTGACGCTTTCATGCGCGGACAAGCCGGGAATTGTCGCAGCCGTCACAACGGAATTGGCCGATTTCGGTGCGAATATCGCAGAGAGTGATCAGTTTTGGGACCGTGCCACCAATCAGTTCTTTCTCCGCATCGCCATGCTGGCGCCGGAAGGTGTGACACTAGAGAGCGTTCAAAAGGCGCTTGATCCGGTCATTGCCCGCTTTGACATGAAAGCAAAGCTGGTCGACACGGCCAAGCGGCCGAAAGTGATCATCATGGTCTCCAAGTTTGACCACGCGATGCTGCATCTTCTGTATCAGATCCGGGTTGGCTGGCTGGATGCCGAGGTGGTTGCCATCGTCTCCAATCATCCGGATAGCGCCCGCACCGCCGATCATGAAGGCATTGCGTACCATCACTGGCCGGTGACCAAGGAAAACAAGGCGGAGCAGGAGGAAAAACTCCTGAAGCTGGTCAAGGAAACCGGCGCAGATCTGGTGGTGCTGGCGCGTTACATGCAGGTGCTGTCCGATAACCTGTCCAAGCGGCTCTTCGGCAAGGTGATCAACATTCACCACTCGTTCCTGCCGAGTTTCAAGGGCGCCAAGCCGTATCATCAGGCGCATACGCGCGGTGTGAAGATGATCGGGGCGACCGGGCACTATGTGACGCCGGATCTCGACGAAGGCCCGATCATTGAGCAGGACGCAGAACGCGTCAGTCACGCATTGTCGGCAGATGATTTCGTGGCGCGCGGTAGGGATATTGAATCCCGCGTGCTCGCACGCGCTGTCAAATACCACCTGGAAAACCGGGTCATGATTGTTGGCAACAAGACAATTGTCTTCACGCCGTAGGCCCGAAGATCAGACGGTTTCCGGCTCCAGCCCGAACGGCAACTTGCGGCCGTCTTTTTCAAGTTCGGAGAAAAGCCAATCCCGAAACAGCCGGATTTTCCGGCTGTTTTTGCTTTGCATCGGATAGCTCAGGTTCCAGGATTCGCTTTCAATCCGCGAAACCAATTCGAAAGGTTGGATCAGCTGTCCGTTTGCAAGAGCGTCCCGTACGAAATACGGGGTAAGAATCGCGACCCCCTGCCCGGCAATGGCCCGGTTGGCTTCCAGTGCCTGTGAGCCCATCCGGCTGGACGGGTTTTGGCTAAGATCAACATCCGGCAAGCCGGCATCAGCAAACCACGTTCGCCACCAATGGTCTTCAGGGTCGATGATTGGTGCCTTCAAGAGATCAGCCGGTTCATGGATCCCGCCAAGTTTTTCCGCAAGCAGCGGGGAAATCATCGGAGTGAATTCGGCCTGGATCAACTGGTGATAACAGCACCCCTTCGGCGGTTGATAGCAGGCGGTAATTGTCAGATCACCATCATTAAAGGCCGGTGTCTCCCAGGGGCCGAACGGAACAAGCCGGACGGCGATGGTGGGGTTTTGAATTTGAAACTCGAACAGGCGCGACGACAGCCAAGTGACGGCAAACGTGGTGTTGCTGCTGATCACGAGTTCGGACGATTCTGCTTCCTGGACGTCGTGAAACGTGCCGCGAAGCCGGTCGAATGCGTCAGTTACACCATCTGCAAGCTGTTGGCCGCGCGGCGTCAGCTCAATTTTCCGGGGCTTTCGCTCAAACAGTGAAAATCCGAGTTTTTCTTCTAAAAGTTTGATCTGGTAGCTGACCGCGGCCTGCGTCATGCCAAGTTCATCACCTGCCTTTGTGAAGCTGAGGTGCCTTGAAACGGCATCGAACGCCCTGACAGCAGACAACGGGGGCAAAGAGGTGGGCATGCATAAATACTCCTTATGCATGTCTATTGTCTTTTCATTGGTCAATCAACAGTCGACACGCGATACACCCTAAAGTCATCAGTGAATTCGGGCGATTTTCATGTCTTCTGTCGATTGTAAATGTACCAAATCGAGTGTGCGCTCTAAATTGGGGTTAGTTGAATTTATCCATGGCTTGCTTTCTGGATGGTATTGCCATCGGCGTAAACGCGCTGTTCTCTCTGATTTGCCAGCGGCATTGAAACGGGACATCGGCCTTGACGACATACAGCCAAGCCCGCAAAGCCTTGAAGAAAACTGGCGCTATGAGTTCGACAGGTTGCAACGCCGCTAAGCGTGGAAAGCATTACCGGTACCGGGCGTGGATACCTTCGTAGGTTCCGTCAGCTCGTATTTCCGCTAAGCCTGCATTGAATGCCTGTCTCAACTCTTCAGAGTCAGGGTGCTTTCGAGAAAAACACAAGAAATAGTCCCAGACAACGAAGGACCGGAAACCAAATTCATTGCGATAGCCAAGTTTCTTTTTGAGATGCTGACCGGCCGCCTGTCCGGTGTGAAAATAGTCGACACGCCCCAGTTCAAGCATCTTGAAGCCGGCCGTATCCGTGGCGATGTTGACCAACTCCGCGCCTTGCCTCTCCATTTCCGCGTTTGGGGCGTATTCAAGAACAGAGGCGACCCGCTGGCCCCTAAGGTCTGCAATGCTCCGAATGTTTTCGACCGGATGCCCTGTTCGGTAGAAAACGCCATAGGCTTCCTGGCTGATCGGCGCGCTGAAGAGAAAGTGCTCAGCACGTTCAACGGTATGGGCGCAGGTCAGAAGGCCGGGATAGTTGCCAGCTTCGGTCTCGCTGACCGCTCGGGACCACGGGACATAGACAACCTCTGCCGTGATGCCTTTGCGCTTGAAGGCTTCAACGGCAACTTCGTGGTCAAATCCGAGGCGGTCATCTTCGGGTTCTGCGATATCAAAGGGCGGGTAATCGGTCGCCAAGATGATCACAGACCCTGCCGGATGCCCAAGCGTCGGCAGTCCGATCGGGAATATAGCGACCACCAACAGCGCAACCCAGAGCCAGGACCGTATCGCCACCGGAAACGACCTCCGTGAAACATCGGAACGAGGCCGTATGGGACCACACAAACATATAATTTTTTATTGGCAGTTTTCTGTAATCTGCTCTCTTCTCAAGCTATCAGCCAGTAAAGACCGGTGCCGGGTCAGCATTTACAGCATCAGAGCCCAGACAGTTGCGGCGAGCATGGTGAGCGCCATCACAACAGTGATGGAACGCATCAACCGGCCTTCGCCGATAAGAGCCAGAATAGATACACCGACCAGCGCCCAAAGCGAATGAAAGACCATTCCGCCCAAGAGGAAACCGGTTGCCAGGATGGCGGCGTTGGCATGCAGATCCAGACCGTTTCCTGCAAAGAAAGTCGAGAACGCGACGAGGCTCATGGCCCATGTCTTGGGGCTTAGCGGGTGGATCAACAACCCTTCCCAAAAAGTCAAAAGGGTGGTTTCACCCTTGGGCCGGATGGTCAGCGAAATAATCCGCCAGGCCAGAAAGGCCATATAAGTCAGGCTCAAAGCCTTGAATACCGATACGATGATCCCGCCCTGCGCCATGATGTGACCAAGCCCGTAGGCGACTGCCAGGTTCAAAGGCAGCGAGCCGATCTGTGAGGCAATGATGACCGGAAATGCCGTCCGGTACCCGGAACTCGCTCCGATCGCGAGGAAAGCCAGGTTTCCGGGGCCTGGCGTGCCGGTCATGATGATCACAAAGACCGCGAAGGCCATCAGGGTGGCGGTGTCCATTTCGGGAGCCTCATACAATATCGATACAATCGATACAAAAGCGTATGGACAATCTCTGTATTGAAATATTGTATCGGTCAATGATAACATTGTTCTCATGACAATGTGGGTTCCGAACATCGAGGCGGCTTCCGGGCCGATTTATCTTGCGATCGCAGACGCGCTGGAAGCTGATATTCTCGCCGGCAGTCTCGCCCAGGGCGACCGGCTGCCGCCGCAACGCGAGCTTGCCTATCAGCTTGGCATAACGCTCGGAACGGTGACCCGGGCCTATGCGGAAGCGGAGCGCCGGCGTCTGGTCAAAGGCGAAACTGGCCGTGGAACGTATGTTGCGCCGGAAAGCCAGAAGGTTTCTCCCCTGATCCCGAAGGAAGGGGAACCGGAGACGTGTGATCTGGCACGAAACTTTGCCTATCCGTTTCTCAATCCTAGCCTCTCCGATGGGTTGGTTCGCATGGCCAAAACGGCTGGAATTGAGCGCCTCAACGGATTTGTGCCCTCCGAAGGATTGAAGGCCCACAGGGAAACAGGCGTTCTGGTGTTCAAGGACTACGGACTAGATGCGGATCCGGGCCGGGTCGCGGTGACTTGCGGCGCACAGCACGGCATTCAGGTCACCTGCCAGGCCCTTTTTCTACCCGGTGATGCTGTGGCGGTGGATCAGTTTACGTACCCGTCGATCTTCAGTTCGCTCGCCGCGCAAGGGCTGAAAGCTGTGCCGGTTCCGGCGCTCATCGGCGATGATGGAGGGCTGGGCGCAATGGATCCGGATGCACTGGCCCAAGCGGTTCGCATGCATCACGTGAAGGGCGTTTTTCTGATGCCCAACATGCAGAACCCGACCACCCACACCATGTCGATGGTTGAGCGCACACGGCTTGTCGAGGTTGCCCGTCAGTATGACCTCAAGATCATCGAAGACGATCCCTATACGCCGTTTTTGACCGACCCTTTGCCGGCCTTTGGCGCCCTTGCGCCAGAGCGGACGGCCTCGATCGCCAGTATCTCAAAGGTGTGTTCGCCCGGCAGCCGGATCGGCTTTGTTCATGTTCCGGCGCCCTTTGAAGACACAATCCGCAACAAAATCGGCGAAAGCACATGGATGGCATCGCCCATCACTGCGGAGCTTATTTCCGGTTGGGTCCGTGAGGGGCATCTCAGCAAGGCGCTCCGGGTCAAGCGGCGCGCTAACAGTGTGAGATTTGACCGCGCCAAGAAGATTTTGGAGCCGTACTTTCTGCAAAGCGGCAGCCACAAGGTGTTTGGATGGCTTGCCTTGCCGCAAGACGTTGATCCGGATGCGCTTCAGGCGGCCTTGTCTCATCAGGGCATTTCGGTGCTGTCCTCAAGATACTTTCAGGCAAAAGGGCAAAAACCGGCAGCCTATATCCGGCTTACCTTTGGATCTGAAGAAAACGAAGACCGCTTCGATTGGGCGCTGGAGCGTATAAAGACCACCATCTCAACCTTTGCGGCGCCACCGGATTTGACCCGCCTTGTCGGGTAGGCCGCCCAGGTTTCATGTGGGCATCATTGACTGTTTTTTGACAAGCTGTCCGTTCCAAACCATAAGCGGGCAAACGCTGCGTCAGAAAAATACCGTTGCAGCACTTCCGCGATAGGACTTCATGGTGCTTTGGCCCCGCAAAAAAGACAAAGAACAAACTAGCGGCTGCAATCCGGACATCACGCCCTATGCACGGCTTGAAAACGCCGGTCTCACCCTTGGCAGCCGGAAGGTCCTGTCAGGCCTTAGCCTGGATTTGGAAGAGCGCCGGGTCGGCGTGATCGGACTGAACGGATCTGGGAAAAGCAGCTTCGCACGCCTCTTGAACGGTCTTCATCTCGCTGATGAAGGCCGCGTCACTGTCTTTGGCGCAGATGCGGCTTCCGTCCAAGCGGAATTGCCACGTCATGTCGGTTTTGTTTTCCAGAACCCGGATAACCAGGCAATTTTTCCGACGGTGGAGGAAGAAATCGCCTTTGGCTTGACACAGTTGGGCGCCTCGAAAGACGAAAGCCGTGCCAAAGCCTTGGAATTTCTGGTCCTTCATGGTTGCGGCGACTTAGCCGCTAAACCTTTTGCTGAATTGTCGGGAGGGCAGAAGCAACTAGTCTGCATTCTGGCAGTTCTGGTGATGAGACCGGCTGTCTTGGTTTTGGATGAGCCGATGACGAGCCTGGATGCGCTGGCATCCCGGCTGATATTCAACAAGCTCATGTCGCTGCCGCAACGGATTGTGATGGTCAGTCATGATTTGAGTCTGCTGACCGGGTTCGACCGGGTGCTGTGGTTGGAGGAAGGGCAGTTGCGTATGGACGGACCGGCAGCAAAGGTGATTGCAGCCTATCGGGACGACATTGAACGCCGGTCTGGAACCGTCATGGAAGCAGCTGCGATATGATGTCGGTTTACCTGTCAGGCGACAGCTGGGCCCATCGCCTACCGGCTGGCATAAAACTGCTCGCAGTTGCGATCGGCAGCCTTTTGCTTTTCAGGACCGAAACGCTCTGGGTCTTTGTTGTTTGCTTGGCCCTGGTGCTCGCGGCCTATGTTTCTCTCGGCCGCGGAGCCGTTCAGCGCTTGCGGCTCCTGAAGGGACTGTCGATCTTTTTGGCAGCAATCTTGGCGTTGCATTGGTTATCGGGAACCGTCATGGACGGTGTTATCGCAATCCTGCGCCTTTGTGTAATGGTCCTTGCCGCCAGCTTTGTCTCGATGACAACGCGAATGGATGATATGCTAGCAGCCGTGATGCCGTTGTTCCGACCGCTGGAATGGGCTGGCTTTTCAGCGCGCAAGCCCGCGCTGGGTGTCACACTCGTGTTGCGGTTTGCACCGCATTTGATGGAGATCTTCGCCGTCCTTCGGGAGGCATACCAGGCGCGCACGGGCAAAAAGTCGTCCTGGAGGCTGATTGCGCCTTTTGCGCTCCAGGCGCTTAAAATGTCGGACAATGTTGCCGAAGCTCTGGCGGCGCGCGGCGGCTCGCAAGGACTGACCCTGAAGTAATGGGCGCCTTTGACAACATACGACAAGGCCGGCTGACGGGTGACGCCGCAGCCATAGACACAAACAATAGACTCGGGTCGGAAAACGTCCCAGAAAAAACGACGATAAAGAAGGATAGACTCCCATGACAGATCGTTCCCTTGTGCACGTTGCATTTTATGCAGCTCTCATCGCCGTCCTCGGTTTGCTGCCGCCAGTCGCAATTCCGGCGCTGGGCGGGGTGCCAATAACAGCGCAGACACTTGGTGTGATGCTGGCGGGCATTATGCTCGGACCGGTCCGCGGCAGCCTCGCCGTGCTCTTGTTCTTGTTCCTTGTCGCGCTCGGCGCACCGTTCCTTTCCGGCGGCCGAGGCGGTCTCGGCGTATTTGCCGGTCCATCTGTCGGTTTCCTGATTGGCTGGCCGGTTGGCGCCTTTGTCGCTGGTCTGATCATGCGCGCGACAACCAACGCCAGCGTCCTTGTTTCGGCGGCGGTTGCTGGCGCAGTTGGCGGAATTCTTGTCGTCTACGCCTTCGGGATTCCCGGCATTTCCTTCATGACAGGTCTTTCCCTGCCGAAGGCGGCCATGGGCAGCGCAGTCTATATTCCAGGTGACCTCATCAAGGTCGCAATCGCAGCGGTGATTGCCCAGACGATTGCGCGCGGCCTGCCGGGCGCTGTTCTGTCTCGGTCCTAATCCGGTCGAAGCAGGATCTCACGCCGCATGGGCTACATCGGCGAACACCTGGAAAAAAAAGCGCGGGCCAGCAAGGCCGAACCCGCGCTGCAAACTGGCGGGTGCGTCCTCTCATGGGAAGAGTTCCTGTCATCTGTTCAGGAAAGAGAGCGGCTGCTTCGGGATAACTCTCCCGAAGGTGCCCAGATTGCGCTCTTGTTGGCCGACCCCACTGACACCCTCGTCAGCTTCTTTGCTTGCGCACGCTCAGGCCGCACTGCCCTCGTCATGGACCCTTCCTGGCCGCGGCATCAGATAGAAACCGTGCTCGAGGCCGTGCAGCCGGCTTTTTGTCTCGACGACGACCAATTCGCTCAATTTGTGGCGTCTCGAAACGATGAACTCGACACGCGCCCAAGCGACCCGCCTTTGGAAACCGCTGAGTTTTATGCCGGGTTCACATCTGGCTCGACGGGGATGCCAAAAGGCTTTGTGCGGTCTCATTGGTCCTGGTTGGAAAGTTTTCGTCTAAGTGAACCGGATTTTGAAGACCTCGAGCCAACCCGGATCATTATCCTCGGGGGGCTGAGCCATTCGCTGCACCTATATGGGGCGGTTCATGGTCTTCATCGCGGGACGCCTGTCACCGTCTTGCCCCGGTTCGAGCCGCGCGCATTGTTGGAAGTTCTTCAGGCGGAGGCGGGAAATGCCGCGCTCTATGCAACTCCGACCCAATTGCAACTGATCGCGGAGGCGGCCCGGCGCAGCGGTTCTCCCAAGGCCTTGCGTCTTGTTTTCTCCAGTGGCGCCAAATGGCCGGATGGAGCGAGATCCGCCTTCGCCGAAGTCTTCCCGAGGGCCCGCCTTGTGGAATTCTATGGCGCGTCAGAAACAAGTTTCATCAGTTTTGCCCGATCGGGTGACGGCACCCCGGCCGGGTCTGTTGGCCGGCCGCCTACAGGCGTTTCAGTTGCCATCGGCAATCCGGATCAACAGCTGCCGTTAGGTACGCCGGGTCCGATCTGGGTGAAAAGCCCACTTCTCTTCAATCGGTATATTTGTGGCCAGGCACCGGATACGGTCTGGCAGGGAGACTGGCTGACCTTCGGGGATCATGGATATGTCGATGATGCGGGATACCTGTTCGTGACTGGCCGCCAGAACCGGATGGTGATCACGTCGGGCTTGAATGTTTATCCGGAGGAAATCGAAACCGTTCTCATGAGCCATCCTGCGGTTAAGGCCGCCGTAGTTTTTGGTGTGACAGACGCTCTGCGTGGTGAGCGCCTGGAAGCTGTGATCGCGCTCCGCCTTGGGCTAAAAGATCCGGCGCAGACCCTTGCTGACCACTGCCGGAGATTTGCCGGGCGGGGGAAATGCCCAAAACGGTTTCATATGAAAGACAAGTTTCCTTTGACGGCTGGCGGCAAACCGGACCTGCAGGCGTTGAAACGGGAGTTTGGCGTGGGCGCAGCCCCTGTTCCGGTGCTGGAAGGTGAGAATTCATGACGCGCCGCGCTGTCATCGCAGCAGCCCGGCGGACGCCGGTGGCCCCACGCGGCGGCGGGCTGAAAGACCTCCAGGCCGACGAACTGGCCGCACCTGTTTTTACCAAACTCCTTGAAGACACCGGTATTCCGGATGACATGGTCGACTATGTGCTTCTTGGAAACGCCCTTTATGCAGGTGGGAACCCGGCCCGGATGGCGGCGCTTCGGGCGGGTCTCCCGGCAACCATTCCCGCAATGACCATAGATACCCAGTGCTGTTCCGGCTTGGATGCCATTGTTCATGGAGCGCGGTTGATCGAGGCCGGCGCCGCGCGTTGCGTGATTGCGGGGGGAGCAGAAAGCTGGACCCGGGCACCGGTTCGCATGCATCGGCCAAAAGCCGCTGGCGCGGAGCCTGTTGCTTACTCCAGACCGGCTTTCGCACCGCCGCCTTTCGACGACCCGGATCTTAGCGAAGCTGCTGCCCGTCTTGCCGCGCGTCTTGAGATCGGCCGCGAGGATCAGACGGCGTTTGCAGTTCACTCGCACGAAAAAGCTCGCGCAGCGAAGACCTCAAAGAAACGTGTCGTTTGTCCTGGGACCGATTTGGTGGATGACAGTTTTACACGGCCTTTGTCCATCCGGGCGGCGATGCGGGCGCCAGTTCTTTATGGAGACCGGGAAACAGGATTGTCGGCAGCGACAATTGCCTGCGAAGCGGACGGTGCCGCCGGGGTCCTGATCATGTCCGAAGACTTGGCGAGCGAACGTGGCATAAGTGGACTAACGGTCATTAAAGCTGGCAGCATGGGCGGCGATCCTGCAGATCCAGCCTTGGTCCCTATCGAAATGGCAAGGCAGCTGTTAAACCAAGCCACCTTTAGCGTCGCTGATATGACCGTTGTCGAACTTCATGAGGCGTATGCGGTCCAGGCTATAGCTGCCGCGGACACTTTGGGCATACCTCATGATAACCTCAATCCGCTTGGGGGTGGTTTGGCGCGGGGCCATCCGATCGGCGCATCGGGTGCTGTGTTAATGGTACAGCTTCACGACCATTGGCATACGCCGCGGACGCAGGGGTCTCCTCAAAAATTCACGGCTATGGCCCTGATTGCGGCAGCCGGTGGCTTGGCCGCAGGTGTCATGGTTGAGGCTTTTGAAGCCTAAGCTGGTAAAGGATTAACTAATTGTAATATCGAGCAAAACGACGTCTTTCGAAACTTTTTTCAGCTTTTTTGATTTTTTTCGAAATCGGCTGTTGACGGGCCCGGTCGACCTGCGTATAACCCGGTTCATCGACGGCGGCAACGTCGCTGGCGACAGGGCGCTGCGCTCTAAATTCCGGAAAACTGGTCGATTGTGGCTGGATCGAAAGGTTCGGTGATTGGTTGGTTTTTGCGAGTTTACGAGATGTAGGCCTGATGAGGATTTTGGTTCTCATGTTCATTGACAATTTGATATTTGAAGGAAGGGAAGCGTAGGCGGCGTTGGTCTTGCGGTGCTTGGGTCTTTAGGGGC
>NZ_JASHII010000007.1:0-259296 GCF_030733765.1 Roseibium sp. MMSF_3247
CGGCCCGCTCTTTCGTTTGTGTTCCTCAATATGCCATCGAAAATCCTGTTGAGCGTTACCTCAAGTCGATATGCAAACAAACGCTCAAACTTGCTGGCTGCTCTAGGCCAGAGGAGTGCTGGTCACGTGAATAGAAATCATCGCCAATCGGTCAGCCAGGGTTTGGGTCCAAGAATTGTTTTTGCGGAACGAAAGTGCTCCGGCAGCGTTCTATGCATATGAACAATCGCGATCAAACCAACCTCTCAGTGCGCGGAAGCTGCGCGCGCTCGGTACGAGACATGCCGTTGAAAGGCTGGTTTGACATTCTTCGGCGGACCTTCGCCCAGGTTCAAGCTGACAATGTGTTTCTGATCTCTGCAGGCGTTGCCTTCTTCTTTTTGCTGGCTCTGGCTCCAGCCTTGACGGCTTTCTCGGCGATTGCCAACCTCCTGATCCCGCAAGCGGCCGTGCAGGACTTGGTAAACGAGGTTGGAACCATCCTGCCTGAGAGTTCCAGCCAGCTCATTAAGGACCAACTTGAAACTGTATTGGATGAACATGAACGGCAGACGGCTCTGACGTTGAAGGCTTTCTTTGGCTTGGCCCTTTCATTCTGGGCGGCGGCGGCCGCTGTGCGGGCGATGATGACAGCAATCACCGTCGCCTACCGAGAGGATGAGGAGCGGTCGCTTTGGGAATTCCACCTCACGGCACTTGGTTTGACGATCGCGGCACTGGTGATTGGTTTGGTGGCCGTAATTGCGTTTCTCGCTCTGCCAGTTGCCTTATCGCTGTTGCCGCTGTCAGGAAGCAGTGAGTTAATTGCGCGGTTCTTACGCTGGCCGTTGCTGATCGTTGCGGTCATTGCCGGCCTGTCGATCACCTACCGGTTCGCCCCGTCGCGCCGGCAGGCAAAAGCACGTTGGGTCACAGTTGGCGCTGTCGCCGCCGCGCTGATGTGGATTGCCGGCTCTTTGCTCTTTACGACCTATGTCGAGAAAATCGCCAATTACGAAGAGATTCACGGCGCGCTGTCGTCAATCGTCGTTCTCTTGCTGTGGTTCTGGTTTTCCGCAGTGGTCGCCATCTTCGGCGCCGAACTCAATGCCGAGCTGGAACACCAGACGAGCGTTGACACCACAGTCGGCAAAGACCGCCCAATGGGTGAACGTGGCGCATACGTCGCCGACCACCTGGCATTGGATCATGAGGCGTGAGGGTTGTTTCCGTTTCCGATAATCGATCGGCTCACTAAGTGATGACGTGTGAAACTGATGGCCCTGGCTGACATGAAACGGCATCGGGGGTCGGTTCGGAGCGATCGCAGTTTGCTTACCAGGGCGCGGATTTGGAGTGAAAATTCACCACGACACACTATAAGTCATTGAAATAATTGGTGACCCCGACAGGATTCGAACCTGTGACCCTCAGATTAGGAATCTGATGCTCTAATTGAGTCTTGGCGATTTTTCGCAAAATACGTTTACATAAATGGCGGAATTCCAGCATGTAAACATTTTATCCCGCTTCGCATCTCACTTTGTAAACTGATTTGGTGTGATCCAGTTGTGATCCAGATCGATATTTATATTTTCATATCACATTTTGGTTTCCCTTCGTTCGCCGATCGGTTTAGCCTTTTGATGGACAGAGAAATCGGACCGAAGGCAGGTATCAAATTGAGTGAAAAAATTGATGGAAACAGTATCAAGCGTGCCAAGAAGGCGCTGCTTGCGGGAGAAATGAAAATTACCCGCGATACCTTGTGCAGCGGGTTGGCAATCAAGGTGAATGGAAAGAGCGCAGCTTGGTATTATCTTACGCGCACTCGAAATCTTAAAATTGCCCCGTTGTCAGCCTTCGGTCCTGAACGTATCGACTTTTTGCGCGTACTTGTTTCCCGAGCTAAGGCCGTTGAATCAGAGCATGGTGATCCTTCCCCATTGTTAAAAGAAGCTGTACTTGCTGTTACGGTTGATGAGGCTGAAGCAAAAGCTGCTGTAAAATCAAACCAAGCTTGGAAGTGGGAGACACTCCGGAACGAGTTTATAAAGTTTATAAGCGCAAACAGGTCTTCCGCTACGCTGATCACTTATCGTTCGAATCTTGGAGCTGCCAAAAATTCTCAGCTTGAGGCGGATTTTCTTCCTCTCAAGGGGAAGCCTGTTTCACTAATCACGTCTCAAGACATCCTTGAGGTACGAAACAATATTCTTGAGAGAGGGAAAAACGAGCACGGAGAATATGTTGGGAATGTGAGGCAGGCCAATCATTCGCTTAGTATTTTGAAGTCTTGTTTCCGTTTCGGTTTCGAAAATCATAAGAGCTCTGGTCTGACCGCAAATCCAGCAGCGCCGGTGCAGGCCTTTACGCTTTCAAAGAAACAAAAAAAGAAGCTGGCTATTGCCGCAAGAGGCAAAAGGCGCCCACTCACACAGCTCGAACTCGGGAAAATTCTTCTTTTCTTGGAAAATTGGCCAAACCATTCAATGCGTCTCGCCACTGTTCTGCAAGTTATGACGGGCCAGCGGATTGAATCCGTAATTGCTGCGCCGAAAGCTGAAATGGCGGAGTCTTACCAAGGGGCGCCGTTTGAACTCGTTTGGAAAATGGACTCCGATAAGGCTGGGGCAGACCGATCAATTCCACTGGCTGATTATGCTGCTAAGGCAGTCAAGACCGCCTTGGAGCTAACACGTTCCGACAATCGTTTTCTATTTCCTCAGCAAAGGCCTCGGCGCAAAGGCGCTATGAGCAATGGTCATATGAGCAAGCGCGGCGCAAATGAAGTTTGGCATGCTATCCGGGCAGAGGGTGGCCCACTTGATTCGTGCCAATGGAATGTTGCAGGCCATGACTTGAGACGTGCCTTTGTCACTCATATGAAAAGTGAATGGCGTTTGCATAATTTTGAAAGCAAGGATGCAACGGATCTAATTACACACGCTGATGAAGGTGCCGAAACTACCTCCGAATTGATTTACGACATTGATGAACATCTGCAAGAAAAGTGGCGTATTATCAGGGCTTGGCAGTCTTTTGTTAGTACTGGTTACAGCTATGCCATCGAGGGTATCGCTGAGGAAGAAGCTCAAGAACGATACATTGAACATCGCCTCATTCGCGAGAGGGAACTTGGTATTGCAATCTAGAAAGGCCTAGCCTAGGTCGACCTTCTAGTTTGTTGTGTATCGATAACCACAAGCGCTTCGCTTCCCCCTCCCGCATCGCCAAATGATGCCCGGAGCAGGGGTAGCTCCTCCTTGTAGAGCCCGTGCCCCGTCAGCGAGTAACCGCGCGCTGAGGGATTTCCTGGATACCCTCCTTCGAACCGTGTTCTACCTCTTCGATTGACCTCTTTGAGCCGCCCACAATCGGATGCCATCAGCCGCTCTCCGATGAATGCCATGACGGACGCCGTCATCGAGTTCCCTATTGCCTTGTATCGGGGCAAATCCGCGAGTTGCATTTCGTCGATTGTCGGCACTAGGGTCCATTCATCTGGAAAACCTTGAAGTCTCTCGCATTCAACTGGTGTCAGCCGTCGAATCCGAAGCGTTTCCTCTGCTTTGGCGGTGACAACTGGGGTCGCATTGTTCCCGGAATTCAAAGTATCGAATGTTGGCGACCCTTTTTCGGTAATATTTGAGCTGCTGTCTGTTCCTTGTTGTCTCCCCGTTGGGAATTCGGTTTTGTGCGTGTTGTCGAAATCAACGCCGCGTACATTTTGCGAGGTAACTCCCGGCCAAGGCGAAGAGACCGATCCACAATTCCCTGGGCCGCTCTTGGGCTCAAAAAGTATGTCTCGGGCACCTTCTCCTCCAAGATCGCAGACAGCGAACAAGCGTCGACGACGTTGGGGGACTCCGAAAAATTGAGAGTCCAGTACCCTCCAGGCAATGCTTCTTCCGAAGGTTCCAAGCACATGACCTGAGTTCGGCCATGTGCGCCCTGGTGGGAACAATTCACCTCTGGGTTCTCCAGCGAGCGCCGCCATGATACAGCCGAACGCGTTTTCGGCATCATGCAATGTGCCCGGAACGTTTTCGAAGACGATGTATCTTGTGCCATTGATTTCCTTCATTCTTTCAGCGAGTTGGCAAAATGCGAGTGACAGATTGCCCCGCTCGTCTCGCAGTCCCTTGCGCATGCCGGCGACCGAAAAAGCTTGGCAGGGAGGTCCTCCTTCAAGAACATCGACGTGGCCGAGTTCTTCCAAGTCCTTGTCAGTGATTTGAGTGATGTCGCCGAGATTTGGGATCTGAGCAAATCCCGTTTCGGGAATGCTGGCAGCGCGCCTTATTACTCTTCGTCGGTCAGTAATTTCCTTGCAAACGGATTTGAACTCATCCAGTTGCGGTTTGATGATCTCCAGCCGTGCCTTTGTGTCGGCATCCAGATCATCCTTTTTGGACAATTCGGCAAGCCGCTGATTGCTGATGCGCTTGAAACGATGATCGCAGGCCGCTCTCCGGAGCCCTTTCGCCGCCTTGCCCAACCTTACCTGAATGTCAGGCGCATCTGGCTGAGGCATGTATTTGGGGCGGCCAGTCCCCAGTCGATGGTGCAGCACCCAGCTGCATTCAGGATTTGGCTCCGCATAGGCCGCGAACTCAAATCCAAATGGTCGCCAGGCCACCGAGGCTGATGAAATTCCAGAAAATGTAGAAAATACGCGCAATCAGTTAGTCCATTTCTCGGGAAGTTATAATTGACCCGAATGGCCTCTATGTTTCCATATTGTTCTTTCCGGCATCCCCATCTATTTCGGTTCCCTGTTCTCCAAGAGGAAATGCCTTCAATGGACCCAGACTACAAGTGAGACCAGTTCTGCAACTCACTGGCCGACCGGTCCATCTGACCTATTGCTTTCTTTAAGTATATCTGGCGGAGTTGCCGCAGTCAGCCCGTTGACAGTGGCGTATTCTCGACGGACCATTTTGGAAGACTTTGCCGAACCCCTGTCTTCCTACGGATATTCCAGATGAGCGCACACCCAGAAGCCTTCAATTTTTTGCGCCATCGCGCCTATAGGTTCGTACAATTGAATGGAAAAGACCGCGAGAAGCTGCTCAGGTTTTGCCGATCGACTTTGGCCGAGGATGGATGGCAGCTCTCAAGCCGGTCTGGACTGTCTACTTCCGATATTCGAGCGTTGCCCAACAGCGTCACGGACTGGGTGATCAAGAAATACAATCTACCTCGGAAAAATCCAAAACCGAATACCAGCCGGGAAACACGCGCCGCCAGCGTTGATATGGCCAATGGCTATCGAGAAATGCTCGAAGAACTAGGAATCGAGCCAACAGTTCGAAATGCCACATTCATTCTCGGCTTTTCAAAAAGCACTGTTGCAAGGCATCTCCGGGCCAACGGAGTCTCGCCGAAACGTGACAAGAAAATTGAGAACCTGCCAGCGAAACAGCGCAAGCTTGTTCGAATTCTGGACGAGACCTTTCCCAAGGACGGTTCAGCGCTGATCAAGGCAGATGACCTGGGATTTGCGCTTTGGGACAAAGTGCAACTCGATGTTCATGTCAGAAAACCAGAACATCCCAAATCAACATTGTCGACACGGCGGAAAAGGCTGAATGGTTACCTCGACAAAATCCAAACAGCTCGCCTTGGGTACCACTTTTTTGTGCACGGAGATGTGGTCGCGGTCAGCCGAGGCCGCCGTTTCAAACCGGTCGAAGAGGTAAGGGATTGGATCAAGGAAGAACAAAAGCGCATTGGATTCCTGACCGTTCGTATACCAGCGATCAAAGAAGACTATTTCTGGGAAGACCCGTGGGTTCAGGATATTCTCAAGTTGTACAAGTTGGTATTGGATCCAGGCATCTATTGTCCCTCTGAATTGTATCCACTTATGCAAGTCATGCACTTAAAGGGGCAGATGTTGCGGGATCCAGAACCAATTTACAATTGCGCACTTGCGGCGCTGAAACACTGCACTTGTGTAAACCAGGTGCCAGATCTGCTCGTTAAATTCTCGGACAATATACCTGACCATGAAACCGCTGGCGTGGTGAAGCATATCGGAATTGTCCTTGGAAACTTCTGGCAAATCACTGGTATGGCTGACTGTTCGCAACAGGTCCTGAAAGATGTCGAATTCCTGTTGAGGTTTGAGGATACATTAAAGGAGGAGCACCCAGAAAGCTTCGCAAGGCTCATGTATCTGAAGGAAATCATCACTTCCGAAGAGGAAGACGTGGATGAGTTCCTGCTCCACTGCGAGCGATGTCGCGAGCTTGAAAAATCCGGGAGCTGGAAAGCGCCTGGCGCGTCTGAGCTCGAGAAACTGACTGGAGCTTGTTGACTGCGTTGTTTCGAAACTCGAACTATCCATTTTCGAGGTGCGTTCGAGAAAACTTCGAGAGATTGTTCGAAAAACGCTCTTATTTCCAGTGTCTTATCGAAACATTTCGAACTCCTGTCCCGTTTTCCTAATATAGAAGAAATAGGGGAATATGTGGTCGCGTCTCACGGAAAAGGCGGCTCAAGGCGGCAGAATAAGTCTGGCTCCCCTCATATGAGCAGATGCAACAGTGAGGGGGCCTTTCCTTTTGGGGTTTCCGCTTTCCGGAATTGGGTCATCTGCTGTCAAGAATGCCCTTCATGAGCTTGTGAAGCCCAGAAACTTCGAAACTCGAAACATCTGTATTCGAGGCTGGTTCGAGATTTTTTCAAATTGCTGTTCGAGAAACAGCCCATTTTCCATAGACTTATCGAAACACTTCGAGCTGATGTCCCGTTTCTCTAATATAGAAGAAATAGGGAATAGATAAGTGGCTGTAGCAGCTGATTGCGGCCAATCACCGTTGATGTTTGCTGATACTCCTGACCCTGCCCGACATTGAAGGCATGCCGCAAGTATGGATGGGCCGACCGTCAGTCGTGCGGTAATTCCGCCGGCGGTTTGCCCGCTGCGACTCCGTCCGCAAAACTCTTCTTATTCGCCAGTTCCCGTTGGTGAAAACCACTCGTATTCGAGGATGGCCATGCAACCTGGACAAGGAGAGGAACATTGGATCGAGCTTTTTTAGTCACTCCGATTGAAGAGACCCTGGTTGAACTCGGTCATGATTCCGACGAACGGTGGTGCATCGGCGCTGTCGCCGGGTTGCAGTTTTATGATTACGATTGTCCTGACGAACGTAGTGGTAATCCAATCCGTCCAGTTGCATTTGAGCAGTTGGAGTTGGTGCGGCAGCCAGACAACAAAGAAGATCCAAATGCGATAGAAGTCCGCTTCCGGAACGGCACATACAAGCTCGGATTTGTCGATCGTCTTCTCGCAGTCGGTCTGGCTCATCGCCTCGACAAAGGGCACTCCGCAATTGCGTACGCGATCAGCGGAGGGGATGGAGAGCCATGGTCCGTCAAAATGCTCATCATTGGCAAAGCGGTCTCAAAGAAAGTCTGGCGGCAAAACCGCAAAAGGAAAAACCGCGAGATCAGAGATGAAGCGGATCGGCTTGTTGAAGAGATGCTTATGGCTTCAGCTCCCGCGAGGTATTCGCCTATAGATCTGGAACAGGCCGAGCGCCGCGGCAAGCGCTTGAACCAGGCGGTATCCACGCTCTGGCAGTTGATACCCGATGTTGTGCCAGACGCACTGAAGAAGGTGCCACGGAGCATTAGAAAAGGGCATGTCTTTGAGCGTTGGAAAGATGTTCCGGAAACTTTGAAAACTAAAAACGGCTGGGCAGAACTGGAGCGTTCAGTACCAGGAAAAACCGACGCCCATGCAACAGTTGAATACACCAGCCATGGGCGACCAAAAACAGCGCGTCTCTACAACTACAAACAAACAAAACGCTATCGGCGGCGTGGTCCGTCAGTCTGATGAAGTCAGGCGGTTAGTCCACAAAGTTTAGGGCCTCAATCCCTTCGGCGTTTCCGCCGGCGGTTTGCCCTGGTCGGCTCCTCCCAGCACAATCAATCCAATGGTAGGGCCCTTCTTGTTGGAAGGGAGCCAGCAGAGGGCGGTAACTCCGTTACTACCCAAACTGGCAAGGGGGAGGAAGATCCTGCCCCCGTTGACCCCCACCATGCGCCATGGCGCTTTGAAGGAGAGTTGCGTGAGTGAAGTGGAAGCCGTTGTTAGGAAGAACGACAATCGCCGCAGGTCCGAGTCCCGGAAACGCACGGCGACTGTTTCCACGCGGCTTCTCCCAGCAGAACGGCAGGCAATGGACAGGGCGGCTGAGGCAGCTGGTCTTGCCATTGCGACCTGGGCGCGGGAAACCCTGCTGAAGGCCTCAGGGGCACCCGTTCCTCCCCGCAAGGCTGCACGTACCGATCTTGCTCGTGCTGTCGGCCGATGGACGGGTCAGATCGGTCAGATCGGGAATCTGCTCAACCAATTGACCAGGTATGCGCACCATGGAGGTCTTGTAGATCCGAGGTCATTACAGGAACTGACAGCCTCGGTCCGAGAGCTGCACACCACCGTGACTGACTTGGAAAGCGGGGGCGAGAAAGCGGGGGCATCGTGATTGCCGGTGTCGTTCGTCACGCGAGAACCGCACGGGATGCGCGAGCGCTCGAAGCCCATCTCTTAAAGGCCGAAAATGATCCGCGTGTACATGTTCTGGCTGGAACCCTGGCAACGGACCTCTCTGGTGCATTGGCGGACATGCAAAGGCTCCGGAACGCGACCTCAGCCGATGCCGCAGCGCTTCACATCCATCTGAGCCCCTCGAGATCAATGTCCGACGAGGAACTCGTCCATGCTTCGGAGATTGTCATCCGTCATTTTGATGCTGAAGGTTATCCCGCCGCTTTGGTCATCCATGACAAGGAACGGCAAGGCGGGGAGGGTGATCGTCACGGCCACCTAGTCCTGGGCCGTGTATCTCCGGAACTCCAGGTGATGGAATCTGGATTTGAAAAAATCCGCTTGGAGACAGCCGCACGGATCATCGAATTCGAGTTGGGAGAGGCTCCCACGCTCGGCCGCCATCACAAATCAGCAGTCAAATGGCTCAGAGCCAACGGGCGGGAAGATATTGCGGACTGGCTGGAGCAGGCTCATGGGATCCAGCCAGCCAAACCACACTCCGCTGCATCGCCCGACAGTCGGCAAGGGTTGGTACGGCAGGGCATTGATCTCCCGGAAACGCGATCAGCGCTCAGAACCGCCTGGGGTGTAGGTGGACCAGAAGCTGTTCGTGACGCTGGTTTTAAAATCACCGATGGCCGAAAGGCCGGTGTATTTATCGTCTCACGAGACGGCATTGAAATCGGCGCGCTCGACCGTCTGCTCGGGGAAAAACGG
Source organism: Roseibium sp. MMSF_3247 (assembly GCF_030733765.1). Classification (NCBI taxonomy): domain Bacteria; kingdom Pseudomonadati; phylum Pseudomonadota; class Alphaproteobacteria; order Hyphomicrobiales; family Stappiaceae; genus Roseibium; species Roseibium sp. MMSF_3247. The sequence goes on from NZ_JASHII010000007.1 coordinate 9,269, forward strand.
GCTTTGGTCCGAACGGCGATGGAAGCAGAAATTGCCGTAAAGACCGCCGAAATTTCAGAAATCTCGAAAAACAAACGCATTTTAAGGCCTGTAGAGACACGTTCCTCGGAGTCAGAGGGTGATCCATCACGGAAAAAACGCTGCTCGAAAAGAGCTCTTGCTGCGGCACACGGATTTTTGGATCGACAGGAAGTTGAGTTGACCGAGGAGATCACGGTCCTGTCCCGTCCAGTGCCGCTACCTGATCCCAAGGATCTGGTGGATACCCGGAACAAACTGAAAAAGGCGGCGGATGAGTTGGCCCGCTGGGACAAACTTCACGGTCCCCGACTGGCTGAGCTGCGCAAGAAAACACAAATGCCAAAGCCTGTCGGGTTCTTCGCTTGGGTGACAGGAAGGAGCGGTCGCTGGGAGCGTGCGTATCGGGAGGCCACTTCATTGTTGGAAGAGCGAGCACCACTCCAGACAAAAATCCAGGAGGCCCAGCGGATCGTGCGCGTGCTGACGACGGTGCAGGAAACCCGGCAGCTCAAACAGGAGGCTTCGAGGCAAAGGCAACGCGAGCGGCATAAGGACGTTTTAGATCTTATTCCCCATGCCCGGGACGTGCTTTCCGAAAATCCTCGCATTGCCCTGCGGGGTGGCAAAGCTCTCGCGAAAGCTGCGAGAAAGAGGCGGCGACAGCATCTGGAAAGCGATGCGGTCCATGTTCAGGAAAGCGGGTTTGTCGCTACCGTTGAGTTCAATGGACGGAGCTGACATCTGATGGCCATTCAGATGCCGGCATACCGATGCATGTCCTGCATCCCTGCCGGCCGACCTATTCTTCTGAAAGGCTCAGTTCCCCTGATTTGGCAGAAAATCCCAAATCGGGACGCGTTTTAAGAGCCGTGGAGTGCACGTCAGGAGTTCCGATGAGGGTAGATAGCCCAGAAAACATGTCTGAAACCGCAAACGCAAGGCGACGTAGAAAGCACCGCCGATCGTGCCTGGGCCGTCTGCGGCATGCCTTGCTCTCAGCACTCCGAAAACACCGCCGGCGAAAACGTTCGATTGCTCTCTGGGTTATTCTGATGGTGTTGGCAGGGGTCTCCCATCTCCCTGTTTTCCAAATCACCATTCCAGACCGGCGGAGGATACTTGATGGACGAAACAACAGCAGAACGAATGCGGAAAATGCCCATGAAGGCACTGGTCAAAAAAGTCACTGGCGCCCGAGACAGGGACTATCTGAAACTTCCGGAAACAGAAGAGATCTGGAATCGCTTACCGAGCGACTTGGAGCTGTGGTTCGGGCTCATCATGAAAGATCTGGAAGACCCACTCGCGCTGAGATGCGGTCCTATCGACAAATCCGACGACGGCTATTTTGAGATTTGGAGAGCCAAGCGCGATCGCTATTTTCCAGAAACACGGCCCGGGTACCAGCCACCTCGGGACAGCGATGAGACCTCAGACGATGAAGATGGCGGGGGGAGCGACGAGGACCCGTTCTCGCCAAAGCGCTGAACGTCGGCACTCCCTCTTGGCATCCTCTGCGGCCCGTTGAGAGAACACAGGAAGAACATAAGCCTTCTCGTCGGCGATTATAAAATGTTTCAAACTGGACAAAAGAAATCCCCCGGCAGAGCCGAGGGTCTTTCCGCTTATCTGGGTGCTTACATCAGCACCTGTGATGAAATTAGTTTGTTACCTGCGCTTGCTTAAAACCAGCGATCCGCCGCCGCGTTTTCATTGTGTGGGTCATAGTTGTCGAAGCTAAATGGAGCATTCGCTTCCCATGAACCTGGCCGTTTTTGGATTGATGAAGCGTAGTGAAGCAATGCCTCTGTAAATATTTGTGATGTAGTCCCATAGAATTCCGACAAATCCTCAAGCCGTTCACCGGCAGGAACGGTCAAGATCACTGTTGCGGTTGGCTCGATCTCTGTTTCGAGCATCTCTGCCAGAGCCACCGCTTCGTACCAAAGGCAGCGATATAGTATGTCTACTGGTGTGATTTCGACACTCTGATCTGGGATCAGACGATTTATCATGGTCTGGTTCCATAGCTCTCGCATCGCCGAATAGTTTGGTTCACAGGGAACGGGTGCTTGCCCCGGTTTATTGGTGGGCCTGTAGTTTGGCAGCAACTTTTCAACTCGTTCAAAAATCGCAATAAACTCTGGCGGTAGGATAATACCTTCCTTCTGAAATTCATCCACGATCATTCGGATATTTTCGACTGTCTCGGTGATTTTTGGCAATGATTTTCAACTCCGGGTGTGAAGTGGTGAGGCAGAAAACTGCCCCTGATTTTTAAGGTCAGGTGATTTCTTGGACGTTTTCGATGCTGGCAGCTTCGTAAAGTTCCTTTGCGAGCCAGCCTTGCCCGAAATAGTCGATAATGCTGGCTACATCGCGGACTACCTTGGCCCGTCGCACAGGACGCTCGCCTATCCATTGCGACCGTTCCTCGATCAAGCATACAAAGCTGCCGCCCGACGTTTTGTAGAGCTCAAGCTCCTCCCAACGCCCTCTCTCACCGCTGTAATTGGGATGTTGACTTTCCGGATTGGATTCAGCGGTTGCGATCCGCTCTCCAATGAAGCGTAGGTCGGGCCCGTTGTCGTGCGCGATTACATATTGCTTTTCCTCTTGATTCATTAGTAGTCCTTTTCTGATGAGCGTATTTTTCAAATTCGCCACCCGTAAAGATGACGATAAAACAATTATAGACCCAAAAAACGCAATATTAAAGTTCAATATAACAGAAAATTACTTTTATATATTACATGGTTAATGAATTTATATGAAAATAATCATTCAAGGATTCAGTGTATACTTTTAAAGGATTCATTTTTACTATCAAGGATTCAGTATTGGACTTCAAGGATTCGATCTGGATTGGGCGAAAGAGATGGGAGCATTGCGCAAGGATTCAGCGTCAAATTTGAGCGAGGAAAAAAGAAAGGGGATAGTGGCAGCTCGTCAGGAAGTGCGTTTGCCAGTCACCGATGGAATTTACAGAGAGCGCCAATTAGTCCAGCTAAGATGAAAACATTGATGATGTGCCATCACCAAGGAGAAAGCCGGTGGCCACGTTAGAGCTTGGCCAATCGGAGATGCTCTAATGGAGTTTCAGAGAAAAATTGCGGCTAGGACGAAGATCGTTAAAATTTCAAAATTCAGGGAATTATGGAATGGAAATGTCTCACTTACTATCGTTCCAAATTCTGTACTGCGCACGAATCTAAAGACAGGTTTGAGCGTTGCGAAAATCGTGAAGGGAAAAACCTTGTGTACAATTTAACGGCGAATCGAACAAAATAAGAACAAATATTGATCGCTGAGTCGGCTCATGACAAACTGTCAAAAATTGACACAGTTATGGGGGCGATTTGTGGGTCAATCCGATCTGATGAAAACTGAGTTCACCAGGCTCCGCGAACAGGCGGGCCTTACTCTCGAGGAGGCCGCAAGAGTTATTCTTGTTTCTCTCAGGTCTGCCTATCGATACGAAAGCGGTGAGTCTTCGCCTTCTGCACTTGCTATCGAGATGCTTCAACTCATCGCAAAAAGCAATCGTGATTTGGAGGCAGAGCCACGCTTCAGGTTCATCGACTTGTTCGCAGGGATCGGCGGCTTACGTGTCGGATTCGAGAATATTGGAGGGAAATGCGTTTTCACGAGTGAGTGGGACAAATACGCTGCCAAGACCTATCAGAAGAATTTTCCGGAAGATGAAGAGCACGTTTTTGCGGGAGATATTCGCGAGTATACTCACAATGAAGAAGCGCTAGACAAAATTCCAGACCATGATGTCCTGCTTGCTGGCTTTCCCTGTCAGCCGTTTTCTATTGCCGGAGTATCGAAAAAAAATGCTCTTGGGCGTCCTCACGGATTCATGGATGCGACACAGGGAACGTTATTCTTTGATGTTGCGCAGATCATCCAGCACCACAGGCCAAAGGCATTTCTCCTAGAAAACGTTAAAAACCTGCAACGACACGATGGTGGCAAGACATTCGCTACTATTATGAATGTTCTCGAAAATGAACTGCAATATAAGGTCACGGCGAAGGTTGTCAGCGCGAGGCCGTGGGTGCCTCAAGGCAGAGAGCGCATATTCATTGTCGGTTTCAAAGACACTGAAACCGAGTTTTCCTTTGATGATCTGCTATTCCCTCAAGGTTCAGCTCCCACGCTGGACAGCATTCTGCTTCCGAAAGTGGAGGAAAAATACACGCTTACACCCAAGTTGTGGCAGTACCTTCAGGACTACAAGAAAAAGCACTCCGCAAAAGGCAACGGATTTGGCTTTGGGCTTTTTGGCCCGAAGGATGTCGCACGAACACTGTCGGCGCGATATTACAAGGATGGATCTGAAATTCTCATCAACCAAGGGCCTGATAAAAGGCCGCGACGGCTTACACCGAAAGAGTGCGCCCGCTTGATGGGTTTTGAGCGAGGCAATCGCACTTGGGACATCCCTGTTTCTGACACGCAGGCCTACAAACAGTTCGGTAATGCTGTTGTGGTCCCGGTTGTCGAGGCTATAGCTGAGGCGATGAGTCCCTGGTTATCTAAAGCACATGCGACTGGAGACACATTACTCCCTCAGACATCTGCGGAGGAAGGGAAAGCTGTGGTCAATGCCTGACATTGTTCCTGCTGATGTTCGCAGCCGGATGATGTCCCGGATTCGGGGCAAAGACACAAAACCCGAGCTTATGATACGGAAAGCATTGCACGCTGCTGGCTTCCGCTACCGCTTACATGACAAAAAACTCCTTGGAAAGCCAGATCTCGTGTTCACGGGCCGCAAGGCCGTCATCTTCATCCATGGGTGTTTTTGGCACGGGCATGACTGTCACCTCTTCCGACTTCCAGGCACAAGAACAGAATTTTGGCGTGAGAAGATCAAGCGCAACAGCGAGCGTGATGAGATTGTAGTCAAAAAGCTAACAGATGATGGATGGCGTATCGGGATCGTCTGGGAATGCGCCTTAAAGGGGAAGCATAAGAAACAGTTCAACGAAATTCTTGATGAGCTATCAGGATGGCTTTGCTCAAATCAAAAAGTGATTGAAGTAAGGGGGGCAAGATGATCGGGTGGGGCTGGTTCTGTCCCTTTTTCTGCCCATCCTTAAAATTACGACGGCCCCGTCCGAGACATTGGAGTAGGTGAAAAAACTTTGCGAATTTAAAGCACATCTCTGCTTTAATGTACGCGGCGCCAGCCCCTCAAACGTACTCGTGTTGGCTCCCTTGATTGGGTTTCGTTAGCAAGTTCGGGTTTCCGGACCGATATGGAATAGCGATCTGAGCCGGCAGAGCCCGAGAGAACCATCAGGTCGCCGCTTACAGCCCCAACGGCCCTGAAAAACTTCGTCAAGTGGGTGATACGGTATTCGTCCCGAGTGCCGCCATTTTCGTGCAGCTTATTGTTATAGTACACGTATCTAACGCGCCAAACGGTCTTCTCATCATCGACCAACTCCAGCCACGCATCAGGATTTTTCTGGTCTGGATCTAAATACGGCAGCAACGCCAACAGATCGGTCTGAGATTTCGGAATATGGATACCTGCCTGATGTCCCCCGGTTTCACCGGTATCGTTGGCAGTCAGCGTTTTTTCGAATGTTTGATTGCTCATACGTTACTTCTGATTGGCTGGATTGAAAGGGCTCGTTGAAGATCATCGGAATCGCGAGTGGAAATGGGTACCGCTTCATTACCAAGCTGGCGGCGCCATTCAGATCTATCAATCATTACCCGTTCAACAGTGTCTTCATAATAAAGCCGGTAAACGTAGACGGGTTCGTTCTGCCCGCGACGATGTGCCCTCGCACTGGCCTGCGCTTCAAGTGCGGGATTCCAAGCTTGTGTAAAGTGGATGACTATGGTTGCAGCTGTGATGTTGAGGCCAGCACCTGCCGCTTTGGGGTTTAAAACGAGACACCCTGGACCGTCGTGCCGGGTGAACCTGTCGACAATATCCTGACGGTCTTGTTGTGGTGTAGACCCGTTAATCGCGCCCCAAAATGCTTCCGGCAGTCGTCCCTCGGCAGCTTCTTGGACAATGGCTCCGCAATTGTTGAAAATTGCGAAAAGCAATACCTTCTTTTTGTTCCGAAAGGCCTCGTCCAAAATAGCGATGGCGCGTTCGACCTTGGGGGTGACAAGTGGCACCTTGCCTAACGAACCGATTTCGGCATCTTCGTTCTCATCGAAGCCCCCGGATCCCTGAAGCCAAGGATGGGCACAGAACAATTGAAGCTGTCCTGTAGCGACCAGATTACCTGCTACCGGATATTTCTCGACAGTTTCCCTCAGGATCTCTTCATAGCGCATAGACAACTCATCTCCGAGCTCCAGCGGGATATCGATGTTGATGCGTTCTGGAAGGTCGTCGGCAACGTCCCGAACTTTACGGCATAGTACGATTGGATCGGTGAGATGCGCCAACTCACGCGCCGAAGCTTCTGTGTTTGGGAAATCACCTTCAAAAGCGGTCCTGTTACCCAGCAAGCCTGGAATTGCGATGTCAGAAAGCGACCAAAGGTCAAGCAGAGAAGTCTCTACTGGAGTACCCGTCATAGGAATCGCGCGTATCCTCGGAATCCGCGCGATAGCTTTCCTCCTTCCGGAATCCGGGTTCTTCAGCGCCTGGGCCTCGTCGCATATTAGCCAGGACCAGGTCATACCTTCAAAGAGCGATTGGTCGTTCACCACGGTCTCATAGGTGCTTAGAACGACCTGCGCCCTTTGGAGACCCGAAACGATCCCGGATCTTTTCGGCCCACGATGGATGAGTACCGAAATCTCAGGCGCAAATTTAAGAATTTCGTTCCGCCAGTTTGCAATCAGGCTTGTGGGACAGATGATCAGTGCGGGTTGATCTGGTTCCGGTTTTTCGCACAACAGCAACGCAATTATCTGGATGGTTTTCCCTAGCCCCATCTCATCCGCGAGAATCAGGCCACCCGTATGCCGGATAGTCTGGAGCATCCACGCAACCCCTTGGGCCTGATAGGGAAACAGTTGCGCCTTCAGGCCAGGAACATCCGGACTCGCTGTAAACTCGGTTGCGGCTGACTGCGCCGGCTGAAAAACACTTTTGTCTGCACAAACCGGGATATCAGGGTTTGGAAGCCGCAGCAGGTGGATGACTTCCGGAAACTCGATTAGGTCGGAAATGTCACGTCCGAGCATTGTGCGCAGGACCACAGGGGTATCGTGCGGGAGCGGACGGATAATGTTTCCGTCCAAGACCCAGTTGTGTCCGAGGCTAAGCGCCTCCCATTGCCTTTTTTCACCGCGAACCATCCGTGTTCCGATCAGGGCAGCTTTGAAACCCTCACTGGCCTTGGAAAGTCGAAGCTCGGGTTGAACGACGCGTGATGACAGTTCTCGACCTGCTGTGGTGGAAGCGCTCAGTTCTCTGAAATCTGCTGACAAAGACAATACGTCGTTATCCATGACCGAGCCTTTCAGCCAACTCTTCCGGTGTCCACGGGACTGGGCGCCGTGTATGTAAGGCCCGATGACAATTGGGGCAAACAGGGATTAGATCCAATGCTGGATCGTAGGCCCTCGGCTCTCCTGCGAGAGATAATGGTTGGACGTGATGAACCTCTATGATGGATCCAGCCTCACCATACTGCTTCATTGGATCCAGATCACAAATTTTGCATACGGATCCGTGCACGCGTAGGCAAAGCAACCGGTTCCGGGGGTTTCTCTCACGCTTTCTCACAAGCGCGAGTTTCACCGCGCCTTCGATCAGCAATTCCTGATCCGGAGGGCTGATTTCCTCTACTGCGTCATATCCATATAATTCGGCCATCGCCGCCAGGATCGGAATAACGAGCTCCCGACACGTCTCTATGATCCCGTCGTCTTCAAATCGCGCTTCAATACCTCGCTTTTCCGCGAGAATCCTGAAATCTCCGCCATCCACCAGCCAGTTATCAAGGCTCTGGCCGCCGCTAAACGTGACTTGGGCGTTCCTTGCGACGGCGGAAACAAGGGCTCGTGCGAGTTGAATTTCCTCGGGCTCTGCCCCTTGTATTTGACGTATGGTCTCGGCTGCGAAATTCCCAAACGTCAATTCTGCAACCATTCGGTGAAGTCCTGTCGGGCGCAATACGACAATCGGGCTGTTTGAGCGCGACAGGTCGGAGAACCAGAGCTTGAGGCCAGACTGAAGGCCACTTCGGTCCTGTTCCAGGGCAATCCCGGCACCGGTACCTTCTTCCACTTCACGGCGGATCAGAGCCTGTTTCGCTGCGAGCATATTAACCTTCGTTTTCGTCCTCTTCGGTGGTCATATCCTCTTCGTCAGGAAGTGGAACTTCGCGGAGCAGCTTTTTAAGGTTTGTCGATATTTCGTTGCGGATATCTTCAAATATGGGTTCCAGCTCTAGGTTGGTATTGTTCTGTTCAGCAACTGCAAAGGCCCATAACAGAAGATCCATGCCCTCAATGGCGTAGCCGCTTGCCGCAGCCCGCTGATAAATCTTGAGGTAAAAATCGTGGTGCTTGTTGATGCGCACGCCCGGAACAAAGATCGCGTCAGCGCCGCTACGCATGGCTGGCTCCCAAAGATCCCCTGACGTGATTGTTTCGACTGCTTCAACGTGAATGCTTTCCGCATTAACGTGTGTGTCAACCGGCACTCTCAATTTGATGCCGCTGCCGCGATTGTTGCTGAGTGTCGCGGTTTTTTGCGTAGCATCTGCCGATTCCACGGCAGGTTTTTTGGTTGAAGGTGTGTTTCCGATCGCAGTATTTGCGCTGGCGTGATCGACACCCCGCTCTACCACTGCGGCTTTTTCCTTTCGGCGATACCGGTTTCCGGCTTCCCGGTAGATCGGCTGCAACAGCGTTTTAAGCGCTTCTTCGAGTGCTGGATCGAACAGGATCTTTGATTTCTTCACGTCAACCTTGAAAGCCTCGTCAAGCTTGTGACCGAAATCAAATTCGACCCTCAACAAAGAGGTGTGGGGTTCGACAGCGCCGAAAACACCCAGCCAGCCTCCCCGTTGAATGACGCGTCCTTCGCGGTGAATATAGAAGCCCTGACCTCGGTTCGTGATTTTGGCGAGATCCTGCTCTTCTTTTGAAAGATCGCGTCTGTTGGGAAGGATCCATGCTTTTATGTGAGCACGTTCAACTGAGCCGTCTTCAAGCTCAATCTCTAGTTTCTGTTGCGTAGACGGGAGCACTTGGTCTGCTTTTTCGGGGAAGAACGGATTCCAGGGAGCTACATTCTCGCCGTTTACGGTGATTGTGACGGCACGCTCCCTGTCGTCAGCGACATCAAGAAACCGATAGTAGATCAGCGCAGTGTGCTCCATCAGGCGTTCGCCCAGGCGCCGAATGGCTGCCTGTTCACGAGCACCACCTGGATCGTCATACTCCTTCGAGAGCAGTCGGTCGCATTTGGACCAGATAACAAGAGTGCCTTTGTCGCCACAAAGCTCTTCAAACACCTCATGTTCGTCAGCTGTCATTGGCTCCCGAAGCATTTCCCACTGGTCCTGTGCCTCGACATGTTCGAGGTCCCAGGAAAGCTTCGCGAATTCCGCGTCTTTCGACTGACGGGAAATCACGGTGTATTTTAGGCAAACTGAACTCGAAGCAGTCTTCAGGCCGAGGCCGAATTTTCCAAGGCTGGCCAGATTTGCGCGCGCGGGCGCGCCGTATCGCATTGCGTCGAACAGTATTTGGCTGTCCATTCCGTCGCCGTTGTCACCGAAAAATACAAATTTCCGGCCGTCCTCAGCAAGTTCTATCCGGATATTCACTTCGTTAGCATTTGCGGCAATCGAGTTGTCGATGATGTCAGCAGCAGCCGTATTAAAACTGTAGCCGGTATCCCTGAGGCCATAAATGAGTCTCGGGGCATCTGGCTGGTTGATAAGGTCGCTCACATCTGTGTCCATTTCGTTTGAATGATCGGTTTCGACTGACGGCTCAATTTGGAAAAACGAAGCACAACTATGACGATATATTTGCGCGTCGAGATTGCCATTGTCCAATGTCAAATTCTACAATCTGAGATGTTTTTCAAAAGTCGACGACATTCTCGAAGTCCAATCGTTTGCGTGGTCTGCTAAGGCTCCTACCGTCAGAGTTCAGCCCTTTAGGACTATGTTCAAAATCTTCAGAAAGGATTGGCCGGGCCGTATTGGTTCTTTCAGGATGTATCTGCAACGTTACATGCGCCGACCCAACATGCTGGTTGCCAAGCTGTGAATTTCGTCTCTCGCTGGCAACTATTTCCAAAATACAACTATGAGGATACTCTCGGCGGGTAATGCTAACGCAGGGGAGATTCGCGTGAGGGTCAGTAGCCTCAAAATTAAGAACTTCCGGGGCATCAAGTCCGCAGAGCTGTTAATGCCTCAACATGGCGTGTTGATTGGCGATAACAACACTGGAAAGACGACTATCCTTGAAGCACTTGATTTAGTTCTCGGGCCCGATCGCCTGAATCGTAGACCGCCTATTGACGAGCACGATTTTTTCCAAGGTACGTACCACCTGAAATCTGCCGAACCTCGTCCAGATGTTGCTGAAGAACCTGACGACGGCGACACGGAGGAGCCACCTGCTGAGGAGTCTGCTGCTGAGCCACCCAGAATTGAGATCGAAGTAACGGTTGCCTGCCTGACGGAGGAGCAAAAAGGGAAATTTGGGGACTACATCGAATTCTGGGATGGGGTAACCAATAAGCTTTACGACAAGCCGAACCCAGCCGGTGTAGATGCGGACGGTATCTCCGAAGCACTTCGCGTCACTTTCATTGGCTCGTACGATGCCGAAGAGGATGACTTTGAGGGAAAAACTTACTTCACTCGTAGCATCACCGAGGGTGACAACCCCGAGCTATTTTCTCGGAAACACAAGCAGGTGTGTGGTTTCTTATACCTGCGCTCCCTTCGCACTGGCTCACGAGCCCTCAGTCTGGAACGGGGAAGTCTGCTCGATATCATCCTGCGCCTGAAAGAAGTTCGGCCACAAATGTGGGAGGCTACCCTTGGCACCTTGTCTGACATCTCAGTTGCGAGCGATCCGAAACTCGGCATCTCTCCAGTGCTCGAGAGTATTAACGCGGCACTAAAGAAGTACGTGCCGAAAGAGTGGGGCGTAGAACCCCACCTCAAAGTCTCCAATCTCACTCGTGAGCACCTTCGTAAGGTGATAACTGCGTTCATTGCTACGGGTGACGGAGATCATGCGGCGCCGTTCTATCGGCAGGGCACGGGCACCATCAACATGCTTGTCCTAGCGATGCTATCCCAGATCGCCCAAGACAAGCAGAATGTCATATTTGCCATGGAGGAACCCGAGACCGCAATCCCGCCCTATGCGCAAAAGCGTATCGTTCACGAAGTGAAGAAGCTCGCGTCACAAACGCTTTTCACGTCCCACTCCCCTTATGTGTTGGAAGAATTCGCGATCGAGGAGACGATTGTGCTTGGGCGTAATGAAGAAGGTTTCATGGGCCAGAAGGCCATCTCCCTTCCGGACAATGTGAAGCTGAAACGCTACCGGCAGCAGTTTCGTACTCGCTTTTGTGAAGGACTTCTTGCGCGCCGCGTCCTTGTTGCGGAGGGCGCGACGGAAACCTCGGCATTTCCCGTTGCGTGTCGCCGCTTGGCCGAGCTCGATCCCGATACATACGCATCGCTTGAAGCCCTTGGAGTGTGCATTGTTGATGCAGGTGGTGAAACTGACATCCCTGGTGTGGCAAAGCTCTACCGAGAACTCGGGAAACGGACCTTCGCGATTTGCGATAAGCAGAGCGATGCTAACAAGGACCTGATCGAAGCGCAGGTCGAGTTGCTCTTGATGCACGATGAAAAAGGCTTTGAGGAAATGGTGTTGAAAGGCACCACTGAAGCCGCGCTAAAGCGATTCGCTAACATCATCGATTGGCCCCAGGATCTAGCTCAGAAATATCCTAATCCAGAGGAGCAGGCAGCTGCTGCGCTGGCAGATTATTTCGCTAAATCGAAAGGGAATTGGGGCATCGCCGATTTTCTCGCGCAATGCAGTGAGGCCGAAATACCCGATTGGCTCCGTGAGGCGGCAATCAGGCTGAAAGACGTTTGTCTTCCTGCTGTGCCAGATGCTGGCGAGGTTGCCGCACCCGCCGCCGAGGGCTGTTTGGAAGCCGTTGCTGATGAAGCTGACTAAGGGCCAAGAGGATGTCATGGGCGCTGGTGGCCATCTCCTGGTTACCGGGGGGCCGGGGTCGGGTAAGACTACAATTTCCATCCTCAAAGCGGCGCAGCTCGCTGAGCGAAACCTTCGCCCCGGTCAGAAAATCCTATTCCTAAGTTTTGCCCGGGCGACCGTCTCCCGCGTTGTCGAGGCGATCGAGTACGAACAGCAGATACCAGCAGCTCTGAAACACCTTATTGACGTTGAAACCTACCATTCCTTCTTCTGGCGCATCCTGAAAGCCCATGGCTACCTCATTGGTTTGCCTCGGCGACTTTTCATTCTCACTCCACCTGGAGAAGCCATAGCTCTTTCCACGACGCGGTCGGCTTTCCCCGCCCGGAACCTTACGGATGCGCAAAAAGAAGCGAAAAAGGCAGCGGAAGATACGGAACGTGCGCGCCTCGCAATGGACGAGGGTCGGGTATGTTTTGACCTATATGCTCCCTATGTGGGTGATCTTCTCCAGGGCAGCGAGCGCATCCGACATCTTATCGCCAATATGTACCCCGTCATCATCTTTGATGAGTTTCAAGATACTAACGAGGCGCAGTGGCACGTAGTCCAGGCTCTCGGCGAAGTCTGCTGCCTGATAGCCTTGGCGGATCCAGAACAACGCATTTACGACTGGATCGGTGCTGATCCTGCTAGGCTCGATCATTTCCGAGAGGCTTTCACGCCGACGGAGGTGGACCTCAGTACAGACAATCACCGAAGTGCCGGAACCGAGATTGCCCTATTCGGCAATGATGTGCTTACCGGGAAATTTAGGCAGGATTCATATAAGGGCGTCGACTGCGACGTATTCGACTCATTTCCTGGTCCTGCGATGACTAAGCTAGTAACCACCGTTTACAAGGCGAGAAAGCGCCTCGTGGATGCGGATATCAACGGCTGGTCGCTTGCTATCCTTGTTCCAACAAAAAAAATGACGCGCTTGGTATCCGATGTGCTCCGCAACCCCCCGGCCGACATGCAAGATGTTCCCCACTCCGCAGTCATCGAACTGGAAGGTGCCATTTTAGGAGCTGAACTCATCGCTCTTCTCATGCAGCCACCCAACGGCCACCATTTCGAGCAGTTCATCGACCTCATTTGCAACTACTATCAGGGTAAGGGCGGCGATGAGCCGACGCGGGGTGCGCTCAACCAAGCTGCGAATATCCGGAAGGCTCACGACGAATGGCTAGCATGTCAGGCGGCGGGAAAGGCGCTCCGGCGGAACAGCATCCTCGTCAAAATGATTGCTGTCTTCGAGCAGGCCTGTGCCATTGCCATGACGGGCGATCCTGACAAGGACTGGCGCAACGTGCGGCGGGTGCTGGAGGGTGGGGGATGCGTCCGTCTAAAGGAGATCGCCCGAGAAGTGCGCAATCTTCGGATTTTGGAGCGCGGCACCCAGCTTCGCCAGGAGTTGTCCCAGGATTGGCGCGACAATGGCGGTTACTGCAACGCCTTGGCCATCACGCGACAGGCTTTTATTAAGGAGCATTTTTCGACGAACGCAAAACCCGAGTCCGGTGTCGTCGTGATGAACATGCACAAGGCCAAGGGAAAGCAGTTCGACGAGGTCATTATCTTTGAACATTGGCCGATCAAGCGGAAGGGACAACCGCCATATAATGGCGACCGTATCGTGCGTTTTAATTCCAGGGATCAAATTGACGATCAGACCCGGCAGAATTTCCGTGTCAGCGTTACACGAGGCAAACGGAAAACAACAATCTTAACACCGAAGAATGATCCCTGTGTGCTGCTTCTTGCAGGCGATGAATAACAAATTGTCGACACAGTACGTGCAAACGAGAGCATCGTGCCCCTTTTAATTAAAGGCAGAAAGTCTGATCGACGGACTGTAAAATTCACGTCTGCATTCACCGCGGCACGCGAAAAGTCAGAATTGCGCTTTCGGCTCGAATCCGAAACTGGCACCTAATATCATTTGGCGATCCTTCGAAAATTCAAGGTGTAAATGGCTGCATTGACTCGATGACACTTCTGCATCGTGTGTGATGCCGCTGTGATTTCGCAACGTGATTTGTATTTATATTCAGATGTAAACTATTGATTTTAATAATAAAGTTGGCGACCCCGACAGGATTCGAACCTGTGACCCTCAGATTAGGAATCTGATGCTCTATCCTGCTGAGCTACGGGGCCTATCGCTTGCTCGAGTATCATGAATTGTGCGGGATGGCGAGTGTTAAGGCAGGTGGGCCCGGATCGGCAGATATTTCTACAGGAAATCCGTGTCTGTCTTAGGTGCGCCGTATTTGCCGCTTAGCCGAAAGGAAGGGCTTTTCGGTAAGGTGCGCTGTCAGAGTCTTCTGCCTGCCTTTCAGGTCAGAAAACAGGAGCGCGGAAACTTTAGAGAACAAGGGAGGGCGTACCGTCGTGGCTTGCTGGCAACGACAATTGTGGACGGGTGCCGTGGTTGCCGCGTTCTCTGTCTTACTTGCCACCAGCGCTCATGCCGAGCATGGCTCCTGTATCTCAGAAAACGTCGTGCCTGTCCCGGTCGTTGAGGCCGGAGAAACTGGTGTATTTTCAGATTCCGCCGGGCAGCACTACTACGCCAGTGAAGTCTTGCCTGTTTTGGCGGGCGGGCATCAGAGTGTCGGTCCGACCGCCAATGAGGCCAACTTTCAGGCATTGCCGATTGGTCCTAAAAACCGCTGGCAAATGACACCTGCGATGATCGTGAGGAATGCGAACTCAGCTCCGGTGTTGTTTCAAAAAGAACTTCTGGCCGCGGGCGAGGCGATTTTCATGCCGCAAGCCTCCGGTGCTGCGTGCGCAAAGCTCCTTCGCGAGAGTGAACAAGCTGCGCGCCAGGCTGGGCACGGTCTGTGGGGGCAGAACCGTGCTGCGCCGGTATACTGGGCGGGCAATCCGAACCTGCTGCTGGAAGCTGCTGGAGACTATGTGATTGTCCAAGGCCGGATTGTTTCCCTTGGAAAAACCCCGCGCACCCGCTATCTGAATTTTGGAAGGTACTGGAAAACGGATTTCACCGTGACGATCGCGCGCAGCGAAGAGGACGCGATTGCCACACATCTGTCTGAGATCGGATTGTCATTTGAGGACCTTGCTCAGAAGGCTGTCGAAATTCGCGGTGTTTTGGATGTGAAAGATGGGCCGCTCATGGCGTGGGATCATCCAGAGCAGCTGATTGTTGTCGAGCAAAAAAGGGCAGGTCGTGACGGCCAAAACCGGGACTGAAAACTTGGCTGATATACCGGCTTCTGTTCCAATAGGCAGCAGGCTTGGTAAGCGTTTGAAGGCGCGTTTGCGGATGGCTGTCCTTGCCGGCGCGGCCCTTGCGCTTGCCGGATGCCAATTGCTTGGCGATGGCACCTCGGTTGGAACTGTCGCGCCTGGCACTCTTCGGCCAAGCCTTGCAGCAGACATCGGGGCGCGGGAACACCCGCGGGTCGTGGCGACCTATGGGGGCGTCTACGAAGACCCCGGGGCGGAGCGTGCCGTTGCCAGCGTGGTCGGCCGTTTGGTTGCTGCTTCACAGGATCCGTCGCAAAGCTACAAAATCACTATTTTGAACTCCCCGGCGATCAATGCCTTTGCGCTTCCGGGCGGGTATCTTTATGTCACGCGAGGTCTCTTGGCCTTGGCCAATGACACGTCCGAAATGGCGGCGGTGCTGGCTCACGAAATGGCGCACGTGACCGCAAATCACGCCATCAAACGCCAGCAACGGGCAGAAGCGCGGGAACTTGCAGATCAAATCCTAACTGATGTGGTTCAGGACACGGAAGTGGCCCGCAAGGCCATTGTCTCCTCCCAACTGTCCTTCGCGCGTTTTAGCCAGGTTCAGGAGCTTGAGGCGGACGCAATAGGTGTCAAAACTCTGGCGAAAGCCGGGTTTGATCCGTACGCGGCGGCCCGCTTTCTGCGGTCCATGGCTAAATTTGCGCAATACCAAACGGCTGGAAAAGAAGGCAGTTCAGCACCCGATTTCCTGTCTTCGCACCCGTCTACGCCCGAGCGGCTTCAAATCGCAGTGCGCTCTGCGCGCCAAATCGGGGCTCCTGGTATCGGTGAGCGGGATCGCACCCGGTACCTCAGCCAGATCGACGGTATGTTGTATGGAGATGACCCCCTTGAAGGGTTTGTGCGTGGAAGGTCCTTCCTGCACAAGGCGCTAGGCATTGGTTTTACGGTGCCGTCCGGATATATCCTGGAGAACTCGCCGGAAGCAGTGCTTGCAAGCAATGGATCTGGTACGGCGATCCGCTTCGATGGGGCTGACGTCAGCACTTATTCTAGTCTTGCCGATTACATGACGTCCGGCTGGATCAATGGACTGTTGCCACAAAGTGTGCGCGAAACAACGATCGGTGGTCTGCCGGCCGTGACAGGTGCTGCCATCACCCAAGGGTGGTCCTTCCGGATAGCTGTGGTCCGGATCGGCAAGACCGGATACCGGTTCATCTTTGCAAGCCGGTCTCCGTCGGATCAGTTTGACCAGGATTTCCGGAGAACGATTGAGAGCTTCCGGCAATTGACGCCGACAGAACGTGCGCGCCTGCGATCTCTCAGGATCAAGGTGGTGACCACTCAGGCGGGCGATACGCCGCGGAAGCTCGCCGTAGGCATGAGCGGTGTCGAGCCGTCCCGGCGTCTGGAATTTTTCTCAATTCTGAATGATCTGAGCCCGAACGAGCCAATTCCGGCAGGGACTTCGGTCAAGCTGGTTGTAGACTGACCACCTCGAGAAATACAATCAAAAAAGCCCGGGCGATGGCCCGGGCTTATCTTACATCGAAATGGCGTAAACCGACTTGTCCGGTTGGTTTGCTAGCAGTGCAGACTTCAGCTTCTGAAGTGCACGGCTTTCGATCTGGCGCACGCGTTCCTTGGAAATGCCGAGTTTCTTGCCGAGCGATTCAAGTGTCGCACCGTCTTCAGACAAGCGCCGCTCGCGGACAATTTTGAGTTCCCGCTCGCTTAAAACGTCCAGCGCAGATGCGAGCCATGTGTTGCGCCGCTCTGCGTCGATGTTCTCTGTGACAATCTCATCCGGTTGCGGTGCATCAGAAACGAGGAAATCCTGACGGTCGGCGCTGGACCCTTCTGTGTCTGTTACCGGTGCGTTCAGCGACGTGTCGGGTCCGGACAAACGCGCATTCATGACAGCGACATCAGATTGCTTCACGCCAATGGCGTCTGCGATCTTTTGATGCAGCTCGCTGTCTGTCAGAGGTGTCTGATTGTTGGACAGCTTTGCGCGCAATCGGCGGAGATTGAAGAACAACGCCTTTTGAGAAGAGGACGTGCCGCCCCGGACGATGGACCAGTTCCGAAGAATATAGTCTTGAATTGAGGCGCGGATCCACCACGTGGCGTATGTCGAGAAGCGAACCTCACGTTCTGGTTCGAACCTCGCAGCAGCCTCCAGCAGCCCAACATGACCTTCCTGGATCAGGTCACCGAGATTAAGGCCGAAGTTCTTGAACCGCGAGGCAACGGCAATGACCAACCGCATGTGGGACAGAGAAAGTTTCTCCAGAGCCTTTTCGTCTTTGTTGTCCCGCCACTGAATGGCGAGCTCAAGCTCTTCCTCACGGGTCAAATACGGCGCTTTCATCGCCGCTTTCACCAAATGCCTTCTTTCACTCATAGACGTGGACATATGTAGCACTCCAGGCGTGACGTTAGTGGTACTACGGACCCAAAGTCAGAATAGATCACTTCGAAAACGCACGGACGCACGAATACGCACAATGTCGTGACAGAAAGGTAGAGATTTGCTGCAGTCTAGATCAGCGGGCGTGAAAGCGTTTCGATATAACTGCCCGCTGATCTCGAAGAGGGTTGCTCGCCGTTGGACGTAAAAAAAGGCCCGGATTGCTCCGGGCCTTTTCGCAAATGAAAGATCAGCGATCAGCAGCCTTTCAGGCGGCCTCTTCTGTGTCGTCGCCATCTTCGCCATCTTCTGCCGCGGCAGCAGCTGCTTTAATGCGGCTTGGTGACTTCGCGAGGTTCTGCTCGATTTCCTTGATTGCTTCGGTTTCCGAGCATTTGTTCACTGCGGCAATTTCGCGTGCCATACGATCCAGGGCAGCTTCGTAAAGCTGGCGTTCTGAGTAGGACTGCTCCGGCTGGCTCTCCGAGCGGAAAAGGTCTCGGACGACTTCCGAAATTGCAATCAGATCGCCGGAGTTGATTTTCGCTTCGTATTCCTGGGCACGGCGGCTCCACATTGTCCGCTTGATACGCGGACGTCCCTGGACTGTTTCGAGTGCCTTCTTGACAGCAGCCGGGTCGCCGAGCTTCCGCATTCCCACAGATGCGATTTTCGCGACCGGGACGCGAAGTGTCATCTTATCCTGTTCAAAAACGATGACGAGCAACTCCAAAGAGTGACCTGCTACGTTTTGTTCTTCAATGGCGGTAATCTGGCCCACCCCGTGAGCCGGGTAAACGATGTATTCGCCAGTCTTGAAACCTTGACGCTGCGCGGTCTTTTTGGTGTTTGTTGCCATACTCGTAGTTTCTCCTGCGCAGTTAGCGGTCTGTTGCAGACCAGAAATGGACCGCTGAAACGGTCCTTGTTTGTGCGGCACGCAATCGCTTTGACGTCCAAATCTTGGAACGCCTGTTGATATGCGGCGTGTCGGGCTGGTCAGTCGTCGAATTCCACTCTAGAACCTTGCTTGGATACATAAGCTGTCGGATCACTCGCGGCCCGGAAGATCAAGATCACGGGACACGTAAGCACGACTCCGTTTTTGGGGTTATTCTCGTGGTTGGCGACTATCGAGACAACATAACATACTCTTGTGGAAAATTAAAGAGGAACTCTTTCGCGGGCGCAAAACAGCATTAAGGCCCGAGCGAATGTTCCGCTCAGGCAGCTGTAATCAATAGTGTTTTGAACTTATCTCAGGTTGCGAATATTGAGACTTACGAATTTATCGCAACTTCAGATAAGCGAATCATGCCGGCGGATTTGGAGAAAAGTACTTCTCCAGTTTGTTCTCCTGCCCGTCAAATTTATCTGCATCGGGCATTGGATCTTTCTTTTCCGTAATGTTCGGCCATTTTTCCGAATATTCGGCGTTGATTTCGATCCACTTCTCGAGACCTGGTTCCGTATCCGGAAGAATTGCTTCAGCCGGACATTCCGGCTCGCAAACACCGCAGTCGATGCATTCGTCCGGGTTGATGACGAGGAAATTTTCGCCTTCATAGAAACAATCAACTGGACACACCTCAACGCAGTCGGTGTATTTGCACTTGATACAGTTGTCTGTGACGACGTAGGTCATCGCAATCCTCTTTAGTCAGAGCATCGGGTACGAAAGTTGTAACCGGATGCAGTCGTCTGGCGTCGGTTTGATGCGCAGGCTCTGACCTCTGCTGCCTTTATTATTGCAGTTGGGTATCGCTTTTGGCAGGCGGGTGCAAGCGTTCAACAGGTCGCATCGCAGCTCTGTTTGAGAAAGCTATTTCCTTTTTTTCAAGATTCATAAAAAGGATCAGGCCCATAGAGCTTTTAGTGTTCATCCTCCTGCCTGAAAGCATCCATTTTGCGCCGGTCACGTTTTGTTGGCCGCCCGCTGCCAGGCTCCCTCTGTCCAGGGGGTGGAGGTGGCGCTTCGGCCTTTGGCGGCGGTGGCGGAGACAGGTCTTCGTAGAGTTTTTTTGCTTCTTCGTAAGGTCCGCGCCGGGAGCCAAGTGCAACCACTTTCAAAACAAGAATGCGACGTTCCAAGGCAATGGTTAAAACGTCGCCGGTCTTGATGGTCTTGCTGGCGGAGGAAATCTTGTCCTTGTTGATCCGGACATGTCCGCCTGCAGCGAGTTTCTGCGCAAGGGAACGGGATTTTGTGACCCTGGCGTACCAGAGCCACTTGTCGACACGCAGGCTGCCTTGGGCGGAAACGGCAGCCGCCTTTTGATCGTCGCCCGGAATTACTTCTTATCCTTGTCGCCCATGTTCTCCTTCAGCGCCATCAAGGCTGCAAAAGGTGAGTTCGGGTCGATCGGCTTGTCTTTCGGGGTTTTGTCGCGGCGGTTGCCCCCATCAAAGGACTTCTGACCTGCGCGCCCCTTGTTCGGACCACTTTTGCCAGGTTTGCCGTGGCGACGTTCACCAGGAGCGCCTTTGGGACCTTGCTGCTTGCGATTGTCACCGCCTCGGCGTTGGTCCTGACGGCCGCGCGGGCGGCGGTCGTGACGGCCTGGGCGCCAGATTTCGATGGTAACAGTTTCCATTTCCGGTTCGCTGGCCGGTGTTGGTTCTGCCGTCTGGGCATCCTCGGTTTCTGGAGTTGGTGCCTCTGCGGACGTTTCAGCGTCGGCAGTCGCAGGCGCTTCTTCGGCAGCTTGTTCTACTGCAGAAGTCTCAGAGGCTTCAGCAACTTCGGTCACAGCACTTTCGGCAGACGCCTCTGCCTCAGTCGCAGGTGTGTCCTCAACTGCAGCGGGTTCGGCTGTGTTTGGCGTCACTTCTGTCGCGTCGGCTTTTGGTGCTGCCGGACGCTGCACTTCCTTGGTCTCAAGACGGTAGCCGAGGGACTTCAAAACAGCGGAAAAATCTTCGCCTGCGCAGCCCAGCAAAGACGTCATCGCAACCGTCACGGTAAAGCCGCCACCGGTTTCAATTGCCCCTTCCGGCGGAGCAACTTCGCTGTCGAGCGGTTTCCAGGCAATCAGCGGACGGATGAGATCGGCAAGACGCTCCAGGATGTCAACGCGTACGGCTCGCGGGCCGCACACGCGGAACCCGACAACCTTGTAAAGCGCCGGCTGGATCTCCGGGTTGACCGGAATGGATGTCCGGCCTGAGGCGGACAACTGCGGCAGCTCTTCCATGCCGTCCATGTCCAACTCGCCGTGCTTCAGGGCCCAAAGCTGGGCAAGCAACTGGCTTGGAGCCGGTTTCAAAAGTGCCGGAACAAATATCGTGTAAGCGCCGAAGCGGACACCGTGTTTGCGCAAGGACGCGCGCATGTCCTGGTCCAACTGACGGATTTCGTCAGACGCGTCCTGACGCTCCAGGATGCCGAGGCCTTCGACAATCCGGAATGCAATACCGCGCGCCAAGCCCTCCAGCCCTTCACCTGACTTCAGGTCCATCAGCGGCTTCAAAAGTGTATCGACCTGGGCCTTTACCCAAAGATCCAGGCGGTTTTGTACGGTATCGCGCGCCAGGCCTGTCAGGTGCTCGTCGGCCAAGAGCAGAGCTGCCGGGGCCAGAACATCGTCGGTCGGGGACAATTTGGCCACCGGTTCACCGCGCCAGCGGATGACGCCATCCGATGTCAGGACAAAATCACTGTTCTCTGATTTGCCAAGCTTTTCCGCACGGGATTCGATTTCCGTGGTCAGGGCTTTTTGTGCGGCAGCACGGACCGTTTTTCCGTCCGGGCCTTCGGCCGCCGCATCAGGGGCAAACCGGAAGCCAAGCAGATTTCCGATGTGCTGACCTTCGACGAGCACATCCCCACTCGATGTAATTTCCGCTTCCAGCATTGCGTTCTCTCTCAAACGTCGCATCAATACACTTGTCCGCCGATCCACGAACCGCTGTGTCAGCCGGTCGTGAAGGGCGTCAGATAGTTTGTCTTCTATGCCGCGGGTCACGTCCTGCCAATGGGCCGGATCGGCCAGCCAGTCAGGGCGGTTCGCGACATACGTCCAGGTCCGGATGTGAGCGATCCGGTTCGCGAGTGTGTCGATATCACCATCTACACGGTCTGCGAAGGCCAATTGACGGGCGAACCAGTCATCTTCAATCGCATTGTGGCGCATCAGGTGATTGTAAATGGTTGCCAGAAGGTCCCCATGATTGGCCGGGGCGATCTTCCGGTAATCGGGGACCTGACACACATCCCATAGCAGTTCTACTGATTTTGCGCCCTTTGCCATGTCAGAAATTGCGCTATCGCGCAATAAATGTTCAAGCGCCGTGATGTCGTCGCCTGTGGGCGCGCGGGCCAAACCCTCTTCCCGAGGCGGTAAATCAAGGCTGCGGCGCAATGCATTGGTGGATGAAAAATCCAAAGCACTGTTGCGCCATTGCAGCACTTTCAGGCTGTCAAAATGGTGGCTTTCGATTTGTTCGATCAAATCATCGTCCAGCGGATCGACGCGGCCGGTGACCCCGAAGGTGCCGTCTTTAGTGTGGCGGCCGGCCCGTCCGGCGATCTGACCCATTTCCGAAGGCGTCAGCTGGCGATACTGATACCCGTCGTATTTCCGGTTGCCGGCAAAGGCGATGTGATGGACATCCAGATTGAGGCCCATGCCGATTGCGTCAGTGGCTACCAGATGATCGACATCGCCGTTCTGGAACAGGTCAACTTGCGCATTCCGTGTTCTTGGGCTCAACGAGCCAAGAACCACCGCCGCCCCGCCCCGTTGGCGGCGCAATAGTTCGGCGATCGAATAAACCTCATCGGATGAAAACGCGACGATTGCTGACCGTGCGGGCAGGCGGGAGACCTTTTTCGATCCGGCATAGGAGAGGATCGACATGCGCGGACGGGTGACAACATTCAGGCCCGGGATCAGCTTCTCGAGAAGCGGGCGGGCGGTCGCAGACCCCAAAAGGAGTGTTTCGGAGCGGCCGCGCAGGTTCAGGATCCTGTCCGTGAAGACGTGGCCGCGGTCGAGATTTCCGGCGAGCTGCACTTCGTCGATGGCGACAAACTCGGTGTTCAGATCGAGTGGCATGGCCTCGACCGTGGACACCCAAAACCGCGGCTGTTTCGGAATGATCTTCTCTTCGCCGGTGATCAACGCAACGGCATCAGTTCCGGCGCGTTCGGCAATCCGCCCATAAACTTCCCGTGCCAAGAGCCGCAACGGCAGACCGATCAAGCCCGACGGCTGCGCCAGCATGCGCTCGATCGCAAGGTGCGTTTTGCCGGTGTTGGTTGGCCCAAGCACGGCTGTGACCGTGCGGGAGCGGGCGCTCGGCGGTAATTGCAGGGTTTGGGGGCGGGACATAGAGGTGATGCGGTCAGAAATCTCAGTGTTTGGCGCGCCGTTCCGGCGGCCTGCTCTCCCAAGGCACGTGCCCTGAACTCGGATGCGCGTGTCTAGCATAGGCGTTGTGGCTCTGTCCTGCCCTTTTTCGACGCGCTCTCGCTATTCCTTTGTTGGATCAATGTGTATCCAGAAAGTTGTGGAGAACGACTCTGGAACAAACCGAAACCGAATCGCGGACTCTTGGGGATTCAGGATTTGTTCCCTACGAAATGTGGATTTGAATCCAACTTTTAGTACGAAATGCTGAGTCTGGTCAGGGATTTGCGCCAAATCACCCTGAGGCTGAAGTTCAGGGCAAAAAACCTGTCAATCTCCAAATCAAAAAAAGATTCGTTTTTCGGGCATGCTGCGCCTTTCGCCATTAACCATGGACACATGCAGAACGAATCGCTGACGAATCGGTGTTTTGATCATGTTTTTGATTTGTTCCTACCCGATCTGGTAGGTTGTCTTCTCGAAAGACCAATTGGGCGCCTAAAAAATCTCCCGGGTGTTTACGATTTTCCGCGTCGGTGACGGGAGAGTGTTTCAGATTGGGGCGTGGTTTGGCGTTCGCACTGCGAAGTGAAACGGGCCGCCAGCAGAAAAATCTCCCATAAGTGCTCATCCCCTGGCGTAGGATTTGTGCCCATTTTTCCAAGGTTTATCGCCGTCAGAGCAAAAATATTTCACTTTCTGGAAAAAGGACAAGCATGCTGCCCCTTTTCAATTGGCTTCGACGTAAGTAGAAATCTTGCCGAAATGTGCCTTGCATGTTGCGGATTATTAGGGGGAGTGGGCGTTTGGCGATAAGAAAAATTCTCGTTGCGAACCGGTCTGAAATTGCAATCCGGGTTTTCCGGGCTGCCAACGAACTCGGTCTGAAGACCGTTGCGATCTATGCCGAGCAAGACAAACTGGCTCTGCACCGGTTCAAGGCCGATGAGGCGTATCAGGTCGGCAAGGGTCTTGGCCCGATCGAGGCCTATCTGTCCATCGACGAGATTATTCGTGTTGCCAAACATTCCGGCGCTGATGCCATCCACCCGGGCTACGGCCTGTTGTCGGAAAGCCCGGAATTCGTGGATGCCTGCGAAACGGCCGGGATCACCTTTATCGGGCCGAAATCCGAGACAATGCGCCGTCTGGGCAACAAGGTGGCCGCACGGAACCTGGCAATCGAGGCCGGGGTACCGGTCATGCCGGCAACGGACCCGCTTCCTGACGATCTGAATGAGATCAAGAAGCAGGCTCTGGAGATCGGCTACCCGGTGATGCTGAAAGCGTCCTGGGGCGGCGGTGGCCGTGGCATGCGCGTCATTCCGGATGAAGCGACCCTTGAAAAGGAAGTGCTGGCTGCCAAGCGGGAAGCCAAGGCCGCCTTCGGCAAGGACGAGATTTATCTGGAGAAGCTGGTTCAACGGGCACGCCACGTCGAAGTCCAGATCCTTGGGGACGGTGAAACCGTTGTTCATCTCTTCGAGCGGGATTGCTCGATCCAGCGACGCCACCAAAAGGTGGTCGAGCGGGCACCAGCGCCTTATCTCGATGATGCCAAGCGCACAGAGCTTTGCGAATACGGTCTTAAAATTGGCCGGGCGGTGAACTATCGCGGCGCGGGCACTGTCGAGTTCCTGATGGATGCGGACACGGGGGCGATTTACTTCATCGAAGTCAATCCCCGGGTCCAGGTCGAGCACACTGTGACCGAAGAAGTCACGGGCATCGATATCGTCCAGGCACAGATCCACATCGCAGATGGAGAAAAGATCGGAACGCCGGAAAGCGGTGTCCCGGCGCAGGAGAACATTCGCCTCAACGGTCACGCCCTGCAATGCCGGATCACCACGGAAGATCCGGAGCAGAACTTCATTCCGGATTATGGCCGCATCACCGCGTATCGCGGCGCGACCGGCTTCGGTATTCGCCTCGATGGCGGGACCGCCTATTCAGGGGCGGTGATCACCCGGTTCTATGATCCGCTTCTTGAAAAAGTGACGGCCTGGGCGCCGACGGCCGAAGATGCGCGCAAACGGATGGACCGCGCCTTGCGGGAGTTCCGGATCCGCGGTGTTGCGACCAATCTGGTGTTTTTGGAAAACATCATTGATCATGCCGATTTCCGCGCCCAGACCTATACCACCCGCTTCATCGACGACACGCCTGCGCTGTTTGAACAGACAAAACGCCAGGATCGGGCAACCAAGCTGCTCACCTATATCGCCGATGTCTCGGTGAACGGGCATCCGGAAACCAAAGACCGGGTCCGTCCGCCGAAGGATGCTGCTGCGCCGGTCGTGCCGGACTTTGGCGACGAAAAACCGAAAGGAACGCGCCAGCTTCTGGATGAGCTCGGTCCGAAAGGTTTCGCCGACTGGATGAAGGCGGAAAAACGGGCGCTTCTCACCGATACCACGATGCGTGACGGCCACCAGTCTTTGCTGGCGACCCGCATGCGCTCCCACGACATTGTCAACATCGCAGATGCTTATGCGACCGGTCTGCCGACGCTCTTTTCCCTGGAATGCTGGGGCGGTGCGACGTTCGACGTGTCCATGCGATTCTTGACGGAAAGCCCCTGGGAGCGGCTGCATCAGATCCGTGAACGGGCGCCGAACATCCTGCTTCAGATGCTGTTGCGGGGCTCGAACGGGGTTGGTTACACCAACTATCCGGACAATGTGGTCAAGTTTTTCGTCCATCAGGCGGCCGAAAACGGCGTGGATCTTTTCCGCGTCTTTGACTGCTTGAACTGGGTTGAGAACATGCGCGTTTCCATGGATGCGGTCCAGGAAACCGGCAAACTCTGTGAGGGAGTGCTTTGCTACACCGGCGATATGCTGGACAGTGCGCGTCCAAAATATGATTTGAAATACTACGTCAATCTGGCGAAGGAACTGGAAGCAGCCGGTGCCCATATCCTTGGCATCAAGGACATGGCAGGGTTGATGAAGCCGCAGGCGGCCAAGATCCTGGTGAAAGCGCTGAAAGAAGAGGTCGGCCTGCCGATCCACTTCCACACCCATGACACCTCCGGTATTGCGGCTTCCACCATTCTGGCAGCCGTCGAGGCCGGTGTTGATGCGGTCGATGCGGCCATGGATGCCTTGTCCGGTCTGACGTCGCAGCCGTGCCTTGGATCTATTGTGGAGGCGCTGCGGGGCACGGATCGGGATACGGGCCTTGATGCGGCGACAATCCGCCAGATCTCCTTCTATTGGGAAGCCGTTCGCGCGCAATACCGGGCCTTTGAGAGTGACCTTCGCTCTGGCGCTTCAGAGGTTTACTTGCACGAAATGCCAGGCGGCCAGTTCACCAACCTGAAGGAACAGGCACGGTCCCTCGGCCTGGAAACCCGCTGGCACGAAGTTGCGCAAGCGTACGCCGATGCCAACCAGATGTTTGGCGACATCGTCAAGGTAACGCCGTCCTCTAAGGTGGTCGGCGACATGGCGCTGATGATGGTCAGCCAGGGCCTCAGCGTTGCCGATGTTGAAGACCCGGCCAAGGACGTTGCCTTCCCGGACAGTGTTGTGAAGATGCTGCATGGTGACCTTGGACAGTCTCCCGGCGGATGGCCGAAGGCAATTCAGGAAAAGGCGCTTAAAGGGGAAAAGCCGATCACCGTTCGCCCTGGGTCCCTGCTGGAAGAGGCAGATCTTGAAGCTGAACGGGCAGCCGCCGCGACCGCAACGTGTCATGACATCGATGATATGGAGCTGGCATCCTATCTGATGTACCCTAAGGTCTTCACGGACTTCGACAAGGCGCAGCAGCAATATGGACCGACCTCCGTGCTGCCGACGCCGGTCTATTTCTACGGTCTTGAATCAGGCGACGAGATCTTTGTTGACCTGGAACCCGGAAAGACACTTGTGGTCCGCTGTCAGGCCATCGGTGAAACCGATGAGAAGGGCGAGAAGAAAGTCTTCTTCGAACTCAATGGCCAGCCGCGCAACGTCAAGGTACCTGACCGGGCGCATGGTGCTGTCGGGGCTGCTGCCATGCGCAAGGCCGAAGACGGCAATGCGGCCCATGTTGGTGCGCCGATGCCGGGCGTCATCTCCACGGTTGCGATTGCTGCCGGACAGGAGGTTAAGGCCGGTGATGTGCTCGTTTCGATCGAAGCCATGAAGATGGAAACCGCCCTTCACGCCGAGCGCGATGGCAAGGTCTCCGAAGTGCTTGTCACACCGGGTGCCCAGATCGACGCCAAGGATCTCCTGGTGGTGTTCGAGGCATAAATAAAGGGCCGCGCAAGCGGCCCTTTTACTACACTAAGCGATGCAAAGAGCGGCTTACTCGGCTGCTTTCAAGCGGTTGTGCTGAACAGGGGCTTCGGCGGTGCCGATCCAAAGGTCCAGAAACCGGTCTAGCCAGGCGCGAACCGCGGTGTCGTAGACGAAGCGGCCAGCAAAATGATCGCGGCGTTGCTGCGCCCCGGGAAGTTCCATCCGCGGAGCGCCTTTTGTGGTCCATTTAACCATCATTTGGTGGGTAAGTTCCGGGTGGAACTGAATCCCGTATGCCGCCGGCCCAACGCGAATGGCCTGGTTGGGATAAGTTGGGCTGGTTGCCAGCAGATCCGCACCCGACGGCAGATCGAACCCCTCCCGGTGCCACTGGTAGACCTTTTTCGGCCAATCCATCAGGTCTTTGCCGGCATCGGTTGGTTTCAGTGGGTAATAACCGATTTCAACCAGCTCATCCCTGTGGCCGGAAACGGTACCGCCAAGCTGCTTCACCAGCATCTGCGCACCAAGGCAAATACCGAGAAACGGCGTTTCTTCCTGAAGCGGAACCTTGATCCAGTCGATTTCCTTGTGAACGAACCCGTCCGGATCATTGGCGCTCATCGGTCCGCCAAAGATAACGGCGCCGGCATGGTCGCGCACGGTATCCGGGAGGCTGTCACCAAAGCGGGGTTTGCGAATGTCGAGTGCAAAACCGCGTTTCACCAGCTCGTGCCCCACCCGTCCGGGCGAGGAATGTTCCTGGTGCAGGACGATCAGCACTTTGGGGCGATACGTTCCGTGGTTCGAAGAAAAATCCATAGTTCCAATATTAGCGAGCAGCTTGAAAAAATCGAGTCTCTTGCGCGGTTTGGTTGCGCCGTGATTGTAAGAAAGCCTCAAGCATGGAAAGCATCAAGCCTCGTCAGCTTCCGGCGCGGTTTTGGCCACTTTGTGGCGCAGTGTCATCCGGTCCCGGGACGAAACCCCCAGCAGCTCGGCAACCCGCCAGATGGTGTTGTCTTCAAATTCATGCACGTGGCCGTCCGCATAAACGATTTCCCACATCATCTCGATGATGGCGAGGCGTTCCGCCTCGTCTGTTGTGCGTTTCAAAACGGAGGTGAAGCCGTAAAGGTCGACCGCCTCTTCATCGCGCTGTTTGGCCGCTGCGATCAGTTCGCTGGTCTCTTCGTCCGAGAGCTCATAACGCGCCTGCAAGATCTGCCGAAGTTTCTCGCTTTCGCTGTCTTCGATGATGCCGTCGATGTCTACCAGGTGAAACAGCAGTGCGGCGGCTGCGAGCCGCTTGTCGTCCTCGGCAAATGTTTTCTTGCCACTGTCTCCGAACGTGATCTCCCGGACGAAGCTCTTCAGCGCGTTCAGCATACGGTCAGTCCCTGTTGTTTGGCCGGTGGCCCAGCCATTCGGCAGTGCACTTAGGTGTACTACGTAGTCTCAAACTCTCTCTTGGCCCGACTGGGCTTATTCCATGTTTAGCATCAAACAGTTGGGAAGCGGTTTAAAACTTTTGAATAGTGCGGAAAAGTGGATTTTTACCCTCAACATTTTTGGAATCATTCTAATCTATTGATTTTTCTGAAGTTTATAACTTGACTTTTTTATTCATGAAATGTTTTTCACTGTCCGGGCGGCGCAGGATCGCGCTGCAGATTTTTCAAAAAAGCATGCAGATCGGGTCTCCGGCCGTTTGCATTGCCCCGGATTTAGGAACACTCCAATGAAATCCTTAACGCGCGCGCTTCTTGCGGCAACAACCCTTCTGGCAACGCCTGCAATGGCCGCAGCGCCTGCCGATGTTCTCGGCACATACAGCGATATTGCCTCTGCCAAGTATTCCGACTCTCTTGAAACAGCAAAGACGCTCCAGAGCGCAATCGACAAGCTGATTGCCGAGCCGAGCGACGCCAACCTGGCCGCGGCGCGCAAAGCATGGATCGAAGCTCGCAACCCGTATCAGCAGACAGAAGCCTACCGTTTCGGCAATGCCATCGTCGATGATTGGGAAGGCAAGGTGAACGCCTGGCCGCTGGATGAGGGACTGATCGATTATGTCGACGTTTCCTATGGCGAGGATTCCGAAGGGAACGCATTTTATGCAGCCAATGTCATTGCCAATCCGACCCTGAAAGTCGGGGGTGACACCATCGATGCCAGCGTGATCACGCCGGCTCTTCTGGCCGAATCCCTTCAGGAAGCAGGCGAAGTTGAAGCCAACGTGGCCACCGGTTACCACGCAATCGAATTTCTGCTTTGGGGGCAAGATCTCAACGGCACCGATGAGGGTGCTGGCAATCGTCCGGCCAGTGATTTTGACGCGGTTAACTGCACGGGTGGCAATTGCGAGCGCCGGGCGCAATACCTGAAAGCTGCCACTGATCTTCTGATTACCGATCTTGAGGAAATGGTTGCCGCGTGGGCACCGGGCGGTGCAGCGCGCGAAGAACTGGGCGGCAAGGGGGAAGCAGGTGGTCTGGCGACCATCCTGACCGGGATGGGCTCTCTTTCTTATGGCGAACTGGCCGGTGAGCGGATGAAGCTTGGCCTCATGCTGCATGATCCGGAAGAAGAGCATGACTGCTTCTCCGACAACACGCACATGTCGCACTACAACGATGTGGTCGGCATCCGGAACGTCTATTTCGGTGAGTACAAGAGCCCGCTCGGCAACGATGTGAAGGGCGCATCCCTTGCAGAGATGGTCGCGGCGAAAGATCCGGCTCTGGCCGAAGAAATGCAGGCCAAGCTGGACGCCACGCTGGCTGCATTCGAAGCGATAAAAACACGCGCCGAAGCCGGTGAAGCGTATGACCAGATGATCGGCGAAGGCAACGCAGAGGGCAACGCAATTGTTCAGGCGGCTGTCGATGCGCTGGTTGACCAGACCACGTCGATCGAGCGTGTCGTGAAAGTGCTTGAGCTCGACGAGATTGCTTTCGAAGGCTCCGACAGCCTCGACAATCCGTCCGCTGTTTTTGAGTAAGACCCATGTGGCGGGTGGCTCTGCTGCCCGCCATTATTGCCTGCCGGAATTGGGGCTCGGGCGGGCGTAAATCAGGATGCGAACCTTATGACTGTCCGAGGACAAAGCGCCATTTTGGGCGCTGCTGTTTTATGTGCGGGCCTGATTGGTCAGACCGCCTTGGCCGATGGGCAGTTGAGCCATCGCGATGATCTGTCAGAGCAGGACCGGACCAAGGTTTTAAGCGTCCTTCCGCTCGCCGATGATTTTTCCAAGGCAGAGACCTTTGAACAGATGCAGGGCGGTGCCGGTACGTCCCGCAAGCGCATCAACCGCGATGCTTTTTCTCATGCCACTGCAAATCTGACGTTCGAGCAAGAGCAAAATTTCAAGGTTGGCAACGGGCTTTTCAAAAAGCTCTGGGCCTCGTCGCCCGCATCCACCAAAGCGTCCGACGGGTTGGGCCCACTTTATAACGCACGCTCCTGCCAGGGGTGCCACCTGAAGGATGGCCGCGGGCGGCCGCCGCGTCCGGGCGATGAGGCGGTTTCCCTCTTCCTGCGCCTTTCCATTCCGCCACAAACCGATAAAGAACGGGCGGCTCTTCAGGACAAAAGACTGCTCCGCATCCCAGAGCCGACATATGGCGGGCAGTTTCAGGTTTTTGCTGTCCCAGGGCTTGCCGGGGAAGGCCGTTTCGACATTGAACACGAAGAGATCGTGGTGCCGCTGAGTGGCGGCGAGACGGCTATCTTGCAAAAGCCCGTCTATAAGATCCGGGATCTTGGATTTGGCGAGATGCATCCCGAAACCTTGATCTCACCGCGGGTCGCACCGCCAATGATTGGTCTCGGTTTGCTGCAGGCGATTCACCCTGGGGATATTGAAGCCTTGGCGGATCCTGATGATGTGAATGGAGACGGGATCTCTGGCAAAGTCAGCCGGGTTCGGGACGGCCGGACAGGAGAGCTCACCATCGGCCGGTTCGGCTGGAAGGCGTCCAACCCGAACATCCGCGATCAAACGGCCGGCGCCTTTTCCGGTGATATTGGCATCAGTTCACCGGACAGGCCGGACAATTATGGCGATTGCACACAACGCCAGACCGAATGCCGGATTTTGCCGCATGGCGAACAGGCGCATCTTGGGGTGTCGGAAGCGCCTGATCCGGTCATGGAATTAGTGACATTCTATTCGGAGAACCTGGCAGTTCCAGCCCGGCGCGATGTGTCTGACCCGAAAGTACTGCGCGGAAAAGAGCTGTTCTATGAAGTTGGCTGCGCCAAGTGCCATCAGCCGAAGTTTGTCACGCACCGGGATGCGGAAACTGAGGCGCATCAGTTTCAGCTGATCTGGCCCTATACGGATCTCTTGCTGCACGACATGGGCGAAGATCTGGCCGACAACCGCCCGGTTGGCGATGCGACCGGCCGCGAATGGCGGACACCGCCGCTTTGGGGCATTGGCTTGACCGAAACGGTCAACAATCATACCCGTTTCCTGCACGATGGCCGGGCGCGCAATTTGCTCGAAGCCGTTCTGTGGCACGGCGGGGAAGCGGAAGCTGCCCGAAATCAAGTGGTCGCCATGGAGCCGGACGACCGCGTCTCTCTTATCCGGTTTCTGGAGTCCCTGTGATGAAGCGAATTCTTGTCTCCGCGGCTGCGGCCCTGATGACATGGCCGGCAGTTGCTGCTGATCTTACGCAGCCGATCGAGAAGATGATTTCCGGTTACATTCAGCCTGAGACCAGGGTTTTTGCTGATGTTGCGACCCGCTTGCCGCTGGCGGTCAAAGAGGCCTGCCAAGCACCGACGGATGAGGCGAAGTCAGATTTCAAGTTTGTTTTCTCAGATGCTGTTGGTCAGTTTGCCCGCATCCATTTTCTACGGCTTGGCCCCCTGATTGAAGACGACCGCATCAGCCGTCTCGCCTTCCAGCCGGATCCACGTGGCATTGCGCAAAGGCAGATCCGCAAGCTCTATGGGGCTCAAGATGAGAGCGTAAGGACGGCGGAAAGCCTGTCGGAAAAAAGTGTGGCTTTGCAAGGCCTGACAGCGCTTCAGTTGGTTGCATTCGACAAGACCGGCGCCGTCGTGCTTGGCGAAGAGGGGGAGCGCGGGGACTTCACGTGTTCTTATGCGCTGGCGATCTCAGAGAATGTTGCCGGCATTGCCCGGGACGTCATGCTTTCCTGGTTCGATGCGGATGGTTTTACGAAAACGCTTCTGGAAACCGGCGGCAGCAACGCCCGTTTTCAGACCGACAAAGAAGCCTTGGAAGATGTGTTTCAAACGCTGTCCACGGCGCTGATCGTCGTTCGGGATCAAAACATTGCGCCAGCGCTTGGAAGCTCGAAAGAAAAGGCGAGGCCAAACCGGATTCCGTTCTCCCGGTCCGGCAATGGTGTTGTGTTTCTGACATCCGAAATGAACGGCATTCTGGACGCGATCCAGAGCATGGATCTTGAACCCATGAT
The DNA here is from genome assembly GCF_030733765.1 of Roseibium sp. MMSF_3247. Taxonomy (NCBI): domain Bacteria; kingdom Pseudomonadati; phylum Pseudomonadota; class Alphaproteobacteria; order Hyphomicrobiales; family Stappiaceae; genus Roseibium; species Roseibium sp. MMSF_3247. Next base: position 42,180 of record NZ_JASHII010000007.1, read on the forward strand.
GCCGGAGGAACATGCCTGGCTGATCGGGTCGATGACCTTCGAGTTCGAAAACGCTTTGAATACTCTTGGTAACCTCCAGCCGCCATTGCGTGAGAGGTTTGAGGCATCTGGCGCCTATGGCCAGTTGTCGCTCTTGGTCATTTCCTTGAATTCCCTTCAGCGGCTTGTCGGTGAGCGGGTCGCGGGCGCGTTGGGACTTGCGGGAGGGTTCAATGCCCTTGATGGCGACTAGGCCGGTCGAGTTTTCCAGGCGCGGATTTTTAACCGCGCTGGGTGGACTGGCTGCGCTGCCGGTGTTTGCGGGATCGGGTCTCGGGGCGGGTTTGCTGAGCTCTTCATATGTCCCGCTCTTTGCCAGCGCCTTCAAAAACTCTGCAGGCGGGTTTGGCATTGCGGTCCTTGATGATTTGGGTCAGATCCAGGCGGAAATCTCACTGCCGGGGCGCGGTCACGGCATTGCGGTATCCGCTACGGGAGATTGTCTCGCCGCGTTTGCCCGCCGCCCGGGAACATTTGCGATCGTTGCCTGGCCATTTTCCGGCCGGCCAATGCAAACCATCATTGCTGCGCCCGGTCGGCATTTTTACGGGCACGGCTGTTTTTCCAAAGACGGGCGGCTTCTCTATGCGGTGGAGAATGATTTTGAGGCTGCTCGCGGTGTTGTCGGCGTCTATGACGTGAGCGGAGAGACTATCACCCGACTGGGCGAATTCGACAGTCACGGCATTGGCCCGCATGAGGTTCTATTGAGCCCGGATGGCAACGTCCTTATTGTTGCGAATGGCGGGATTGAAACGCATCCCGACTGCGGGCGGGAAAAGCTCAATCTGGAGACCATGTCGCCCTCTGTGGTTTTCCTGGATGCCAAAACCGGTGACCTGCTGGCAGAGCAATGTTTGGATAAATCCCTGCATCAGTTGTCTTTGCGGCACATGGCTTTGGACGGGGCTGGCCGGGCCTGGGCTGGTGGGCAGTTTGAAGGCTCGAAGACAGACACCCCGCCGCTGGTTGCCGTCATTTCAAGAGATGAAGCGCCGGTTTTGTTGGACCTGCCCGAGAAGCTTGTGGGCCAGCTTGGAAACTATATCGGGTCTGTGACAGCCACCACAGATCGAAGTGTCGTCGCAACATCAGCGCCGCGTGGCGGCAAGACCTTGTTCTGGAATGCGGAGACCGGAGACTATCTTGGCCACCAAAACATCTCTGATGGGTGCGGTGTCGCGCCTATTGATCAGGGAAGTTTTCTGATCTCCGACGGAAATGGTGGCGTTTCCTATCTCTCAGATCCAGGAGAGCGGGCGGAAATACTGGCCCGACCCGCAGGTTTTGCGTGGGACAATCACATGACGGCTCTTCGGATCTAAGCTTACCAAATCGGTCCAGCCGAACTTGCCTTGCAACGGAAATTCCTGATAAACCGCCGTTTTTCCACCTTTTGTCAAAATCTACCGGCATGTTGCTGGTCGGTTTGGTCTACATTGTGGCGATTCGCCACGAGGAGACATTGATATGCAACGGCTTTTGATCGGTCTGGGCAGCTTCCTGTTTCTGGTTGTCACCGCTCTTCTTGTGGTTCCGTTTTTCCTGCCCAAGGATCAGATCAAGCAGCAGGTGGTCCAACAGATCGACAACCGCTTCGGTTGGCGTGTCCGGCTCGATGGCCCTGTTTCATTGTCACTGTTTCCCGGCTTTCAATTGACAGCTGAAGATATCGGTATCTCCGGTGCCGCTGGCGCGGACGGTATTGAGTTCGCCAAAGCCAAACGCATGGACTTCGGTCTTGCCTGGTCTGGGCTACTGTCGGGCAATGTGAAAGTTACCGGCATCGCACTCGACGAACCGCTGATCTATCTCGAGAAAAACGCAAACGGCGCCACCAGTTGGGCACCGCGCCGGTCATTGGAAGTTCTGACCGGCGAGGCAGAAGAAAGCAGCGCTCCGGCAGGTGATAGCGCGCAGTCCACGCCGGACAGCGGTGCAGATAACGCTGCGGCTGATGCCGGTGAGGGATACCTGGAGAGCATTGGTGTCGACAGTCTCCAGATCACCAACGGCGAGCTGACCTACATTGATGCCACAGCAGATCAGAACTTTGTCATTCAGGCCCTCAATCTGTCCCTGACTGCCCCGGATTTGACCGGAGATGTCCAGCTTACTTCCGATTTCCAATTTCAGGACGTTCCTCTCGAGGTTTCGGGCACGTTGTCCAACCCGCTGGGATTGGCATCCGGCGACCAGGTGCCCGTCGATTTGGCTCTGACTTCGTCAGAAAACTCCATCACGATCAAGGGGACCACAGGACTGGAGCCGGTCCGTGCTGAACTCGCGATCGCTGCGTCAGGACCGTCGTTAAAAACTCTAGCCGCGCTGGGCGGACAGTCGCTCGATGCAGATCCAGGCGCTTACCAGTTTGATGCACAAGTGCGGGGCTCTGAAGCAGCGGTCTCAGTGTCAGATCTCCATCTGGTATTGGGCCAACTTTCCCTTGGCGGTGCGGCCGATGCGGATCTCTCTGGGTTGGTGCCGGAAGTCTCCGGTCGGCTTGTCCTGAAAGACGGGTCGATTGCGGATTTGTTGCTTCTCGCCGGTCAGGAGCTGCCGGCAAGCGGGCTGTTGAGCGCCGATCTGGCATTTGAAACGGTTGGCCTGACAGGTGAAGAAATGCTGGCCGGACTAGACGTCAACGGATCGGTCAACATCTCCGAAGGTGAAATTGGCGGATTGGGCCTCGCAGATGCTGTCGGCGGCGACCCGGAAGCCGACCGGATTACCGGACTGTCTCTTGCTCTAGAGATGCAAGGACTTGAAGCCCCACTGTCTGCAAGCGGTGCACTGACCTGGCGCGGAGAAGGGTTCAGTCTGACTGGTGAAGCCGATACGTCCAAATTGTTGGCAGGCCAATCCGGTGCAGTTTCTGTTTCCCTTAAGGGCAATCGGTTGAGCGTTGGATTTGATGGGTCGGCGCAACTGCCAAGCACCGTGGATGGCGCAGCTCGGGTTCAAACGGCTGATCTTCGAGGTTTGATGGCCTGGATGGGCCAACCCTTGGCGGCAGGTGGTGGCTTGGGCGCGTTCAGCGCCTCCGGCATTTTCGGTTTTCAAGGGGGTACGATTTCGTTCGAGGAGACACGCTTCACGCTGGATGAGACCTCTGGCGAGGCCAATGGCCGTGTGACCCTCGGCGGCAAGCCAACTGTGACGGCGCGTCTTGATTTGCGCGAGCTCGTCTTGGACCCTTACCTTGGCGGCGGATCAGCCGGTGGGCAGCCCGCGGCTCAATCTGGCAGCGGCAGTGGTTCGGCACCAGCGGCGGCGGCACCTCCGGCGGGCAAATCCTGGAGCACAGAGCCGATCGATTTTTCGGGCCTGAGAGCTGCGAATGTCGACTTCAAGGCAACTGCAAACGAGATCCGTATGGACAAGATCCGGATTGGACAAAGCGCCCTCTCGGTTGCGATCCAGGATGGCGTTCTGACGGCGGATCTTGAGAAACTGTCGCTTTACGACGGCACAGGCACGGGCTCCGTCAGGCTGAATGGCGCAGCTGCAACACCCGCATTGTCGGCAAAGTTTGATCTCTCCGGCTTGAATGCCTATCCGCTTCTTCGGGATGCGGCGGACTTTACCTGGATTGAAGGCAAAACGCTCATTGGCCTGGATGTAACAACGTCAGGTGCCAGCGAGCAGCAAATGGTTCAGAACCTCAAAGGCACCGCCAGCTACATGTTTGAAGACGGCGCAATCCGCGGGATCAATATTCCGCAGATGGTGCGCAGCCTCTCAGTTGAGACCTTGCTTGGATGGCAGGCGAGCCCCTCCGAGGAGACAGATTTTTCGTCGCTTGGGGCTTCGTTTCAGATCGAAAACGGAATTGCGACCACCAGTGACCTGTCTCTGATCGGGCCGTTGATCCGCATGAGCGGCGGCGGCACCACGGATATGCCCAATCAACGGCTGTCCTGGCGGGTGGAGCCAAGAATTGTGGCGACATTGGAAGGCCAGGCCCCCATGCCGCGCCCGAAAGGCACCGACAAGAAAATGGCCGGTCTGGGTGTGCCGATCGTGGTGGATGGGGCCTGGAGTGATCCGCGCATTTATCCTGACATTGCAGGCATTTTGGAAAATCCGCAGGCGGCGTACGAACAGTTGGAACAAGTCGGTGGTGAACTGATTTCGATCTTGAAGGGCGAAGCGGATGTGCCGGAAAGCCTGACCGACACCGCCAATCAGGTGATCCAACGGGCCACTGGTGGTCAAACCCAGATCGACATCGAGAAAGTGATCGAAGGCGACGTTGACGACGAAGACGTCCTGAAGGCCGTTGAAGAGGGCTTTGGGCTGCCACCCGGCTTGTTGGGCAACGTTTTCGGGCGCCAGAAGGCGCAAGAGCCGGAGCAAGGCCAAGGCCAGAACTAACTCTAGATCTTGAGTGCCGTCATCATTGCGGAAACCGCCGTCTCTATGGTGCCGGTGTTTTCAATCCGGATGAGGTTCGGAACGTTCTGCGGTTCCAGATCCGCGCGTTTCAAACGTTCTTCGATGTCCTCACGGCTTTCCCGGCCCCGGGCAGCAAGGCGTTCTGCCAAGATCTCAACTGGGGCGGTGATCAGAAGGACGATCGCCGTTTCATATTTGTCTGAGGCTTCTTGCAATACCTTGCGGGATCCGTTGGCGATCACCGTTTTGCCGTCCCGAATTACGCGGTCATAAGACTGGGGTACAACATACCCCAATCCATGGGCTTCCCAGGACAGAGCTACATTGCCGGTTGAGACAAGGGTCTCGAAGTTCGACCTGGTAAGTGTGTCGTGATCTTCAGAACTGGCATCGGCATCCCGGGTGACCGCGCGCCGGGCAAAAACAACGCTGTCGTTGCCCACCAGGCGGTCTTTCAAGGCGGCCATGAGCGTGTCTTTGCCTGCCCCGCTCGGGCCGACCACGAGAACCATCCGTCCCGGGCCGAGTTTTTCCTGCGCGTGCATTTGAGCGTCAGGCAACACGGCGGCCTTCGCGCCAGACACCGCGCACGATCGGCACATTACCAACCAGCTTGACCTGAATGAGATCCGCCCGTTTGCTGGGCTCCAGCACACCGCGGTCGGAAAGACCAATGGCTTTCGCCGGAGTCGACGTTACCGTTGAAACTGCTTTCGGCAGGGTGATGCCATCGATCTCGTCTGCAAGCTGGAACGCAGCCTGGAGTAGGGATGCCGGGATGTAGTCCGACGACAGAACATCAAGGTATCCGGCTTCTGCGAGTTCGCGGGCCGATACGTTGCCGGAATGGGAGCCTCCGCGCACGACGTTCGGTGCGCCCATCAAAACGGCCATGCCGGCCTCATGTGAAGCCTTGGCAGCTTCTACTGTGGTCGGGAATTCGGCAATTTTGGTGTTCAGCGCAATGGCTTCATCAACATGGGCAATGGTCGCGTCATCATGGCTGGCAATTGCGATTGTGTTTTTGTCCGCATGTGCGGCAATCGCCTTGCGGTTGCCCGGGGTGTTCTTGTCGGCCCTGGCTTTGCGCATTTCAATGAATTCGGCCATCTGCTCGTCGGTGAAGCCGCGCTTGCCCTGATAGTAGCTGATGTAGGAATCGAGCGACACGAACTGGCGCTGACCGGGTGTGTGGTCCATCAGGGAGACCAGCCGGACACGGTCATCCCCATCAAAGTAGTTGTAGGCCCGGATGACATCCGGCGCGGAGACTTCGCAGCGCAGGTGGATATAGTGATCGGCCCGCAGTCGGTTTTCCTTCTGACCCGTTTCAATCGCATCTGCGAGGGCCCGCATGTCCGCGACCTTCATGGTGTCGTTGCTGTCGTCATCCTCATCCATGCCAACACGAAGGGCGTCAAACACGGTTGTTATGCCGGCACAAGCGATCTGGGCATCATGTGCCTGAACGGCCGCAACAGGGTTCCACCGGACCTTCGGCCTCGGAGCATAGTGTACTTCGAGGTGATCGGTGTGCAGCTCGATCAGGCCCGGCAGAAGGAAATCGCCTTCACAGTCGTGCCCCACGGCCTCAGTTGCTGATCCGATATCGGAAATCAGGCCGTCCGGATCGACGGTCAGAGAGCCGTTGATCACGTCTTCCGCCAGAACCAGCTTGGCATTTTTGAAGAGTTTCGGATGCGTGCTCATGAGACTTCCTCGTTGGAGTTTGCCAGCGTGTTTTTAAGCGCAGCGATAGGGCTTTGCGGGCCCGTCAGTTCAAATATGCTGTGGACGTCAAACGCGGCGCCGCGTTCTGGTTCGACATAAAGACCGAAGTGGCGGCAGGTAAGCGCTGAATTGGTGACGGTTTCAAAATGCGTTTCTGCGCTCCGTGCCAGGAGTGCAGCCTCTTCGTCGTCCCCCAGCTTGTTGGACAGCGTCATGTGAAAGCGGAACTCGTCGAAAACATATGGATAGCCCCAGGTCTCGACATATGCGTCCTGTTTGGGTGTGAGATTTGCTTGCCGCCGCCGGTCCAGATCCTCGGCGCTCAAAGGCGCGCGGAACGGTTCAAACTGGCGCACACACAGAGACGCAAAGGCTTCCAAATCTGGCTCTGCCTGAGCCGGGGTCAGCGCGAGGAACTGGCCAAGTTGATTGACGCTGAGTCCCTTCAGATCGAAGGGAGACACTGTCTTTGCAAAACCGGTGCAGGCAGTGATCAAGGCGTCTTCGGTTGTATCTTTCGCAAGCGAGAATGGGGCTTTCAACGTGCCATGAAATCCGTACCGCCGGGGGCTGGTGGTCAGATCTTCGAAGCGAGCGGGATCCAGGCCCGGAATCGAAGGTTGCTGCAGGCGTGATCCGGTGAAGGGATCACGGCCCAACCAGGTGTTGCCCAGCTGCATGAGCGGTGCGTCAGCGTCGGCTGCGAAATAGATGGCGTAGCGCATGGAAAAAGTCGCGAATTAGGAGACCGGACTTGGCCGAAGCAAAGCCCATAACCAGAAGCGATGACTGTTCTGTGACATGCCACCGCTCCCGGCAAGTTATTTCGGTTAAGCAGCCAAGTCAGCGCTGAAGCTGGTGACGTCGATGATCCTGTCGGCGATTTCCTGCCGGACATCCTCATCGTGCAAGATTCCTACCATGGCAACGCCTTTGGCTTTCTTCTCTTCCACCAGGCGAACAACAACGGCGCGGTTCGCGGCGTCCAGTGACGCGGTGGGTTCGTCTAGGAGAAGGATCGGGTAGTGCGCGATGAAACCCCGGGCAATGTTGACCCGCTGCTGTTCGCCGCCGGAAAAGGTAGCCGGTGGCAATTTCCAGAGCCGCTCGGGAACATTCAGCCGGGAGAGCAGGCTGCGCGCCGTATCAAGCCCTTCCGCTTCGCTTGTCCCTTGGGCAATAAGTGGTTCGGCAACCACTTCCTCGGCAGACACGCGCGGAATGGTGCGCAGGAACTGGCTGACATAGCCGATTGTGTTGTCCCGTAGCCGCAAGACCTGGCGCGGCTCCGCATCTGCAACGTTGATGATCTCATCACCAACAGTCACCAGGATCTGGCCCTGATCGCAGCGATAGTTGCCGTAGATCATTTTCAGGATCGAGCTTTTGCCCGCTCCGGAGGGGCCGCCAAGGACCACGCATTCGCCGGCCTCGACAGAGAACTCTACGTTTTCGACAACCGGGATCACCGTGCCGCCCTGAAGGTGCATGGTGAAGGACTTGCCGACACTGTTCAGATAAAGACGCACTGGCATGATCAGACCTGCAAAATGGAGGAGACAAGCAACTGGGTGTAAGGCTCACGCGGGTCGTCCAGAACCTGATCGGTTAACCCCGCTTCAATCACCCGGCCGTGGCGCATCACCATGATCCGATGCGACAGCAGACGGGCGACCGCCAGATCGTGGGTCACGATCACAACTGACAAGCCGAGATCAGCCACAAGGCGGCGCAGAAGATCGAGCAGCCGTGCCTGGACGGAAACATCGAGGCCGCCGGTCGGTTCGTCCATGAAGACCAGCCGCGGATGGGTTACAAGATTTCGGGCAATTTGCAGCCGTTGCCGCATGCCGCCTGAGAACGAGCGTGGATCATCGTCGATCCGGTCACTGGCGATTTCAACCCGGCCCAGCCAATCATCTGCTGTCTCGCGGATCTTGCCGTAGTGCCGATCGCCGACCGCCATCAGCCGTTCGCCGACATTGGCGCCGGCAGAGACGTTCATGCGCAGTCCGTCGGCGGCATTCTGATGCACAAACCCCCAGTCTGTGCGCATCAGCAAGCGGCGCTCGGCTTCTGAGAGCTGATAGAGGTTCCGCATCGATCCATCGCGCATGCGGTATTCGATAGCGCCGGCAGTCGGGGCAAGGCGTGTCGACAGGCAGTTCAAAAGGGTTGTTTTGCCTGAACCGCTTTCGCCGACAATGGCCAGTACTTCGCCGGGCCAAAGATCGAAGGAGACGTCGGTACATCCGATCCGGTCTCCGTAGTAGCGGGTTACATTATGGACCTGCAGCAGCGGGTCGTCAGCTTGAAAGACGTTCATCGGGACGCCTCCTCTGCGTTTGTGCCGTGTCCGCCGATTTGCTGGGCCGCCGGGTTTGCGGCCATTGGTCCGACATGCCCTGCGGCGCGCCGTTCTTCGCAATAGTCGCTGTCTGAGCAAACGAACATGCGCCCGCCCTTGTCATCGAGAATGACCTCGTCGAGATAAACATGCTCCGCGCCGCACAGTCCGCACGGTTTGTCGAACTTCTGGACCTCGAATGGATAGTCCTCAAAGTCGAGGCTCTTCACTTTGGTGTAGGGCGGGATCGCATAGATGCGTTTTTCCCGGCCCGCGCCATAGAGCTGTAATGCGGCCATTTCGTCGATCTTCGGATTGTCGAATTTCGGTGTTGGCGAGGGATCCATTACATAGCGGTCATTGACCATCACCGGATAGGCGTATGTGGTGGCGATGTGGCCGTTCTTGGCGATGTCCTCGTAGAGTTTCACGTGCATGAGACCGTAGTCTTCGAGGGCATGCATCTTGCGGGTTTCCGTTTCCCGCGGCTCCAGAAACCGGAGCGGTTCGGGGATCGGGACCTGGAACACCAAGACCTGGTCCTCCCGCAGTTCCTTTTCCGGGATCCTGTGGCGGGTCTGGATGACGGTGGCTTCAGAAGTTTCGTAAGTCGTGCGCACATTTGCCGTCTTTTCGAAGAACCCGCGCAAGGAAACGGCGTTGGTCGTGTCGTCCGAGCCCTGGTCGATCATCTTCAGGCAATCATCCTTGCCAAGTATCGAGGCCGTTACCTGAACCCCGCCAGTGCCCCAGCCATAGGGCATCGGCATTTCGCGCGAGGCAAACGGTACCTGATATCCGGGGATTGCGATGCCCTTCAGGATCGCGCGGCGGATCATACGTTTTGTTTGTTCATCGAGATAGGCGAAATTGTATTCACCCTGATCGAAAATCAGAGCCGTGGCGTTCATTGTGCCGCCCTCCGTTCATCGAGAATTTTGCGATAGCTATCGAGCCGCATTTCCAGTGTGCCGGTGTGCAGCTCGAACAAATGATTGTCGGCGTCGTAGAAGTAGATGGACCTGCCTTCACCTTCGACGCGATCGCGCGGCGGCTTGAATTCAAGGCCGAGCGATTGGATCGCGGCAAGCCGGGCCTCGAAGTCCTGTTCTTCGATCTTGAAGGCAACGTGATTGTAGGTGCGCTCGGAAAGTGGTGCGCCTTTCATGATTGCGATCCAGACATCGCCGACCAGGAAGAACTTTTCCTCCGACAAGGAGAAGGTTTCCTGGCCGCTGTCGTAGACTTCTTCTGCTTTCAAGACATCCGTCAGGATGCTGGTCATCTTGTCCAGATCACTGACGATGAAGGTCATATGGCTGAGGCCACTGCTCATTCCGCAGCCTCTTTGGCAGAGGTTTCGGCGTCTTCGCGCGCCCGTTTTTCGAACCACTCGCCGCGCATGCGGCGCACCAGATCGAGTTCGGCCTGGAAGTCGACATAGTGCGGGAGTTTCAGGTGTTCGACGAAGCCGGTCGCCTGAATGTTGTCGGAATGGGAGAGAACGAACTCACCGTCCTGGGCCGGGGCAACCTGTTCTTCGCCGAGTTCTTCCCAGCGCAGGGACCGGTCAACCATGGCCATGGACATAGCCTTGCGTTCAACCTGTCCGAAGACGAGGCCGTAGCCGCGCGTAAAGGCGGGCGGAGCCTTCGCCGATCCAGCAAACTGGTTGATCATCTGGCACTCGGTCACCTTGATTGTGCCAAGGGTGACGGCAAAGCCGAGTTCTTCCGCGAAAAACTCCACTTCGACCTCACCGTACCGAATTTCACCGGCAAAAGGGTGCGTGCGGCCGTAACCGCGCTGCGTGGAGTACGCGAGCGCGAGCAAGAAACCCTCGTCGCCCCGTGCGAGATTTTGCAGGCGCAGATCCCGGTCTGCCGGGAAAGACAGCGGGTCGCGGGTGAGATCGCCCACCGGCGCGTTTTCATCGGCTGCCGGGTCCGGTTCAATGAGGCCTTCATCTCCAAGGAGATCGGTGACACGCGGCATCGGTTCGTCTTCGACCGGAGCCGTTTCCGCATCAAGGTCCCCACCTTCAGCGGCCAGCGCAAAATCCAAAAGCCGGTGGCTGTAATCGAACGTCGGGCCCAGCATCTGGCCGCCCGGCAAGTCCTTGTATGTGGCCGATATCCGGCGTTCGACAAGCATTTTTGCCGTATCGACAGGCTGGCTGTAGCCGAACCGCGGCAGCGTTGTCCGGTAGGCGCGCATCAGGAAGGCGGCCTCGATCAGGTCGCCGCGCGATTGCTTGATTGCAAGAGCAGCGAGCGTTTCATCGTAGAGCGAACCCTCTCCCATTACCCGCGCCACCGCGTGTGACAGCTGTTCAGAGATTTGCTCCAGTGTCAGCGCGGGAACGGAGGTGTCACCGCGGCGCCGCTTGGCGGTCAGCTTGTGGGCATTGCGGATGGCCTTTTCGCCACCCTTGACAGCAACATACATGGGCTCAGGCCTCCTTTAGAGTGACTGAGGTGGAGCGGGGAAGGGCTGCGATGGTGTCTTTGCCTGTGAAGATCAGATCGATGCCGCGTGGGAACTGGGCGTTGTTGGAAATGACCTGATCCCAGAACACTTGCGGCACTGGACCTGTTTCAAACGTTTGCGTGTCCTTGATGCCGGGCCCTTCGAGCACAACACCGTCTGCGTTGTTCAGGTTTTGGCCTGTCAGGATGAGTGTCGTGGACGTGTCCGGGTATTCCGCCGAGCCCTGATTGAAGCTTGCAAGCGGCAGCATGTTGGCCGGATCTGCGATCAGGGCAAAGGCCGCCTCGACAGGTTCGCTTACGATTGGTGCGCCCGTGTGAAAGCGAAGGAAGGCCTTTACGCTCTCGGATTGTGCAAGCTGTTTGTCGAGCCAGACAGGTGTGTCATAGTCGAACAGGGTGAGCGCGATGGCCGCGGCTGCTGGTGTCAGCGGCGCTGGTGGTGTGAGATGGGTTTGACCAAGGACCTGAAGCGTTCCCGGTCGCGCCATAGCGTTCATAATGGTCCGGAAACACCCTTGTGCGTCGTGAACAGGATCTGCAAATCCGGCGGCAAGTGCAGCGGTTGCGGTCATCAGTTGTCTCCCCGCACCATCGTGAAGAAATTGACTCGCGTTGCTTCGGTTTCCTCGCGGACGGTGGTTTTGCGCTCCGTCTGGCTGTTCGAAAGCGGGCCGATGATGTCCGTCTCGATTTGCGCCCGCGTCTTACCGTGCTGCCACAGGGCGTCAATGACGGCCGATTGCAGAGCCTTGGTTTTGTCGCGGCCAAGTGCGTAGGCGCTGCCGGTTTCTCCGCTGTCGAGGCGGACAACGCAGCGGGTCACAGTCACTTCTCCAAGGTTGAAGGGGCTTCCGGTTCCGCCCATCCGGCCACGGACCATCACCAGACCCGTCTCCGGCTGGCGCACAAGTTCGTAAGATGGTGGCGTCAGGCTATTGAACTTCTGGTCTAGGATTTCGGCTGGAGCCTGGGCGAGAATGGCAAGGTTCTTCTGCCGGGCGGCTTGGTCGCCGGCAATTGTGGAAGACGGTGTGGTCTCGGTCATGAACACGCCTTTGTGTTTGTTGGCCGCTTTGAGAGTTTGAGGCAGGTGCGTGAGCGGGTTGTAGACTCAATTTGTCTATTTGTATAGACAAATAAACTTATTGACTCTTGAGTAGCGAAATTTGATGACGAGCGCATGACAGGACAAAGCAAACTGGACCGGGCTGCAGGCATTGCCGTTTGGCGCCAGATCATGGAAATGCTGAAGGGCGAAATCGCCGCCGGTGGCTACGAAAAAGGCAGCCGCCTTCCGCCGGAATCCGAGATAGCGTCCCGGTTTGGTGTGAACCGGCATACGGTCCGCCGGGCTATTGCTGCATTGACGGCAGAGGGGCTTTTGCGCGCTGATCAAGGCCGTGGAACGTTTGTGGCGAGCGCTCCGCTGAGCTACCCGATCAATGCCCGGACACGGTTTTCGGAGATTGTCTCCGGCCAGGACCGCTCGCCAAGCGGCCGCTTGATTGGATCAGAAATCGAAGATGCGGATGCGTTGTTGGCGCAGCACTTGGAGGTTCCGCTGGGAACACCGTTGATCCGTCTCAAGACCTTACGTGTTGCCGACAGTGTGCCAATGATGGTGGGAACCAGCTGGCTTCAGCAGGCCCGGGTTCCGAATTTGGTGGCCGACTATGCGGAATGCGGCACCATTACCGAAGCTTTGCGCCGGGGCGGCATCAAGGACTACAGCCGGCGGGAAAGCCGGATTTCTGCGGAACTGGTCGATACCGAAGATGCTCAGCAGCTTGGCATCGCCTTGGGGCAGCCGGTTGTGGTCATTGAAAGCGTTAATGTCGACCCTGATGGCCGTCCGCTGCAATACACCCGCACACGCGCTGCTGCTGACAGGATCCAGCTCGTTGTGAATGGGGAATGATGTAAGCGGCTGGCCCGATCAAAAGCGAGACCGTTTTCGTATCGCACGCATCTTGGCCAGATAAAGCGGATAAGCTGCCGTTTCTCGAAGACAGGCATAGAGCCATCTGTTGAGTGGTGTCTTTGAAACGGAACGTCCAGGGCCAGAACCTGCCGCTGAAAATCCGAGCGTTTTGAAACACAAAACCGCCCTGGGAAGATGATACCGGTCGGAGACGATCAGAATATTTTCAAGCTTCTCCCGTCGCAAGATACGCGCGGAAAAGACGGCATTCTCCAAGGTGTTGCGTGACCGTGTCTCGGTGCGGATCGCGCTTTCCGGGACACCCAAGACGATCAGCTCGCGTTTCATGACCTCAGCTTCTGCCGGGGGATGGTTTCCAAGCCCGCCACATCCAATAATAACCGGCGCCGCGCCGGCTTGATAAAGCTCGGCTGCGTGTTTGATCCGCCTGAGAAGTGTCGGGCTGGGTCGCCCGCCTGTCCAGACCGCAGCTCCCAGCAGGACAATTGCGTCGGCTGGCGCCTGTGGATGTTGTCTTGGTTGCATCTTTGTTTGCTTACCTTGCTCGCAAACTATGGGCAATTATTTGCGAGGTCAGTCCGCTCACGCTCTTTCGTTTCCCTGAGCTGAAGGGGCTGTTCGACTTTGGCTCACGAAACCGTGAGGCTCAGAAATGGCTCAAGTCTTGGCCGTGGCCTCGGAAATGTCCCGATCTGCATTATATCCTGCGGTAATGCGCTGCAACAATGTGTGGCGTCCGACTTTTTCCGACCGATAGGAGGATATTCATGGCAGTCGATTTCTCCCGCCGGACCATTCTTGCAGCTGGCGGTGCGGCAATTGTAAGCAGCGCTTCCGGACTGATTGTTCCTGCGCAAGCAAAAGGTGTTGCCCCGACTCCGTCGATGCGCGGCGGCGCCAACAACTACCGGCCTGGAGCGCCGATCGTGGACCGAATTGGCGGCGGCGGCTTCTGGATGACGGGAACTGTGCGCCGGGCAGGTGACGGCGCGCCATTGGCGGGACAACGGATCCAGATTTGGGCACATACGACGGAAGGACATGAACGGGATCCGGAGAGCCACGGCGCTACTCTCACCGACGAGAATGGTGTGTTCCGGCTTGAAATGCCCCAAATTGTGCCAGCCTTTGGCCAGCCGCACGGGCACCTTGCCTATGACAGCGGTGACTTTGAAACCGTGTTTTTGCGCCCCGTGATGCCGAGTTCTCAAGACAAGAGCCTTGAAGCGCATTTTGTATTGAACCCGGCATAGCAGGCCGCGTTCGGAATGAAACCATCCCAAAAGGCCATTCTTTGGGGTCTCATCGGCACAGTTGTGATTGCTCCGCTGGTGGCGGCCGCTTTTAGCCCTTTGCTGGCGTGGCGTGACCCGATTTACATTACCTCCGGTTTCGCCGGCATCCTGGCGATGGCCTTGATGGTTTTGCAGCCGCTCCTGGCAAGCGGATCGTTGCCGGGGGTGTCTCTTGCAAAGAGCAAGTCCGTCCATCGCTGGGTTGGGGGGATGCTGGTCTTGATGGTGGTCCTTCACGTTGGCGGATTGTGGGTCACCAGCCCGCCGGATGTCGTCGATGCGCTTTTATTCAGGTCCCCAACACCCTTTTCCGCATGGGGTGTCATCGCCATGTGGTGCATCTTTGCAGCCGCGCTCGTTGCGGTGCTGCGGCGGGGCCTTCGTTCGCGTCCGAAAACCTGGCAGAAGATCCATTCGACCCTTGCATTGGGTGTTGTGGTGGGCGGCTCGGCTCACGCGTTTCTGATTGAAGGGACCATGGAGCCCGTCACCAAGGCAATCCTCTGTGTTGCCGCGGTTGTCGCCACCCTCAAGGCAATCCGGGATCTCAGGATCTGGTCCGGGCGCGCGGTTGCCAATCCCAAGACACAGACCCGGCGCGTCAGATGATCCGGTAAAGCGTGTCGTCCTTGCGGATGACATGATGCACCAGGACTGCGCCGATATGGATGGCGAACAATCCAAGCAGTATCCAGGCGCTCCATTCGTGGACTGCTGAAAAGATTGGTGCGATATCCGGGCTTTTGCCGATCGGGCTCCATACCTCAACAATGCCGAACCACTTCAGCGGAAAACCATGCGCATTGGTCGCAAGAAAACCCGACACCGGCATGAGAACCAAAAATAGATACAAGAGACCGTGTACCGCTTCGGCGGCATATCGCTCAAGCGGGGGAGCCTCGTGGCGCGGCGGTCTGTTCAGCCAGCGGTTTCCGACCCGGATCAGCATGAGCCACAAAACAAGAAACCCGATGCTCTCGTGCAAGAGATAGAAATCGAGCACAACATCTTTCTTGGCAAACCCAATCATCAGCCCCAGCGGCCAGGTCAGCAGCACAAGCAGCGCGATTGCCCAGTGCAGCAACCTGGAGGGGGCGGCATAGCGATTTTGGGTGCCAATGGCTGCCATGATTCATCAATCCCGTGATTTGAAAGTGCCTATCAAGTCTGGTGTTTGCATATCAGTCGGAATGCAAAACTAGTGTGATAAACAACACGTGCACGGGACATGCCCGCCGATTTGCGGATGATACTCTACGACCAGAACTTCGGCACATCCTTGGTCGCATTCCAATAACCCCGGGCGTGCTGCCACATGGCTTGGCTCTGGGCTTCATGCCAGCCTATCGTGAATCCGATGGCTTGTCCGGCGGTCAACGCATTCTTGCCTGTCACATTGCTCATTTCGGGGAGACGTTCGGCCATGGCAACATCATTGAGATAGCCGAAGATATCCTGCAGCCGTTTCATCCGCTTTAGAAGCGGTTTGACCGTATCTTTCGGGTACAGGCTTCCGAAAAACTCAATGCCATAGCGCAGCTTCTTCATGGCCTTGCGCATCTCGTGACGCTCCGGGATGGTCAACTCGTCCAGACGCTTGCCGTACTTGTTGACCTTTTTCCATTGTTTGGCGAGGGCTTGAGCTGCAAAATCCTCGATTGGCTGCGCCAAGAGGCGGCTTTGGTCAAAGTTTTCCGGATCGAGCCATCCCCGGCCTTCTGTGTAAGCCGCCAGATCGAGCAGGAACGCGTTCACCTCTGCTGATTTTAGATGGGTGACCAGTGCGGTGCGGGTGTCCTTGCCGCGGGATGCATGAAGATCGGCGAGCAGGGCGTCGAAGGAAATGCTTTCAGGTGCTTTGTCCACGACCGGTTCGACGATCTCGTCAATCAGAACATCGAAATCGCGCAAGGCACCGGCTTCGGCCGCGATGGTTCTGGCCAGCTGGTCCAGCGGCGTCATGGTCGCCGGATTGAGGGCTGGCTTGAACAGCCGGAATGCACTGCGAAGCCGGCGCAGGCCAACCCTCAGCTGATGCGGCCCTTCCGGGTCTTCACTGGCGAGAACTGCTAGGCGGTTTTCTGCAATCTGCGTGAGGCAAGACCGCAGCACATCTCGGAAGGCATGTTCCACGGTGATGCCTTTCTCAAACACCACGTTTTCAGCAAAGAAGGGAACGGCTTTTACGTCCGGTTGGCCTTCGGCGAACCGGTAGCCGCGTTCGGCCTTGCTGTAAGGTGAAAAGCGGAACGGCACATCATTCAGGAGCTGTTTGGCAACCTCAAAAAGCGCAGCGCTTGGCCCAGCCTTTAGTTCCATCTCCAGCTCCACCAGCGGATGGCTTTCCGGCCCGGCAAGAATGTTGCCAGTGTCGAAGGCAAGTTCGATATGGGCACCATCGGTCTCCCGGGTCAGCTGGCGCGTTGCGCGCTTCATGACCGTTTCAAAGTACTCGGAAACACCGGCGTTGCCGATCGTCTCGACAAGTTTTGCGCGCACGTCAGCATCTTCAATGACAGAAAAATCGAGCGCGCGTCCGGAAACAGGATGTTCGGCTTCGATCGGGGAAGACAGGCCGCCCATGACACCTGTTCCCAGCTTTGCGGTTTGCACCCAGCTGCGGCCGGATTTGCGCACACGCAAGGAGATCTTGGCTTGGCGCAGGGCCTGGTCCGGCGTGTCGAAATAAATGGACTGCAGGGTCTTGGTGACCGATCGGGAGGCGGTAAAATCCTTGAGTGCGCCGGACCGCTTGATCTCGTCCTGCGCTGCCGGGTCCAGTTCGAGTTTGAGCTCGATTTCGCGTGCTGATTTGGTCATGGTGAAGATGTATCGAAAGGTAAAAAGCTTGTCTAGAAAAAGCGCACAATTTGCGCCTTTCTTCGCCGGCAAAACTTCTTAAAGTTGGTCAAGCGCATGCAATCAGCGCAGTGACCCGCGCACTGTTGGATCACCTTGCGGCCCAAGATTGCAGTGTTGGCGCCAGAGCCAGAGCTTGTGTCTGCCTCCGTCTGAGGTCTTCGCTCAATTTAAACAAGCGCCTTAATGCTTCAGATTTGCAGTTCAAACGGTGCAATGATGCCGCGGCTGGTCAGGTCAATGCTGACTTAAGACGGCCCTTCGAAATGATCGTGGATAGTTTGCGGATTTGAGGCGTATCTCTGCTTGCATCGGCACGGGGGCGGTGATATTCACGCACCTCGGTGTCAGTTGCCCCTCTGGCGGAACTGGTAGACGCGCGGGATTCAAAATCCCGTTCCTTCGGGAGTGCCGGTTCGATTCCGGCGGGGGGCACCACTTTTTCTTGCTTTCTTTCCTTTATTCGGCTGCTGCCTTCAGGCACATGGGATCGTTTGGCACATAAAGGGCCTAGCCAACCTCGATCTTTGCTCAAATCTTTTACACCGGCTAGCTGACTATCCCCTGAAACAATGCTCATCGCCTGCGGGTGCTTTTTCGAGCTCTCAAGGTGTCCTTCGTTTTTGCCAATTTTCCAACAAACGAGAAAAGGCCGGGCTGTGCCCGGCCTTTCCTGTTCGCGGTGTCAGCGATCTATCAGAGGATAGATGTTCCATCACTGAACCTCAGTTGTTCGATACCGATAAGTGTATCGCTGCCTTCATCACCTACTGTGTCCGTGATGGTGAAACTTCCATCGCCGTTGTTCAGGACCAGGTAATTTGCTTCAGCACCGGAGTAAATCGCTGTGTCTGTTCCTGCGCCGCCAACAATGATGTCATTGCCACCGTTGCCAAAGAACAGATCATTCTGATCAGTCGCAAACGCTGTGAAGTCATCGGCAGTTTCCGTTCCGCGGAGCTGTAAGCCGGCATCGGTATTGAACGTATTGCCAGATAGGTTGAGCTTCGAGAAATCGATGGTGTCGGGCAGTGCACCAAAACCAGGGCCGGTGATCCAGATGGAGTCCGTATTGGTCGAGCTGGCCGTAATTACATTATTGGTGATCTCAAAACCGGTTGAGACACCACTGCCATCTCCCGTCAAACCACCAATGTTGCCGTCGATCAGCGTGTTGCCGTCGATCTCGATGTTATCGACACCGCGATAGGAAATTAGGACGTTGGACAGCGCCTTGGTCCCATTGACTTCGCGGTCAATCAGATTGTTCTCGATAATCGCGCCATCACCAGAAACGGTAATCGCTGTCAAATGATCTCCGTTGGCGCGAAGTTCTGGCGTCATCACCAAGTTTGTGAGTTCAACAGAGTCACCCAGGACCTCGATAACTGTGCGGTTGTTAAAGCCGCCTGCGTCGCTCACGCCGTTGGCTGGATCAAAATCAACACCGTCGATTTTGGTGCCGTCGGCATTTTCAGTGATTTGAACCCGACCTTCGATAACAGATGGTGTGCCTCGTCCGCCGTCGGACCCAGCCGTTCCAGCATTCGCACCCTCGATTGTCAGGGTTTTGTCGATCGTGAGATCGCCCGTGAAGGTGCCTTCGCCGAGAATGATGGTCGAGCCTGCTGGCGCCGCGTCGACGATTGTCTGGAGATTGTCGCCAGCCAGTGCCAGGATTTTGCCATCTGGCAAATACCTGAGCGGTTGCGGTGTCCCGGTATAGTCACCGACTGCATATTCCTCTCCATCAACGTTTGTGAAGGTGTTGCCGGAAAGAAGTCCTGCAATATCGGCTGCCGGTGCCGCCAGTCCGACGCCTCCACCAAGACCAATTGCCTCGATGTTGTCATCGAAGGTGTTGCCGTTGATCACTAACCCCGTAACATTCTCGGTGCTGCCGATACCTGCCCAGTTGGAGGTAAAGGTGTTGCCGGAGAATGTGACGTTGGTCGGTGTTCCCAGAGCAGAAGCGAAGTCCAAGGAAGCGCCTGTCAGGAAATTGCTGACAGTCATGTTGGCGATCTCGATACTGTCACCGCCTGCAACTTCGATACCGCGATCGACGACAGCGCGGCCCGGGCCATCCAGGGTGAAACCGTCAACTTTGATATTGTTCGCCTCAAGGCGGAGATTGCCGTCGATCTCGGCACCCTCCGAGGTCACCAGAGTGACGCCATTGACATTGAGCGTGACGTCTTCTGAGTACGTGCCTGCCGCGACCTGGATCGTTGCTCCTTCCGGTGCAGCGTTGATTGCATCTTGGATGCTGTCATAGTCTGCTCCGGACGGGGCTACCGTGATCACGACCGCTGCATCAATTGCAACCGGAACCGGAGTGTCTGCAAACCGCAGGAACTCGATATCAGTCAGTGTGTCTGTTCCATCGGCGCCGCCATTCAGGTGTTCAACGGTGTAGATGCCAGCGGACACAAAAGTCACTTTGTAGTCTGCTTGGTTGCCGGAATAGGAGGCGATATCTGTGCCGCCTTCGCCGCGAAGATCATCATCTCCGCCACCGCCGACGAAGAAGTCGCTGCCATCCTTACCGATGAACAGATCGTTTTTGTCTGTGGCATAGCTGGAGAAGGTGTCACCTTGATCCGAACCCTGGACCTGAATGCCTTCATCACCAGTGAAGGTGTTGCCAGACAAATCCAGGCCAGCTGCGGGCAGAGTACCTGCATTCACGACCCAAATAGCCTCGACGTTGGTGGTGCTTGGTGTGATCGTGTTGTTGGTGATGTTCACATCTGTCGGTGTACCTCCAAGGGAGGCACCGATATTGCCGTTGATGAGTTCATTGCCATCGATGGTAACATCGTCCAGACCGGACACCCGGATCAGGGACCGGTCCAGGCCGGTTGTGTTGATCCCGTCATCAGTCCGGTCAATAGAGCTGTTTTGTACAGTTGCCCCTTCGCCCTGAAGGACGATGCCGAACAGGTATTCTCCTGCCGTATTCCGGCCGAGATCGACGTCTAAATTTTGCAGGGTTGCGTTGGCGCCTGTTACCGTGATCAGGTTGTCGTCCGGGCCGGGGACGGCTCCTGCCGGTGCAAACTGAACACCGTCAACCGTAACGCCGTCTGCACTGATTTCGACTCGACCGGTTATGTTGCTTTCCGCTCCGCGGACACCGTCAGCCGCAATGCCAACATTGGCACCTTCAATGGTAACGGACTTGTTAATGTTGAGGTCCTCGTCGAAGGTCACGCCGGCTGCGAGAACAATCGTGTCTCCAGCTTCGGCCGCATCGATGGCCGCTTGGACAGAAAGACCGTCAAAGACATGAAACTTGCCGTCGGGACCTTTGACTGCCGACGCAGAATTGTCCGGATCTGTGGATTCATTTAGCGCAATCCCGAAAGCAAGAGCCTCGGCATCCGTGGCAAAGTAGAAGACAAACGCTTCACCGCCCGCCCGGAAATCAGAGTTTAGAACCTGCCAATTTCCAGTATTGACCGCATTGAAGTTGATCGTTCCGATTTCAGCACCTGCCGGGCCTGTTTGCGAATAGATCTTCGTGTCTTCCGCTGCAGTGTAAGTGCCCTGGAAAGTGATGTTGCTTGGCGTTTGATCGTAGAAGTTCTGATAGCTGTAGATCGCGACAGACCCCCAGGTGTTGCCGGTGGTCGTGATGTCTTCCAGAACGATATTGGCTGAGTCGGTCAACGAAATTCCGTTGCCGCCGGTGCCTTGCCCATCCGCCGTCACGTTTCTCAGCGTTGCGCCGTCAACACCGTTAAAGTCGATCTCGGTGCGCAATGAGCCTTGAACTGTGACATCTTCAAGGGTGAAGTTGAGAAGGCGGTCGCTCGCGTCCCCTGTGTCCGGCTGGACCTTGATGCCGTAGTTGTCACCAGCCCCGCCAGAACCGGCTACGCCCGGGCCGATTATGGTCAAGTCTTGAATGGTGACGTTATCGGCTTCAACAAGAACGCCGTAACTCTCAAGAGCGCCGGCATCAATAATTGTCTCGCCTTCGCCAGCACCCGTGATCGTCACTTCTTTGTTTACATTAAGCGTAGCGGGTAGGGTGAATGTCTGACCGTCGAGGAGGAGTTCATCTCCATTGACCGCGGCATCAATGGCGTCCTGGATAGAGGTGTAGTTTTCACCGGTCCGGACATTTTTCACCGTGATGTCTTCTACGGTGACTTCGATGTCCTGTGTTGCAGTGTTGCCAGCAGCGTCTGTGGCAGTGACTTCCACAAGATACTCATTGGAAGCACCGCCCGCATCGGTCGGATTTTCAAAGTCAGGTGCAGTGTTAAAGCTCAGTGCGCCTGTCGTGCCGTCAATGTTAAAGGCCGCTGCGTCTTCGCCGCCGGTGATTGTGTAAGTAACAGCGGCATTGTCCGTTGCGACAACAGTGCCCACAATTGTTGTATTTTCTTCGACACTAAATGTATCACCGGACGTGAAAACGGGATCGGTTGTGTCTGCAGGAGCGCCGCCTCCGCCGCCGCCACCACCCGGGGCGCCTGGAGCATCCGGATCAGCAGGAGAGTCGTCCGGGTTGTCGGCCGGTGTGCCGTCATTGCTGGGCTGATCAAGCGTTTCACCAGCTAGATTTTGCGCACCCTCCCGGCCTTCATCAAAGCCGAAAAGCAGCCAGTGCTGATAGCCGCTTGAAAGACCACCGCTGCCAATTGCCGCTGCTACATCCGGGTTTGCGCCGAGATAAGCAGATTCATCAAAACCTTCGCCGATTTGGGAGGCGACTGACGCGTTCGGGGCGCGGCCTTCGGCAGCGCCATTGTTGATGAAGTGCAGGAATGGGCTCATGCCCGAAGCGGCTACATCCGGATTTTGTGCCAGGTAGTATGCCGGGTCGAAAATTGCGTTCGGAGCGCGGCCTTCCGCTTCGCCAAACTGAATAAAGTGGTCAAACGGGTTAATGCCTGCCGCTGCGACATCCGGGTTCTGTTCCAAATAAAACGATGTATCGAAGTACGGGTTTGGATCCCGTCCCTCAGAGAAACCAAATAGATTGTAGTGTTCTTCCGCGCTCCCAATCAAGCCTGCTTCAATGGCAGCTGCAACGTCTGGATTTTGAGAGAGATAATATGCGGAATCAAAAGTAGTGTTAACAGAAAAAGCCATGATAACCCCTTACTAGCTTTCGCTTACTCGTAAAATTTTTCGTCAATGCGTGATGGTTGCGGTAGCCCAAAAATAAATTTTTTATTAAAATTATCAATATATTTATTAACACGGTAATTATTGTAAATTTGATGTAAGAAAATAAATATTTGAAATAATTGATAAAACTGTCTGTCTTCGCGTAAATTAATTTACTGTAAAGGTTAACAGCGAGCAACTTTTACGCGCAAATCGGAAAGAAATAAGACCGATTATGTCAGTAGTGACAATAATCGTGCGCTGCTTGAAGTGTTTATCAAAATACTAAGGGTTCTTCTGCAATTTGTTAGCCGGTGAACAAGTGGCCATCCCTGGTTGTCGGAACTGGCTGCCGGCAAAAATCTGATTGTCTTCGAAAGACTGGACAAAGTGCCAAGCACTGAAATCCTTGGCCCCTGTGATGCGATTGTCCCGTTGATGAATGAAGCTTTGGCTTTTCGTTTGATGTAGCAACTGGGCCCTGTCGACCCCAACCATCTCGTCTGCCAGTAAACATCCAAGCATGCCGGTGCTGGCCGCCGCTGAAGTTCTGTGGCCAGGCTACGCTTATGCCTAAGCAATTGTAAATGTAAATAACGAAATTTTAGTATTAATTTCAAGTTAATTGCATGTTCAAAAAATATTAATGACGTTCCAACAAACAAAAAATACTAGAATTTCGATTCAATAATTTTTACCACCTGCCGCGCATACTGCCCTCACAAGCAAATAACAAGCTAATGCGTCAAACACTTAAATAAACAGGGGCGGTGTATTCATTTCACCGAATGAAAACCTATGTGCGGACTTTGTCACAGTGCTCTTTGTGACGGGATTGAGCATGCTCAAGACGGTACATTTGCCGCCGCTGCAGCATCGGGTCCCGGTGGCACCACTTCTCTCAACTACATAATTGGGCAGTTGAACCGCGGCGACTACAGCTGGGGCAACTTGTCTGTCGTGACTTATTCTTTCGCCAAGGTACTTCCAAGTTATGCGAAGGGCCTGGACGAGTACGACGGGTTCAATAGTTTCAACAGCCAGCAGATGGACATGGCGCGGCTAGCTCTGGAGGCATGGTCTGATGTTGCCGACATAACCTTTCAGGAAAGCAATTCGTATTTCGCGCCGATCCGGTTTGCCAACTCCGATACGTTGGCGGACTATTCGGCGGCCCATGCCTACCTTCCGGGATTTTCCTCTTGGGCCGGTGATGTCTGGGTGAACAGTGACTACGCTTATAATACGGCTCCGGAAATCGGGAATTATGGCTACAAAGTCCTGGTTCACGAGATTGGCCATGCCATCGGCCAGCCGCATCCGGGTGACTACAACGCCAGCGGCGGCAAGCTGAGCTATCAAAACAACGCCGCTTATGCCGAAGACAGCGCTCAGTATTCGATCATGTCATATTGGGATGAGAGCCATACGGGCGCTGATTTCGGAAATGCTTTTGCCCAGACCCCGATGCTTCACGATATCTTGGCTATCCAGGCAAAGTACGGCGTGAACATGTCGACGCGGACTGATGACACGGTTTACGGATTCAATTCCAACACAGAGTCACCGATTTACGATTTCAGTCAGAACACTGCGCCAGTCTTTTCGATCTGGGACGCAGACGGAACAGATACGATTGATTTCTCTGGCTATTTCGTCGATACGGTCATCAATCTGAACGAAGGCGGCTTTTCGAGCGCTGCCGGCCTCACAAACAACATCTCGATCGCCTATGGCGCAGTCATTGAAAACGCGATTGGTGGTGCGGGAGATGATGTCATCATCGGCAACCAGTGGGACAACCTTGTTGATGCCGGTGCTGGAAGCGACGTGTTCGTCCTTAACCATAGTAGTTCTTCAGCAGACACCTACGTCTTTGACAATGGTGAGACCATTGTGTTCAGCAATCACGGTACGGACCGGCTGACCAATGTCGAAACCATTTCTTATGCCGACGCTGACCTCGATGTTATCGCGCAAACGCAGATTTCAATCCTCGAATATGCCGCAAGTTATGAGGATGTCGAAGAGGCATTTGGTACGGACGAAGAGGCACTCTTTGACCACTTTGTCGAGTTCGGTTTGACCGAAGGCCGGACGATTGATTTCTCAGCCCTTGATTACATCGCCTCGCATGAGGATTTGATCGAGGTCTTCGGGGCAGATGCGGAAGCTGGCGCCCGGCACTACATCGAATTTGGCCGGGCTGAAAATCGGGAAATCACCTTTGACAGCGCGGCGTTCCTTGAGGTGAACCCGGAGTTGGTTCAGCTTCAGGGCCAAGAGGTCAATGCTGCGAAAATGTTCATAGAGCTGTAATCACCAGACGGGTGCTGCGGTTGGCATTCGTTGAAATCCATAGCGCAGCTCGCGCCACGTCAGTGCTGGTTTGTTTACCCTTGGTTTCAAACCGTTCCCAGCCTGAATTTCGTTAGGTGACTTTTTGCATTGCAGCAGGTATGGAGGCGTCATGATCAGACGCCTTTATGACTGGACCCTGTCCCTTGCTGCCGGACCTCGCGCACCTACCGCGCTGGGGTCGGTTTCGTTTGTTGAAAGCTCGTTCTTTCCGATCCCGCCGGACATCTTGTTGATCCCGATGGTCATTGCCCGGCGCGAGAAGGCCTGGTGGTATGCGCTGCTGTGCACGCTGACCTCTGTTGCCGGTGGTGTGTTTGGCTATTTCATCGGCATGTTCCTGTTTGAACAGGTTGCACAGCCGGTACTCGCGTTCTACGGCAAACTCCACTACGTCGAGGAATTCCGCCATATCTTCGCCGAGTGGGGCTGGTGGTTCGTGTTTATCGCCGGTGTGACCCCGTTTCCCTACAAGGTGATTACAGTTGCCTCCGGGGCTGCAGGCCTAAGCCTGCCGATCTTTGTTCTTGCAAGCATTGTTTCCCGGGGGATCCGGTTCTTCATCGTCGCCGGACTGCTGTATTTCTTCGGCCCGCCGATCAAGGACTTTATCGAGAAACGCCTCGGTCTTATGTTCACCGTGTTCGTCGTGCTTCTGGTCGGCGGTTTCGCCGCGCTGAAGTTTATCTAAGCAAAGAGGATCCGATGTCCGCTGAAAAACTGGCGCAGTCGTTGACACTCCTGCTATTGGCCGGTGGCCTTGTGGTGATTGGAACGGCTTGGGGATATCAGCTGATTGGCGGTTACGTCCCCTGCAAGCTGTGTTTGGAGCAGCGAATTCCTTATTATATCGGGTTGCCGATGGCCCTTGTTGCATTGGCTGCCTTGGTGACAGGTCGCAAAGGGATTGCCGCGGTCCTGTTGCTGGCAGTCGCGGCAGTGTTCGCCTATGGAGCTGGCCTCGGGATTTATCAGGCCGGAGCGGAATGGCAGTTCTGGGATGGCCCGAATGATTGCGGCGGGGGCGCCGCTGCTCCGGCATCCGCTTCCAACATGCTGCAAGCCTTGCAATCGACCCGGGTTGTCAGCTGCACGGAAGCCAGCTGGCGGATGCTGGGCCTGTCTTTTGCCGGTTGGAATGCTGTTGCATCTGCCGGGTTGGCCGGACTTGGGCTTCTTGCTGCCGGAATTTTGAAATTCCGGGTTCCCATGGCAAAGTCACCGGCATGAGCACGTCAAAACACAAGGCCGATCAGGAGAGGCGCGACGAGGCGCTGAGAGCGATTGACCGCGCGCAAGCGGAAAGCGAAACGGTTGTTGGCTCGACCTTTGTTCGCATGGCCGATCGTGCGCGGGACCATATGAGCGCGGCCGATAAGGATGCCGATGACCACATCGAAGTCTGGGGCACGCGCATCGGCCGGTCGCTTGGGTTGGTGTTTGCAATTGGTCTGGTGATTTACCTTGCCGTTACCTACCTCTAGGTAATCTTCCAACTGAGTTGGGAGGCTCGCGAAAAAGGAAAAACAGCGCTCACTGGAGCCTGGAACAAAATATGGCGTCAATTCATCCAATCAGCCGAAGCCACTGGACCGACCTCAAAGCGCCGGACCTGAAAGACTTTGAGGCAATGGCCAGCGAAACACTCGCCACCATGCCGGACGATCTGTTGCTTCGCTGCGGCAATTTGCAGATCACACTTGCCGAATACGCACCTGATGATGTTCTCGATGCACTGTCGATCGAAGATCCGCACGATCTGCTTGGATTGTTCGAAGGCGTCGGCTTGGACGAGGGCGAAGAGCTGTCCCATACCGGGCAAATGCCAAATCGTATCTGGCTCTTCCGCCGGCCCATTCTGGATTATTGGGCCGCAATGGACGAAACGCTCGGAGATGTGGTCGCCCATGTGCTTATCCATGAGATCGGTCACCATTTCGGTTTGAGCGATCAGGACATGGAGCGTCTCGAGGCCGCTGCCGACAGATGATGCAGCGGCGGCAGCCTCAAGGATAGTCAAGCTGCGTTTATTCGGCCGCTTCCGTCTTGGCGCGCTCGATTGATTCCACAATCATGCGTTTTGCAGCTTCTGCGCCTTCAACACCCGTCACTTTTACCCATTTGCCAGGTTCCAGATCCTTGTAGTGCTCGAAAAAGTGCTTGACCTGATCGATCGTGATTTGCGGCAGGTCGGTAATGTCCGAAACATTATCGTAGCGCTTGGTGATCTTGTGGCTCGGAACTGCAATGATCTTCTCATCCTGGCCGGACTCGTCTTCCATCAGGAGAACGCCAATCGGACGGCAGGTCATGATGGCGCCAGGTACAACAGGGCGCTGGTTGACGACAACCACGTCGATCGGATCGCCATCGCCGCAAAGTGTGTGCGGGACGAAGCCGTAGTTTCCCGGATAGCGCATGGGCGTGTAGAGGAAGCGGTCGACATACATCGCGCCTGCTTCTTTATCCATCTCATACTTGATCGGTTCACCGCCAACGGGGACCTCAACAATTACGTTGATATCTTCCGGCGGGTTTTTGCCAATCGGCACGGCGTCAATACGCATCTGTGAACTCCTGTTGGATCGTTGCGCCGTCTATCGCAATCCGAAGACAGAAGTTCAAGTCTTTAGTTTTGCATTGCACCTAATTGATTAATGACCCGGAAGTGGCGTGGGCGCGCCAGATCCTTGTCTTGGAAGGCATAAGGGTGAAGCTGTCAGAGCGTTTGCCTCGGCCAGATGTAAATGAGCAATTCGAGTCGTCTCCCGCCGATCCGGTGCCATGATTTCCCGGCGATTTGGCCTCCCACCGCACGATAGAACTCCCGGGCGGGCGTGTTGTCGCTCAGCACCTGGACGGCAAGCCCTGAGCCATGTTGCTCGAGGAATGACGCCCGGATGTCTTCAAAAAGCCTGCGGCCGAAACCCAGGCCCTGATACTCCGGTTTGAGATAAAGCTCGTATATCTCGCCATCCATGCTGGTATTCGTTAGCCGGCACGGGCCAAAGGTGGCATATCCGGCCGGAACATCAGCAACGGATAGGATCTTGATGTTGACGCCGCGCGCCAGAGCTCCGCGCCACCAGTTTTCGCCCCGCCTTGAGACCATTCGCTGGAGGTCAAGGCCATGTAACACGCCGCGATAAGCGCCGAGCCAGGCTTCGCTATGGATGCTGGCGAGCGCTTCGCAGTCTGCCGGTCTCGCCGCACGAAGATCAATCAGGTCAAGAGTCATCTTGGGAAAAGAATACTACAAGGCGTCGGCAGGGGAAGCTTGAAACGTTTTCGGTTCGGGAAAACTGCCGGAATTCTTGAGACTGGCCGCCAAAGGTGCCCGGTAATGAAAAGGGCCGGCGTGTTGCCGGCCCTTCAGTTGCCCTGATGTTTGACTCAAAAAATCTGGTCGCTCTACATTCACCACGGGGGGCTGGGGGGCTATTGCATACCGCGGTGCCCGTAGACCGTTCCCATCAAGGTATGATGCTAATATGGGTGTGCTTTTTGGCTGGCCAAGGGCTGGAATGCGGCGAAAACATGAAAATTTTGGTATTCTTTCTTGAAAAGTTGCCCATGCGTCAGTTTTTGATGTTTTTCGGTCACGATTGATGAATGAAAGCAACAGTTTCTCAGCTTTCTACCGGCCTGCACTTGCAATTCGCGGCGAACCACGACCATCATGACATCTGGATGACATGCACCAAGCAAATGCTGACGGCAGCGCAAGGTGCAAGGCGGTTCAAAAGGGAGGCGGAATGAGCGAAGCCGATGATAGCGCATCTCAGCACAGCCGGAGCTTGAGCCTCAACGGACCTGGGCATAAAGCTCCTCCCTCCTTACCAGTGGTGTCCTTCAACCGCCGGGAACTCGATGTCATCCTCAGGCTCTATGGCCGCATGGTCGCCGATGGTGAGTGGCGGGACTATGCAATTGACATTCTGAATGACAGAGCTGTTTTCTCAATTTTCCGCCGCGCCTCTGAAATGCCTCTTTATCGCATCGAAAAGGATCCTAAACTTGCCCGGCGGCAGGGCGCATATTCGGTCGTCGCGACTGGCGGCATGATTCTGAAACGTGGCCACGATCTTGCGCAGGTTCTGAGAGTTCTGGAAAAGAAAAAGCATCTTCGGGTCGTCGACGCCTGACACAGGGGCACACTGATGGAAACCCGGAGCTGTCTTCACTGAATCGAGGTCGCCGCTGAGCCGTTTTTCACGTCCTGACCTTCTGAGATTTGGATGCGACATCTTTTGTCGAAAGACAACAAAAAGCCCGGCGCAATGGCCGGGCTTTCTACATTTATGATGGCTTGCGGATTATTCGCGGTTGCCGAACAGCTGCAGCAGCATCAGGAACATGTTGATGAAGTCGAGGTAGAGACGCAGAGCGCCCATCACGGACTTCTTGGTGGCAACTTCACCGGAGTCGCCCTCGTAGTACATTTCCTTGATCTGCTGTGTGTCGTATGCAGTCAAACCAGCGAACACCAGAACACCAATCACGGAAATAGCGAACTGAAGCGCGGAAGATCCGAGGAAGATGTTCACCAGGGAGGCGATCACGATACCGATCAGGCCCATGAACAGGAACGAACCCCAAGCGGACAGGTCCTTCTTCGTGGTGTAGCCGAAGATGCTCAGCGCACCGAAGGACGCTGCGGTGATGAAGAACACGCGCGCGATCGATCCGCCGGTATAGACCATGAAGATCGAGGACAGGGATACACCCATCAGGGCGGAGTAGACGAGGAACATCGTCCGAGCGGTTGACGCGCTCATGGACTGGATCCGGAACGAGAGCCAAAGCACCATGCCGAGCGGCGCCAGCATGACCACCCATTTGAGCGGTGAGGCAAAGATGGCGTTGCCGAGCGGTGTCAAACCCACGATCGAGCCAGCGTCGTTGGTTACGACGGACATCATGTAGGTACCGATGGCAAAGAAACCGGTCAGCGCGAGGCCGAACGTCATGTAGTTGTATACGCCCAGCATGTAGGCGCGCAGGCCCTGATCGATGCCGGCCTCGGCACGAGCGCCGGCAACCGAGTAAGCGCCTTGAGATTGGCGGTCAAAGGTCGACATGGTCTTAAGATTCCCCTTCGTTCAAAACTTGTGCGCGCAGGGAGTCCTGCAGCACAGCTCCCTCAACATATGGGAGAATACGGACCCTAGCACAAGATGACTTTCCTGAAAAAATCGCAATCTTTCTGCTACGGCCCGTATTTCCGGCCCTTATGATTAAGAAGAGTTCTTATTTCATGGCTTTAAGACGGCTTGCGATCTGCCGATCGCAAGTGCCTTGTGGCCAGCGGAAGATTTCTTCTGCCTTGAAATCCATAACTTCTTTTGTGGTGTCGCGCATGACTTCCGGCGTTACGCCCGGCTTGAACCACTGAAGAACGCCATAATCGCCGCCAGCATCGGTGAAAAACGCCAAGGGTTTGCCGTCTTCCATGATCCCGACA
Source organism: Roseibium sp. MMSF_3247 (assembly GCF_030733765.1). Taxonomy (NCBI): domain Bacteria; kingdom Pseudomonadati; phylum Pseudomonadota; class Alphaproteobacteria; order Hyphomicrobiales; family Stappiaceae; genus Roseibium; species Roseibium sp. MMSF_3247. The sequence continues at coordinate 72,232 of NZ_JASHII010000007.1, forward strand.
CGGCCCACGCGAACATCTTCGACGGTCACATTGCGCGCGTTTCCATCAATGGTCAGCTTGGATTTGGTCAGGCGGAGCTTTTTACCGGCAGATTGCGGTGTGCCGGTCCAGGTGCCGCCTGTCAGCCTGTTGCCCTTGTTTTCAACCGAGAGGCAAGAATTCTTGTAGTTCGGGATCGACAAACGGTTCGCGGAAACCTCGATCGGATCCTTGCCTTTCTCGGAGATGGTGTATTTCATCTCATGCTCGCCGGTCCGATAAACGCGGATGCCGACCGGGGTGAAGCCGCTGTCACCGATTGAGCGGGTGAAGAAATCAAACTGGTTGGCGTCATTGGTTCCCGCGCGGCGGTAAAGCCAGCGCTTCGGCAGGCCGTCTTCCCAAACCAGCCAGTCACTGACAACGAGGCCACGTTTGCCAGCCGGATCATTCAGCTGCCAGACGCCGGTGTGAAATGGGCTTTCAGCTTGAGCTGCCGGCATGGCTGACAGCATGGTCAAAGCCGCAATTGAGGCTGCTAGAGTGGTCTTAAACATGGATTTCAAACGATAGCCCGGCATTTCGGAGTGCCCCTTCAAGAGATAAATCTCTCTTCCGATATCCAAGATAATCGCATGACGCAAGGCGCGCCGGTCATGAACCGGCGCACATCTGCGGTGAGTTTGATGAAATTTTTCTGACGGTTAACACCGTCTTTGGCCGTATCAGAGGTTTCTAAGAACCGGTGCAGGTTTTTCGCCAAGAACGCGCCAGGTTCCGATCAGGCCGAACCCGACAGTCAGGACAAGCGCGATTAGGGCAGCACTGAACGCTGTAACTGGCAGCAGCGTAAAGGTTCCGCCCATGATTGCAGTGATGACATACCAGGCAGCAATGCCGCCCGCCAAAACGGCAAACACTGCTGTGACAAGGCCAAGGATCGCATATTCGAGGCCATAGGCCAGGATCAGCCGCGTTCGTGTGGCGCCAATGGTCTTCAAGATGACAGCGTCATAGATGCGGCTGCGATGCCCGGCGGCGAGTGCGCCTGCTAAGACAAGAATGCTGGCAATCAGCGTGATGGAGGAGGCGCCGCGGATCGCCCATGCGAGCTGAGCCACGATGTTGTTCACCTGGGAGATCGCATCTTTCACGCGGACGCTAGTGACGGTCGGAAAGCTGCTGGAGACGGTCTTCAACAAGGCCAACTCGGTGTCTGTCTGGACGTTATCATCCCAGCCAAGGGTCATCAGATGCGCATGCGGCGCCCCGGCAAATGTGTTTGGCGAGAACACCATGACAAAATTGATGCCAAGCGATTGCCATTCCACGTCCCGCGTATTCGCAATCTCTGCGGAGATTTCGCGACCAAGAACGTTTACAGAAACGGTGTCGCCGATCTTGAGGCCGAGGTCTGTTGCAGCCTCCGCGTCAAAGGAGACCAGTGGAGGCCCGGAATAGTCCTGCGGCCACCATTCACCGGTCGCCAGTTCCGAGTTCGGCGGGAGCGTAGCCTCGTAAGTGATGCCGCGGTCGCCGCGCAGAACCCAGTCGGACCCTTCTTGTGCTGGCACGAAATCATCGCTGCTGATGCCGTTGAGGCTAACAATCCGGCCGCGCAACATCGGCACACTTTGAAGGTCCGCGTTCGGCGCTTCTTCGCGTAAAAGGGTTTCAAACGCGTCCCGCTCATGGCTTTGAATGTCGACAAAGAAGAAGCTTGGCGCTTCACCTGCGATGGTAGCGGTGAGCTCCCGGCGGAGGTTTCCATCAATCAGGGTCAGGGCGACCAGCAGGGAGAGGCCCAGGCCAAGAGACAGAACGACGGACGGCGTCAGGGCACCAGGGCGGTGAATGTTGGCGATTGCCAGCCGCAGCTCGGTAGAGCGGACCGGAGGCAGGCGTTTGGCGAGCCACATGATGATCCGTGCCACAACCACCAAAAGCACAAAAGCTCCGGCAGACGCTGCGATATAGATCGTGGCGATCCGCTTGTCATAGGCCAGCAGGATGGCGATGGACGCAAGGACGACCACGGTGAGAGCCGTGGCAAACAAATAGCGTTTGCGGGGCCATTTGGAGCCAGCCGCAACAATATCGCGGAACAGGGCGGTGGGTGGAACGTCATGAGCCCGGCCAAGCGGCCAAAGCGCGAAAGCCAGCGCGGTCAAAAGACCATAGACAAGACCCAGGCCCAGTTCGCTTGGATAGATGCCGACCGCAAGTTTGACGGGAAGAACATTGGAAAGTGCAGCACCAGCGGCAAACGGGATCATTGCTCCAATGACCAGCCCGATGCCAATCCCGATCAGGGCAAGCGCCAGCATCTGCACCAGATAAATCTGGAAGACGAAGCCGCCAGTTGCGCCCAGGCACTTGAAGCTTGCAATGACTTCCCGTTTTGTTTCCAGGAAGGCCCGGACCGCATTGGCAACGCCAACGCCGCCCACAACAAGAGCTGTGAGACCAACAAGCGTCAGAAATTGTGCAAACCGGTCGATGCTGCGCTGAAGGCCGGGAGATGCGTTGGCTCTGGAGCGCACCCGCCAACCGGCATCGGCTTCAGTTTGTTCCGCTTCTTCCTCGATCTGTTTGAGCTCGCCGATGCTCGGCGCGGGATCCATGCGCACCCGGTAATGCCAGCGCACCAAACTACCCGGCTGAACAAGGCCAGTTGCGCCGATGGCCTCGGTGGAGATCATCAGCCGGGGGCCGAACTCCATCCCACCTGCGAGTTTATCGGGTTCAGTTTCAATAACGTCTGTGATTTCAACACTCGTGCGGCCAAGCTCAAGTGTGTCACCAACTTCAACATCAAGACGGGCCAGCAGGGCCAGTTCGGCCACAGCGCCCCAGCGACCGTTACGCTGTTCCAGTGCGTCCACAAGGCTTTGCCCTGATTGCAGCTCGAGCGCGCCATAGAGCGGATAAACATCATCGACCGCCTTAAGCTCTACAAGTGCCTGGTCTGCCGTGTCTGCGCGCCGGGCCATTGCGCGCAATGTCGCGACTTCCGAAACTGCACCGAGACTGTCGATGTAGCTCCGCTCGTCCTCATTGACTTGACGATGAACCAGACGGAAGGACAGATCGCCGCCCAAAATGGCTTGGCCTTCCTGGGAGATCCCTTCGGTCAAGGCGCTGGAAACCGAAGTCACACCGGAAATCGCGGCAACCCCAAGCGCGATACAGGCAATGAAAATGTAAAAGCCCTTCAAGCCGCCGCGCAGTTCGCGCAGGGCAAACCGGAGGGCGAGGCGGAAGGTCTGGTTGTTGCGGCCAAGCTCGCCGGACACAAATCCGCTCATGCGGACACCTGTTCTTGCGTTGCGGCCAGATTTTGGGTGGTTTCTTCGATTTCGCCCGAGCGGACCCGGATGACCCGGTCACATTTTTCGGCAAGGGCCGGATCGTGCGTCACAAGAACCAGCGTTGTTTTGCGGTCGCGCTGCGCAGAGAACATCAGGTCGACGATCTGTGCGCCGGTGCTTTCATCCAGGTTCCCTGTCGGTTCATCTGCGATCAGGATTTCCGGCTCCACGACGAGCGCGCGCGCAACGGCGACCCGTTGTTGCTCTCCGCCGGACATCTGTGCCGGATAGTGGTGCATGCGTTTTCCAAGACCAACGGCCTCAAGCTCTGCCTGGGCCTTCTTGAAGGCGTCCGCATCGCCTGCAAGTTCAAGCGGCACTGCGACGTTTTCCAGCGCCGTCATATTCGGGACAAGGTGAAACGACTGAAAGATGATGCCGACATTGCGGCCCCTGAACAGAGCCAGCTGGTCTTCTGAAAGTCCGCCGAGTTCTGATCCGGCAACGACGACCGATCCCTCATCGGCGCGTTCCAGTCCTGCCATCACCATGAGGAGGGTCGATTTCCCCGAGCCGGATGGTCCGACCAGGCCGACGGATGTGCTCTTTCCGATCTCCAGATCAATACCCTTCAGGATGTGAACCTGTCCGGCCCCTTCTCCGAGGGTCAAGTGGACATTTTTCAGGGCAATGGCTGGTGTCGTCGTCATCTTTGGGCCTTTATAACGGTCATATGTTGGCCGTTCTGGCCATCACATGCCCTCGACAAGTGGTCACTTTGGGACCATATGGGCCTGTTGTGCCAAGTCTTCCAGTCAGGAAAGTGTATTAGAGTGTATCGTTTCTTTCTGTTTTTGATGCTGCCTCTGTTGTGGTTGGGAGCCAGCACTGCAAATGCCGCTGATATAAAGCTCGTTGTACTGGGAGACAGTTTGTCCGCCGGGTATCAGCTGCAGGCCGGGGAGGGCTTTCCGGAGCAATTGCAAAAAGCGCTCAATGCACGCGGGCATTCTGTGGAGGTCGTCAATGCTGGTGTTTCCGGTGACACCTCCTCCGGTGGACTGTCACGGCTCGACTGGTCGGTGGGAACTGACGCTGACGCTGTCATCGTTGAGCTTGGCGCCAATGATGCCTTGCGCGGCATTCAGCCGGACCTGACACGCAACAACCTCAAACAAATCGTGCAACGCCTGACCGACAAGGACATTGCGGTGCTTGTTGCGGGCATGCTCGCCCCACGCAATCTTGGCGAGGACTATGCCGCATCCTTCGACCCAATCTACAAAGACATCGCCGAGGCCCATGGCGCATTGCTCTATCCGTTCTTTCTGGAAGGTGTTGCGCTGAACCCGGATCTTAATCTCGCCGATGGCATTCACCCGAATGCGGAGGGCGTTGGCGTCATTGTTGAAAACATTCTGCCGACGGTCGAAGAGTTGCTGGTACAAGCCTCCAAAAAGTAGCATTCAGACATCTCTGATCCTGCCGAACATAAATTACCTGTAAACAAGGATATCCCTCATGGAACTGCGCACGCTTGGCCGCACGGATATAAAGGTCAGCGCATTGTGCCTTGGCACAATGACCTATGGCGAACAAAACACGGAAGCCGAAGGTCATGCTCAAATGGATTATGCCCTGGAGAAGGGGATCAATTTTTTCGATACAGCCGAGCTCTATGCAATTCCGCCAAAGAAGGAAACGCAGGGGCGGACGGAACGGATCATCGGCACATGGTTTCAAAAAACCGGCAACCGGGACAAAGTTGTTTTGGCGACCAAGGTTGTCGGCCGGACCGGCATGGATTGGTTCCGCGAGCACGGCAAAGGCGCCAGCCTGACACGTGCGGAAATCGAATTTGCGGTCGACCGGAGCCTGAAAAACCTTCAGACCGACTACATCGACCTTTACCAGATCCACTGGCCGGATCGGAACATGAGCAACTTCGGCGCCAATCCGGCGCGCTGGGCTCCGCCGGAGCTGCATGAAGACGAGAACAGCATCGAAAGCACGCTGGAAGTGATGGCGGACCTGGTGAAAAGCGGCAAGGTCCGCCACATCGGGATCTCCAATGAAAGCTCCTGGGGCACCATGCGCTATGTGGCGGCCTCCGAGCACCTTGGTTTGCCGCGGGTCGCCTCGATCCAGAACACCTATAATCTGGTCAACCGCACTTTCGAAACCGGACTGGCAGAGATCGCGCAACGTGAAAACGTTGGTTTGCTTGGATACTCCGCGCTGGCACAAGGCTATCTGACGGGCAAGTACAGGAATGGCGCAATGCCGGCTGGCTCCCGAAAAGTGCTGTTTGACCGCCTGCAACGCTATGAGCACCCGCGGTCGATCGAAGCCTATGACGCCTATTTCAATCTGGCAGATGAAGCCGGTCTCGATCCGGCGCAAATGGCGATTGCCTTTGCCAAGTCCCGTGACTTTATGACGTCCGTCATTCTTGGGGCAACGCGCATGGATCAGCTGGAGAATGACATTGCTGCTGCCGATGTGACGTTAAGCAGCGACGTCCTTGAGAAGATCGACGCGATTCATCAGGAATTCGGCAACACAGCACCGTAGCTGACGTTCACGTTTTCAAAAGAATCAAACGACAGTCTCCCCCTCGAGCCGGGCAAGGAATTGCCCGGCTCGAAATCTCTCTCCACACAAAAACTACTTTGTCTTCAAAGTGTTGGTTTTTTGTCTTGCCAATTTCATCAAGTTGATTCCTGATGGGGACATCAGCGTTTGGCGGAGGGAACACCTATGCCGCGGCTTTTTACAGGCCTTGAGATTCCGTCTGAGACGGCCCTCATGTTGTCCATGCTCCGGGGAGGCCTTCGGGGCGCCCGCTGGATCGATCCGGAAAACTATCACATCACTCTGCGCTTCATTGGCGATATCGATGATCGCACGGCGGATGAAGTGGTTGATGCACTCGACCGGATCCGCCGTAATCCCATTGAGATCAGGCTTGATGGCCTTGGGTCCTTCGGCAACGGCAAGCCACACGCGGTCTGGGCCGGTGTGCAGCTGACATCGGCTTTGTCTGAGCTTCAAAGCGAGCAAGAGCGCATCCTGCAACGGCTTCACTTGCCGGCAGAGCGGCGCAAGTACGTGCCTCATGTCACTCTGGCCCGCTGTAAAACATCCAATAATGAAGATGTTGCCAAGTGGTTGTGCGAGCGCGGTAACTTCCAGGCTCCGCCATTTATTGCAGGCCGGTTCGTCTTGTTCTCTGCAAAATCAAGTGTTGGTGGCGGGCCATACTTGGTGGAAGAAGCTTACCCACTGGCAGCTTGAGTGTTTCGCGAAGGTCCGATCTGCGGGTTTGCGGATCTCAAGTCCAGCGGAAGCGCAAGATTTTGCCTCGACCCTGTGAGATCGCGTCAGTGACGAAGCCTCCGTGGACGCGAATTGTGATCGTCAGACATTTTCCGCTGAGTTTTTGATTGATAATTCGGAATTTTGTTTGCTGGCTTAGTATTTAACCGTATTCATCATCTTTTGGTTGTAGTTTGAAAAAAATTTCAATCGGAATACATTCAAATTTCTAGTTTTCAGAGATCAGTCGTAAAGGAAAATTAATTCGTTTTGCTTCTTCTGTACTTACCTTTCGTGAGTTGTGTAATGCATCTTACGGTAATAAAAAAGAGTCTGTGCAATCATGAAGTCAATCACCAATCTGTCGATCGCCGCTCGAGTGGGCAGTCTATCGGCCATCACCGTTGTTGCAATCGTTCTGCTGTTTTTTGTCGCCCGGCATAGCCAGGAGCTTGTCAGCACTGAAAATGATCGCCTCGCTGAATACTCCCAGATGGACTATTACGTGTCCCAGGTGCTGGCGAAGGCGCAAGACATGCGGCGGTTGGAAAAGGACTTTCTGCTGACGAAGGATGAAATGCTTACAGCCACCTATGATGAGCGGTATGGCGAAGCTGTTGAATTCCTGAAGCTCACCGCAGAGAAACCGGAAGCTGCCGATCAGATGCCGGTGATCGAAAGCCTTGAGAGTACGCTGGCACAGCACAAAGCAGATTTCGATGCGATTGTGGCTCAATCGAAAGAGATGGGGCTGGACGAAAAAGTCGGCCTGAAGGGCGAACTCCGCGGCGCGGTACATAACGTTGAAGAGCGCCTAAAAGCAGCGAACCTCGATGCACTGACCGTCAAGATGTTGATGATGCGCCGCCACGAAAAGGACTTCATGCTGCGCGGCGCCGACAAATACATCGGCCGGATCGATGACCGGCGCAGTGAATTTGCAGATATGCTTCCCAACAGCGGTTTGCCGGACGCAGAGCAAAAAGAAATCAGCGCACTTCTCGATATATACCAGGCCACTTTCAAGAAATATGCTGAAAAGGCCCAGTTCATTGATGCGCAGGTTGCAGCCGCTGACGAGACGTTTGCGAAGATCATGCCGGATTGGTCAAAGCTGTCCGAAGCGGCTTATCTCGGCAAGCAGGCTGCCAGCGCCGGTCTCGAATCTGCGCGCAGTTTCTCGAACAACCTCTTCCTTGTGATCGGGTCGATCAGTTTGATCCTGGCGATTGGTCTCGGTTGGCTGATCGGACGCAGCATCACACGCCCGATCAAAGACCTCACCGGAGTCATGAATGAATTGGCGGGCGGCAACAACGATGTGACTGTCGGCTATGCTGACCGCGGCAATGAAATTGGCAGCATTGCGCGTGCCGTAGAAGTCTTCCGTGCAAACGCCATCCGGACCTTGGAGCTTGAACAGGAGCAACAGGATCGCACGGCGCGGGCCGAAGAAGAAAAACGCGCGTTGATGGAGAATCTGGCAAGCCAGTTCGAAGCTTCCGTGGGTGCAATCGTGGAGCGTGTTTCCAGCACCGCTGCCAATCTGGATCAGAGCGCACAGACCATGGCACGTGTCTCGGAAAACACTAGCGAACGCGCTGAAGTGGCAGCGTCAGCCTCTGCGCAGACGACAGAAAATGTCTCCGTCGTTGCGTCCGCTGCTGAGGAAATGACCGCGTCAATCAGCGAGATCAATGAGCAAATCATCCGTGCGTCCGCTGCTTCCAAGAGCGCGGCTCAGGATGTGACCGGCACCGCTACCCAGATGGAAACACTTGCCAACATGGCCGACCGCATCGGCGAAGTTGTATCGATGATTTCCGATATTGCCGAGCAGACCAACCTCCTCGCATTGAACGCGACCATCGAGTCTGCCCGCGCCGGTGAGGCCGGGAAGGGTTTCGCGGTTGTTGCCAGTGAAGTGAAGGCACTTGCGAACGAAACGGCCAAGGCAACGGAAAACATTTCGGAGCTGGTTACGGAAATTCAGGCGGAAACCAAGACCGCGGTTGGGTCTATCGCGAAAATCGGCGATGTTATGCGCGATCTGGAACAGTCTTCGACCGCGATTGCGTCCGCAATGGAAGAGCAGGGTGCAACGACCCAAAGCGTTGCTGAAAACGTTGCCCAGGCCGCGAATGGTACCCGGGATGTTTCGGACAGCATCAAGGTTGTGAAAGACGCATCGGTGGAATCCAGTCATGCCACGCATGCGGTCCAATCCAGCATCAATGATCTGACCGAACAGTCCAATTTGCTGCGCGATGAAGTGAACCGCTTCCTCGGCCAGATCCGGGCGGCTTAAACGGAACGGTCAGCGATCCAGCAGCTTGGCATAAACGTCGAGTGTCTTGGCGCACATTGTTTCAACGGTAAAATTCCGGCTCGCATGGGTCAGGCCTCGGCCTGTCAGTGCGAGCCGGTCTTCTGCTGATAGTGCAAGCGCAGTCTTGATCGCCGAGGCCAGCGCGTCGCTGTCACCAGGCGGAACGCGCCATCCGGTGCGGTCTTTTTCTGCAGCATCGGGTGGTGCCAGCACGGTTTCGGGCACGGCGCCAAGGTCAGAAACGATGACTGGAACACGGGCCGCTTGTGCTTCAACAGCGGCTCGGCCGAAGGCTTCCGGTTCGATCGAAGCGACAACGGCCAAATCGGACAGCGCCATGGCCGCCGGCACGTCCGCGCAATGGCCGACCAGCCGGACCTGATCCTGCAAGTTCCAATCGGCAATCAACTGCTTCAACTCTGCCACATAACCGTCTCGGCCTTGAGCATCGCCGGCAAGAATGGCAATCGGTGCCGTTACTCCGGACGCCTTCAGTGCGCCCATGGCCTCGATCAACACCTTCTGGCCTTTCCAGCTCGTCAGGCGTGCCATGTTCATGATGATCGGGCGGCCTGTGGGAACGCCCCAACTGTCTTTCAGGGCCTGCCGGCGCAAGGCACTGACATTTTCCGGCGCAAGACCTTTCAAATCGGAGCCGCGATGGATCACGGTAATGCGGTCTTTCGCAAAGGGGTGCCGGTCGGCGATCAGATCGGCAATGTATTTGGAGTTCGCAATGACAGTGTCGCCGCGGGCCATGATTGAATTGTAAAGCCCTTTGACCGCATTCGATTGGCTGTAGCTGCCGTGATAGGTGGTGACGAACGGAATGTGTGTCCGCCGGGCGGCAAAGAGAGAAGACCAGGCGGGAGCCCGGCTTCGGGCGTGAATGATGTCAACGTCTTGCGCGCGGATCAGTTCGCTCAACAGGCCCGCATTTTTCCAAAGAGTGACCGGATTTTTCGATTTGACCGGCAATGTGAAATGCTGGGCGCCGATATCTTCCAGCTCGCGCACCATCTGCCCGCCCTGGCTGGCTACGAGTGCGGTTCCACCTGCAGCGATAAGAGCGCGGGCAATATCGACAGTGGTGCGTTCCGCGCCCCCGGAGTTCAGGTCGGGGATCACTTGCAATACGGTTGGGGCGGTGGGCAGGGACACCAGCAGGGCTCCGGGCGGTCTTTTAAATAACGGATGGCTGTGCCAAAGGACACCAGCAGAAGAAACTGAAAGAGAGCCATAGTATGGGCGCGGCGGAACCGCAATTCATTGAGGTTGGAAAAAACGGTCAGAGGCGGAAAATCGCTGTCCGGAAAGATCCAGGAAGATCGCCCGGTCTCATGTGGCTGTCGGGTTTCAAGTCTGACATGAGCGGAACCAAAGCCGAGGCCCTGTCTGCATTTGCTTGGGAGCGAGGGCAGGAAGCGGTTCGCTTTGATTATTCCGGGCACGGATTTTCAGAAGGCGCATTTGAAGAGGCGTGCGTGTCCGATTGGCTGGAGGAAGCCGAGGCGGTGTTCGACACCTGCACGGGCGGCGAAACCATCCTTGTCGGCTCATCCATGGGCGGCTGGATTGCTCTTCTCTTGGCTCTCTCACGCAAGGAAACAAGCCGGATCAAGGGTTTGATTTTGATCGCGCCAGCGACTGACTTTACGGAAGAGCTGATGTGGAAAGAGCGGTTCTCGGACGATATACGTGCGGCTATCTTGCAGGACGGACGCTGGGAGCAGCCGTCCGACTACAGCGATGATCCCTATGTCATCACCCGCAAGTTGATCGAAGACGGGCGGTCTCATTTGCTGTTCGGCAGCTCTCTTCAGATCGGGGTGCCGGTGACGATCCTGCAAGGTGCGCTGGATCCGGATGTTCCACTTGGTCATGCGGAACGGCTGGTGCAGGCTCTGCCGCAGGATGATGTCACGTTTACAGTCGTGCCGGACGGTGATCATCGTTTGTCGCGGCCAGCAGACATCGAGTTGCTGATCCGGTCTGCCGCCTCCATGAGTGAGTGCGTGTCCTCCTAAAGGCCCTTGGGAGCGGCTTGCGGATTTCGATTGGCGGCGCCTTAGCGGCCTTGAATGACTTCCTTCTCGCAATCCAGAAGGTGAATGGTCATCTCTGTGTAGAGGCTGAACTCGCTCACCTTCGATGCTCGACCGCGCAGGAACATTTCAACATCATTGGAGGCGTAGTTGGCCGCACTGGTTTTTCGCAAGAAACAGCTGCAACGGGGCGCATCCATATTGCTTTTTCTCTCACACAAGGCGGAGTGTTCACTTGGCTGACCTGCGCCACCGGCCGTCCCGTCTGTCGTGCAAAGTTGACGCAGTTCATCCAACTTGGCGCGTGCCTGCGCAGACAGGCGGCCCGGTTCGTTGGCGTAGTAAAATGAGAGATCGACGTTGGAAAGATTTGTGTCCAGTGACTTGGTGAAAATGCAGCCGCATTGGTCTGCCGAGAGGCCCAGCTCAGTCTGGCAGGCGTTCGACATTCGTGCCCATCTGTTTTCAGATGCTGAGAGCGGTTCGCTGGAAAAAGCGGGTGTAAGGACAAACCCAAATAGAATCGCGAAGAAACAGACAACAGTTCTCATTGCACCACCGTAATCTCACTAGAGCCCTTGCCACGAAGCCTTAGCGCAGAAGTCTTTACGGGCGATGTATCCCAGATCGATGGTTTTCGATTAGACCGGCAGGGTTTCCTTGCCCTGTTTCTGAACACGATACCAAGCCCAGAACAGCCGTGCTGCGACGCCTCTGTTCGGTGCCCAATCTGCGGCAATCCGGTCCAGTGTTTTTAAATCCGGCTTTTCACTGAGTTCGAACGCGTCGCGAACAGCGATTTGAAGGGCAAGGTCTCCACTTGGAAAAATATCCGGGTGACCTGCGCAAAAGAGAAGAAATATGTCGGCCGTCCATCGCCCGATCCCTTTGATCTCACACAATTGGGTGTGCGCGTGTCCGGCCGAAGCAGTCGCCAGCCCCGCCAAATCTAGGCCGTTCTGACAGGCTGTTGTTACGGCGCGCAGAGTTCGGATTTTGGGTTTGGACAAGCCAACCGCCGCCAGATCTTCATCGCTAAAGCTGGACAGGTTCTCAGCGGTCAATGGCGTGACCAAGGTCTGCAAGCGGGCAAAGATTGCGCTCGCGCTGGCAACGGAGACCTGCTGGCCGGTAACTATGTGTGCCAATCCTTCAAAGTCAGCTGGCCGACGGCGCAGCGGCAAAGGCCCTGCCTTTTCCGAGATGCTCTGTAAGCGCGGATTTGCAGTAAGAAGCTCCGAAAGCCCCTGGTTCAAGTCATCTTCTGTGTGAATTGGCTTCATCACGGGACTTCGACGATCTCCACGCTTGCGCAAGGGTAATGGAATGATAGGAACGGTTAGCCGTAAAAGACCCGCAGCTTCCAATCAACCGTTCTCAAACTTCATGACCGAGCCCGTCTTTCGTTTCGCGCCTTCTCCGAATGGACATCTGCATCTTGGCCATGCCTTGTCGGCTTTGCTGAATGCCCGCGCGGCAGTGGCGTTGCATGGCCGGTTCCTTGTGCGTGTCGAAGACATCGATCAGACCCGGTGCAGGCCTGAGCTGGAACGGGATCTGTTTGAGGATCTGGCATGGCTTGGGGTTCCGCTTGATGAGCCGATGTTACGTCAGTCGGAAGCCTTTCCGCACTACCGGTCGGCGCTGGAAAAGCTTCAGGACCTCGGGCTGGTCTATCCGGCCTACCTGACGCGGGCCGAGATCAAACGCTTCGTTGCTGGTCACGAAGAAAAGGGCAGCCCTTGGCCACGGGATCCGGATGGCGCGCCGCTTTATCCCGGAGACGATGCGGTTCTGAGCGAAGAGGAAATACAACAACGGTCTCAGAGCGATGCGCCCTTTGCCCTCCGGCTTGATATGAAGGCGGCTCTGAGCCGGATCGGAGAACCGCTCACCTGGCAGGAGTTCGGGGCGGAAGGTCCAGCATTGTTTGAACCGGCAAAAACAATTGCCGCGGATGCTGCATCCTGGGGCGATGTGGTTCTGGCCCGGAAAGACACGCCGACCAGCTATCACCTCTCCGTTGTCGTCGATGACGCGCGCCAGGGAATCACGGATGTGCTGCGCGGCCAGGATCTCTATGCAGCAACAAGCGTCCACCGCGTTCTGCAACATTTGCTAGACCTGCCGGAGCCCCGATACCGCCATCACCGGCTGATCCTTGGTGACGATGGCCGCAAATTGTCCAAGTCAAACCGGGATACAAGCCTGCGATCCTTGCGGGAAGCCGGCGCGACCCATGCGGATCTTCGCAAGCGTATTGGGCTCTAATGCTCTGCCTTATTCACTACATCCCGAGCACATACTCCAGGAACCAGATCCAGAGACTTGTCGTCAAAACGGCGAGCGCTGTTGTTACCGTGATCGCGTTCGCTGACATGGCGTGACCGGTGCCGTATTTGTTCGCGAAAACATAGGCATTGATGCCGGTTGGGCAGGCGGCCGTCAAAGTGGAGACCGCCACCCAGAGCGGTGGCAAGTTGAAAACGAAATACCCCAACGAGAACACGGTTGCCGGCATGATGACGATCTTGATCGCTGACAGAACCAGCCCGGGCAGTATGTTGCCGCGCATGCCATATTGAACAAGGCTCATACCCAGCGAAATTAGGGCGAGAGGCAGTGCGGTTGCGCCTATCCGGTTCAGCAGATCACTTGCCAAAGACGGCAGGTCAAACCCGGTCATGCGCCAACAGAATGCGGCGATTATGGTGATCACAAGCGGATTGCGGATCAGGCTCTTCGCGGCGCTTTTAATCAAGGTCAACACCGGTGGGCTTTCCCCGCCGCTGTCATGGGCGGCGGCCCGCTCCATAACAATCGCCATCAAAACGGTCATAAAAGCCAGGTGGATGGAAACGATGAGCAGCAAGGGGATCAGGCCGTCATCCCCGTAAACCGCTGCGACCAGCGGCAAGCCGACCAGAATTGTATTTGCAAAGGCCGCCGAGATCGCTCCGATCGCACCGGCACGGGCATCGCGCCCGAAGCCTTTGCGAATGACGAGAGTTCCAAGTGTCCAAGCGCACGCGATCCCGAGAAAATAACTCGCCCAAAGCGCCCATGGCAGTCCTGCCGACAGATCTGCTGTCACAAGCGTCCGGAAAATCAGGATCGGAATGGCGACCACATAGACAAATTCGCCGAGCGCTTCGCTTACCTTCATGCTGAGGATTTTGGTTCGGGCCAGGCCGTATCCAAAGCCGATCAGCAGAAAGACAGGGGCGACGATTGTGAGTGTTTGAACAAACATGCCTTTGACGGGGCTTGAGCATGGCTGGTGGACACCGGCCAGCGGGGAAGGTAAGCAAGTCTGTCATACTGGTTCGCTGGAGATCGGGACGCAAGCCCCTGATGCCATCCGTTTTGAATTGGGGTTGCGCCGAATGGCTGAATACGACGAGGACAGTGTCAATCTTGCGCTTCTGGCGCATGATTTGCGCACGCCCTTGGGCGCCATGCGGCTGACAGCTGAACTGATTGAAACAGGGCCTTTGAATGATGCGCAATCAGAGCAACTGTCCGTGCTCATGAGGGCCATCGACTCTCTCGAGCAGATGACAACGGAATTGATTACGGACGCAGCTCCTGGGGATGTGGGCGAAGATGCAACTGTTTCAATATCATCACTTGTTCACGATTGTGCAGATTTGTTCCGTGTCGCTGCGGAGAAAAAAGGCCTGAAACTCACGGTCCGGCTTCAGGACACGGCTGGCGCGTGCCAGACTGGTGCTGCTGGCCAGCTCCGACGGGCTGTCTCTGCCTTGCTTGACAATGCGATCAAGTACACGGAGAGAGGCGGGATCAGTCTTGAGGTGATTTCCTGTCCGTTTCCTGAAAAGCAGCTTGGATCCTCCGAGCAATCGACTGCGAGCACTGCAGACGCCTACTGGGTCAGTCTCTCAATTACTGATACAGGGCCCGGCATTGATCCGGCGGAACGGGATGATCTGTTCCGTCCTTTTGTGAGAGGGCGCAAAGCTCAGGAAAATACACCGGGCAGCGGTCTTGGCCTTTGGGGAATTGCTCAAACGGTTCGGCAGATGGGCGGTGTCTTGAACCACTCCTCCCCGGAGACGGGCGGCAGCCGCTTCGAAGTGCAAATCCCTGTAGAGCCGGCCGCGCCCGGGATTAAAGGCGCCAAGACTGCTTCAAAGGCGGGCGCGGAAGACAATGAACTTCCTGACCATGTCCTGATCGTGGACGACAATGAAACCAATTGCCGCCTCTTGGCCGCCTTGTTGGAATCCTTTGGCGTCACCTCAGATATTGCCCATTCGGGCGAAGAGGCGATCAGACTGGCTCAGGAAAAGGAACTCGGGGCCGTTCTCCTGGATCTTCATATGCCCGGCATGGGGGGGCTTGAAGTTGCCCAGGAGCTGCGCCGGATCCGACCGGCCGAGGAGTTGCCGCTCATAGCGGTTACTGCTGCTCTGGAAGCTTTTGGCGACAATTTGCTGCGCAAGGCTGGATTTATGGAGGGGGTGGGCAAGCCGCTGGCGCCGTCTGCTCTTTACGATGTCCTTGTAAGAGCGCAGCAACTCAAGAGTGTTCACTGGATCTAGCCAGTCGTCGAGACGGGCAGCGGGGTCGCAATTAGGCTTTTGCGAGCTCGGTTGCCATTTCGAGCGCATCCGCGAGGCGGTCATCGCCCCAGAACAGCTCGCCATTTTGAAGAACGAAACTGGGTGCGCCGAAGATACCTTTCTCTACAGCTTCTTCGACAGACGCGCGCAAGGCGTCCTTTACTTCTGGCGATTTAGCAGCCTCAAGAACGTCCTTGGCAGGAGCGCCTGCCTCCAGGAGGAGGTGCGCTAAAAAGGCTTCATCGGAAATGTCCTCACCGCTGCCGAACTCGGCAATAAAAACGGCGCGCGTGAAGTCGCCGATCCAAGGCTGTGTCCGCCCTGCCTGAGCAATCCGCGCGGCCAGCAATCCGGCCTGAGGAAATGGATCCGGGATGGTCAGTGGCAGGCCATAGCGGGCGCATTGGCGCTCCATATCCCGCCACATGTAACGGCCTTTGGCCGGATAAAGGTTGAACGGCGATGTGTCCCAGCCGCTTTTCTTGAAAATCGGGCCAAGCAGGAACGGTCTCCAAGACAAGCTGACACCGGCATCCCGCGCCTGTGTTTCGATCCGCATTGCGGACAAGTAGCTGTAAGTAGAGCCGAATTCGTACCAGAACTCGATCGATGGCTGCGTCGTTGCGTGTAGTTGGACGACGTTGGACTGGATATTTGGGTCAGTGGTCATGGAGCGATCGAGTTTTTCATGAAGCACGCCGGAGAAAACCGGCAGGAAAGGATTGGATGGGCAACAGGGATGCGCTAAACAGCGGCCATGATCGACACGCGTTTGACAAAGCATATCCAGAAGATTGCCTCAAGCAAAGCTGTTGCCTGGTGCATCGCACATCCGTTCTTGGCCACCATCGCCTATGTCGCGCTGGTGTCTGCGTTTTTTCTGGCCTTTCCCCGAACCGATTTGTGGGTAAGCGGTCTTTTCTACAGTCAAACGGATGGCTTTTGGGCGCAACACAATCCGTTCCTGCAAAAAGTCCGGCATCTTGGACCGTATCTGGTTCAAACGATTGCCATCTGTTCGGTGGCCATTTTGGTGATCAAGTTGTTGCTGCCAGGCCGGCCTCCAATCGTGCCGCTGCGAAAGCCGGTGTTTCTCATCTCCACATTGATCCTGGGACCGGGGATCCTTGTGAACTCGATCCTGAAGGATAACTGGGGTCGCCCACGGCCGCGCTCGATTGAAGAGTTTGGCGGGGAGTTGCCGTTTCAACCGGTCTGGAAAATGACTGATTACTGCGCACGGAATTGCTCGTTTACGTCCGGCGAAGGGGCTGCAGGTATCTGGCTTGTGACGATGGCGTTTCTGGTTCCGGCTTCTTGGCGGAAGGCGGTTTTCGCGTTTGTGCTGCCGCTGTGTCTGATCCTGTCAATCAACCGGGTCGCCTTTGGCGGGCATTTCTTCTCCGACACCATGTTGTCCTGGGGTCTGACGTTCCTTGTGATCCTGAGCGTCTATTGGCTGCTTTATTTGAAGAAACCGCCCCTCACGACGGATCAGGGGCTGGATGAGTGGTTCACCCGAAACGGCCGGCGGCTGCATCGTCTGGCAAAACGTCTTCTTGTCCGGCTGCGTCAAGCCCTTCGTGGTTCCGGGAGCGCACAGTCGGAGAGCTAGAGAAACTAACGGGTCACTTTTTTCTCGGCCGTGTGCGTTTGAGGATCCGGGCAAATCGCAATGGCGACCGGTCTTCCACCCAGGTGATCATGTCATTCAGGTGCGGTGCTGACTTGCGGCGTTTGCGCAAGTGGCGGGCTGCGCTCCGGCTTGTGCCGATGATGACCACACTGCCGAGTGCCAAGAGCGGCACGCCAGTCGGGATCGGCAACCATACGGTCGCCAGGCCGAGCAGGATGAGAACAGCGGCCAGTGACCACCACAGGATTTTCATTTCAGCGCCAGAAATTGAAACGATCAACTTCTGATTAGCGCAGCGACTGAGACGGATTTATGAACCTCTTGGTTCGAACGTCACAAATGCGCCTTCAAAGCGGTCAGTAAGGATCGGCTGCCACCATCGATCATTTGGTAGACCCGTTCGAAACCATCATCGCCGCCATAATAGGGATCCGGCACATCTGTTGGCGGTGAGTTCAGGAACAAACGCAGGCCCGTATGGTCTTTCTTGGTGCGTGATTTCAGTGTGCTTAGGTTGTTTGAGTCCATCGCCAAGATGAAATCAAACTGCGTGAAATCGCGATCCGTCACCTGGCGGGCCCGTTGTGCAGTCAAGTCAATTCCGTGCCGGGCGGCGACCTCAATCGATCGGGGATCCGGCGGGTCTCCGGCATGCCAAGCGCCCGTTCCGGCTGAATCAATTAGGAAGCGATCGCTCAATCCGGCATTTTCCACTATGGCGCGAAAAACCCCTTCGGCGAGCGGTGAACGGCAGATGTTGCCAAGGCAGACGAAAAGTACTGAAGTCATAAGCCTATCAACCGAGCATAGTCGCCGCTGTCAAGCGGATCGGCTGCGGTCCTGACACTTGCTGTCGGGTACAGGTTTTGAAGAGCATCCCTCAGAGTGCCGGGCGCCGAGTTGTGAACCACCGGCACAAAGGTCGATGAGGGACAAAATGAAGGCGTCGGGTTTGGCGGTGATTGAAAGATTCAGCAAGGTCAGGTGGCCCGTTTGGCTAAAGGGGCTGGCATCCGCTGGCATCACGTCAACGGATCCCTATGTCCGGCGCCGGCAGATGGTCGTGAACGTTTCGGCGCTGGTTGGTATCGCTGACAACCTGTTTCATACGATCCAGAACCTGACCTATGCATTTCATGAACTGATGCCGCTCAGTATTTATGGGATCATCATGATCTGCCTGTTTGGCGCGACTTCGCGACTGCATCGCTTTGGCGACAACGTTGCGGCGATCTATTTCGTAATGGTGATCGCGACCGGAAACACGTTCGTAGTTTGGTCGCTGGGTTTGGAAAGCGGAACGCAGGCCTATTTTGCCCTCGGTGGTGCGGCCTTCATCTTTTTTGGGGTGGGACATTGGCGCCTTTTCGCAGGCTGTTTCTGTCTTGCTCTGGTTCTTTTGGTTTCTGCGTACGTCTTTGCGCCAAACGTTGGACCTGTGATGCCTCATGACCTTGCCTTTCGAAAGCAATTGGCAGCGCAGGTCATGGTCAATGTTCTGATCATCTCCAGTGTCTTGATTGTATATGCCTTGACGGCGTTGCATCGCGCTGAGGCTGCATTGGCAGCCGAACACGAGCGAGCCGAAACCCTGATCGAGACCATCATGCCTCGGTCAATCGCAGACCGGTTAAAAAATGCGCCGGAAACCCGTATTGCTGACCGGCATGACGCTGTGACCGTGCTCTTTGCGGATCTCGTTGGGTTCACTCCAGCAGCGCGGAACCTTCAACCGGATGAGGTGGTTGGGTTTCTTGATGGCCTGTTTCGGGACTTCGATCATCTGGTCGAAGAGTTTGGCGTTGAAAAAATCAAGACGATCGGGGATGCGTACATGGTGGTTGGAGGGCTGCAGAGTCCGCCCCACGAGGCTGCGGTTGCGATCGGTCATCTGGCGCTCAAGATGATGAGTGTGATCCAGTCCAGTGAACCGCTCAGCGGCGTGCATCTAAACCTGCGGATTGGTATTCATACCGGACCAGCCATTGCCGGTGTGATCGGAAAGCGGCGGTTTTCCTACGATGTCTGGGGAGATGCCGTGAACGTCGCGAGCCGCATGGAATCGCATTCCGTGGCCGGAGAGATCCAGGTGACAGACGCATTTCGTAGTATGGCCGGGTCAAATTTCTACTTTCAAGAGCGAGGCGCTGTTGAAATCAAGGGCGTCGGCAAGATGCAGACAGCCTTCTTAAAGGGAGTGAAGCATGGTTGAAAAGCTGACGCCGGAGGAGCGCTCTGCTGGTTTGGAGAGCCTAGAGAACTGGCAACTCGTCAATGGCCGGGATGCAATCACCGCGACTTTCAAATTTGGTGATTTTTTGGAAGCCTTTGGGTTCATGACACAAGTTGCCCTGGCCGCAGAGAAGATGAACCATCATCCCGAGTGGTTTAACGTTTACAACACTGTCGAGATCACCTTGGCAACACACGACGTCGGTGGACTGAGTGCCTTGGATTTGAGGCTTGCGAAAAAGATCGATCAGATCGCGGGTAAATAATCGCGCCGTGACGAATGTTCCGGTGTTTGGGGGCATTCAAAGAGCCGGCTCCGAACTCTGCGGTTCGTTTCCGTTCATCCAGTAAAACGGTTTAGCCCTTCCGGATCACGAAGCTGTGCCCTGTTTCGGTCTTTTCTTTGTTGACCAATGTATGGCCCTGTTCTTGACAGAAGTGCGGAATGTCAATTTCCGCCATTGGATCCGTTGTTTGGACTGTGAGTTCCGCGCCAGCGTTCAGTCTTGAAAGTGCCTTTTTTGTTTTCAAAACCGGAAGCGGGCATTTCAGGCCCATCAAATCCAGGGTGTTTTCGGTCACGCGCAGAACTCCATTCACAGCATCTTGCTTTCCTTGCATATATATCCTGGAAACAGGCGCCGAGAATACCCTGGTGGTGCCGTGAAAAGAGGATCCTTTGATGAGCGACGGTCTGGCAAGTCCGATAGACGTCCTGGACTTTTGGTGGGACGCGGGCGCGGAGAAATGGTTTGCGCGCGATGACGGTTTTGATGCGCGTTGCCGGGACAAGTTCCTTGCTACGATCAAGGCGGCACAGCAGGGCGACCTGGATGAATGGGCTGAAACGCCGAGTGGTGCCCTAGCTTTGATTCTTCTGCTGGACCAGTTCACCCGGAACGTCTTTCGAGGATCTGCAGAAGCATTTGCCGCCGATCCAAAATCTGTTGCCATCGCAGAGGCGGCCGTCGCGCGCGGATATGACAAGGCCTTTCCAAAGGCGGTTCGGGTATTCTTTTATCTGCCCTTTGAGCACGCTGAAGATATGCAGCTTCAGGAGCGTGCGGTGGATTTATGTCAGCCGCTCGGAAATATGGAATTTTATCACTACGCTCTGATTCACATGGATGTTATCCGCCGCTTCGGCCGATTTCCGCACAGAAACGACATTCTGGGCCGGGTGTCTACCGAAGCCGAGATCGCCTTCTTAAAAGGCGGTGGATTCTCCGCCTAACCTTGCGGCTTTCCATATTGCGTTTGCGGCAGATCTTCGGATTTGCCGTTTTTTTATGCGTGTGTGCGCTGCACAAAAATTCTGCCTATTATTTAAACAGTTTGAGCTTGCCTGTTTAAATATTGTGCAAAATTGTTGCCTGAAAAACCATCACTACCCCGCTCGAAAATCTGCTCGCCGTTAAAATTCTTAACCGGTAAACGCCGGAAAACAGCCGTTTATTGAATCAAATCTTCAAGTTGGCACGGTCTTTGTAAAGGAGAGCGCAACACCGGTTCGTGTGCCGACTGTCGGCGCCACCAAGATCCAAGGCCCATCCAGAGGGGAACAACGGACATAGAGGCGGATCGGTTGCGGAGCTTCTTCGCCGGGAAGGGGCACTAAAGAGGGGAATGGAACGAGCAATGAAAATAGTGATGGCCATCATCAAGCCGTTCAAGCTCGACGAAGTGCGCGATGCCTTGACCGGCATCGGCATCCAGGGGCTCACGGTTACAGAAGTGAAGGGCTACGGCCGCCAAAAGGGTCATACCGAAATCTACCGCGGGACCGAATATGCGGTCAGCTTTCTTCCGAAGCTGAAGATCGAAGTCGCCGTAGACGGCGGATCTGTCGACAAAGTCGTCGAGGTCATCTCCGGGGCCGCAAAGACCGGTCAAATCGGGGACGGCAAGATCTTTGTCTACTCCATCGATCAAGTTGTTCGCATCCGCACCGGCGAAACCGACGCCGAAGCTCTTTGACATTCAGGTAAGGAAACGTACTCATGAAAAAACTTGTCGCTAAGGGCGCGGCATCGCTGGCTCTTTTGAGCCTCTCCGCCTTGCCGGTATTGGCTCAGGACGCTGAAGCAGCTCCGGCCGTCACACCGGAAGTCGCCTACATCTTCAACACCCTGTTGTTCCTGATCGGTGGTTTCCTGGTCATGTGGATGGCTGCTGGTTTCGCCATGCTAGAAGCCGGCCTTGTCCGCTCCAAAAACGTCTCCATGCAGTGCCTGAAGAACATTTCCCTGTACTCCATCGCAGGTTTGATGTTCTGGATCACTGGCTACAACCTGATGTACACCGGCGTTGACGGTGGGTTCATGGGTTCCTTCGGACCGTATTCCTTCGATCCGGTCGGCGGCGATGCTCTGGACACCGGTTACTCCACTGCATCTGACTGGTTCTTCCAGATGGTGTTTGTGGCAACCGCAGCATCTATCGTCTCTGGTACTCTGGCTGAGCGCATCAAGCTGTGGCCGTTCCTGATCTTCACCGTTGTCCTGACCGGCTTCATCTACCCGATCGCTGGTTCTTGGCAGTGGGGCGCAGGTTGGCTCTCTGAAATGGGCTTCTCCGACTTCGCCGGTTCCACGCTGGTTCACTCCGTTGGTGGCTGGGCAGCTCTTGCTGGCGCGATCATCCTCGGTGCCCGTAAAGGCAAATATGGTACGGACGGTGCCGTTCATCCGATGCCGGGTTCTTCCATGCCGCTTGCAACACTGGGTACCTTCATCCTGTGGCTCGGCTGGTTTGGCTTCAACGGTGCATCCCAGCTCGCAATGGGCTCCATCGGTGACGTGACCGACATCTCCCGCATCTTTGCAAACACCAACATGGCTGCTGCTGCCGGTGTTGTTGCTGCGGTCATCCTGACCCAGGTCATGTACAAAAAAGTTGATGTCACAATGGCTCTGAACGGTGCTCTGGCAGGTCTTGTTTCCATCACAGCTGAGCCGCTGGCTCCGAGCGTATGGCAAGCCGTCTTCATCGGTGCCATCGGTGGTGTGATCGTTGTCTTCACTGTGCCGCTGCTCGACAAGCTGAAAATCGACGATGTTGTTGGCGCAATCCCGGTCCACCTGATTGCAGGTATCTGGGGCACGCTGATTGTACCGCTGTCCAACGACGGTGCATCCTACGGCACTCAGATCGTCGGTATTGTCTCCTACGGCGTGTTCACACTGGTTGCATCCGGCATCGTCTGGTTCATCCTGAAAGCTGCCATGGGCATCCGGGTCTCCGAAGAGGAAGAGGCTCTGGGTCTCGACAAGGTCGAGATCGGTGTCGAAGCCTATCCGGAATTCGGGACCGGCTCTCAGCGCATGTAAATCGCACTTTTGGACGGTCGCCAGAAATGGCGGCGGTCCGGCCCGGCGGGGTTTGGCTCAACATCTTTCCCCAGCCGGCCAACCGAAATCTCCCAGGCGGTCTATTGGCTCGGACCGCAAACTTGGACCCCCGGGGATTTTCCCCGGGGCTTTTTTTATGAAGATCGGGGCGTAATGCCGCCGGGCGCAGGTGAGGGAAGCACTTGGCTACTTTTCGCAGGCCTGATTGGCGGGGCCGCTAGCCGAAAACGGCCTTCAAAGCTTTCGCTTTGCTCCGCAGTGAGCGCTCCAATTTGAGATCCACAGCCGTGAGGCTTGCCAGCGAAGATCCCAAAGGACCTTTTGACAGGACCAATGTTCCAATATCGACCCGGCCGCGCCAAAGCGGTTCGATCATGGAATGACCGGGGACAGCCAGAGAGTCCGCTTCAAGAATGTCCGGGCTTTGCAGGTTTTGTTTCATGGAAATGGCTGCAATCTGAGCACCCGGTGACATCCGCGCAAACGTCTCGTTGAACGCGATCTTCCAAGAGAAGACGTGAGCCCCCTCAATGAAAAGGATGAGCGAGGCGATCAAGGTGTCTCCAGCCCAAAGCTGATCAATGCGAACACCATTGTTCAAAGAGCGGTTCTTGATCACATTTCTGGAGAAGAGCGCTGTCTCCGGGTTGCTTGAGAGCGCGGTACCAGCGCGCCCTTTCCAGCCTTCGGCTTCGAGCTTCATAAACTCTTCGAAGCCTTCGATTGCCTCTTCGCCCATTAGATGGGCGATCCGAATTGGGCCATGATCCTCCAACCGGCGCAATTGTCTGCGCATTTCTTTGCGGCGCTTTCCGGACATCGCTGTTTTGTATTGGACTTCTCCAAGGTCTCCAAAGCTGTGACCTGCGCGGGAAAGCTTCTCGGCCCAGCGGCTTTCCCAGCCGGTTATCTCTTCAGCCAGCGATGCAACCCGGCTACTACAGGGCAGAAAGGGCATGGCCATGAGGTTTGCCGATCCAGCCCCAGCCCGGACAAATGCAGCGACATCGTCAGGTCCGCCCGTGTCACGCAAAAGCGGCGTTCCGAGCGGCGCGTAGTAAGAAGTCCATGTCGTCTTGATTGGAACAGCAAGCCCTGCCCGGCGACGCCTGATAGGTGCTGCCATTCGCCAGTCTTCGGAACTCTTTGCCCGTATCACCAAGAGGCGAACCGTTGCTGAGGGAAAGGCCTGCAGAAAAGGTTGAAGAAACCCCGGTGTAAAGAAAGGATTTGGATCAACGGAGTTGTCTGCCAGATCCTGCCATTGGTCCAACGGCGTTTCGGGCGCGAGCGGGTCGAGCCAGAGGACTTCCAGCTGATCCTTCCTATCCGATGGATCGGTCAAGCGGCGGCGTTCCTAGCTTGAAACATCAATGGCAAAATGAACGTTGTGATATTGAGCTTTCGTTTGGCGGCAAAAGCAAGAGCGGTGGTTTCAAATAAAATTGCGCAACTCGTGGCAACTGCAGCGCCCATCAATCCAAGCCATGGGATGAAAATGAGGTTGAGAACGACGTTCAAGACAAATGTGGTTCCATAAATGACCGCACAGGTTTTCTGCAGCCCGGTCATGGTCAATAGTGCGTCGGCTGGACCGATAGAAGCACGTGCAAGCACGCCAATCATCAGCACGGCAATGAGCAGATACCCATCTGCGAATCCGGATCCAAACAGTTCAAGAAGCCACGGGGCAATGATCAGCAAACCAATACCGGCTCCCACGGACGGCCAGAAGGTCCAATGCACTGCCTGACGCACATAAGCTGCCAGGCCGGTCATGTCATCGCTGTGCAGGTAGCGGGAAAACCTATGCGCCGAGGCGGCGCGTACGGCAAAATAAACAAAATGCACCAGAGCCAGTGTCTTGGAGGCTGCGAAGTAGATTGCGACCTGATCCGGTTCTTCAAAGAAGCTCACCATTATGACATCAGCACTGGTGATCAGCTGGAGAAAACCGTCGACAACCAGCATCGGCAGGGAAATCAAAATCCAGAGCCGAACATCAGTCTTTTTTGGCCCTTTCGGCAAAACCGGCTTTAAACGCTGGTTGAGGTGAACGTGCTGGTAGGCGGCGACCAGAAACGCAGACAAGACAGCTGCCATCGCCGCAGTGGTTGCGGTTGCCTTACCGGCAATGACCAGAAAAATCAGAATGATCATCAGGAGTGCCGCCGGACGCCAGATATAGGTTGGCAGCATTGCCAAGAACGGCCAATCATAACTGCGTGCGATACCGTCTTGTGCCATGGCGTAGGAGAAAAATGGCAAGGCGAGCAGGGCAACGGACAACGGAACAACGTAACTCGGATCGATCACCGGCTGCAGCAATGCGATGATCCCAATCCCGGCACCGGCAATCGTCGATCCGATTAGGAACACCGAACGGCGGCTCGTGCTGATGAAGCCCCGGAGGCTGTCCGGATCTCCCGCCTCGCGGTACTTCGGAATAAACTTGCTGGCGGAAGAGGAAAATCCGCCACAGGCCATGACGCCAAGGATAATCACAAACGTCCAGGCGACGGCGAAAACGCCGTAATCATAGGCACCAAGCATTCGTGCGAGGACAACCTGGGACAGATAGGCAAGTGCTGCGCCGCCTACACGAATTCCGAACGTTGCGATGGCCATCCGCTGTGCGGCTTGATTATCCGTTCCGCCCGCCCCCAATAGGCCAAACGCCCGCGTGGCCAGTTGTTTCAACTGCGCAGCAAGGGTTGCGTCCTGACCGGTATTGGGCGTCGAATTGTCCGGAGACTGCACGAAAAATTCCTTTTGCGTATTCTTCCGTATTTATGACATGGGGACATTAACATTCCGTGGCTTGCAGCTGCGGCAAGGCCAAGACGGCAACGTACAGATCGTATTGCAGAGCAGTTTGCATGAGAGAGTGCGCTTGCCATTTCCCTCAAGATCGCACTAACAAGGCAGACGAACTGTACGATTTTCCGGAGCGGTGTCCTGACCCTTATTGCTGAGAACCTGACCATTGATCGCGGCGGGCGCCGGGTGTTTCAAAACCTCTCTTTCACTCTCAGCCAAGGCACCGCCCTTGTGGTGACCGGAGCGAATGGTATCGGCAAGTCTTCATTGTTGCGCACCCTGGCGGGCCTGGTTGCTCTGGCGGGTGGCATGATCCGTTACGAGAGCGGTGAAGACGACAGGCCAGCGCATGAACACTCACATTATTTCGGCCATCAAGACTCGGTGAAGCCGGCATTGTCGGTGCTCGAAAATCTTGAGTTCTGGCAAAGTTTTACAGCACCTACGGCTGCAGCTGGTTTTGCCGGCGAGCTGCGTAAGCCGATGGAGGCTTTGGAACTGCTCGGGATTGGTCATACCGCACACTTGCCCGCTGCCTATCTGTCTGCGGGTCAAAAACGGCGGTTGTCGTTGTCCCGGCTGTTGGTAACTGCGCGGCCGATCTGGTTGATGGACGAGCCGACCTCTGCACTGGACAAGAATTCCGAAGCCCTGCTCCTGAGTTTGATGAATGGCCACCTGGAAGCCGGTGGCTTGATCGTGACGGCGACCCATACCGAGTTGGCGTTGACCAAAATTCAAACACTGCATCTGGAAGCTGCACAACCTGCTGAGCAGGCCCTTGAGGAGGGCTTCCTATGACAGGCTGGACTATGGCGTTGTTTCAACGGGACTTGAGGCTGTCGGTCCGGGTGGGCGGCAGTGCCTTGGTCGGCGTTTTGTTTTTCCTCGCCGTTGTAACGGTCATTCCTTTCGGTGTTGGCCCGGATCTCAACCTATTGGCACGGATCGGTCCTGCAATCCTCTGGATCGGGGCCCTGCTGGCAACGTTGCTCGGACTGGATCGCCTGTTTCAAGCGGACCGGGATGATGGTACACTTGATCTGATGCTGATGGCGGGACGACCCCTGGAGCTGGTTGTCCTGATCAAATGTTTGGCGCATTGGACCGCGACAGGTTTGCCGCTGGTGGTCGCCGCGCCCGTGCTCGGTATCTTCTTGAACCTGGATCCGGTCTCCATGGCGGCGGTCACCGCAACGCTGCTGGTCGGAACCCCGGCGCTTACTTTAATCGGCGCAATCGGTGCGTCGCTGACGGTCTCTCTGCGCCGTGGTGGCCTCCTGCTGGCCGTTCTGGTTGTCCCGCTCGCGATCCCTGTTCTGATTTTCGGCGTCAGTTCGGCTGATGCTGCGATCCGTGATCCTGTGCCTTTCCTGACGCCGTTTCTGATCCTCTGTGCGCTGTCTCTCATTGCGGCCGTTGTTGGCCCGATAGCATCTGCCACAGCACTGCGATTTGCGTCAGACTAACGCCATATTGATCGCCCTCAATGCCTCCTGCGGCAGACTTGTCCATTGAAGCGGGCAAAGCTCTAGATTAGAACGGTTCCATGGCATTTTGGGATTACGCAAATCCGACGCGGTTTTTGAGGTTCGTGCAGGTGGTCCTCCCCTGGTTGACAGGGCTGTGTCTCCTGTTGTTCGCGGTCGGGCTTTACATGAGCTTCTTCGTCGCGCCGGAGGACTATCAGCAAGGGGACACGGTGCGGATCATGTACATCCATGTCCCTGCCGCCTGGCTGTGCATGATGTGCTACTCGGTCATGACCCTGTCGTCGATCGGCACTCTGGTCTGGAAGCATCCGCTGGCGGACGTTTCGGCGAAAAGCGCTGCTCCGATCGGTGCGGCTTTCACCTTTATGGCGCTCGTGACCGGCTCCTTGTGGGGCAAGCCCATGTGGGGCACCTACTGGGTCTGGGATGCCCGCCTGACGTCCGTCCTCGTCCTTTTCATCATGTATCTGGGCCTGATGACACTGTGGCGCACGATGGAAGACCCGATCAAGGCCGGGAAAGCTGCGGCCGTTCTGACGCTCGTCGGCGCCCTGAACCTGCCGATCATCAAATTTTCCGTCGATTGGTGGAACACGCTTCATCAGCCGGCAAGTGTGATGCGGTTTGATGGCCCGACCATTCACCCGGATATCTTGTGGCCGCTGTTGGTGATGGCCGTTGCCTTCACGCTGATGTTCTTCGTTCTTCACTTGATGGCCATGCGCAATGAAATCCTGCGGCGGCGTGTCCGCGCTCTGCGGATGCGTGCAGCGAGTGCCGCACAGCCAGGTCCTGCCGGGGCCGCCCAACCTGCGGAGTGACGTCATGGATCTTGGACCACACGCCGGATTTATCCTCGCCTCTTATGGCCTGTGCCTATTAACGGTCCTGGTCCTGATCGCATGGGTGCGATTGGACAAGGCCGCGCAGGAAAAAGCTCTGAACGACCTCGCTGACCAAGGCATCAAACGCGCAAGGCCGGAAGACAGGAGCACTCAGGTCTCATGAGCACACTTGAAAATGGTTCGGGATCTGAGCCCAAAAAACGTGGCTTTCCGGTCCTCGTTCTGCTGCCCTTGATTGTTTTTGCAGCGCTTGCCGGGCTGTTCCTGTTTCAGCTGACGCTCGGAGACGATCCGAGCAAGATCCCATCCGCGCTGATCAATAAACCTGCGCCGGAGTTTTCCTTGGAGCCGCTTGAGGGCTTGTCTGAAAACGGCGCTCCAATGCCCGGATTTTCGCGTGAAGACTTGATCGGTCAGGTTTCCGTCGTGAACATCTTTGCGTCCTGGTGCGGCCCGTGCCGGCAGGAGCACCCGCTCCTGGAAGAATTGGCGAAGCTGGACGGCTTCCAGCTCCTGGGGATCAACTACAAGGACAAAGCCGCGAACGCGCGCCGGTTCCTTGGAAGTCTCGGCAACCCTTATGACCGCATTGGCGTCGATGACAGCGGACGGACAGCCATCAACTGGGGTGTCTACGGCGTTCCGGAAACCTTCATTGTCGATAAGACCGGCACCATCCGCTACAAGTTCATCGGCCCGCTCGATCCGCAAAGCTATGAGACCGGTTTCCTTCCGGAACTGAGGAAGATTATGGCCGAGGGGTGAAACCCTCGCGCTGATCACGGGCTGTCTTTCAATTTTCACAAACGTACGAAAAACCAGTGGTGCGCACGCTATCACCGCCACGTGACTCGCTCTTTACAAGGTGCCTGCCTATCTTACTGAAAACAGTTACGGGACAAGAGCCAATGGTGGGCATCCATACCCGGACAGCACGACACGCTGTCCGAGCGTGTTTCATTTTTGTTTGCGGATTATTTGCGGCGGGCATTTCCTCGAATGCTGCGAACGCGGGGCCGCAGAAGGTCGTCGAGCTCTTCACCAGCCAAGGCTGCTCTTCCTGCCCGCCAGCTGATCGGCTCGCTGAGCAGCTTGTACAGGAAGAGGGGGATATCCTGACGCTGGTTTTGCCGGTCGATTATTGGGATTACCTTGGATGGAAAGACACGCTTGCGAGCCCGGTTCATTCGCAGCGCCAGCGTGCGTACGCTCAAAAGCGCGGCGACCGGTCGGTTTATACTCCGCAGATGGTGATCAACGGTGAAGAACATGTTGTCGGAAGCCGCGAAGCGGATGTCCGTGCTGCCCTGAAGCGTGCCGAACCGCTGGCTACTGACGTGACACTCAAAATCTCGGATATGGCCGTCGAGGCTAAGGTCAGCGGCGAGTTGCCTGCGGGTGCAAAAATGGCAACCGTCTATTTCCTGCGCGTGCAGGATGAAGCGACTGTGGACATTGGCCGCGGGGAAAATGCGGGCCGCGAAATCACTTATGTAAACGTCGTTCGGGATCTCATGCCGATGGGCATGTGGTCGGGCGGCGAAGAGACGTTCCGCATGGCAAAGACGAAGCTGAACCTGATCAGCGACGCCCGGTGCATTATCCTGATCCAGGTTGAGGATAATGAGGGGCCGGGGCAGATCATTGGCGCTGCGGCCATGGATTGGAAGAAGGGCTTTTAGGTGTTGCTGCCAGCCGGTCCGCACAAGTTCCGAGAAACCGCCAACCCAAAAAAAAACCGGCCAACAGCCGGGGTTTTTTTGAAAGGCTTTCAGTCCAAGTGCCGTTAGAGGATTGACCGGTTTTAGAGCAAGTCGCGTTCCAACGGATTCAGGTGCCGCTGCCACTCGGCTTTGTCTCGTACGCGAAACCTGAAGCAGCCTGAAATCAATGAAACACGACACGCTATAAGTCTCCGTTTTTCACTTGATAGTCCCGATTGCCGGTTGTCTTGAGGGCAAAACCTGTTACCCCTTGCAGCGCTCAGAAAACCAGCGGGCCGCCGAGGCCTTAGGGGGTCTTAATGGCGGTTGGCTCGCAGCTCCGTATTGCCTTTTTCAGCATTGCAATCGGTCTTGTGGTCCTTGGCCTGAAATTCGGTGCCTACTGGCTGACCGGGTCTGTTGCGCTCTACTCCGACGCGCTTGAGACCATCGTCAACGTTGCCTCATCCTTCGCAGCGCTCATAGCAGTCTGGTTCGCTTCCAAACCTGCTGACAGCAATCATCCTTATGGTCATGACAAGGCAGAGTATTTCGCCGCCGTTCTTGTTGGCGTGATGATTGTGTTGGCCGCCTTGTCGATCTTCAGGGCCGCCTGGATGGGGCTTGTACACGGCGACAGTCCCGATTTTTCACCGCTCGGCATCGGGCTGAATGTTCTGGCCGCACTGATCAATGGGCTTTGGGCGGCTTATCTGATGCGGGTCGGCCGAAAAGTCCGGTCGCCGGCGCTTGTCGCCGATGGCAAGCACCTTTTCACCGATGTTGTCAGTTCCCTCGGTGTCCTCATTGGCGTGGTCCTCGTTCTTCTGACCGGTTGGACGATCCTGGACTCGGTCTTGGCGATTTTGGTTGGCCTCACGGTCTTGTGGTCCGGTTGGGGACTAGTCAAAGAATCTGTCGGTGGTCTTATGGACGAGGCAGCTTCAGCCGATGTTCTCGAAAAGATCCGGCTGCAGATTTCCGAGCAAGGCGAAGGCGCGCTGGAAGCGCATGATCTGCGAACGCGTATCGCCGGAAAAACGACCTTCATTGATTTTCATCTTGTGGTTTCCGGCTCCATGACCGTTGAAGCAGCCCATGAGATCTGCGACCGGATCGAGGCAGCCATCAGTGAAGATGTGCCGGGCGCTCGGATTACCATCCACGTGGAGCCGGAACACAAGGCGAAGCATTCGGGTATTGTCGTGCTCTAAGCCTTTTCAATTCGCTGCGAATGGGTCTACTCTCCGCGCTCTTTCTTGTTTTCCGGAACACTCCTGATGCCATTCTGGCGGCGTTTTCGCGCTCAATTTGTTGACCATGTCATTCTGATTGCCGGTGCTTTGTTCATGAGCTTGCCGGTTTACGCCTTGTTTGCAGCAACCACGCATGCGCCTGGCACGCGGATCGCACCTCGCCTGGATATTGGGGCGCATGGTCTTGAGAACTACACCGCGTTTCTCACAACAAGCGCAGGCTTTTCCGGCGATGTGACGGCTGCCCTTATGCTTTGGAATTCTTTCGTTTTCGGGGCAGGATTTGCTGCATTGAAAACCGTGGTCTCGCTTCTGGCTGCCTTTGCGCTTCTCTATTTCAGGGTCCGGTTTGCGACGTTTATCTTCTGGCTACTGCTGTTGACCTTGATGCTCCCATTGGAATCCCGGTTTCTTGCAACCTACGCCGTTGCTGCCGATCTTGGGCTCGTCAACACGCACGCCGGACTGATTTTGCCGCTCACCGCGTCCGGACTTGGCACGCTGTTTTTCCGGCAATTCCTGATGACGGTTCCCGACACGCTGCAAGAATCAGCGCGGCTGGATGGAGCGGGGCCTCTTCGGTTCCTGACCGATATCCTGGCGCCCTTGTGCCTGCCCACCGCATCTGCGTTGTTTCTGGTGCTTTTCGTCACAGGCTGGAACCAGTACCTCTGGCCGGTCATGATCACATCCGATGAAGCGTCCTACACAGTTGTCAGGGGGATGCAGTTTTTCGGACAGAACAGCCTGTCCGGGGTCATGCTCGCGGTTGTCGCCGTTTTGCCTCCCGCCACCCTTGTCATCTTGTTTCAAAGACAGGTGGTTAAAGGTCTCTTCGACGGCTCACACTAACAAATACGGAATGATATGACTTTTGAGGCGATCCTCTTCGACTGCGACGGCGTTCTGGTCGATTCTGAGAAAATCTATGTTGAGGTGGAGCGTGAACATCTCGCCCGGATCGGACTGAATTATAGCCTGGACGACTATATGAGCCGCTTTCAGGGGCTTGGGAGCGCCGATTTCTGGGCCAAACTGGATGGTGATCACCGCGCGTTGGGCAAAGGGCCTCTGCCCGAAACGTTTGGTCCGGAACTCGATGCCGCCACCTTGGAGCGGATCAATTCCGAGCTTGCAGAAATCGTCGGGATCAAGACCTTGCTCGAAGCGCATGACGGCCGGCGAGCGGTTGCCTCATCGTCACGTCTCCACCGTCTGATCCATAAGCTTCAACACACAGGACTTCACGACTATTTTGCGCCGCATATCTACTCCGGCGAACAAGTGACCAATGGCAAACCGGCACCGGACTTGTTTGTGTTCGCGGCTGAAAAACTGGGTGTTGCACCGGCAAACTGTCTGGTGATCGAGGACAGTTCCAATGGTGTTCTGGCCGGCCTTGCCGCCGGGATGACCGTCTGGGGATTTGTCGGTGGTGGCCACAGTCATGATGGTCACGCGGAGCAGCTTATAAGTGCGGGCGCGCACAAGGTGGTGGACAGCCATGCGGATCTCTCTGCCTTGCTGGCTGCTTGATCGCCTGGATTTAAGAGACGTTTTGTTTACGCGACTTCTTCGCGGGCCTGATTGCGTAGAATTCTGCGAATGACCTTGCCTGTCGTGGTCATGGGCAAGGAGTCGACAAACCCAATTTCACGAGGGTATTCGTGTGCGGACAATCGGTCGCGAACGAACGAGCGGATACTGTCTTCCAGGGCAGGGGTCGGCTGTTCCCCGGTTTTCAGAACCACATAGGCTTTGACGATTTCGGTGCGCAGCGGGTCCGGTTTTCCAACGGCTGCGGCTAGCGCAACGGCCGGATGTTTGATCAGGCAGTCTTCAATTTCCCCCGGACCGATCCGGTAACTGGCGGAGGTGATGAGGTCATCGTCACGGCCGACGAAATGGACATACCCGTCCTCATCCTTCACTCCTTGATCGCCGGTGATCATCCAGTCGCCGATAAACTTGTCCTTCGTCGCCTCCGGTTTGTTCCAGTATTCAAGGAACATCACGGGATCCGGACGCCTTACAGCGATTTGACCGAGTGTCTCTGTAGGGACAGGATTGCCGGCTTCATCAATGATGGCAACGTCATGGCCGGGCGTTGCCTTGCCGATTGCGCCAGAGCGGGTGACGCCCAAGGCCGCGCTGGAGCCGAGGACTGCGTTGCATTCGGTCTGGCCATAGAACTCGTTGACCTTGAAGCCGAATTCATCGGCGAACCAGTCGTAGGTTTCCTTGCCGAGCGATTCTCCGGCTGAGCCCACACTGCGCCAGTTTAACTTGAACCGGCTGGCCGGATTTTCAACCGCCCGCAGCATGCGCAATGCAGTTGGTGGGATGAAGGCGTTGCGGATCTTCTGTTGCTCCAAGAGCCGGAATGCGAATTCCGGATCGAACTTCCGTGAAGCGTGACAGACAACGGGAACGCCGAGCGACAGAGCTGGGAAAAGGGCGTTCAGCAGACCGCCCGCCCAAGCCCAATCGGCCGGTGTCCAGAACAGGTCGTCCGGTTGTCCAAGAAAGTTCTGTGAGAGTTCGATCCCTGGCATGTGCCCCATCAGCACACGGTGACCATGAAGTACGCCCTTGGGCTGGCCCGTAGTGCCGGATGTGTAGATCATCAAAGCCGGATCGTTCGGGCCAGTCTGGACTGTCTGAAATGTGTCTGAAGCGCGTTCCTGCAACTCAGAAAATGCTTCAACGCCTTGCTCTGCTCCATCAACGGAGATGACCAACTCCAGACCTGGAAGTTGGTCCCGGACCTCGCTTAGCTTGGCAAGGCCTGCGGTGTCTGTCACCAAAGCTTTCGCGCCGGAATCAGACAGCCGGTAGCTAAGGGCTTCCAAGCCGAACAAGGCGGCCAGTGGAACCGCGATCGCGCCGATTTTATACGTGGCAAGATGCGCAATGGCGGTTTGCGGGATTTGCGGCAGGAGCAGGGCGACCCGGTCTCCGGGCTTTACTCCGAGTGCCTGTAAGGCATTGGCAAACCGGTTCGCTGCCCGGTTCAGTTCCAGATGGCTCCAGTCTTCGCTCTGCCCGTCATCAAGAATACGCCGGATCGCGAGCCGGTCCGGTGTTGCTACTGCCCATTGATCGCTGACAACAGATGCCATGTTGTAGGCTGCCGGCTGTGGCCAGGCGAAGTCCTGCGTGAGCGTGTCGAAGGTGCTGGCTGGGTGCAGCATGTGTCCAGGTCCGTGCTAAAAATTTGGGCAGCGGAGTGTAGGTGTTGCTTTGCTGCGGCGCAACAGAGGATTTTCGACCTATTTCCGGGCAAGCGGATGGGCCGTTTCCACCAGCTCCCGCAATCGCTCATCCAGCACATGGGTATATATTTGTGTGGTGGAAATGTCCGCGTGTCCAAGCAGTTGCTGGACCACGCGCAGGTCCGCGCCGTTTTGCAAAAGGTGGGATGCAAAGGCGTGCCTCAAGACGTGCGGGGAGACTTGCGACGGATCCAGGCCTGCTGCAATCGCGAGGTCTTTGAGATCCCGACCGAAGTGTTGACGGGTCAAATGCCCGCTTCCGCCATGAGAGGGGAACAGCCACGGACTGTTTTCATAAGCGCCTTCCGCCGAACGCAACCCGACATACATCTTCATGGCAGACTGGGCGGCATGAGACAAAGGAACGAGGCGTTCTTTACCGCCCTTGCCCTTGATCTCAATCAGCCGCGCGTCCCGTAAAGCGGCAGTGACCGGCAGTGCCACCAGTTCGGAGACCCTCAGCCCGGTCGCATAAAGCACCTCGATGAGCGTGTACATACGCTGCGCGCGCAAGGCGGCTGCGGCTGATTTGTGAGACGTTTCTGTTTGCAGACGTGCCGTTTCGATCAAGCGATCGACGTCGTCCATGGAAAGGACTTTTGGCAGGCTGCCACGTTTCTTTGGCGCCGATAACGTACGGGTCGGATCGTCCTGGCGGCTGCCCTCTGAATACAGGAACTTGTAGAACTGCTTTAGGGCCGATAGCCGCCGTGCCTGAGAACTTTCAGCGAAACCGCGGCGGGTGAGGT
Source organism: Roseibium sp. MMSF_3247 (assembly GCF_030733765.1). Classification (NCBI taxonomy): domain Bacteria; kingdom Pseudomonadati; phylum Pseudomonadota; class Alphaproteobacteria; order Hyphomicrobiales; family Stappiaceae; genus Roseibium; species Roseibium sp. MMSF_3247. The sequence goes on from NZ_JASHII010000007.1 coordinate 107,159, forward strand.
CGCTCATATAGGCTGATATGTGGTCCGAGTTTGCCTCAGCCAGTTTTGTCCGGCTGAGAAAACCGGAAAAGTCTTCCAGGTCCCGCCGATAGCCTGCCAGCGTGTTTTCCGCCGCGCCCCGTTCTGCGGCGAGCATTTCCAGGAAATTCTCCAGATCAAACCCGGTTGCCATCAGCGGCCAAACCCATCCTTCTTGACCCGCACGGTGATCTCGCGTTCGCGTGGCTCCACGAATGTCGCCAGAGAATAGACCGCGCCGTAGCCGAGTGCGCCCAAAATCAGGAGCACGATCAAAAGGCGGGTGAGCGTTGGCACGTCGGTCTCCGTTGGTGTCGAATCAGACTTCTTGGCATGGTTCCCCAAGCTGTTGATTGTTGCAAGTTCGCTGCGCAGCACAAGCGCTGATGTTTCGCGCTGTGCCCTCGTGCGTTTTGCCGCGAATATGGTAAAACGCCGCCATGAAGAAACACGAAAACACCCAGATGTCCGCGAACCCTGCCGATGATAGGGGGGGAGACGCGGTTGATTTGCAGAATCTCGTTGCTGCGCTCGGCAAAAGATCGATTGTCTTGGTCGGCATCATGGGGTGCGGCAAATCAACGGTGGGCAAACGTCTTGCTCAGAGGCTCGGCCTGGAATTTGTGGACGCCGACAGCGAGATTGAACGCGCCGCGAATATGACCGTTTCGGAAATTTTTGCGGAACACGGCGAACCTTATTTTCGCAGTGGTGAAGAGCGTGTGATTGCCCGGATTCTGCAAGAAGGGCCGCAGGTTCTGGCCACGGGGGGCGGTGCTTTCATGAGCGATACGACCCGGTCGGAAATTGAGGCGCATGGCCTGTCGATCTGGCTGAAGGTTGATTTTGAGACTGTCATGGCGCGGGTGCGCCGCCGCTCAACACGTCCGCTTCTGCGCAATCCGGATCCGGAAGGCACCATGCGCAAGCTGATGGCCGAACGCGAACCGGTCTATGCGCGGGCTCAGCTGACGGTGACCTCGAAAGAGGTGCCCCACGAGGCCGTGGTTGACCAGATCGTCCTGACCCTCGCAGACCACCTTTATGGACAAGGCTGACTGAGCCTTTCCTGACAACCATTGCAGTTTGGAACCCAAGCAAATGGCAAATCTGGATGCCGCTGACGCCATCACGTCGCAAGCAATGCAAACCGTTCGCGTCGACCTCGGGGCGCGCAGTTACGATATCCGCATCGGACGGAATGTTCTGGAAACTGCGGGCGCGGAAATTGCCGCGGTTCTGCCGGGCGCCAGGTTGGCGGTGATTGTGGATGAAAATGTCGCAAGACTTCACCTTGAAGCTTTTGGTGCCGGTCTGGAGAAGGCCGGGATTGACTTCACGCCGATCACGGTACCTGCCGGTGAGAGCACCAAGTGCTTTTCGCAGTTTGAGCGCTTGTGCGACGAGGTGCTGAACGCGCGGCTCGAACGCAAAGACGCAATCGTTGCGCTGGGCGGCGGTGTGGTTGGCGATTTGACGGGCTTTGTGGCATCTGCGGTGCGCCGGGGCATGGCCTTCATCCAGGTGCCAACGTCCTTGTTGGCGCAAGTCGACAGTTCCGTTGGCGGAAAAACCGGGATCAACTCACGCCATGGCAAGAACCTGATTGGCGCGTTTCATCAGCCGGCGCTCGTATTGGCCGATACCGCGATTCTGGACACGCTCACCCCGCGCGATTTCCGGGCCGGTTACGCTGAAGTCGCAAAGTATGGTCTTCTCGGTGATGCTGATTTCTTTGCGTGGGTGGAAAGCAACTGGCAGGGCATCTTTGCAGGTGGACAAGAACGGGACGAAGCTGTTGCCCGGTCCTGCCAGGCAAAGGCCGATGTTGTTGCCGCCGATGAACTGGAATCCGGTCGCCGGGCACTTCTGAATCTCGGTCATACATTCGGTCATGCGCTGGAGGGCGCGGTGTCCTATGAGACCGAGCGTCTTGTGCACGGTGAAGGTGTTTCGATCGGTATGATGCTGGCGCATGAGTTTTCCGAAACACTCGGCCTCATTGGAGCAGACACTGTCGGTCGGGTTGAGAAGCACCTGACAGATGTGGGACTACCGATCCGGATCACCGATATTCCAGGGCAACTGCCCGGTGTCGAGGTGTTCATGGATCTGATTGCGCAGGACAAGAAGGTGAGCCGGGGCGCTCTGACCTTTGTTTTGACGAGGGGAATCGGGGAAGCCTTTGTCGAAAAGGGTGTTGATCCCTATCTGGTGTCAGAGTTCTTGAAGGAAAAACTGAACCCATGACCGAGACCGCACTTTGGCTCTCAATTGCCGCCATCTTTTTTCTTCTGTTTTTGTCCGGCTTCTTTTCCGGTTCCGAAACAGCGTTGACTGCTGCGTCCCGCGCAAGGGTGCATCAGCTTGAGAAAACCGGAGACTGGCGGGCTCGGGTTGCGGGGCGTTTGATTGCCTCGAGGGAACGCTTGATTGGCGCGCTCTTACTGGGCAACAATCTGGTCAACATTCTCGCGTCAGCTCTAGCGACGACTGTCTTTCTGGCGTTGTTTGGCGAAGCTGGTGTGGCGATTGCGACCTTGGTCATGACCGCACTTGTACTGGTATTTGCGGAAGTTCTTCCGAAAACCTGGGCGATTTCCAATCCCGAGCGGTTCGCGTTGACGGTGTCGCCGATCGTGCGCGTTGTTGTCGCGGTGTTCGGCCCGGTTGTGATTGGGGTCGAATGGATCGTGCGCATGCTCCTGAAGATGCTCGGCGTGAACATTGGAGATGATGCGTCGATCCTGTCCGCGCATGAGGAACTGCGCGGTGCCGTTGATTTGCAGCACATGGAAGGCGGCCTGGAAAAAGGTGAGCGCGATCGCATCGGCGGTCTGTTGGACTTGGCTGAGCTGGAAGTCTCCGATGTGATGGTCCACCGCACAAACATGGTGGCGCTCAACGCAGATGATGACCCGGCCAATTTGGTTGAGGCAGCGCTTGCCTCCCCTCACACGCGTTTGCCGCTCTGGCGTGGGGAAAGCGATAATTTTGTAGGGGTTCTCCATGCAAAAGATTTGCTGCGCGCACTCAACCAGGCAAACGGTGACGCCGCGAAAATCAATATCCTCGAAATTGCCGGACCTGCCTGGTTCATACCGGACACGACCAGTTTGCAGGATCAACTGAATGCATTCCTGCGAAAGAAAACCCACTTCGCCCTGGTGGTGGATGAGTATGGTGAGGTTATGGGTCTCGTAACCCTGGAAGACATTCTGGAAGAGATCGTCGGCGAGATAGCAGACGAACATGATCTGGAGCTCGAAGGCTTGCGCCCGCAAGCAGACGGGTCCGTCATAGTCGATGGCTCCGTGCCGATCCGGGATCTCAATCGTGCAGCGGATTGGCACTTGCCGGATGACGAGGCAACGACCATTGCCGGTCTGGTTATCCATGAGGCGCGGATGATCCCGGAAGAGCGCCAAATCTTCACCTTCCACGGCTTCCGCTTCACGGTATTGCGGCGGGAGAAAAACCGGATCACACGTCTGCGGATTATGCCACTCAGCAAAATCCGGGCGGCAGCTTCCGCTTGATCCAATCTGTTGGTTTAGGAATTACGCGGGCTTTCTAACTTCGATGGCCAAGGCGTGAACGCTGCTGGCAAGTTCGTCGGCCAGAACCTCATTGATCGCGCGGTGCTGCCCGACACGGGACATCGACTGAAAGGCGTCAGCGGCAATTTGAACCCGGAAATGGGTCTCGCCGCCCTCACGCCAGCCACCATGCCCACGATGGTTTTCCGATTCGTCAATCACATTGAGTTGGGACGGCGCAAAAGCGGCCGTCAGCTTTTCGGTAATGGTCTGTTTCATGCTCATTTCCGGACTTTGGGGAGCATGGATGAAAAGTTCAAGTCTAGGCGTGTGCTGCACAGGCTGATATTGTCTCAGGCTGTTTGATTTCCTGAGCCCGTTTCATCGCCGAAAAGACTCTGGAAGACCGCCAAATACCACCGCCACCGGCTTGCCCGGTGGATACAAGATCCCATAATCGACCCAATGAAACTCGATTCAAAAATATTCGACAGCATCCGGGTGAAGCCGGACAAAGAGCGCAAGGAGCGGATGACCGAAGACCGGCATCCCGTTTGTGAACACCCGGGGTGCAAACGACCGGGTACACACAAGGCGCCAAAAGGTCGTGACCGCGAAGGCCAGTACTTTCACTTCTGCGTCGACCACGTTCGCGAATACAATAAGACGTATAACTATTTCACTGGCATGGGCGACGATGATGTTCGCAGTTACCAGAAGGACAGCCTGACCGGCCACCGCCCGACCTGGAAAATGGGCGTCAACCGCCAGGCGGCTGATGGACCTGACGGGTTTGACGCAAGGGCATCGATGCGCGGCAATGCACAACGCCGGGCCGAACAAGTACGCCGCCCGCGCGAAAGAAAGCTTTTGACGCTTGAAAAACGGTCGCTTGATGTGCTCAATCTGCCGTACACAGCACGTGGAAGCGAAATCAAAGCGCGCTATAAAGAACTTGTGAAATTAAACCATCCGGATGCCAATGGCGGGGATCGCTCTTCGGAAGACCGCCTGCGGGAAATCATTCAGGCGTACAACGTTCTGAAAAAGGCCGGTTTCCTCTAAGCTTGCAGGCCCCTGCTTGCTTTTCCCAAACGACCCATCCCGGCGCTCCGGGACTGCGGAGGACTGATGACTGAGACGACGACTGCGGCCATGGCGATGCCGGACACTGAAATTTCCGTCGAAGAGGTGTTTGGCTTCAAGTCGGACCTGAAAGTTCCGGCCTTTTCCACGCCGTCAGAGCATGTGCCGGAACCCGATCCCGATTATCTTTTCGACCGGGCAACGACCCTCGCGATCTTGGCGGGTTTTGCGCATAACCGCCGCGTGATGGTGACCGGCTACCACGGGACGGGCAAATCGACGCACATCGAGCAGGTTGCCTCGCGTCTCAACTGGCCGTGTATCCGGGTCAACCTCGACAGTCACATCTCGCGTATCGACCTGGTTGGTAAAGATGCGATCGTTCTGAAGGACGGTCAGCAAGTTACCGAATTCAAGGACGGTATTCTGCCGTGGGCCTATCAGCACAATGTTGCGCTGGTGTTCGACGAATACGATGCAGGCCGTCCGGACGTGATGTTCGTAATCCAGCGGATCCTGGAGTCCTCGGGCCGCCTGACGCTTCTCGACCAGAGCCGGGTCATCCGTCCGCATGCCGCCTTCCGGCTGTTCGCAACAGCGAATACGGTCGGTCTCGGCGACACGTCCGGTCTTTACCACGGCACGCAGCAGATCAACCAGGCACAGATGGACCGCTGGTCGATCGTTACCACGCTGAACTATCTGCCGCACGACAACGAAGTCGATATTGTTCTGTCGAAGGCCAAGCACTTCCAGAACGATGAAGGCCGGAACACGGTGTCCAAGATGGTTCGTCTTGCGGACATGACCCGGAACGCGTTCATCAATGGGGACCTCTCCACTGTGATGAGCCCTCGTACGGTGATCACATGGGCGGAAAACGCGGAAATCTTTGGTGATGTCGGCTTCTCCTTCCGCTTGACCTTCCTGAACAAGTGCGACGACATGGAACAGTCGCTTGTGGCAGAGTTCTATCAACGCTGCTTCGGTGAAGATCTGCCGGAATCCGCTGTCAACGTTGTAATGAGCTGAGGTCCCTATGGCGCCGCGGCCAGGTAGCAACTCTCTTCCGGGCAACAAGCCCGCCCCGACGACGGAACCGCTGAAACAGTCCGTCGCCGGAACCATGCGGGCTATATCGGGTGAGGCGGAGCTGGAAGTCACATTTTCCGGCGACCGGCCGGGCTTGTCGGGCCTGTCCGCCCGCTTGCCTGAACCGTCCCGTAAGCTGAATGCGCATGAGGTCGCGGTCACACGCGGGCTCTCTGATTCCATGGCGCTGAAGATTGCCTGTCACGACAAGGCTGTTCACGCCAAAAACATGCCCCAAGGCATGGATGCGCGGGCGATCTTCGAAGCTGTTGAGCAAGCGCGCTGTGAAGCGGTCGGTGCCCGCCGTATGCAGGGGGTGGCTGACAACCTGGCTGTGATGCTCAACGACAAGTACCGCAAGTCCGGCGCGCCGGACATCGCGAGCCGGGAAGAGGCCCCCCTTCAAGATGCTCTGTCGCTGATTGTGCGCGAACGCCTCACCGGTGCTCAGCCGCCGGAAAGTGCCGCCAAGCTGGTCGACATGTGGCGTGACTGGGTGGAGAGCAAGGCCGGCGCTGAGCTTGACAGCCTCGAAGCCGAGGTTGAGGACCAAAACGGATTTGCCTCGCGTTTGCGCGATGTTTTGAAATCTCTCGATATGGCGGATGAGCTCGGAGAACAGGACGAAGACCTGGACCCGGAGCAAAACGAGGATGAGGGCAACAACGACGAAGCGGAGACCGGGGACGACACCGAGGAGGACAGCGGTGAGCAAGAAGCCGCGCCTCAGGAAATGGAACTCTCCGGCGAAGAGCAAGATTCTGGTGATACGGAAGCCTCTGAAGCCGACTTCGACCAAATGGTCGACCAGGACATGGCCGACGATTCTGAAGAAGCTGGCGAAAGTGACCGTCAGGATCACCCGTTCTCCAACAAGCCACCTGAATCCGATTATCGGGTGTTCACGACCCAGTTTGATGAAACGATCACGGCTGAAGAGCTGTGCGACACCGCTGAGCTGGATCGCTTGCGCGGGTTCCTCGACAAGCAACTGACCCATCTGCAAGGGGCCGTGGCCCGCCTTGCCAACCGGTTGCAGCGTAAGTTGATGGCCCAGCAGAACCGGGCCTGGGATTTTGACCTTGAAGAAGGTCTTCTGGACACCGCGCGCCTGACCCGAGCTGTGACCGACCCGATGGCACCGCTAGCCTTCAAGCAAGAACGGGACACCAACTTCCGGGATACCGTCGTCACGCTTCTTCTGGACAATTCAGGTTCCATGCGCGGCCGTCCGATTACGGTGGCGGCCACCTGTGCCGACATTCTTGCACGGACCCTGGAACGGTGTGGCGTGAAAGTCGAAATTCTTGGCTTCACGACGAAAGCCTGGAAGGGCGGTCAGTCACGAGAAAGCTGGATAGGTGCTGGCAAACCACCAACACCCGGCCGGCTGAACGATCTGCGCCATATCATCTACAAGTCCGCAGATGCGCCTTGGCGGCGTGCCCGCCGCAATCTCGGCTTGATGATGCGCGAAGGCCTCTTGAAAGAGAATATTGACGGGGAGGCGCTGCTCTGGGCGCATGACCGGTTGATGGCCCGGCCGGAACAACGCCGCATCCTGATGATGATCTCAGACGGTGCACCGGTTGATGACACGACCTTGTCGGTCAACCCGGGCAACTATCTGGAGCGTCACTTGCGCCATGTGATCGAGGACATTGAAACGCGGTCGCCGGTGGAGCTGATTGCTATCGGTATCGGCCACGACGTGACACGCTACTATCGCCGGGCTGTCACCATCGTCGACGCAGAAGAACTTGCAGGCGCCATGACCGACCAGCTCGCCGACCTCTTTGATGACGAGGTCCAGATGGCGGCGCAATTCGGCAGAGGCCGTCAACGCCGGGCTGGACGCAGGTGAGCAGGTTATGAGGGCATGAGCACTTTCTTCTCCAAGTTTATAAGGACCGCTGCAGCCGGATTGGCTGCAGCGGTCCTCTCGTTTTCCGCGCCCGTGTCCGCTGAAAGCCTCCTGGATGAAGCGAAGCAGGTCCGGGTAAAGACACGGCCGATCGAGACCTTCCATACAGGTCATTCCAACACCGAGTTCGGGAAGCTGACGTTTCTGGGCGGTTTCGAGATCCTGGCTTCTGATCGCAAGACCGGCGGATTATCCGGGGTGATCAGTCTTGATGACGGCAATCGCTTGCTTGCGGTGACCGATAATGGCCACTGGGTTGCCGCAAAGGTCGAGCAAACGGACGAAGGTGCTCCAACCGGGCTGTCGGATCTGCGTTACGCGGTCCTGTTGGGTGCGGATGGAAAATCACTCAGAGCCCGCTGGGGACATGACACCGAGGCGCTGACCCTCAATGCCACCGGCCTCTACGTGTCCGCAGAGCGCAATCACGCAGTGTATCACTATGAGTGGCCGCTCCTGACCGGGGATGAAAGAATGCTTGGTCAGCTGGCCTTGCCGAAGGCGCTGGACAGATTGCCGGGCAACACGGGCATTGAAGCGTTGGCTGCAGGACCGGCAGGTGGTCCTCTTGATGGCAAGCTGATCGCGATCAGCGAAACAACACCCAGCGATGAACACGATTTCCTGGGGTTTGTCCTTGGTCCGGACGGTGCTGAAGAGTTCTCTATCAAACGCCATGACCGCTTTGATGTGACAGATGCTGCATTCTTGCCCGACGGAGACCTTCTCCTGATGGAGCGGCGCTTCAATATGAAAGACCTGATTGGTCTCAGGTTGCGGCGGCTTCCAGGCAGCGATCTCAAGGCAGGGGCTGTCTTGGACGGGGAAATCCTTCTGGAGGCGGACTTCAATTACCAGATCGATAACATGGAAGCCCTGGCCGTTCACCAGAATGCGGCCGGTGAAACCATCCTGACACTTTTGTCCGACAACAACCGCTCGCTGCTGCAACGCACCCTGCTTTTGCGCTTCCGTTTGAATGAACAATAAAAAAGGCGCCGCAATGGGCGCCTTATGAGATTTCTATTGGGCGTGGCCTTAGGCGGCTGATCCGTTTGGCTGCGGCTGGACCATGTTCAGCACGATCCGGTACGGTGCAAGCAGTGCAATAGCGACCAGTATCTTCACCATGAAGTCACCAACCGCCAGCGAAGCCCACAGCGGGACCTGGAAAGCATCGGCAACCCCGAGGAACGGAACCGGGAACGCAAGCGAGCCGTCTTCCATGCCAAAGCTGACATCGATAAAGGCGAAGGCCGCGGCAAAGGCAATCCCGAAGAACAGTAGGGTGTCGATCATGGAGCCGATCAGTGATGAGGCGATCGGTGCTTTCCACCAGGTCAAGCGGCGGAGTCGATCGAAAATCGTCACGTCGAGCAGTTGAGCAACAAGAAACGCTGTTCCTGAGGCGACGAGAATCCGAGGGGTCGTGAAGGCTTCATCAAACGTCCAGAACACCATCGGGACAACAATCGCAATCACAAAACCGGTGAGAACGACTTTCCGGGCTGCGGACGGGCCAAAGCGCCGGTTCGTCAGGTCGGTGACGAGAAACGCGATCGGATAGGTGAAGGCGCCCCACGTAAGCAAGTCTGCCAGATTAACTCCGGCCAGCGTGTGCTCGACTGGGAACTGGACCAAAAAATTCGAGGCCACAACGACAATCGCCATCGCGAAGACCGCGATGGCGAGATCGGCCACGGAGAAACTCCGGGTTTTTTCCATTTTTGACCCCTTAAGGGTTAAGCAGCAGCAGCTTCTTCCTGCTTACGCTTGATGCTGACTTTGATCTTGCGTGCATTGTCGGAAAGCTCAGCGTCGGAAGCTTTCATCAGGTACGCATCAAGGCCGCCACGGTGCTCAACAGAACGCAGAGCATGGGCGCTGACTTTCAGCTTGAATGTTTCGCCGAGCGTGTCGCTCATCAGGGACACGTTGCACAGGTTCGGCAGGAACCGGCGACGGGATTTGTTGTTTGCGTGAGAGACGTTGTTGCCTGTCATCACGTCTTTGCCAGAGAGTTCGCAACGGCGAGCCATCATATCACCTTTTGTTTTTGTGGCTGGGCCGTTACAGGAACCCAGCAAGACCAACCGGAAGCGGCGCGGACCTGAGGTCCGGCGACATCGTCTCCGGCAATTCTCGGAAAAAAGTTGCCCCGCTATAAAGGGAGTGCGCACGAACGTCAAGACATCTGCGCGCCTTTGATGCGATTCCTTACTTTTATTCCGCATTCGGCAATGTGTTAACCAGTGAGTTACCAAGATTTAGAAGAATTGACACGGTTCGCCAGGGTGATTTCATGCTATTGTTGACCTTGCGGAACATCCTTGGCGCGGGGGCGCGAACGCCGCCGGCAGTGCGGCGCGGAGGTTTTGAAGTGATTGGTATAAAGTCAATTGGACGGATGGCAGTTCTGCCGTTTCTGGCAGGAGCTCTCCTGATTACTCCGGCGCACGCTAAGAAGAGCACCGTCGGGGGTGTCTATTCCATATCGATTGCCGGGTTCAAGGTTGCTCGAGGGACGCTCTCTCTGGTGATGCAAGGCAACGCCTATTCGGCAAAAGTCGCGATGGCGCCGGCTGGGATCGGAACATTGTTTTCGACCGGAAAGGGCGGCGCTGAGGCATCCGGCTGGCTTGTCGGTTCCAAGGTGGTGCCGTCTAAGTACCGCATGGCCTCTCATGCGGCCAATCTGGATTTCTATGTCAACCTCAACCAGGGCTCGGGCAACATCCGGTCCATGGAGGTAACACCGCAATTCAAGCCGAATGCGGAGCGCATAAAGGTGACAAACCGCCATCGCCGCAACGCGATGGATCCCCTAAGTGCTGCGTTGATGCCGGTTAGGCGGGCAAAGGACAGCCTCGGTCCGAAAGCCTGTTCGCGCAAATTGCCGATTTTTGACGGTTGGACCCGGTTCGACATCAAGCTGTCCTACCAGGGCACCAAGGAAGTTTCCGGCCGCGGTTATGACGGTCTGGTCGTGGTTTGCAAAGCCAAATGGGTTCCGGTTGCCGGTCACCGTCCATCCAAAGAGTCGGTGAAGTACATGGCAAAGGCGCCCATGGAGATTTGGCTGGCGCCGATGGGCCGGGACAATGTTCTGGTGCCTTACCGGATTTCGATTGCAACGAAAAATGGCCGATTGCTGGTTGAGGCTTCCAAACTCAACATTGATGGCAATGGCAGTGACCGGGCCGCACGATAACTTTATTTCCGGAATCCAACCTCCTGCGTTCGATGGTCTTCTATTGAATGCCAAGCCAGTCTGTTGCAGAAGTTGATCAGGCTGGCGGGATCTGAGTTGCCGGGAAAGCTTGCACCGCTTCCCGTCTCTTGATACAGCCCTGATAACCATGCCGGTGGGACACCTGTGCTACCGGCTCTTGATTTTCGGCTCCGTAAAAAGCTGCGGGTCCGACATGTTTCAGGTTAGCGAGTACATGCACAGCTATTTGGAATTCGAAAAGCCCGTCGCCGACATCGAAGGCAAGATCCAGGAATTGCGGGCATTGGCCGCAGAAGATGGTGAAGCTGTTCATGTTGAAAGCGAGATCGACCGGCTGAAAACGAAGTCCGCGCAGACGCTGAAAGACATCTACGCGAAGCTGACACCCTGGCAGAAAACACTCGTGGCTCGTCATCCGGACCGGCCGCATGCGATTGAATACATCACCGGACTGATCGAGGATTTTACTCCGCTCGCAGGTGATCGGAACTTCGCTGAAGACCATGCGCTTGTGGCTGGCATTGGCCGGTTCCGTGGCCAGTCCGTTGCCGTGCTTGGCCAGGAAAAAGGGCACGATACTGAAACCCGGCTGAAACACAACTTCGGCATGGTCCGCCCGGAAGGCTACCGCAAGGCTGTGCGCGTCATGGAAATGGCTGAGCGTTTCGGTTTGCCGCTAATTTCTTTCGTGGACACATCCGGTGCTTATCCAGGCCGCGGTGCCGAAGAGCGTGGTCAATCCGAGGCTATTGCCCGGTCGACGGATGCCGGCCTTGGGCTTGGAACGCCGTCTGTTGCCGTGGTGATCGGTGAGGGCGGCTCAGGTGGCGCGATCGCAGTTGCCACGGCCAACAAGGTCTTGATGATGGAACATGCCATCTATTCGGTGATTTCGCCGGAAGGGGCGGCATCCATCTTGTGGCGCGACAGCGCAAAGGCTCAGGACGCAGCAACAGCTCTCAAGATCACAGCTCAGGATTTGAAACAGCTGGGTGTCATCGACAGCATTGTCGATGAACCGGTTGGCGGCGCGCATCGTGCCCGTGAGATTGTCATCGACACCGCCGGATCCGCGATCGAGGAAGAGTTGAAGCAACTGGCCGGGCTGAGTGCCGATCAGCTGCGCAAGCAGCGGCGGGAGAAGTTCATCGCTATTGGCCGGACGCTCTCTTGATCCGTCTTTTCTGACGAAATTTTGATGAAAGGCCGCCACTTGGCGGCTTTTCGCCATTGTGTGGCCAGATTCTGCCGTCACTGAGGCAGAACTGCGAAAAGAGCCAGCGGGATAGCTGTGTTTATCACCGGATTGTGGTTCGCTGCCTTTCTGCAGATACAGTAACGTATCATCAACCATACTTGCCTAGCTTGGTCTTTGGGGGCGAGATGGGAGTTTTGGCCAGCCGATACTAAAACGGCTGAACAAGATCCGATCAGTTTGGGACAGGTATATGATCTTCGGGCGTTTCTCGTCTTCAGCGGAAAACCGGCAGGCGGACCATCAACGTATGCATAAACGTGCGTACACCCGCGTTGCAGCCGTACTTTTGGCCGGCGTGTTGGTCGGATGCCAGGCCGACGACTTCGCTTCTGGTCCCAACAAGCACAAAGCTCCTGTGAGCGCGTCCATCAAGCGCAAGATGGCCGACCTCAACATGCCGTCCACGTCACCGATCATGATCCGGATTTTCAAGGAAGAATCCGAACTGGAGGTCTGGAAGCAGACGCGGACGGGTAAATTCAAGCTCCTGGAAGAGTTCGAGATCTGCAAATGGTCCGGCAAACTTGGACCGAAATTCAAGGAAGGTGACCGTCAGGCCCCGGAAGGCTTTTACGAGGTGACGCCGGCCTTGATGAACCCGAACTCCAGTTACCATCTGGCGTTCAACCTTGGGTTTCCAAACCGGTATGACCAAGCCCATGGGAGGACCGGCTCGCATCTGATGGTTCACGGCGCGTGTTCTTCGCGCGGCTGTTACGCCATGACAGATGAACAGGTGCAGGATATCTACGCGCTGGCCCGCGACAGCTTCAAGGGCGGGGCACGGTCTTTCCAGGTACAGGCATTCCCGTTCCGGATGACGCCAGAAAACCTGGCAAAGCATCACGACAGTGAGCACTTGGCATTCTGGAAGATGCTCAAGACCGGATATGATCATTTCGAAGTGACCAACACGCCTCCGGCAATCTCTGTCTGCGAAAAGAAGTACGTCTTTGATGCAACCCCGTTGGTTGATGGGGTGCCGTTCCGTGCCAGTGCAAAATGTCCGGCTTATGAAGTCAGCCCGCGTATTGCCATGGCGGTTGCGGCCAAGCAGAACCGCGACAGCGAAAAGTTTGAGGCCATCGTGGCCCGGCTTGATGCCCGCGAAGAGCGCAAGCAGCGGTGGGAAGACCGGCAAAGCCAGATTGCCGAAGTCCTGAGCTTCGGTGACGAGGGTACAGAAGAGCCTGTCGCCGCCGCATCAGAAGCTGCACCGGCAGAGACCCCACCAACGGCCGTCGCAAACGCCGATTCTCCGGCGGAAAATCAACCGGTGGAAGCCGCCTTTGCGGCCAACAATGAAAGCCGGACGAGCTCCACAGCCAACTTCTTCAAGCGCTGGGTGCCCTTCGGACCCAAGGCTGCAGAAGCTGGTGTTGGTCCGATCGCAACCGACGTTGTGCCTGCTCAAAAACCCTAAAAATCGCCCCTACCTGGTGAGCTTGGGCAGCCCGGTAGAAACACCCTCTCGGATGACGGCAGGATCATAGGCCTTGCGCCCAAAGACCTCGCGCAGCATCGGCTCGAAAGTCTCCAGCGGTTCGCTACCGTAGTCCGGATCGAAGGACGCCTGATCCCAACGCTCGCAGAAATCCGCGCACGCCTGGAAGTGTGGGTGATCCTTGAACTGGTCGCGGGCGTTTTCATCCCAGTTGTAGTGCTTAGCGTAGTAAAGCATCTGAAAGATGCCATGGTGTTCAACCACCCAGGCGACCTCGTCGCGCACGAACGGCCGGATAACTTCGGCGGAAAACCGGTCGTGGTTCTGCGGTGCCAAGCCATCACCGATATCATGCAAGAGCGCGCCAACCACCCAGTCGATGTCGGCGCCTTCCCGGAGCGCACGGGTTGCCGATTGCAGGCCATGCTCCATCCGGGTGATCTTGTAACCCGTCATGGTGTCCTCGCCCTGCCGTTTCAGCTCGGCGAGGATCCGCTCTGCGGTCGCAGCATGAAACGGCTTTTCGGCCTCCGCCAGAAGATCGTAATCCTCCTTGGTGCCGTCCTTCATCTGTGTGAAAGAGACCGTTTTCATCAGCTTGCCTCCAGTTGGTTTTTGAACCGGAACGCTCGCCGATTTGGTTTGGAAAGTCTATCCCGTTATTTCGGCATCAACGCCCAGTAGTCGAAGTCGAGAATGACGCCGTCTTCGTACTTGCCGTCGGCATCCTTCAGCGGGTAATCGGCACAGGCGCGGTTTTTCGTGGCGACGAGCCGCAGCCGCAGGGCGGCAACGTCTGACCGGCCATCGATCTCTGCCTTTTCCAGAACTTCCGACCAGGCATAGACGGTGTCGCCGGCGAAGAGTGGGGCTACATGTCGGCCGCCATTAATTCCGGCAACATGGAAGGCATTGGCAAGGCCATTGAAGGACAGCGCCCGGGCCAGCGAAATCACATGGCCGCCATAGATCAGGCGTTTGCCGAAGCGGCTTTCTGCTTCCGTGTGCAGGTTGAAATGCACCTTGGCCGTGTTCTGGTAGAGCCGGGTTGCCATCTGGTGCTCGGCCTCTTCACCGGTCATGCCGTCGACATGGTCGATTTTTTCGCCCACTTCGTAGTCGGCCCAGCGGAATGGCGAGCCGGAGAGGTCATTTTCCCAGTGTACGGTATCAAGCAGCGGGACGGCGTTGCCGAGCGCCTGCGGGTCGATGGCGGCGGGCAGATCCGGCACAACGGCATCGGGCGGCGGGCTGGTCACATCGCGCTTTTTCACCATGACCCAGCGCACATAATCCAGGACTTCCGTGCCGTCGTCCGAATAGCCGGTGGAGCGCACATAGACGACGCCGGTTTTGCCGTTGGAGTTTTCCTTCTTGCCGATCACTTCGGAGACGGTCGACAGTGTGTCGCCTGGATAAACCGGCGCAAGAAACCGGCCGCCGGCATAGCCGAGATTGGCAACCGCGTTCAGCGAGATATCCGGTACGGTCTTGCCGAAGACCACGTGAAACGTCAGGAGATCGTCCACCGGAGCGTGGGCATAACCGAGCGCACGGGCGAAAGCATCGGAGGACTGAACTGCGAAACGGGAGCCGTAAAGCGCGGTGTACAGCGCCTGGTCGCCGGATGTGATGGTGCGCGGTGTGGCGTGTTTGATCACCTGACCGATTTGAAAGTCCTCGAAAAAATTACCCGCGTTCGTCTTGCTCACCCGTGCCTCCCGTGAAATTTGCGTTGGCCGGATTAAACCTGTTTGCGCCGCACAAGAAAAGGCCCCCAAAAGGCGAAAGGGCGCCGACTATCAGCGAATGCCCGTCAAGTGTTGGCGGCACGGGTTTTCCGGACCTGTCCCGGCGGTACGTGAAACACCCGTTTGAAGGCGCGGTTAAAGGCTGGTTCCGACTGGTAGCCAAGACTGGCCGAAATGGCGGCGATGGGCTGGTTCGTCTCCAGGAGCCGTGCACGGGCAAGATGCATCCGCCAGACGGTCAGATATTCAATTGCCGGCATCCCAACGAGTTCTGTGAAACGGGCAGAGAACGCCGAACGCGACATGCCGGCAACATCGCCCAGCGTTTCCAGCGTCCAGCTCTCGGCCGGAGCGCGGTGGATTGCCAGCACGGCCCGGCCGATCTGCGGATCG
Organism: Roseibium sp. MMSF_3247; assembly: GCF_030733765.1. Lineage (NCBI taxonomy): Bacteria > Pseudomonadati > Pseudomonadota > Alphaproteobacteria > Hyphomicrobiales > Stappiaceae > Roseibium > Roseibium sp. MMSF_3247. The sequence goes on from NZ_JASHII010000007.1 coordinate 122,896, forward strand.
CGGGCGGCTTTCAACCAGCCTCTGTTGGCTTCCGGGGCCGTGTTGATCCAGCGTCGGATTGCCTCGATCACCACAACATCGGCAAGCCGCGTAATCACAGTTTCTCCGCCCGGTCTGAGCTCCCGCGCTTCCCTCGCGATGAATTGCAGCGTGCCCTGCAACCAGCTGCCGGCATCTTCGGTCCAGGTGTCGATCTTCAAGACTTCAGGCAAGAGCTGCATCAACAGCCCGCTTGCAGCATGATCAAGGCGGACGATGCCGTACATGATGCTGGTTTCCTCACCGCCGCCGCCAAACTCCAGCGTTTCATAGAGCTCAGTGACTTTCCGGATTGGCAATTCATCAAGTGTCAGCAGCGGTGTATCCAAATCGCTTCGGAAATTGAGTTCCTGCCCCTTGGTCATCAGCACCAGGTTGCCCTTTTCAACCTGAAACGAGTCACCGCCCCCGACCGTCATCCAGCAGCGCCCGCCGATGATCACGGCGAAACTCATCACATTGTCAAAGCCCGGGATTGCAACGCCCCAGGGGGCGGTAAGCCGGGACTGGCAATAAAATGTGCCGGTGAGTTTTAGAAGGTGCAGGATTTCACCAAGAGGGTCGCCAAGCGGCTGGGCAATGGCATTCGGGTTCGGCACATGTGGGGTCGCAGTCATCATCATGGGCAAGATAGTGACACGAAGTTTCCTGTTCGTCCAACCTATCTGGACGATCGGATAAGAAGTGAGGACGTTCGAGAATTGTTCGTCTCTCCGAAATCCATATCTTCGGGTCATCGCAACAGTTGATCCGGAGCGGACCCATGCAAGACAAAACCATTCTCGTAATCGGCGCGACCGGCAAGACCGGCTCCCGCATCGCCAAATCGCTTGAAGATAAGGGCATTTCCGTTCGCCGCGGTTCGCGCAGCGCGCAGGTGCCGTTTGATTGGGAGCAGCCGCAAACCTGGGGTCCGGCGCTTCAGGGCGTCTCGGCTGCTTATGTGTCTTACTTTCCCGACATTGCCGTGCCCGGCGCTGTGGAGCAGGTCGAGGCGTTCGCCAAGGTGGCCCAGGATGCAGGTGTTGAAAAACTTGTGCTTTTGACCGGCCGCGGTGAGCATCACGCGGAACGCGCCGAAGAAGTTGTCCGCACGTCCGGACTTGCCTTCACCATCGTCCGTGCGGCCTGGTTTGCGCAGAATTACTCGGAAGGCGCATTGTTTGAGCCCGTTATGGCCGGTGTGCTGCCGATGCCGGGCGGTGATATCCGCGAACCGATCGTCGATGTCGATGACATTGCAGCGGTGGCGGTCGCCGCGCTGACCGAGGACGGGCATGACGGCGAACTCTACGAGGTCACCGGTCCGCGCCTTTTGAGCTTTGCCGATATGGCGCAAGAGCTTTCTACTGCGATCGGACGCCCTGTTCAGCATCTGCCGATCTCCTTCGAAGAGTTCCATGCAGAAGTTGCCCGTTCCAGCGGCGAGATGATCGCCGGTGTCATTACCGAGATCGCCCGCGAAACACTGGATGGCCGCAACGCCCACCTTGCCGATGGGGTGCAGCGCGCTCTTGGCCGCCTGCCGAAAGATTTTGCGGATTATGCCCGGGATGCGGCGCGCTCCGGTGCCTGGTCGGCAGCTGCCTGACGGGTGTGAAGAAGGAGATCGATCATGCATATCTCATGGTTTGACAGAGCAATCCTTGGCGTCGCCGGCGTAACGGCCCTCGGCATCGGCCTTGCCATCACCGCCGTACCGGCAGGCTTTTACGCCGCCTATGACATCGTCCTTGGCAGCAATCCGAGCCTTTTGAATGAGCTGCGCGCGCCGGGTGCCAACCTTGCAGCGCTTGGGGCACTCATTCTGGCCGGAGCGTTCCTGTCTGGTGTGAGCCGACTATCCGCAGCGCTTGGTGCCACCGTGTTTCTCGCCTATGCGTTTGGCCGGTTTGTCAGCATGGGTCTGGACGGCGCACCGCACAGCGGGCTGGTGACGGCGCTGGTGGTTGAGCTGGTGATTGGCGGGCTGTGCCTCTTGAGTTTGGTGCGGCAGATCAATGCAGTCCGGTTTTCAACGCTCACGCAAAGGACCGCCTGACCGGGAACTTCTCCAGCAGTTTGGTTCCGGCTCAGAGGTCGGGACGGCACGAACAGGCACAGCGCAATCAGGCACGGCGCAATGAGACTGCGCCAGAACCAAAAGCGCCGCGAGGACCTCCTCCGGCGTTTTTGATGTGTCGCCCCCCGTTTGGCACAGGAGTGGCGGGGCGCGCCAGGCTTTGCCTTGCGCTACTTGTTAAAAATGTTTCTTCGGCAAAAGCTGTCACGCCCCGCCCGGGCTGTTTCTCATGGCAATGGTGGATCCGCCTCACGAACAGACGCTTGGGTGTTGCCACCCCCGCACCGCGCCCTCCGCAGCCGCACCGCTCCACCCGGGTCTACGGTCCCCGGGATCATTGACCACCGGACCTGCCAGGAAAGAACCGTTACCTCTTTCCCCCAGCCCCGCCCGGCTTGTTCCCTCCCAAGGGACGGTCCCCCGGAAAGCCCGTTGAACAAGCACGGGGAGAAGTATACGGGCAGGGGTGAGGGGCGTGGATAAGATTCTTTGCGGGGCTTTATTCGCATTGCCGTCCCGGACTTGATCCGTGATCTGTTTGTCCGGTTTGGGTCCCGGCTCGGAGGCCGGGACGGCGTGGAGAAGGAACAGTCTCAGCAAAACACCACTGCGGTCATCCCCGCTTCATGCGGGGATCCACATACCCTACTTCCAAACCGAGAGCTATCGGTTCAAGTCCACATAGAGGTCCCGCCAATTCGGATTGGCCGCTTCGATCGTCCGAATCTTCCAGGCTCTCGGCCAGCGTTTCAGGCGCTTTTCGCGCCGCATGGCGTCTTCGGGTGTTTCAAAGATCTCATAATAAACCAGCCTCGTCACGTCATAGCGGCGGGTGAAGCCTTCGGCCTGTTTTTCGCGGTGCTCATGAATACGGCGTGCGAGGTTGTTGGTCACCCCGGTGTAAAACGTTCCTTTCTTGCGGCTCGCCAACAGGTAGACATAAAACGCCATAAGATATTGTGAGCGCGATTGGATCCCCGCACAAGGCGGGGATGACTACCGAAGGAAAAGGCAACGTCGCACCAGACTTTTAGCCGTCACTTCGCACTTGTTCCCTGGCCCATGCGTTTCCAGAGTGGCAAAAATAGTGAGCAGTCAAAGCCCAACCCACTGGCGCCATCCCCGCCTCGTGCGGGATCCATGGGTTTCTGACTGTTCAGGAGGAGGTGGCGTAGTTTTGGCGTTTGGAGCGGCCGCATTTCTCCGGCCGATGCTGCCCAGTGGATTGGATCCCCGCACACCTCCGCTTAGCGGGGCGGGGATGACCGGGTGCGGGGAATGGCGTTTGCCAAGCCCGCTGCGGTTGTTCTGAAGTTGATCCAGGGATTCTCGCTCCGAGAACGCCATGGAAAAGGTAAGGCCCCACCAAACCCATCGGCTGTCATCCCCGCCTTGTGCGGGGATCCATTGGCTCCGGAGTTATCTGGAAGGGGCGGAGACGGAGGGGAGCCCATGATGGTCAAGCATGGGATGAAGGCAGGAGAATTTGATAAAAACAAAAAGCCCGGATCTTTCGACCCGGGCTCTTCAAATTCAGACCATCTAGAAAATCAGAAAACTCAGGCGCTTTCTTTTTTCATGGCGCGTTCCTGGCGCTTGCGCTCGTGCGGGTCGAGTTCGGCCTTGCGCAGGCGGATGCTGGATGGGGTGACTTCGACCAGCTCGTCGTCCGCGATGTAGGAGAGCGCCGCTTCCAGCGTCAGGCGGATCGGAGTGGTGAGTTTTACCGCATCGTCCTTGCCGGCAGAGCGGATGTTGGTCAGCTGCTTGCCTTTCAGGACGTTGACTTCCAGATCGTTGCCGCGGGTGTGCTCGCCCACGATCATGCCCGGATACACCTTGGTGCCCGGATCGATCATCATCGGGCCGCGGTCTTCCAGGTTGAACAGCGCGTATGCCACGGCTTCGCCCGTGCCGTTGGACAGAAGAACGCCCGTGTGACGGCCTGTGATCGGGCCCTTGTAGGCCTCATAGGCGTGGAACAGGCGGTTGAAGATCGCAGAGCCGCGGGTGTCGGACATCAGTTCGGCCTGGTAGCCGATGAGACCGCGGGTCGGGGCGTGGAACACCAGACGGGTGCGGCCGCCGCCGGACGGCTTCATTTCCAGAAGGTCGGCTTTGCGTTCCTGAAGTTTCTGAACGACGGCGCCGGAGAATTCCTCATCAACATCGATGATGACTTCCTCGATCGGCTCCAGACGGTTGCCGGCCTCATCGAATTGATAAACAACGCGCGGACGGCCGACGCCGAGCTCAAAGCCTTCACGGCGCATGTTCTCGATCAGGATCGCCAGCAGAAGTTCGCCGCGGCCGGAAACGATGAAGGCATCCGGCTCGTCGGTGTCTTCAACCTTCAGCGCGACGTTGCCTTCGGCTTCCTTCATCAGGCGTTCGCGGATAACGCGGGACTGAACCTTGGAGCCTTCTGTGCCGGCGAGCGGGCTGTCGTTGACGCGGAAGGTCATGGAGAGGGTTGGCGGGTCGATCGGCTGGGCCTGGATCGGCTCGTCAACACCCGGTGCGCAGAGCGTGTCGGCAACGGTTGCCTTGGTCAGCCCCGCAATTGCGACGATGTCGCCGGCTTCACCCTTTTCGATCGGCTGACGCTCCAGACCGCGGAAGGCGAGGATTTTCGAGACACGGCCGGTCTCGATCTGCTTGCCGTCGCGCGACAGGGCCTTGATGGCCATGTTTGGCGTCGCCGTACCGGAAACGACACGGCCTGTCAGGATGCGGCCGAGGAACGGGTCGGATTCGATTGTTGTCGCCAGCAGCTTGAACTCGCCGTCTTCGGCTTCCGGCTCGGCGACCTTGTCCAGAACCATGTCGAACAGCGGATCCATGTTGTCCTGCGGTCCATCCGGCTCCAGCGCCATCCATTCCTGCTTGGCAGAGCCGTAAAGGACCGGGAAGTCGAGTTGGTCTTCGTTGGCATCGAGGGAAGCGAACAGGTCGAACACTTCGTCCAGAACTTCGTCGGCGCGCTGTTCCGGCTTGTCGATCTTGTTGATGGCAACGATCGGTTTCAGGCCGAGTTTCAGCGCCTTGCCAAGAACGAATTTCGTTTGCGGCATCGGGCCTTCGGCAGCGTCGACCAGAAGGATCACGCCGTCGACCATGTGCAGGATGCGCTCCACCTCGCCGCCGAAGTCGGCGTGGCCAGGGGTGTCGACGATGTTGATACGGGTGTCTTTCCAGACCAGCGAGGTCACCTTCGCCAGGATGGTAATGCCACGCTCGCGCTCGATGTCGTTGGAGTCCATCATGCGTTCTTCGGTGCGCTGGTTGTCGCGGAACGCACCGGATTGCTTCAGGAGGACGTCGATCAGAGTGGTTTTGCCATGGTCGACGTGCGCGATGATGGCAATGTTACGCAGTTTCATGAGTAGGCTCCAAAAGACATGAAGCGGGTCCCATGGGAACCCGCAGCACGTCTGGATATGAATTTCCGGGATCGGCTGCAGTCTGGTTCTGCCGGGCCGAATTTGGCGCCTTTATACGCGCAGTCCTTGAATTGTGCAATGCAGTGGTAGTTCTGCGCATTGACAGAAATGAACCTCCGCCCTAACTAGTAAGGTATCCTTATTAATTTGAGCTGTTCATGACACTACCTCCACCCAATATCGGTGTGACGATGCTGATTGTCGACCTGGCGCGCATGCTGCGCCGTCAGTTCGAGGCGGCCCTTGCCGATGTCGAGACAGGGTTGACCGTTGGCGAGGCCAGGACGCTGTTTTACGTCTGGCGAATGCCGGGCCAGCGGCAGGCGGTTTTGGCAGATGCGATGTACGTGGAACCGATGACCCTTGTGGGCTATCTCGACTCGCTCGAAAAGTCTGGCCTTATCAAGCGCCAACCCGATCCGTCCGACAAACGGGCGAAACTGGTGCTGCTGACCGAAGACGCCGACCCGCTGCTGGAGCGCATCAGCGTTGCTCTGGAAGGTGTAAGGGCGCGCGCGCTGGAAGGTGTTATGGGGGAAGACCGCAAGGTGCTGGAAACCCTTCTTCAAAACATGAAAGATAGTCTTTTGCTGCTTTCGCCGAACGGGAAGGGCAAATGACAGCAACACCTTCCACTTTGATGAGTGCCCGCAGAACGGCACTGCTCGGCGCCGGTCTTGTGGCCGTCGGGCCCATTTCTATGGCGCTTTATACGCCTGCTATGCCGGCGCTGGTTGAGTTTTTCGGCACGACCGACGGTGCGGTGAAGCTGACCCTGACATCCTATTTTGCCGGATTTGCCGCCACACAGCTGGTGTGCGGGCCATTGACCGACGCATTCGGCCGCAAGCCGATCACAATCCTGTTTCTCGGCATTTATCTCATCTCAAGCGTGCTGGCGACATTCAGCCCCACAGTAGAGTTCATGGTGGCAGCCCGCGCCCTTCAAGGGGTTGGCGCTGCGATCGGGATTTCTGTCTCGCGTGCAATTGTGCGAGATCAATTCACCGGTCAGGCGTCCGCGCGGATTATGAACACCATTGCCATGATGCTGGCGCTTGGGCCGGCGCTTTCGCCAACGATCGGCGGATTCGTGCTCGAGCTGTTCAGCTGGCGGGAAGTCTTCTGGTGCATGGTGATCTACGGCGTGGCGCTGATGGCGGCCGTGACCGTGTTTCAAGTGGAAACGAACCCATCGCCGGGCAAACATCACCTGAACCCGCGTCAGCTCGCCATCAATTACACCACGCTTTTGAAAGATCCACGGTTTCTCGCACCGGCAATCCTGATTGGCTGCGGCCTCGGCAACATCTATGCCCTCGCAACCGTGCTGCCCTTCGTGCTGATCTACGAAGTCGGCCTGTCGCCCTCTGTCTTCGGCCTCACCATGATCTTGCAGTCCGGGTCATTTATCCTCGGCACAGTGGTCACCGGTCAGCTGTTGAAAGTGACTGACGCGCACAAGCTGGTGCCCTTCGGATTGGTCATGCTGGTTGTTGCCTCTGTCTTGATGTGCGGCATGACACTGACACAAGCGCCCTCCGTGGCGTCCGTCATGGCACCCGTTGGCTTGTTTGTATTCGCCTTGGCGTTTGTTCTTCCGGCAAGTTTTACAGATTCCATGGCCCCGTTCCCGCACATTGCAGGCGCAGCTTCGTCCATGCTGGGGTTTCTTCAGTTCGGCGGCGGTGTGGCTGCAAGTCTGATCGTGGCCGTTGTCGGTGATCCTGTTCTCGGCCTTGCTTTTGTGCTTCCGGCAATGCCAGTGGTGGGCGTTGCCTGTTACCTGTTGCTCCGCGGCCACGACACCCAGCACGCCGCAGCCGAATAACCACATCATGATTATCCCGCGCATTGCGGGATTCATTTGCTTGACCTGCCGTCAAGAGCGGGGCATCAGACGAGGCTTCTGGTCCAATTGGTGGACGATGAAGGACGACTGATGGCCAAAGCTGCTGCCTACACCTTGCCGGAGAGCCGGGCCCATGTGATGGGCATTTTGAACGTGACACCGGATTCCTTTTCCGATGGCGGCCGGTTCGATGCGACGGACAAGGCACTTGAGCATGCCCGGTCCATGATCGCCGATGGGGCCGACATATTGGACATTGGCGCGGAAAGCACACGGCCCGGATCTGAACCGGTTGCGCTAGAGAACGAATGGTCCCGGCTTGCACCGATTTTAGAACCCGTTTGCGAGCTTGGGTGTCCGGTCTCGATCGACACCTATAAGGCGGAGATCGCACGTCGGGCTGGTGCTGCAGGTGCCGCGCTCGTCAACGATGTCTGGGGCCTGCAAAAAGATCCGGCGATGGCCGACACGGTTGCCGAGCTCGGTGTGCCGGTCGTGATGATGCACAACCGTGATTATGCCGATGCCGACATCGACATCCTCGCTGACATCGACCGGTTCTTTGAAACGTCCATGGCGTTGGCTGAGCGGGCTGGCATCGCGGAAAACAAGCAGATCCTCGACCCAGGATTTGGTTTTGGCAAAACCATTGATCAGAACTTTCTCATTTTGAACCGGCTGGAGACCTTGCATAAGCACGGCCTGCCCATTCTTGCCGGCGCGTCGCGGAAACGCATGATCGGCGCGGTTTTGGGCGTTGAGACCGAGGAACGGCTTTTTGGCTCCATCGCCGTGCATATGACAGCCGTTATGAAGGGTGCTTCAATAATAAGAGTTCATGACGTACGTCCACATGCCGATTGTGTGCGTATATCGGAGGCAACACGACTGGAACGGAACCCCGTATAAATGACCCTCCATCAAACAAACCTTGTTACGGCCGAAGTGGCTGCACCGACCCGATGTGCCCTCGGCCTCGGGTCGAACATAGGCGACACGGCCGCGCATTTGAAAAAAGCGCTGGAGCATCTGGACGCCAGTGAGGGAATTACGGTTGTCGCCAGATCGTCCGATTACCGCACACCGCCCTGGGGGCCGGTACCACAGGACGACTATCGGAACATTTGTGCAGTCGTCGATACCACCTTATCGCCTCAGGACCTGTTGGCGCGGTGTCTTGCCATTGAAACCGAGCTGGGCCGGGTCCGCGAAGTTCGCTGGGGGCCGCGGATCATAGATATTGATGTCCTGATTTACGGAACCCGGACCGTCAACGAGCCCGATCTGGAGTTGCCGCACCCACGCATGGGAGACCGCGCCTTTGTTCTGATCCCGCTTGCCGAAATCTGGCCGGATGCGCCGTTGTCGGATGGTCAGACAGCCGCGGATGCTCTGACAACCTGCCCCGATCAGGATGGCGTGGTGAAGATATCCGGGTGATGACCGGTCGGAACTTTGGTTGATTGCTTTACGGCCTCAGCCCGACCTCAGGCTAATCCTACAAAACTCTGCATGTGAAAGCGGCCGTTCGTCGCGTCCGGCGCGTGGTTCTGGCCGATAGGACAGGCTTTGCGGGCCTCGCATCCGGTCCAGCATCCGGCATCCGGTGTTCTGCCGAGATACTGAAGGCACCGTGGGACGTCATAGCCGGTGTCCAATTGAATGGCGTCGACCGAGCAGGCCGTCAGGCAGGGTTTTTCTTGGCATGTTATGCAAGGACCAGGAGTGTCTTCGCCAGTTGAGGTGTCCAGCTCATTGGTGGACAGAAAGGCGGCCCGGAGCCCGGCCCAAGGCCCGTATGTTGTGTGCGTGAGAAGTCCAAACGGGCTCTGGGAGAACCCTCCGCACTTCAAAGCCCATTTTTGAAACGGATGATAGGGCGGGCCGTCAAACGGAAAGAGCGGCAGGAATCCAAAGTCGTCCGCAAGATTGCTCAACACCCGCCGTGTATATCGATCCATCGGATCCGGCTGGCCGTCCTGAGCTTCCGGTGCTGCCTTGAAAACTTGCCATAGGCTTGGGCCGGTGCTGCCGATAATCAGCAGTGATTTGGGTGCAGAACCGGCGCTGATCTCCGGAACATGGTCTTTGCTGTCCGGCTGAAAACCACCGACCAAAAGAAAACCCGCCGCAACAAGCTTTTCGGAAAAGCGGGTTGCGGCGGGTGTGTTCATGGCTCAGCCGAGCCGGTTGCGCTTGGCAAGCGTGCGCAGGCGCAGAGCGTTCAGCTTGATGAATCCGGCAGCGTCTTTTTGATCGTAGGCGCCGTGGTCATCCTCAAAGGTTACCAGCTCTTCTGCATAGAGCGAATAGGGCGACGCACGGCCGACAACGATCACGTTGCCCTTGTAGAGTTTCAGGCGAACGGTGCCAGTCACGTGCTCCTGGCTCTTGTCGATCAGAGCCTGCAGCATTTCCCGCTCAGGTGAGAACCAGAAGCCGTTGTAAATCAGCTCGGCGTAGCGCGGCATCAACTCGTCTTTGAGATGGCCTGCGCCGCGATCGAGCGTGATCGATTCCATGGCGCGGTGCGCCTGCAGCAGGATCGTGCCGCCCGGGGTCTCATAGATGCCGCGGCTCTTCATGCCGACAAACCGGTTTTCAACCATGTCCAGGCGGCCAATACCGTTGTCGCGGCCATAGTCGTTGAGCTTTGCGAACAATGTGGCCGGGGACATTTTTTCGCCGTTCAGAGAAACCGCATCGCCTTTTTCAAAGCCGATCTCGATTTCTGTGACAACGTCCGGGGCTTCGGTTGGGTCAACAGTGCGCTGGAACACATAATTCGGCGCTTCCTCGTTCGGATCTTCCAGAACCTTTCCTTCGGAAGACGAGTGCAGCATGTTTGCGTCCACTGAGAACGGGGCTTCGCCGCGCTTGTCTTTCGGCACCGGGATCTGGTTTTTCTCGGCGAAGTCCAAGAGGTCGGTCCGGGACTTGAAGGTCCAATCCCGCCATGGCGCGATCACCTTGATGTCCGGGTTAAGCGCATAGGCGGAGAGTTCGAAGCGAACTTGGTCATTGCCCTTGCCGGTTGCGCCATGGGCAACCGCATCGGCGCCGGTTTCTTCGGCGATCTCGATCAAGCGCTTGGAAATCAGCGGACGGGCAATCGAGGTGCCGAGCAGGTAGACACCTTCATAAACGGCATTGGCCCGGAACATCGGGAAGACGAAGTCGCGAATGAATTCTTCGCGCAGGTCATCAATGTAAATTTCCTTGATGCCCATCATCTCGGCTTTTTTGCGCGCCGGTTCCAGCTCTTCTCCCTGACCGAGATCTGCCGTGAAAGTCACCACTTCGCAGCCGAGTTCGGTTTGCAGCCATTTCAGGATGATGGACGTGTCGAGGCCGCCGGAATAGGCCAGCACGACTTTCTTGATGTCACCATACGCCATTGAGGGAGGATCCAGTTCGTGAGTTGTGCGGAAAGGTCCGCTTCGTTGAAATTTTGCGGCAATTTAGCCGGTTCTATTCGCCGCGCAAGCCCCAGAAGTGTGCAAAAGACCGCCGTTTCAATGATCCTTCGCTTGAAACACGCGTGGAGCAGGCCGCAAGAAGGGTTGCAATTGCCAGCCGGGCGTCTGAGGGTGTCGGAAGGGCGAAGCTTAACCATGTGGGGGCTGGCGCGGAGGACCCATGAACCTGATTGACTTCAAGCTCGACGGCTATGATTACCTGACCTTCTTGATCGGTGTTCTGGCGGTTGTCGCCTTCTTCTATGTCATGATCACGCTGGGCGGTCTTCCAGGCAAACTCGCGGAAAAGCGCAAGCACCCGCATGCTGAATCCGTGAAACTGGGCGGTTGGATTGGCCTGTTTACGGTCTTTCCCTGGATTCACGCGTTGATGTGGTCCTACCACGATTCCCTGACGATCGACATTCGCAAGCTTCCGAAGGGGAGTGAGATCAAGGCAAACGAAGACGCCGGGGATGGAGGGGCGGATCAGTTGTCAGCGACGCCGGTCCTGTCCAGTGCCACCGGTGAAGCCGAGACTCAAGTCAGCGCGCAATCAGAAGAGCAGCCCAAGCCCGGGGGCGCGGCATGACGATTGCCCTTCTGATCCTTGGGGCCTATGGCATCTTTGCCTGGCTGGTTTTCTACAAGTTCAAACTTCTGAAGTTCAACGTTGCCTGGGGTGTGGTGACCTTCTGGGTTGGGTTTCACGTCCTGTTTCTTCTGGTCGTGTTCCTGCGCTTCTTCGCGCCTTACACGATTGACGGACATGTGATCCGCCAGACGATCCAGATCGCACCCCGGCTGCCGCATCCGACCTTGTTGCAAGAGGTCTTCGTCACTCAGAACCAGCCGGTAAAGAAGGGCGACAAACTCTATCAGTTTGAATCAACGCTCTATGACGCTCAGCTTGCAGAAGCGCAGGCCAACCTTGTCGAGGCGCAGCAAAATGCGCTGATCCTTCAAGAAGATGTCGTTCTCGCGCAGGACCAGCTGGCACAGGCTGAGGCCAATGAAACTTTCGCCGCTGAGCAGGTCAAGCGCTATACGGATCTTGTTCCGAAAGGCGGCGCGCGCCAGGAAACGCTGGATCAATGGACGGCACAATTGGCTGGGGCAAAAGCGCAAGTCGCCGAGGCAGAAGCGAATGTGACGAAAGCGCAGCTCGCTGTCGCGGCGCAAATCGATGGTGTGAATGCCCAGGTGGCCGCAGCTCAAGCCCAGGTCGACCAGGCGCAGTATTATGTTGATCAGACCACCATCTATGCGCCGGAGGACGGCCGGATCATCAGTCAGCAGGCGCGTCCCGGACTTGTTGTGGGTGGCTTCCGGATCGCATCCATCGCCGCCTTTGTTGCGGATGCAAATCCCTATTTCCTTGGGACCTTTTATCAGGAACACCTAAAATTCGTCGAGCCCGGCCAACCGGTTGAAGTTGCCCTGGATATTTATCCCGGGCAGGTGTTTACCGGAAAAGTGAAGGCGATTTGGGAAGGGACCGGGCAAGGTCAGATCAAGCCGAGCGGAAATGTGCCGAACTTCCTGTTCATGCATCCGCAGGGGCGATTTGCGGTTGAGATCGTCATGGATAAAGATCCGGCGCTGAAGCGATTTCCGGGCGGGGCTCATGGAGCTGCGGCGATCTATACGGGCGGCGGCGGTGAATGGGTATCCGTGCTGCGCCGGGTCAATATGCGGTTGTATGCCTGGGTGAATTTCATCATCCCGTTTGATGTGTAGGTGATGACGGTGAGCGTGTTTCGACAATTGGGTTTGATTGCCAGCGTTGCAGGCGCCGCTCTCCTGTCCGGATGTATGGTCGGTCCGGATTTTGAGCGCCCCGAGGCTCCGGCGCTCGACAGTTGGGGTGAGGGCGCAAACCTCACCGTTGATCACCGCACCGGCTTTACCACCCGCAGCGCTGCCTCCGTGCCGTGGTGGCATGTGTTTAAGGACGAAACGCTGAATGGCCTGATCGCGGAGGCCTACCGTCAGAACGTTGAGCTGCAGGCAGCCGGTGTCCGGGTTTATCAGGCGCGCGCCCAGCTCGGCATTGCGCGCGGCGAGCTGTTTCCTCAGGTCCAGCAGTTGAAAGGGAACTCGGAGAACATCCGGTTCAGCACGCAGGATCCGATCATCCGTGATCTTGAGCGGGCCGGACTGGTGGACAGTCACATCTCGCGCGTTTCTGCAGGGTTTGACGCGGCTTGGGAAATTGACATCTGGGGCAAGATCCGCCGGGACGTTCAATCTGCCAAAGCGAATTTGAACGCCAACCTGGCGTCCTACGACGATGCGCTGGTGACGCTCACCGGGGATATTGCGGCGACATACGTCACCATCCGCGAGCTGCAACAACTCGTTGCCTCGAGCCGGAAGAATGCGGCGCTTCAGAAAAAGTCTCTGAACCTTACTCAGCTCCGGCTGGAAAACGGCGTTGCATCCCAGTTGGATGTTCATGAAGCGACCGTTCTTTACAACAATACCCTGGCAGCCATTCCGGGCTATGAAGCTGAACTTGCGCAGGCCTACAACGCCATGAGTGTGCTGTTGAGCGAGCCGCCGGGTAAAATGAAAGCCCGATTTTCCGGCCGGTCAGGCTTTCCCCGGGTGCCAGCGGAAGTCGCGATCGGCGTTCCGGCGGACATGTTGCGCCGCCGCCCCGACATTCGCCAAGCCGAGTACATCGCAGCTGCCCAATCGGCACAAATCGGTGTAGCCAAGGCGGATCTCTTCCCGGCATTCACCATTGCCGGGGCGATCGGTGTACGGGCAGATGATTTTTCGAATCTCTTCACGGGCGGGGCGACAGCAGCCCTCTTCAATCCCGGTTTTTCCTGGAATTTCCTGAATTACGGCCGGATCCAGAACAATGTCCGGGTGCAAGACGCCAAGTTTCAGGAAGCTTTGCTGAACTACGAAAACACGGTGCTGTCCGCTTATGCGGAAGTGGAAAACGCGCTGACCGGGTTCTTACGTTCCAAGCAGCAGGCGCTTTATCTTCGGCGGAGTTTGAGGGCGGCTCGCAGTTCTGTCGGCGAGGTTGAAGCCCAGTATGAAGACGGTACTGCGTCCTACAATCGCGTGGTTGATGCGCAAAAGAGCCTGCTTGTGGCCGAGGAGCGGTTGATTGCTGCGGAAGCGAATGTGCTGACCAACCTCGTTGCGGTTTACAAGGGGCTCGGTGGTGGCTGGGCGCCAGAGAACGTCCGCGGTCTCATTTCCGATGAAACCCGGGCCCAAATGGCGGACCGGACACGCTGGGGACAGCTTCTGGATAACCCTGCGGGACCTTCGGGGAAAAGCTAGGATCAGGACCCGATGAGCTGATCAAGCAGACTTTTTTGCAGCTTCAGTTTCAGGCGCAGCATATTGCGCCAAGAACAGATCGACACTTTCGTTGATGATCTTGTCCATCTCGTCGCGTTCGGCGACCCGATTGGCATAGATGTTTGGAAAAAAGCTGCGGGACTTGATGAGGCCGAGAAACTGTTCTGCCGCGACGGCCGGATCTTGAACCGACAAACGCCCATCGGATGTCGCCCGCTCCATGAACTCTGCGAAAATGCTGAGCTTTGTCATGCGGGCGTTCATGTCCGCCGCCAGCTCCGGATCCCGGATCGTTTCGCTCATAACCATGCGGGCAAGGTTCATGAAGCATGGCGAAACCATAAGCTCGCCTTCGGCCCAGCCGAGTTCGATCAAGGCATCGCGGATCGGTTTGTCCCGGTCATAAGGGACCTCAAGCGCTGAATTGACCTGGTCTGCCAGGCATTGGTTGATCGCTTTGAAAAGCGTTTCCTTGCTTTCAAAGTGATTGTAGACGGTGCGTTTGGAAACCTGCGCCCGTTCCGAAATCCGGTCCATGCTTGCACCGGCAAAACCTTTTTCCTGGAACTCGGCGATGGCCGCTTCGACGATTTGTTTCTTTTTCTGGTCGGATACCGACATTGTTTACCCAGCGCTTCTTATCGCTCTTTATTCCCAAAATTTGAGCCCTATGTAAACTAGGGCGTTTACAGATGCAGATCTAGAGATTACACTGCACAGTGTAGTTTACATCCTTCAGCCAGTCTAGGCCAGCCAAGGGAGACGCCTCCTCATGTCTGTAACTTTGAAAATTAACGGGGAAACGCGCACGCTTGATGCGGATCCCGAGAGCCCTCTGCTGTGGGCTCTGCGCGACGAGCTCGGAATGACCGGCACCAAATTCGGGTGCGGCATCGCATCATGCGGTGCTTGCACGGTCCACTGGGACGGTATGCCGATCCGGTCTTGCCAAACCATGGTCGGTGACCTTGAGGGCGCCGAAATTACCACAATCGAAGGCGTGAACGGAAAAGCCGCCAAAGCCGTTCAGGAAGCCTGGAACGAACTGGATGTGCCGCAATGCGGGTACTGCCAGTCCGGTCAGATCATGGCAGCCACGGCACTTCTGACCGACACTCCAAAACCGACCGACGAAGATATCGACGCCGCCATGGACGGAAACGTCTGCCGCTGCGCGACCTACGCCCGGATCCGCAAGGCGATCCATGCCGCAGCCGACAAGATGGAGGCCTAAGTCATGTTGCATCTCCTTCAAAAACCCCTTGAAGCTCCCAAGCCGAGCCGCCGGACATTCCTGAAAATGTCAGCCGGTGCAGTTGGTGGTCTGATCATCGCCGCCAAGATGCCAAACGCGGCGAAAGCCGCTGCCGATGCGGGTGAATTTGTTCAGCCGTTTGTGCACATCCGGCCGGACAACACGGTTGTTGTTTTGTCCAAGCACCTCGACAAGGGTCAAGGCACGGCAAACGGTCTGGCAACACTGGTTGCCGATGAACTCGACGCATCGAACGAGCAAATTGTGCTGGAGCTGGCCCCGTCCAACCCACAACTTTATGCCAACAGCCTGTTCGGCGTTCAGGGCACAGGTGGGTCTACAGCCATGCCGAACGCCTTCATGCAGTACCGCCAGGCGGGTGCCGCTGCCAAGGCAATGGTTGTCTCCGCGGCTGCCAAGGAATGGGGTGTGCCGGCCGGTGAAATCACCGTTTCCGGGGGTGTTGTTTCTCATTCCTCCGGCAAATCTGCAACGCTCGGTGAGCTTGCAGGTTTGGCAGCAAACGAAGATGTTCCGGCTGAACCGGCCCTGAAAACACCGGACCAGTGGGTCTATATCGGCAAGTCTTTCCCGCGCAAGGACGTCAAGAACAAAACGGTTGGTGCGCCGAACACCTACACCATCGACTTCAATCGCGAGGGCATGCTGACCGCAACGGTTGCGCGTTCGCCGCGGTTTGGCGGCACGGTCAAGTCCTTCGATGCGACTGACGCCAAGAAGGTCGCAGGTGTCGTCGACATCTTCCAGATCCCAAATGGCGTTGCCGTGGTCGCAGAAAGCACCTGGCCGGCCATCAAGGCGCGCGATCTTCTGGAGATCGAATGGGACGACAGTGCGGCTGAGACCCGCTCCACCGACGCGATGATGACCGAACTCAAGGACATGACCACCAAGCCGGGCCTCAAGGTTCGCGAAGATGGCGATGTCGATGCTGCTTTGGAGGCGTCGGCAAAGGTTATGGAAATCGAATACGATTTCCCGTTCCTGGCTCATGGCGCCATGGAGCCGCTGGATATTGTCGGTGAATTCGATGGTGAAACGGCACAGTTCTGGTTTGGCTCGCAAATCCCGACCATCGACCATAACGTTGCCTCCACCATCCTCGGCATTCCGTTCGAGAAGGTCAGCATCAACACATTGTGGGCCGGTGGATCCTTCGGACGCCGGGCGCAAGGGGATGCGCATCCAGTCTCGGAGATTTCCTTCCTGTTGAAGGCGATGCGGGAAGCCGGCATGGAGCCGCGTCCGGTGAAGATCGTTTGGACCCGTGAAGACGACATGGCTGGCGGTTACTACCGCCCAATGTCAGCCCACAAGATCAAGGTTGGTCTCGACGGCGACGGCAACGTCACGGCGGTGAAATACAACATCGCGGCGAAGTCCATCATCAAGGGCACTGCCTTTGAGCCGATGCTGATGCCGAATGGTGTGGATCACAACATGACCGAAGGGGCATCCGACACGACCTATTCGTTCCCGATGATGAACATGGATCAGGCATTCCAGGAAACGCCGGTGCCGGTTCTATGGTGGCGGTCTGTGGGGCACACCCACACAGCCTATGTCATGGAAACGATGATCGACCGGATCGCCAAGGAAACCGGCAAAGACCCGGTGGCTCTGCGCCTTGAGCTTCTCAAGGACGATCCGCGCAAGACGAATGTGTTGAAGCTGGCTGCCGAAAAGGCCGGTTGGGACACGCCGTTGCCGGAGGGCCGTCATCGCGGCGTTGCCGTTCACAAGTCCTTCGGGTCTTATGTGGCGGAGGTTGTCGAGATCTCTTTCCGCGAGGATGGCACGGTCAAGGTTGAAAAGGTTACAGCGGCCGTCGACTGCGGTGTTCCGGTCAATCCGGACAACATCCGTGCACAGGTTGAAGGCGGCATTGGCTATGGTCTCGGCGCGATCTTGCGCAACCAGGTGACGCTCTCCGACGGCTATGTCGAAGAGACAAACTTCGACACTTATGAGTCGTTGCGCATTTCCGATATGCCCGAAATCGACGTGCACATCGTTGCCTCGACCGAAGCTCCTACCGGGATCGGTGAGCCGGGAACACCGCCAATTGGTCCGGCTGTGGCCAATGCAATTGCGGCTGCAAAGGACGAGTGGATTACAAGTCTGCCGTTCACGAAAGCCGGTCTGGTCTAGGACGGATCAGATGACGAATGCGAAAGGCCGCCCTTGAGGCGGCCTTTTTGCTGTTATGGGATCAGAGCGCTGTTACGCCCTACGCAGAGCAACGATCCCGGCAACGGCAAGGCCGTACAGCAAGTGCCCAAAGAACGAGGCAAATGCCAGATCCCCAAAACCCAGAAACGCTGGAAAGCCGGCGACCAGGTGCGCCATCACATACATGGCAAAGATCCAAAGGCCGATGCCGAAACCAGCGCCTGTCAGTGACCAGGGAAACTCGACCGGCAGAAGCCGGGCGATGGGTTGCGCGACAAAAAGGTAACCGAGCGGATAGATGATAAGACCGGTTGCTATGTGGATCGTCTCGGCCAGAAAACTGGAGGATATCCCGAAACTGGATTTGATAAGGCCCGCAGGCTCCAAGGGTCCTACGATCAAAAGAGGTGTTACACCCCGCGCCCAAACTTCCCAGACACCGGTGGCAACCAAACCGGCGAGGAGCAGAGTGATGACTGTGGTTGGGGTAAGAGGAGGTAGGAGGTGCGGCGCACTTGGCTCGTGGCGGCGGGAGCCGCTGTAATCAATACTCGTCATAACGATCTCCGGGAGTTTCTGTTCGGCAGAAAAGCCGGGACCAACCCCGGCAACCCTTGACATGGGGATTGAAAGCGTCACGTTCAACTCACAGATGAGTTAGGAACTGATCGGTTTGGCAAAGCCCTAATGCGTCCGACGCAACTCTTCCTGTCATGATCCCAAACCGTACCGCTCCAGTATCATTTGAAGAGAGCCATCGGACCGCATCACGTCAAACGCCTCCCGGATCGGCCGAAGTATTTCTTCAGGCGTTTCGAGAGTTGCAGCTATGGAAACGTCGAACCGGTCCAGGACTTCGCCCGGAACCAATCGCTCCGGATCGAGCCCCTCTCGTTCCATCGACCAGAGCGCCAGCATTCTGAAACTAATCATTGCGTTCGAGTTGCCATACGCCAACATTTTCACCATGGAAAAATTGTCTGGCGCGACGTCCAGATTTTGAAGCCCCAGACGGATCCCGAGCTCTTCCATCGCAGACCCGCCCTGTACTGTAATGCTGGGGAGTTTGCGCGCAGCGTCGAGTGTCAGGATGGGGCCGTCGTCAATGGTGTAAAGGCGGACTTCTTCGGTGAGGATCGGGACGACCCATTTGTATCGCGTCTCGCGATCCGGCGTACGGGCCAATGGCGCCATTAAGACGTTTTCGCCTTGTTTCAGGGTCTCCATGGCTCTGCGCCAAGGCAGCGAAACGATTTCCAAAGGAGCGTCCAGACGCGACAAAAGTTCGCGAACCACGTCGATAACAAACCCGGTACGGCCTTCATCAGATGGCAGGGAGTAGGGCGGCACTTCCGCGGTTACAAATATATATCGTTGGGCAGCTATAGACGCCGTCAGCGGACCAAAGCCGAGGCTTGAACAAATACCGAAAATTATATGTCTGCGTGTAACTTGCCTTCCGGCCATATTCTGTCACCCAGCAACCCTACATTGATTGTAGTTGGTGCACGGGCGTTTGCTGGCAAGGTGGAAGCAACAATCCTGCGGTTTGATCCACTGGATACCGGGACGAGATAGTCCCGGATTTCATCAATAAACCGCAGCCTTTTTTGCCGCCAATGCATCCCGGTCCTTCTTGCGCATGCGCTCAGAGGCCGACTTCAGCTGACCGCAGGCGGCAAAGATATCGCGTCCGCGCGGGGTGCGGATCGGAGAGGCGTAACCGGCCCGGTTGACGATGTCGGCGAATTCCTCGATCCGCTCCCAGTCGGAACAGGCATATTGCGAGCCCGGCCAGGGGTTGAACGGGATCAGATTGATTTTCGCCGGAATGCCCTTCAGCAGCCGGACCAGCTCCAGCGCGTCCTCGTTGCTGTCGTTGATGTCTTTCAGCATCACGTATTCAAAGGTGATGCGCTTGGCGTTGGACAGGCCCGGATAGTTGCGGCAGGCGTCCAGGAGTTCCTTGATGTTCCACTTCTTGTTGATCGGCACCAGAATGTCACGATCCTCGTCGCGGACCGCGTGCAGGGAAATCGCCAGCATGCAGCCGATTTCATCGCCTGTTCGGAAAATTTCCGGGACAACGCCGGATGTCGACAGGGTGATCCTCCGTTTGGAGAGCGACAGTCCGTCCCCGTCTGAGGCGATGAGCAGGGCCTTTTTGACGTTCTCGAAATTATAGAGCGGCTCACCCATGCCCATCATGACGATGTTTGTGACCAGACGGCCTTCGGACGGCACGATCGCGCCTTGCGGCGTATGTGCATCCGGAAAATCTCCAAGCCGGTCGCGGGCAATCAGGATCTGGGACAGGATCTCTTCAGATGTCAGATTGCGGACCAGTTTCTGTGTGCCGGTATGGCAGAAGGTGCAGGTGAGGGTGCAGCCGACCTGGGACGACACACAAAGCGTGCCACGACCTTCTTCCGGGATGTAGACGGTTTCGACTTCGACAGGGTTTCCGGCGCCGCGCGGCGTAAACTGGAACAGCCACTTGCGGGTGCCATCGACGGAGATCTGTTCCGACACGATCTTCGGGCGGGCAATGGTGAACGCCTCATCCAGCTTGGCGCGCAAATCCTTGGCGATGTTCGTCATCTCCGCGAAGTCGGAAACGCCGCGCACATACAGCCAATGCCACAGCTGCGACGACCGCATACGCCATTGCTTTTGCGGCACGCCGATCGTTCCCAGAGCTTCGCCAAGTTCCTCGCGCGACAGGCCGATGAGCGTCGGCTTGTCGTCATCTGCGCCCGGAGTTGCTGCAATGCCTGTAACTGTTTGCGCGTTGGGATTTTCCCGCGCAATGTCGAGCGTAACCGCCATTTTGTGATCCGTTTTTTGTCCGGCCACGAAAGCGTGCCGCCTGCCGCGGCGGCGCTGATGCCGGTTCACCTGTTATTGTCAGGGAAATGCTGATGGTCTCAAAACCACAAAGCGCCCGGAAAATCAAGTTTTCCGAGCGCAACGGAGCTATGCGTGAAGCCGTCCGGGAGACGATGCCTGCCGTTAGCGGCAGGCCTGACTTGCCGTGTCGATGGCGGCAGTCACTCCGGAGAGCGAAAATTTGTAGGTTGTCCGTGTCCCCCGGCTGGATTCACCATTTACGGACATCTCACGGCCAGCCTTCATCGCGGCAACCAACTGAGCCTCCGTGGCGGCGTTTTCGACCCAGGCGCCGTCATTGTTGGTGAACAAGGTAAAGCCTTGTCCGTCCACATCCACACTGACAGACGACTTGTCCTTGAACGGATAGCCGACCAGCAGGCTCGGCTCAGAACTGACACCCTCGGCCGGACGGGACGTCACGAAGAAGAAGACATCGCCGTGGTTTCTGTCGCCGGGAAGCATCGTCGTTGGTTTGGTCAAAGCGTAACAAACTTTGCCGCTGCCACTCGTCAACGCGTAGGCCGCCCAATCCCTGTGCTGTTTCAACAGCGTCGGGGTCTGTGCGAACGCTACCGCAGTTGAGGCGGCGAAACCTGCCAGGGCCAGTACCAGCGTTTTTGCTTTCATGATCTCCACACCGTTTGGTTTGGGGTTCCGGTCAAATTTAATTCAATTGCCGACACACATATAAACGTTGCTTTAATGATAACTTAAAGCGGGTTACGAAAGGGTTGAAGCCCCAAAGCCGGCAATTCCTTTCTTTAGAATGCAAAGGCGCGCCCTCGCGAATGTTCATCATTGCCTCTCGCGAGAAAACAGGGCGACAGTGTGGCGATGTTGCTGTTCCCTCTTCCGAATTGCGCCGAACCTGCTAAACAGAGGGGACTGAAGTGGAGTTGATTGGCCTTTGGCACAAACGCAATATTTTTCTGATCTGATTGTTAAAGTCGCGACAAGCCGGGATAAAGCGGCTTTTGTCGAGCTGTTCGATCATTTCGCACCGCGTCTGAAAGGCTACCTGATGAAACAGGGCGCCGATGACGCCGTTGCCGAAGAAGTCGCACAAGACGTCATGGTTACCCTATGGCGCAAGGCCGACCTGTTTGATCCACGCAAGTCTTCTGCAAGCACCTGGTTGTTTCGTATCGCCCGGAACCGCCGGATTGACCGGTTGCGGCGGCAAAAAACCGCAGAGCTGGATCCGGAAGAACCCGCATTGCAGCCAACCCCGCTTCCCGATGTTGCGGATGAAATGGACGCCCGGCTCCGCGAAGAGCGTGTGAGAGCCGCCATGGCCTCGCTTCCGGACGAGCAAAAAGAAGTCGTGCGCCTTGCGTTTTTCATCGGGCTGTCGCACAGCGAGATTTCCGACCAGACAGGCTTGCCGCTTGGAACGGTAAAATCTCGTATCCGTCTCGCCTTTGGCCGGCTCCGTCAGCTGATTGAGGCTGACGAAGCTGTCGACGTAAACTGATCAATTCCCCGGAACAATCCGCCCGGTCCGGCTGATTGGGCCACCGCTGACATGCTTTGGGCGTTCAACGGTCGGTGCACCAGACGACACGGCCCTGTCCGCATACCGGCCCAGGGCACGGTGCCGGTCATACATCACGATTGCGCCAGCCATGGCGACATTGATGCAGAATTTCGTCGGGATTTTCACCACATGATCGCAGCGTTCAAGCATTTGCGGTGACAGTGACCCGCGTTCCGGGCCAAGCACATAGGCGGCCTGCAGCGGATGACCGAAGCTGGGCAGGTCGATGGACTCATCCGTTAGTTCGATCCCGACCAGCTGGCAGCCGCGGGGCAGATCCATGGTGTCTACGCTGTCCCAGTCAAACGTTGGCAAATGTCCCGGGCTTTTGGAGGTATCCGATTTTGGAGCCCTTCGGATCTTTTGTTCGGCGTCCACGGTGAAGAAGAAGCTCGCTCCAAAGGCATGGGCGGACCGCATCAGCGTTCCAAGGTTCATCCGTTTTGACAGGCCTTCGGCTCCGACCGCGAAATAACCGCGCATTTTGCTTCCGTTCTTCGTTCTTTGTGGCGTTTGCCGGGTCTCATACCCGAAAGCCGCTGCAGTTTGAACCTTTGACGGCAGCATCAAATGCCGCTCTTCCGCATGGTTACGACTTTTGAGCCAGTTTCCCTGCTCCTCGCGGCTTGATAAGCATAGACAACGTTTCAGAGTTCCAGATTGAGAGAGTGCCCCGTGAAAGCTTGTATTTGCCCGTCCTACGGCCCGCCATCAAATCTCGTAATCGAGGAACTCGCAGATCCGGTCGCCGCAGCTGGCGAAGTTGTTGTCGCCGTAAAGGCCTGTGCGCTCAACTTCTTCGACACCCTGATCATTCAGGGCAAATATCAGTTCAAAGCTGAGCCGCCATTTTCTCCGAGCGCGGAATTCGCCGGGATTGTCGAACAGGTCGGCGATGGTGTCACGGAATTTGCCGTCGGTGACCGGGTAATGGGCTACATGGTTTTTGGAGCGGCGCGGGAAAAAGTGGTTATCTCGCCGGATTCGCTGGTCAAAATGCCTGACGACATTTCGTTTGAGACCGCTGCCGGTCTTACGGTCACTTATGGCACGACCCTTCATGCGTTCCGCGACCGGGCCGACCTCAAAACAGGGGAAACTGTTGCGGTCCTTGGGGCATCCGGCGGCGTTGGTCAGGCCGCCGTCGAGATCGCATCGATCATGGGCGCCAAGGTGATCGCCTGTGCCTCGTCGGAAGAAAAACTCGCCTTTGCAAAATCGCTTGGGGCTGATGAGTTGGTCGATTACTCGAAGGCGTCGCTCAAGGACACCTTGAAGGAGCTCACTGGCGGCACCGGTGTCGATGTCGTCTATGATCCGGTTGGTGGAGATCTCGCCGAACAAGCGCTTCGGGCGACTGCTTGGGAAGGGCGCTTCCTGGTAATCGGTTTTGCTTCGGGGGATATTCCGAAAATCCCGCTTAACCTCACCCTTTTGAAAGGCTGTGACATCCGGGGCGTGTTCTGGGGCGCGGCGATCAAGAAAGATCCGGACGGCCACAAAGCCAATATGCGCCAGCTGCTGGCCTGGGTGAGTGAGGGCAAGCTCAAGCCGCACATTCACGCCGTTTATCCATTTGAGAAGATTGGAACGGCGCTGGATGAAATCGCGGCGCGGAAGGTGTTTGGCAAGGTTATTCTCGTGCCGTAGTCTGGTGGAATTACCGTCCATTACTCAGAAAGCTGCCATCCATGTCCTCCATCGTCGATGTTCGCGTTACCGTCGCAGATCTCTCCAACGGTGCCGCGTGGATGGGTGGCAGGCTTATGCCGATTTCCGAGGCCGCATTGCCGGTCACCGATTGGGGGCTGATCCATTCAGACATCACTTATGATGTGGTCCCGGTACTGGACGGTGCATTCTTTCGCTTGCCCCATTATCTGGCCCGTTTCCGCCGCTCGATGGACGAACTGCGGTTGGACCCCGGGTTGAGCGATGATGCGATAGAAGACGCCCTTCAATCACTCGTGGCGGCGACGGGATTGCAAAAGGCCTATGTGGCCATGGTCACCTCCCGGGGCGTGAACCAGGTGCCGGGTTCGCGAGACCCGAGGGACTGCAAGAACCACTTCTTTGCCTGGTGTGTGCCATATATTCACGTCATCCGGCCGGAGATCGCGGAAAGAGGCGCCCATGTTCATGTTGCCAAGACAGTGCACCGGATTTCGCCCGGAAGCGTCAATCCGAAGGTCAAAAACTACCACTGGGGGGATTTCACCAAGGGGCTGTTTGAGGCCAAGGACAACGGCGCGGAGACTGTCATTTTGCTGGATGATAATGGCAACGTGACCGAAGGACCGGGTTTCAATGTGTTTGCCGTGAAAGGTCGAACCCTGGTGACGGCCGAAAGCGGTGTTTTGGAAGGCATCAGCCGTCAGACGGTGCTGGATATCGCGGCAGAACAGGGGCTTGAGATCGAGATCCGGGCTTTGCCGCTTAGCGAGTTCTTCGAGAGCGACGAAGTTTTCATCACGACATCCGGTGGCGGCGTCGCACCGGTCACGCGGGTGGATGACCGGATCTTTTCAAATGACGCGCCTGGTCAGATTACCACAGCGCTGCACAAGGCCTATTTTGAATGGGCCGCCCGTCCGGAAAACCGGACGGAGATTTCTTATCGGGATTAAGCCTCAAACACTGCAACAACAGGCGCGTGGTCGGATGGTTTTTCCCAGCCGCGGGCATCACGCAGCACTTCCGTGCTTTTGATGTGGTTTGATGCCGGTTCGGACACCCAGACATGGTCCAGACGGCGGCCCTTGTCGGCTGCCGACCAGTCTTTTGCCCGGTAGCTCCACCATGTGTAGAGCTTTTCCTCCATCGGTGTGAACTGGCGCATGGCGTCCAGCCAGCCGCCGGTTTCCCGAACGTTTTCGAATAGCTCTGTCTCAATTGGTGTGTGTGAGACGACCTTCAACAGTTTCTTGTGAGACCAGACATCGTGTTCATAAGGCGCGACGTTCAAGTCACCGACCAGAACGGCGGGTTTGGCGGTTTCGGCGCCTTGCAGCCACTCTTGCATCTCGCCGAGGAAATCCAGCTTGTGGCCGAACTTGTCGTTCTTGTCCCGGTCGGGTTCATCACCGCCCGCTGGCACATAGAAATTGTGAACCCTCAAGGCTGTCCCGTTGAACGGCACATCGACTGCCACATGCCGGCTGTCGCCGACATCGCAGAAATCCCGCTTTTCAACATTGCTGAGGGGCAGCTTGGATAAAGTTGCGACCCCGTGGTAGCCCTTCTGGCCATTGATGGCCATGTGCTCATAGCCGGCCGCCCGGAAGGCCTTTTCCGGAAAGTTCGCGTCCGGGCATTTGGTTTCCTGCAGGCAAATGACGTCCGGTGCGACTTCCTCGATCAATTGTTCGACAATCGGCATGCGCAGACGCACGGAATTGATGTTCCAGGTGACGAGTTTAAGCCGGTTTGTCATGAGGATCCTTGGGCTGATCAGCCTTGAATGAGAATTTGGATGAAGCCGCGTATCGTGCAGCGGCGGGATCGTCAACAATAGTCTCCGCCTGGTCAACCCGATACCATCATCTCTCCTGACAAAGGATATGGGCCCCTATGTCTGAAAGAACCGAGGGAACCTTGCATGGGGATACAGTTTGATGGCCCTGTTGCCGACTTTGATCCGCCGCATTTCAGCCGTAGTCAGATGATCGTGAAGGTGTCTACGTAATTTTGCTTGGAAATTCGAGTTTCGTCCACGTTCCGTTAGGAACTCCATTGCATTTTAGCGGTCGAAAAAACCTTTTCTTAACCCTGCCGAGGTTGCTGTGCTCGCAATGATCAAAACGGTTTGTTCTTTGGTCGGTTTCGCGTTTTTGAGCGCGTGTTCTGCCTATGATTTTCCAGATCCGACACCGGAGGACTTTGCGGTTCACGGGATCGATATCTCAAGATGGCAGGGGGATATTGATTGGGACCGGGTTCGCCAGTCCGGCGTTGCCTTTGCCTGGATCAAGGCTACCGAAGGTGGGGACCACGCCGATCCCCGGTTTGTCGACAACTGGATTGGGGCCCGGAAAGCCGGTGTGCGGCGCGGGGCTTATCACTTCTATTACTTCTGCCGTCCGGTCGAGGAACAGATCTCGTGGGTCAAGGAAGTTGTTCCAGTCGATCCGCAGGCTTTGCCGCTGGTTCTGGATATGGAGTGGAACGCGCACTCCAAGACCTGTACGACGCGTCCGCCTCGGGAGCGGATCCTTCCGGACATGAAGCTCTTTCTGGACGAGATGGAGCGCCACTATGGCAAGCGGCCGGTGATCTATTCTTCCGTTGACTTTCACCGGGACCGTCTTGTGGGGGCGTTCCCGGACGAACACTTCTGGCTGCGCTCAGTGGCGACCTATCCGAACAACATCTACGAACAACGGGACGACTGGGTGTTCTGGCAATACACTGCAGAAGGCCGGATCCCGGGCATCAAGGGTGATGTCGACCGCAATGCTTTCTTCGGCACGAAGTCGCAATTCCGGGACTGGCTGAACGGCGAGCTTAAGCGCTAGTCTCATCCCTGTTGGCTAGATCAGTTCACCTTGATCTGATGGGTGACATCCTTGCCGTTGCTGACGGTGACTTGCTTGAAGCCGATCAGTTTGCAGAAATCGAGGAAGTTCAATTCCTGCGGCTGGTCGGTGCGGGCGAAGAGCTCGGTGCCCCTGGCCATGGAGGTCAGCGACGCCAAAAGGGCGCGCATCCGGTAGAGCGTGTCGTACTGACCGTCTCCTGTGGCGACGATGATCAGTTTTTCCAGCTCCGCGCCCTTGGCGAACAGGTGGTACCCGGGGGTATAAGCTTGCTTCGACTGCTGAGCGGCAAGCCCGATGACAAAGGCTGCTCTTGAACGCTTGTTTGCATCAAGGGCTGTTTCAACGTTTGAAATGTAGGGCTCAATTGTCTGAGGAGCTGGATAATAATAGCCCGCATGCGAATCGAAGGCACTGGACGGCAGCGTGCCCGCTGCCAAAACCGCCGCTATACATGCGCCCTGAAATGTCCGGCGTGCGCAGGCTTTTAGAATAGAATCGATCACGTTTTGAGCCCCCCTGAAGATAAGGCTCTATGAAGTCTGGTCTTCTGACCGAAATCAAGGGCGAACATGATACCGTCTGAAGGCGGAAACGCTTGAGGGTGCTATACTTTCGCCACGTTATCGGCTCACATGGTCGATGTCTGGGCAGATAAACAGGAGTTTTGAGGATGTTGAACCGCTTTGCGATGGCTCTGGCCGCTGCGGTCCTGACAATAACACCGGCTCTCGCCCAGTCCGGCGGCCCGGCAATCGCCTACACCACGGCCAATTTGAACATGCGCGCTGGGCCCGGAACCAACTATCCGGTGCTGACAACCTTGCCGCAAGGCGCCGGGGTCACCGTGTTCGGCTGTACCGCCGACTTTCAGTGGTGCGATGCGGCCTTCACCACGGTTAAAGGTTGGGTCTCGGGGAAATATCTCAGTTATGGCGTTCAGGGCCGGTATTATGGCCAGCCGATTCCGCGGTCCGGGATCTATGTGGGTGTGCCGCGCTATCAACGGAACTATCCGGTCTATGGGCGTGGTCCGGTAAGGGTTCAGCCCCTGCCCGGCTACCGCCGGTACTGAACCGACGATCGATCCGGCAAAGGAAGGGGCGCCCGTACTTTGGCGGGCGCTTTCGTTTGGCAACGGCTGCCATCCTCCCGCACCAAGCCGTTCTTTTGAGCAGTTCTAATGGTATATCGGAAGATATCGTTTCATTACTGCCTGTATTATATTTAATAACTTCATTAAGTACTTGTGGGCTCTTCAGAAAACTGCGCTGGATTTGCGACATGAACCGTAGATGAATGGCTCTGTTGCAATTGGGCCATCTTAAATCTCCACATCATTGCCGTGTCATGGGCAGTTTTTGGAGAGAAGATCATGTTGAAGCAAGTCGCATTGGCGATGATGGCCGCAGGGTTTCTTACGCAGCCTGCCATGTCCCAAGCAAATGCATCAGTCGCCTACACCACAAGTGGGCTGAATATGCGGGCTGGGCCCGGAACCAGCTATCCTGTCATAACAACCCTGCCGCAAGGCGCGGCAGTCCAGATTTCAGGATGTACAGCCGGATATGGCTGGTGTGATGCGAGCTACGGGAACATGTCCGGATGGGTTTCCGGAAACTATCTGGTTTACGGAACGCGTGGCAGCTATTACCGCCAGCCTATTCCAAGTGCGGGCGTTTATATGGGCGTGCCGATCATAAACCGAAACGTGACCATCTATAATCGGCCGGTGCGGCCACGCGTTTATGCCCCGCCGCCCCGCGGCCCGCGTGGTCTTTATTATCAGCCGAGACCGCCGCGTGCTGTCGCACCAATACTTCCGGAGCGCCCGCCGCGGGCCCAGGTCAGACCACCCCTGCCGCACCAGCCGATGCAACCGCCGCGTGGTCCCAGGCGTTCCTGATCAGGTTTATTGAGTCGGCGCCGGAGCAGCCAGGACAAGTGACCAGAAGACCTTGTGCTTGGCATTGGCAGAATAGGCTGTCGCGATGCCGAGGCGGGTGGCGGAGTTTGCGAGAAGCACCTCGTTGTGTTTGGGCGACTCCCGCCATCCGGAAAAGGCTTCCGCAAAGGTGCGGTAACCAGCGCTCACATTTTCAGATGCCGCGGTTTTGGGCTCGCCGATGGCGGCCATGCGGGTTTCCAATTGCAGATTGGACGCAAGGGATGCCTGAACCGTTCCGGCGGACGCCATGGCGTTGGCTTGGGTCTGCGCAATGGAGGTCAGTCGCGGGTCGGGCGTGACGGCCGGTAAACCGTTGTTGATGCGGTATTGCGAGATCATCTGGGCAGCTGTTACCGGATCAACCTGTCCATCCGTTTTTGCCAGATCCTGATAAAACGGCGGCGTCTGCAGGCGATCGCCCATGCAGGCGGACAGCCCCAAGGCCGCAAGCCCGATAGGGATCAACATGAGTCTGGAGAGGGATCGCCGGGCTGTCGCACGCATGTTCAATAAGCGCCTGTATCTGGAGTGCATCGTGATTCGATGCAGGAACAATGTCGGCGAATAGCAGCAGAATTGGGACTGGTTCGACAAGCCATGTGAGGAATGCTGAGAGGGCTGCCCGAAAATGGCGAAAATCTGACGGTGCCGGCCAACAAAAAAGCCAGCCCGAACATCGGGCTGGCAGGCTGCATTAGGCTCTAAGCCTTCGGGGAGAATGGTTGATCTAGCGTTTTCCAGCTTCAATCACATCTTCAAGGGTCCGCAGGCCCGTGGTCGGCGCACAAACAAGGACGGACATGTTGCCGGGGGCGTGTTCGTTCTTCCACATCTTAGTGTGCGCTTGCGGGATCTGATCCCACGGGAACACTTCGGACATGTAAGGATCGATCCGGCGTTCAATCATGAGTTTGTTGGCGGCCGATGCCTGCTTCAGATGCGCGAAGTGCGAGCCTTGTAGGCGCTTTTGGTGCATCCACATGTAGCGGACGTCAAAGGTGCAGTTAAAGCCCGATGTGCCGGCGCAGATCACGACCATGCCGCCTTTTTTACAGACGAACGTCGAGACCGGGAACGTCGCTTCGCCCGGGTGCTCAAAGACGATATCGACGTTGTTGCCTTTTCCGGTGATGTCCCAGATTGCCTTGCCGAATTTGCGCACTTCCTTGAACCAGTCGGCATATTCCGGGGAGCCGACTTTCGGCAGCTGGCCCCAACAATTGAAGTCCTTGCGGTTCAGGACACCCTTTGCGCCCAGATCCATGACGAAGTCACGCTTGTCTTCGTCTGAAATGACACCAATGGCGTTGGCGCCCGCCGCTGTGATCAGCTGGATCGCATAGGATCCAAGACCGCCGGATGCGCCCCAAACCAGAACGTTCTGGCCCGGCTTCAGTTCGTGCGGATGATGACCGAAGAGCATGCGGTAGGCGGTTGCGAGGGTCAGCGTGTAACAGGCGCTTTCTTCCCAAGTCTGGTGCTTCGGACGCGGCATCAGCTGCTGCGCCTGAACCCGTGTGAACTGGGAGAAAGACCCATCCGGGGTCTCGTAGCCCCAAATGCGCTGGGAATTGGAGTACATCGGGTCGCCGCCGTTGCAATCCTCGTCGTCGCCGTCGTCCTGGTTACAGTGGATGACGACCTCATCGCCGACTTTCCAGCGTTTGACCTTGTCACCAACGGCCCAAACGATCCCGGATGCATCTGACCCGGCGATGTGGAACGGCGCGCCGTGGCCGTCGAACGGGCTGATCGGCTCGCCAAGGCCGGCCCAAATGCCGTTGTAGTTGACACCGGCGGCCATCACGAGAACCAAAACCTCATGGCTATCCAGTTCCCAGGTCGGCACGACCTCAAGCTTCATCGCGTCTTCCGGAGCGCCGTGACGTTCCCGGCGGATCGCCCACGCATACATGTTCTTAGGAACGTGACCGAGCGGCGGGATTTCACCGATTTCGTAGAGATCTTTCAACGGAGCGTCTCCCCGCGTTTGGTTGTCATTGGCTTGCGCTGTTGCTGTCACTCTCCCCTCCCAGGGCTGTCTTTGGCGCGATTTTCTTTCGCATGTGCAAAAGGCTCTTTCGGGGCAAAACCCCAATTTGCGCAACTATTGTTCAAAAATAGATACGTATCTATACGACTATTGCTTAACTTGCGTTTTTTGGCCAGTCGTATTTTGCATTGCAAGAGAAGGGTTTCGCGCGCGCGCAAACTCCGGCACACTGTTGGTCTTGGGAGATAGACCGGTAAATCAGGTGCTACAGGGAAAAGAAGACTGGCAAAATAAGGCCTTAGGAGGAGAAGCGGCATGAGCGCAGCAGGCGATGGCAAGGTAGAGCGGGACCGTCCTTGGATCTTCCGCACCTATGCGGGGCATTCCACAGCCGCCGAATCCAACAAGTTGTACCGAGGGAATTTGGCCAAGGGGCAGACCGGACTGTCCGTGGCTTTCGATTTGCCCACACAAACCGGTTATGATCCGGATGATCTTCTGGCGCGCGGTGAAGTGGGAAAGGTCGGTGTGCCGGTGGCCCATCTCGGCGATATGCGGACACTCTTTCACGAGATCCCGTTGGAGCGCATGAACACGTCCATGACGATCAACGCGACCGCGCCGTGGCTTTTGTCTCTTTATATTGCAGCTGCGGATGAGCAAGGCGCGGACCGCAAACTGCTCTCCGGCACAACTCAGAACGACATCATCAAGGAATACCTTTCCCGCGGCACCTATGTATTCCCGCCGGCGCCCTCGCTCAATCTGACGACGGATGTCATTTCGTGGACCTATTCCAACATGCCGAAATGGAACCCGATGAACGTCTGCTCCTACCATTTGCAGGAAGCAGGCGCGACGCCGGTCCAGGAATTGTCCTTCGCGCTGGCGACGGCTGTTGCGATTCTCGACAGCATGAAGGCAAGCGGAGCGATCCCGGAGGAAGATTTCCCGAAAGCGGTTGGCCGGATCTCCTTCTTCGTGAATGCTGGTATGCGCTTTGTCACTGAGATGTGCAAGATGCGCGCTTTCACAGAGCTTTGGGACGAGATTTGCCGCGAGCGCTACGGCGTGGAAGATGAGCGCTACCGCCGCTTCCGCTATGGCGTTCAGGTCAACTCGCTCGGCCTGACGGAGCCGCAGCCGGAAAACAATGTCTATCGCATCCTTGTTGAGATGCTGGCGGTGGTTCTGTCCAAAAACGCCAGGGCTCGCGCTGTCCAGCTTCCGGCTTGGAACGAGGCGCTGGGTCTGCCGCGTCCGTTCGACCAGCAATGGTCGCTCAGAATGCAGCAGATCCTCGCCTACGAGACCGACCTTCTGGAGTATGCGGACATCTTCGATGGGTCTGCGGAAATCACCCGCAAGGTGGAAGAGCTGAAAGACGAAGCTCGTGAGGAGCTCGCGCGCATTGATGCGATGGGTGGGGCGGTTGCGGCCGTTGAGTCCAGCTACATGAAACGCAAGCTGGTGGAAGCCAACTCGGCGCGCCTTGCCGGTATCGAAAGCGGTGATCAGGTGGTCGTCGGTGTCAACAAGTGGACCGAGACCGAGCCATCCCCGCTGGCAGCCGGCGAAGACGGCGGCATTCTGACAGTGCCCGAGCATGTCGAGGGCGAGGCCATCGAGAAGGTCAAGGCTTGGCGTGAGGCGCGGGATCAGGCGGCTGTTGATGCGGCCATTTCCGAACTGCGTGCGGCAGCCCAGGAAGGGCGGAACATCATGGAACCGTCCATTGCTGCGGCAAAAGCCGGTGTGACGACCGGGGAATGGGGCCGCACGTTGCGGGAGGTCTTTGGTGAGTACCGGGCTCCAACGGGTGTTGGTCAATCCGTCAGCGATGATGCCGGTGATCTGGCCGCCGTGCGCGCGGATGTGGAAGCTGCGTCAGAAAAACTCGGCCGGCGTCTCAAGTTCCTCGTCGGCAAGCCGGGGCTGGACGGGCATTCCAACGGTGCGGAACAGATTGCCGTACGGGCACGCGATTGCGGGATGGAGGTCGTTTACGAGGGCATTCGCCTGACCCCGGCCCAGATCGTCAATGCCGCGGTGGAAGAAGATGTTCACGTCATTGGCCTCTCCATTCTTTCTGGATCTCACCTGGCTCTGGTGCGCGATGTCATGGATCTCCTGAGAAGCTCGGGTGCGGATGACATTCCTGTTGTTGTCGGTGGCATCATCCCGGATGAAGATGCGGCGCAACTGAAAGCGATGGGAATTGCTGCGGTCTATACGCCCAAGGACTTTCAGCTGACGGATATCATGGCCGATGTCGTCAAGATTGTCGGCGGTGCCGCTGAAAAGGCTGCTTGATCTCTAAATCTTGCCCCGGCGCCTTGCTTGCCGGGGCAATTGTTTTGGTTTTGGCGCCACAGGTCGGTGCGTCCTAAGACCGAGCCCGTGCCCTTCCAGTTGTGTGTGTACTGTTTTTCAGTATCTGCTGTAATTTATTTGCCTGTTAACCAGTCAAATTTCTAAACTACAGTCTCTCGACCGAGTTATTTCCTGGTTTCAATAAGATTTAACTCTATCCGTGAACAATCGTCGCGTCCTTTTTCTGATGGAAGAGTGCGATGGCGGATAGTTTTTTCGGGAACTGGTTCTTAAAGCTAAGTTCAATTCGTGACCGGATGAGTTTGCGGCAGCAGATCTCGCTGGCCACCGCCGGTCTATGCTTCCTATCCATTATGGTGGCCGCGATTGTTGCCTCCACCATCGCGCGCCAGGCAGCCATAGAAGAGACCCGTCAGGATTTGGTTCTGATTGGGCAATCCATGGCCCAGACTCTCGATCAGGACATGTTCAACAGGTTCCGGGAGGTTCGGAACATCGCCGAGCTTGAAGTGTTGCGGCCCGTTTGGAAACGCAACCCTGATGCAATTCGCGACGTTCTGGATCAATTGCAGCAAAGCCTGCCTGTCTACGCCTGGGTCGGATTTGCTGCCCCGGATGGCACCGTGATTGCCGCAACGCAAACCATGCTTGAAGGGCAGTCGGTCGCTGAACGCCCTTGGTTTATCAATGGGCTCACAGGCCCAACGGCTGAGGATGTTCATAAAGCCAAACTGCTCGACAAATTGCTCCGCAATTCTGAGGACGAAGAACCGTTCCGATTTGTTGACGTCGCCATGCCGGTTCGGGACGAATACGGAACAATTGCAGGTGTTCTTGGTGCGCATATGAGCTGGTCCTGGGCCTATGAAGCGCAAAGAAAGTTCATGAGCCACACTCTTGCAAAGAAGCAACTCGAGATCTTTGTCCTGTCGGAGGATGACGAGGTGCTGGTCGGACAGGAACTCTTGGCCATTGATGAACATGACGTAGACGCGGAGGTTTTTCCCTTTGACGCTGATGCGGCCGACATGCTGACGGTGATGGTTCCGACGCAGGGGTTTTCCGAATATGAGGGCCTTGGATGGAAAGTCGCTGTCCGTCAGCCAATGGCCGTCGTCACGGCCCAGGCGGATCGTATGGTCTTGATGATTGTGCTGATTGGTTCGGTGATCGCAGTGTTCGCGGCGTTGATATCGTGGTTCGTCTCACGAAACCTATCCAATCCCCTCCTGCAACTCGTTGCAGCCATGGACCAGATCGGCCGGTCCGCAGACGAGGGCGCAGTGCCACGCCAAAGCGGATCGCGTGAGGTGTTGCAGCTCTCGGTTGCGATCAGGTCCCTGTTGCGTCGACTCGGCGTCGTGGAAGCCAAGGAGAAAACGGCTCTCGGTCAGCTGGAAGAGGTTCACAGCGAGTACAAGAAACGGATCCAGACTTCGGAAGAACGCAATCGCCAGCTCGGTGCGGACTTACGTCATCTGAAAACCTTGGCCGAGCAGGATCCGCTAAGCGGTCTTATGAACCGGCGGGCTTTTCAACCCTTTGCTGATGATGCCTGGTCTACTTTTGATCGGCATCGGCGCGTCTTCAGTGTCCTGATGATCGATGCCGATCATTTCAAAGCAGTCAATGACACTCACGGCCACCAGATAGGGGATGATGTGATCCGCACGATCGGCCGGATCATTACCGAAGAAGTTCGCACCACCGACAAGGCCGCACGCTTCGGCGGCGAGGAGTTTGTCCTGCTTCTCCGGGAGAATGATGCAAACGGCGCCTGGGTGCTGGCAGAGCGGATCCGGCTTCGAATTGCATCAGAGGCGTTTCAGTCGGACCAAGGAACCTTCAATATATCCGTCAGCATTGGTCTTGCCGAAGTGACGGTGTCTGATCGTGATGTAGAGGACACCATTGCGCGGGCCGATCATGCACTTTATTCGGCCAAGTCCGCAGGTCGGAACCGCGTCGCCGTTGACATGCCGATTTCCCAAATCAAATCCGCCTGAGACCAAAAAACAAATCTGTCTCATGTGTTTACCCTTCGTAAACACTTGTTAACCCTTCGCGGTGATACTCTAGGAATTCCGCCAGAAGGCGGTTAATCTGTGAAGGCCAGGAGGCCGAAATGGCGACGACGATTGAAAGGCCCATCGCGGCCCAGGTCGTGGCGCATGCGACAGAGTATCCTGCGGACCGGGACGGTGATGGCACCGGATATGGCCGCGACAAAAAGCGTACCGCAGAGCGCCAGGATCAAGATACCGGTTCCTCGACTGAAGACCCGGCCGTTCTCATTGACGATCATCACACTGTAGATCATACCCTTGACGGGATTGCTGCCTACAAGGCAGCAGCTCTTGAAGTTCTGGAGCCTGGCGTTGATCACGGACCTGTTCATCCGTTGCCCGGACCGGTCGACAAAGTGCCGCCGCAAAATGTCAGGCATGCCTATGAAGATCACCCGGACGGTGAAGAGCCACCGCACGCAGTAAATGTCGCGACCTGAGCCGCGTAAGGCTTAGTCAATCGGGTGCAATCAGTGCTGTTTTTCCTTGAAATCCGCCGGGAAACGTCTCATACCGCGCGGCGTAGGTGATCCTACGTATTTTTGAGCGTGTCGGTTGGCTCGCGAAAATCAGATCAAGCAGGGGCGGCCAGAGGTGATCGAAACAATTCTTGGATTGGCGGCGCAAAACCTTTTGTCGCCTATCATCTTGTTTTTTGCGCTTGGTTTGGGAGCGGCATTCGTCCGCTCCGACCTGACGATCCCGGAAGCGGCCGCCAAATCCCTGTCGATCTATTTGCTCTTTGCGATTGGCTTCAAGGGCGGGGTGAGTGTCAGTGCGCACGGGATTGATGCGACCTTGATCCTGTCGCTGGTGGCCGGTCTGATACTGTCGTTCGCGCTGCCGTTCCTGGCGTTTGCTCTTTTGCGTGGCATGACACGGTTGAGCACGGTGGATGCGGCTGCTGTCGCTGGTCACTACGGCTCAATCTCGATTGTGACATTTGTCGCGGCAACGTCGGTTCTGCAGAGCCAGGGCATTGCCAGCGAAGGCTATTTGGTGGCTGTGGCCGCTGTGATGGAAGCGCCGGCCATTTTGTCCGCGCTCTGGATCGTTGCGCGGTTCTCTTCAAGCGCGGAAGCCAAGGAACGTGAACAGGACACGCAGGGCCTGTGGCGCGAGATCTTGCTCAATGGCTCCATTGTGCTGTTGGTTGGGTCGTTCCTGATTGGCTTCCTGACAGGCGAAGACGGCCTCAAGGAAATCGAAAGTTTCATTGTTTCCCCGTTCAAAGGCGTGCTCTGCCTGTTTCTTCTCGACATGGGGCTTGTTGCGGGCCGTGGTTTGCGGGCGAGCGTCCACCAGCTGCGGCCGGGCCTGATCAGCTTCGGCATCCTGATGCCGATGCTGGGATCGGCGGCCGGATTGATCGCCGCCAGCCTGATCGGTCTGTCGACCGGTGGGGCAGTTCTTTTGATGACCTTGAGCGCGTCTGCTTCCTATATCGCGGTGCCTGCGGCCATGCGTGTTGCCTTGCCCGAGGCCAATCCGTCTATTTATCTCACAATGTCGCTTGGAATAACCTTTCCATTCAACCTGACACTTGGCATACCGCTGTACTTAAGTGTCGCGCAGGCAGTGGGGGGATAAGCCATGGAAATGAAACAGGCCAAACGGGTCGAGATCACGATCGAAGCGCCGATGGAAACGCGTTTGACCAACGCGCTCGACCGGGCCGGTGTGACCGGCTACACGATTTTGCCGGTTCTCGGCGGCAGTGGCCGGTCTGGCCGGTGGAGCCGCGAGGGCCAGGTGTCCCGCGCCGGCGGCATGGTCTCCATCATTTGCATTATCCGCCCAGAACGCCTGGATGAGCTCCTGGAAGCAGCATTTGGCGTGGTTGAACGGCATATCGGCGTCGTCTGCGTGTCCGATTGTCAGGTCCTGCGCGCCGAGCGCTTCTAAGACCCCAGCACTCCAGCCATTTAGCCACTTTTGCTGAGGGTGTGTACGTACTTCCCCTGATTGGGCGCGCTTGAGTGATCCCGTAAAACTGTTGGACTGCACTGCGTGCGCCAATGCTCAGGAGATCACGGCGATGGCATTCCCATCCGAATTGCTCAACGGATACAGCCGTTATCTGAACAAGGGCTTTGTGCGGCATAAGGAAATCCAGGAACACCTTGCGATCTACGGGCAGACGCCGGAAGTCATGGTGGTGTCTTGCTGCGACAGCCGTGTAACCCCGGAAGGCATCTTCGGGGCGGGTCCGGGTGAGCTGTTTGTTGTGCGCAACGTTGCCAATCTCGTGCCGCCGTTCGAGGCCACCGAAGGCCAGCACGGCACAAGTGCGGCGATCGAGTACGGCGTGACCGGTCTCCACGTGAAGCACATCGTGGTCATGGGGCACTGCAAGTGCGGAGGCATCCAGGCCTTCCGCGAAAGCGCCAACCAGGACCACGCGCAGAAGGGGTTCATTGGACGCTGGATCAAGCTTCTGGAACCTGCAGCGATCTCAATGGCATGTATGCCGGTCGATAAGATCGAAGACCCGCAGCTGGCCATGGAATATGCCGGCGTGCGGCAATCGCTGAAGAACCTGATGACCTTCCCATTCGTCAAAGAGGCGGTTGAGCGGGGAGAGCTGCAGCTGCACGGCGCCTGGTTCGACATCGGGTCTGCGGAACTGCGGGTGATGGATCCGGTCACAGAGCGTTTTGAAACCGCAGACGGCCCGGAAGCCTTGCCAATCCCGACGGTCGCCGCTGAATAGTGCGCGTTGCTTGATTGGGCCTAGTCGGTTGAGCTGTTTTTTGGCATCAAACAGATCCAAATCATTGAAACATGCTCCAAGGCTTTTGAATGACGACTGAAATTGCGATCTACCAACGTCTTGCCAAGTACAACACCTGGATGACGGAAAAAGCCTATGTGGCCGCGGACAAGATGAGCGACGCGGATCGCAGGGAGGACCGAGGGGCTTTTTTCAAGTCCGTTCATTCCACGCTCAACCATCTTCTTTTTGGTGATCGCGCGTGGATGCGCCACTTCACGGGCAGGGATTACAAGGTCGGTGGCATGGGCGTTGATATCTTTGAGGAGTACGACGCCCTCAAGGCCGCGCATTTTGGAATCTGCGCCGACATCGAAGAGTTCGCCGGTGGACTGACATCTGAATGGCTGGCCGGGACCTTGGAATGGACCAGCCGCAGTGACGGTCAGACCCGGACCCGGCCGCGTTGGCTGTGCCTGACGCACATGTTCAATCACCAGACCCACCATCGGGGCCAGCTGTCCACGCTTTACATGCAGGCCGGGATCGACATCGGCAAAACGGATCTGCCGTTCATGCCGGATCTGTTGCAGCAGGATGTTTCCGGCTAACTCGCAAACCGCAAAGCTTTTTAGGTTGTAGTGTTCTTCTGATTGGTTGAAGCTAATTCGTTGACGCAACTATAAAGATTGTGCATCAACGTCTGATGGATCAAATTTCTGATTATTCATATGTCGCTTACATCGATGAGGCTGGTGATGACGGTTTGAAAAGAATCCGTCCGTTGGACAGTAATGGCTCAAGTGAATGGTTGATGGTTTCCGGAGTAGTAATCAAAGCATCTCGAGAAAGTGAAGTTAAGCAATGGGTTGAAGGAATCCAAAACAAGTTGTGGCGTCACAATGCTAGATCTTTACATTTTGCGAAGCTGTCTAGTAATAAAAAGAAATTTGTTTGCTCTGAAATATCTGAGTTGAAGGCTCGTTACTTCGTTGTGTGTTCTAACAAAAAGAATATGAAGGGTTACCAGAATCCTCTGGCTTCGAAAATACCGTCGCGGAATTGGTTTTATTGCTGGATGACCCGGATTTTATTAGAGAGAATTACCGATTTTGTTGCTTGGAAATCTCAGGCGGAATTTGGTGAAATAAGGAAAGTAAAAATTGAATACAGTAATAGAGGAGGGCTTTCTTATGATCAAATGGGGGCTTACTTTCGCTGGATAAGCTATCAAGGTGACAATACATTTCTCAAATTCGGTAAGATAAATTGGGAAACAATCGATTTTAATTTGCTGAAAGTTTATCCGCACTATGAGAGAGCTGGTTTGCAGCTTGCGGACATAGTGGCAAGTTCATTTTTTAAAGCGTGTGATCGCTTTAGCACAGGCGAATGCGATCCAAGTTTTGCAAAAATTCTCAAGCCTAGAATGGCCAGATTTCGTGATCACTCGAAAAATTCGGTCTCTGGGTACGGGGTTAAGCTACTTCCAAGTTTCAAAGGTGCAAGTTTGTTAGATGAACAACAAGAAGTATTTCGGTATTATGGTTATCCGAGGCAATGGTGGGACCCGGCCTCGTTTAATCAATCAGGCTTGTAGGCCAGCGTCTAATTTGCTCGCCGTCCCGGAAGACGTTCCCCACTTAAAATAAGCAACCCGAGGTTCCCGGCGTCCCTCCCAAATATTACTCAAATCGTAGTGTAAAGTAAATAGATTCAATATGTTATATGGTTTTCTCTAACCGTTTGATTTGACTCGATTAATGTATCAATAGGGCAATTTGCATCCAATGATTGTGCAATTTGGCTTCGCTTCTACTGAGCTAACTCGCAAACAGCAACGCGCTGCCGATGACCACAAGTCCGGCACCGGCCCAGGCGCCAAGGGCCGGGATTTCCTTGGTCCGCCACCAGAGCATCGGCAGCATGAGAGCCGGGGTGGTGGCGGAAAGGGTTGCGATGATGCCGACTTCACCGCCGGACAGCGCGAACAGGATCAGCGTCATGCCGACGCCCATGCCGAGAAAACCGGAAAGCGCGATCAGACCAACGAGGGACGGGGTAAACCGGCCTGCCGGTTTCACCCAGGAGACCGGAAGGCGGGTCAATGCCAGGAGACACAGCGCAGCCATGCCGACCCGAAGGCTAGAGGCGGCGACCGGATCGGCACCGGTTTCCATCACGGGCCGGGCGATCAGCGAGCCGATCGACTGCGACAAGGCCGCGGCCAGTCCCAGCAAGACGCCGGCCCACAGCGGCCCGCGAATGCTTTCCCACTGGTGCAGCTGGGATTTGCGTTTGCCGAAGCGGATGGCAAGCAACACGCCGCTGAAGGTGATGAGAATTCCGAGGATCTGTGTGACCGTCAGGTCTTCGTTCAAGAGCAGCCAGCCGAGGATTGCCGACATCGGCGCATTCAGTGAAAACAGCATCGCCGTGCGGCGCGGGCCCATGCGGTTCAGCGTCAGGAAAAGCGCCGTGTCGCCCATGAAGATCCCGATCACGCCGGAGAGCATCAGCGGCACAATATGGTCGGAGCTGATCGATCCCCAACCGGTGGAGAACGCCACCCAGGCAATCAGCATCAGCGCGACGAGCACCATACGGGTGCAATTGAAGGCTATCGCGCCCAAGTGCTGCGCCGGCCCCGCCGATATCAAGCCGGTTAGAGCCCAGAGGGCGGCGGCACCAAGAGCGGCAGCTTCATAGACGAACATTCTCTTTAAGACCGCGCGGCAAGATCAGCCGGAAGAGCCGCTTCGCCGGTCCAGGCCGCGTCAAAAAATGCGGTTTCAAGCATACTCATGCGGGTAAAGATCAACGCCAGCCGCTCCTGTTCATCTGCGCCAAGCGAGCTGCCAACAGCATCCATCTCTTCGCGGATCCAGTTGACGAAACTCACAAAACCCTCGACCGCATGCAAATCGATCCATTCGGCGAGATAGAAGTGTTGCGGGCGTGGCTTTTGTGCTTCGCGCAAACCCCAGGTCAGATAGCACCACTCGGCGCACAGGAGGCAGGCCAGGCCCTCGGCATAGGTGCCTTTGCCGGAGGAGGTGAGAAGCAGATCCGCGAACGCTCGGGTCACTGGACCCTGTGCGGCTGTTTCATAGACGGAAGGAGATACGCTAAGTGCCTCAAGCGAGCGCAGGAAATAGTCGTTTTCCTCCGATGTCAGCAAAGCCAGAAACCCGGACAGCCGGGATTTAGACTTCATGCTCGGTGCTTTGGCGACAAGATATCCGAGTGTCGAAGCCAGATCGGTGATGAAGGTATAGTCTTCAATCAGATACCGGGCATAGGCGTCATCCGGCATGGTGCCGTCGCCGATGGCTTGGGTAAAGGCATGACCGGTGGCTGCACTCCAGTGCGGTTCGGCGCGGGCGGCCAGCCAGTCGGTAAACCGGGCATCGGGTTTGGTTGTCAGGAATTCCTGAAAGGATCCGGAAAAAGCCTCGGGCATGGCACCGGGCTCCTTGTTCTGAAAATTTCTGGCAGGATAAGAAAAAACGGGCGCCGGAGGGCGCCCGCTTGATAAGGATCAGGCCGCGGCCTTTTTCGGAGTGATCAGGCCGCGGTTCACCAGAACCTCGGCAATCTGCACCGTGTTGAGCGCTGCGCCCTTGCGCAGGTTGTCGGACACGACCCACATGTTGAGACCGTTCTCGATGGTTGCGTCTTCGCGGATGCGGGAGATGTAAGTCGCGTCTTCGCCAGCAGATTCATACGGCGTGATGTAGCCGCCGTCTTCGTGCTTGTCGATGACTAGGCAACCCGGCGCTTCGCGCAGGATGTTGCGGGCTTCTTCCGCCGTGATCTCGTTTTCGAATTCGATGTTGACGCTTTCGGAGTGGCCGATGAAGACCGGGACGCGGACCGCGGTGCAGGTGACCTTGATGGCTGGATCAAGCATCTTCTTGGTTTCGGCCAGCACCTTCCATTCTTCCTTGGTGTAGCCGTCTTCCATGAAGACATCGATGTGCGGAATGACGTTGAACGCAATCCGCTTGGTGAACTTTTCCGGCTCAATCGGGTCGTTCACGAACACGGCACGGGTCTGGTTGAACAGCTCTTCCATGGCGTCCTTACCGCCGCCGGACACCGACTGGTAGGTCGAGACAACAACGCGCTTGATCTTGGCATGATCGTGCAGCGGCTTCAGCGCAACAACGAGCTGCGCAGTGGAGCAGTTGGGGTTGGCGATGATGTTCTTCTTGGTGAAGCCGGTGATGGCATCGGCGTTCACTTCCGGAACGATCAATGGCACGTCCGCGTCGTAGCGCCAGGCGGACGAGTTGTCGATCACAACGCAGCCCTTCGCACCAATCCTCGGAGACCATTCCTTGGAAATGGTGCCGCCAGCGGACATCAGGCAGATGTCGGTGTCGGAGAAATCATAATTCTCCATCGCCTGGACCTTCAGCGTTTTGTCGCCGAAGGAAATATCCGTGCCTTGAGAGCGGCGGGACGCCAGCGCGACGACTTCGTCCGCCGGAAAGCCGCGCTCTGCGAGAATGTCCAGCATCTCCCGGCCAACGTTTCCGGTTGCCCCAGCAATTGCGATCTTGAAACCCATGTGACTGTCCTTGTCCGTCTCCCCGCTTCACCGGCTGCCGAGGATATCAGGCATGCCAGCTTCCTGGCGCCTCCCATCCCCGGGGAGGCGGGATGAGCGGCACCTTAAGCGGTGGTCTTGGTAGTTTTTGTCG
Organism: Roseibium sp. MMSF_3247; assembly: GCF_030733765.1. Lineage (NCBI taxonomy): Bacteria > Pseudomonadati > Pseudomonadota > Alphaproteobacteria > Hyphomicrobiales > Stappiaceae > Roseibium > Roseibium sp. MMSF_3247. The sequence goes on from NZ_JASHII010000007.1 coordinate 165,255, forward strand.
TGTGCTTGAATGTGGCTTTGGCAGGCGTCATCGTCCCGCCGCGCATGAAGGTCACGCTAGCAAGGGCTTCAGACATCATATCCAGAATGTCGGCTTTCAGCCGGGTCATCGGAAACTCACATTCGACAAAATTCGAGACGGCGCTCTTTTTGCCCGGAAAACCTTGAGAGTCAATACGCAAAGCGGCCAGATCCGGCCTTTGGGATTTCGTTTGTTGCTGAAAGGCGACGGTTTCTTCGATCAATCAAACAGCCGGCCCGGTCCGCGCCCTTTGGTTTCAATCCCGGCCAGCTTCATCATGTGCCAGGCAAGCGCGGAGTTGGAACTGATGACCGGCTTGCCGAGTTCTGTTTCACAGGCCTCGATCACCGGGAACGTCCGCAAGTTGGTGCAGGAGGCGAATACGGCATCCACGTCCTGGTCCTTTCCGACCGTACAAATGGCATCCATCGTCGAGGCTGGTGAAATCCGGGCCACCACGGCTTCTTCGGATTGGCCAAACGAGCATAACTGCACAACGGTAAGACTATTGTCTTTAAGCAGAGAAACAACCGCTTCGGAAACTTCGGCGATATAGGGCGTGACCACCCCGATCTTTTTTCCGTTCAAGTGCTCAAGCGCGGCCAGCACAGCTGTAGCCGGGTTGGTTACTTTGGCGGTCGGATGAGCTTTTTGAACGGCTTTGGCAACTTCCTCCGAGCCTATGATGGTCGAGGCGGATGTACAGGCATAGCCAATGACATCCAGAGCTCGGGCGTTCGGGAGAAGGGCAGCAGTCCCTGTCAGTTGCGCTTTCATGCGCATCAGGGTTTCGGAGGTGACTTCCGGGGCGCTTTCGATGCGGGTGTGATTTAAGGTCACGCCGTCGATGTCGAACAAGGGCCGGAATTCGTTTTCGATCGTCTCGTCCGCCTGCAGAACGATCAGCCCAAGGGCGGTTTTGTGGGCAAGGCCGTTGTCTGTTTGGAAATTGAGGTCCATGGTATCGCTCTTGTTATTAAATGACCGGAATTTCCGGATCTGCCGGCGTCGATAGGAATTCCGGTGCGCCGTCGCGGATGACGATGTTTTCCTCGTGTACCATCATCTTTCCACCGCCAAGATCAATGCCCGGTTCCAGGGTCAGAACCATCCGCTCCTGAAGGACCGTATTGTCGAACGCGGTCAGGGACGGCGTTTCCGTCAGCTGGATGCCGAGCCCATGGCCCATGCGGCCGACGTCGCCTTCAGATTGGCCCAGAACATCGGTCATGGCTTTGAAGAGATCCGCGCAGGTTTTGCCGGGCCGGGCAATGGCGGCCGCGGCATGCACCGCTTCGACAAGTGTGCGATGAGCTTGCCAGACAGGATCGCTGGCATGGCCGATCGCATAATTCCTGTCAAAGTCGCAAAAGTAGCCGCTTTTTACCGCGCCCGTGTCGAGCATGAGCACATCACCTGCCTTAAGTGGTGCATCGGTGGGCGGTGAAATCACATCGCCATACCCGCCCGTACCGGCGCCGCCGACGAGATAGGGCACCTCGTCCGCGCCGCGCTCCAGAAGATCGATCTTGAACCTTCGAAAGGCACTTTTCAGACTTTGGCCTTCGTGAAATAGGTCGGTCGCGCTTTCAAAGCTGCGCGAGGCGATCTGGCAGATTTCCCGGTGGATCGCAATTTCTGCTTCCGACTTGATATGGCGCACCGACTGGACAAGCGCGCTGGCGTTCCGGAATTCGCTACCGGGAAGGTTTGCCTTGATCCTTTCAAAATCCATGAGCGGCATACGCAGGGAACTCTCGCGGCCCATCGGCATCCCGACCACCGCGTAGGGTTTGAGCGCATTGCTTAAGAGACTGACCCCCTCATCTGTGGGGTGGGGCGCTGCAAATGTCCGGATATCATCAACCCAAGTACTGGCCATCAAATGCGCGCCGATTTGCGGGATGACGGCGATGGGTTTGCCGGTTCGGGGAAGTATGCAGAACCAGGGCCGCGCCGGGCTTTGCCAGAAGAGCGTGCGAAACCCTGTAAAATACCGGACCTCGGCTTCGGTCGTGAACAGAAGCGCGTCGAGACTCTGTTCATGCATCAAGCGCTGAGCCCGATCTGCACGATCCTCAAATTCTGTCACGGCAAAATCTGCTTCTGACATCGGCGCTTCTTTCGGGTGTTTGTTTTGCTGTCGAAGCAATGCGTTTGGTATCAAGGCTTTGACTGTTCGATGGAATTGATCTCGATGCGCAGAGAGGATCAGTTCTTTTCAATCTCCTCAAGCGATTTTTCCGATATCGGGCTGCCGGGACAAGGGCGAACAAGCCTGCAAAACGCCTTGCCAGTCGCCAATAAATCAATATATCATGATTTATGGATATAAATTTCGCATTGGGGGCCTTCGGTGCTCTTAGCCAGAAAACACGACTGGATGTCTTTCGCCTTTTGATCAAGGCCGGGCCGGACGGGATGAGCTCGGGAGAAATCGGAGAAGTATTGGGTGTCCGGCAAAACACCATGTCCGCAAATCTCAGTGTTTTGCTTCAGGCAGGGCTGGTGAAGAACGAACGGGAGGGCCGCAGCATCCGCTATTTCGCGAATATGGACCGGACGCGCGATCTCCTGACGTTTCTGCTGGCTGATTGTTGTGGTGGCCACCCGGATTTATGCGCGCAGGTTATGGAGATCGTGACCTGTCAAGCCGAGACAACGTCAAATGAAGACCATCGGAAAGGTTTGTAATGTCAGATAAAGCCTACAATGTTCTCTTTCTGTGTACGGGCAATTCCGCCCGCTCGATTATGGCCGAGGCGATCCTGAACCGCGACGGTCGCGGCCGTTTCAAGGCCTTTTCTGCCGGCTCCACGCCTTCTGGATCTGTGCGGCCGGAAGCCTTGGCGCTCCTTGGAAAGATGAATTACAAAACTGAAGATGCCCGTTCAAAGAGCTGGGACGAATTCGCGGCCCCGGACGCCCCGGAAATGGATTTCGTCTTTACGGTTTGTGACAATGCGGCCAAGGAAAGCTGCCCGGTTTGGCCTGGGCAGCCGATGAGTGCGCATTGGGGTGTGCCCGATCCTGTGGCTGTGGAGGGCAACGAGACCGAGCAGCAATTGGCTTTTGCCGAGGCTTTCCGGATGTTGAGCAACCGGATTTCGATTTTTACAAGCTTGCCATTGACGTCGCTCGATAAATTGTCCCTGCAGAAAAAGCTGGACGAGATCGGCAGCGCCACCTGAACCAGGTTATTCGGCCGGGGCGTCTCCACGGCGTGCCGGCCGGAATGTCACAAGCGCAAGCGCCAGGGTGATGATGGCGCAGGCGGCGATCGCGCCTGTTAGCGGCAAGGCCGTCCGGTCGAAGAACGGTGTGCAGAGGCCGATCATCACACCGCCGGCCACCATCTGCAGCGTGCCGCCGAGCGAGGACGCCATCCCTGCATGTTCGCCATGGTCTTCAAGAGCCATGACCATCGCAGGAGCAATGACCTGCCCCAGAAACGAGTTTGCAATAAACAAAAGCGCCATCAGGACCGGCAGGCCGTCTATTCCCGACCAGACCAGGATGAACAGTGTCGTTGTCGCCGCCGTGAAACCACCCACACCCACAAAGGCAACACGGGCCATGCCGTGGCGTTCGCCCAAGGGGGCGGCGAATTGAGACGAGGCAAAGAAACCAACCGCGTTGATCGCAAAGACAATGCTGAAGCCAGTCGGGGTGAGCTCATATTGGGTCATGTAGACCAGTGGTGCGGCGGCAATGAACACAAAGAAGCTTGCCAGCGCAAATCCGCCAATCAAAGTCAGTCCCAAAAAGCGGGCGTCACCGAAGAGATAAATCGTGCTGCGAACCAGGGCAGTTGCATCAATTTTGCTGCGCCGCTCGGGCGGCAGCGTTTCTGGCAGCTGGAAAAAGATCATCACCATCGATGCGAAAGCCAGAACGCCAAGGGTCAGAAATATCAGCCGCCAGCTGCCGAATGTGATGAGCACACTGCCAGCCAGTGGTGCCAGCATCGGCGAGACGCTGAAGACCAGCATAACCAGCGCCATAAGGCGGGTTGCTTCGGTCCCGGTATGCAGATCGCGGACAACAGCGCGCACAATCACCATGGGCGCGCCTGCTCCAATCGCCTGAACCAGCCGGCCGAGTGTCAAGGCGTCAACATCAGCAGCCCAGGCGCACATCAAGGACCCGATGATATAGACGACAAGCCCGAGAAACACGGGCAGGCGCCGGCCATAGCGATCGGCAAGGGGGCCATAGATCAGCTGCGCCAAACCGAACGCGATGAAATACACGGTGAACGTGAACTGGACGGCCGCATCGTCTGTATTCAAATCAGCCACGATCTGCGGCATGGCCGGCAGATAAAGGTCAATGGCGAAGGGACCAACAACGGCCAAAAGGCCCAGCACAATGGCCGAGCGCACAAATCCAATAGACATGAAAATCCAATCTCAAAGCGCCCGGCAGAAAGATGATGGCCGCGAGCGCAAAGAAACACCCATACAATCCGCTTGTCGAGCAGTTTTCAGAAACGATGGTTTTGCGACCGGGAGTTCTGGACTTCGGCCGGGCTTCCGTCGACGCAATCGTGATTGGAATGAAATGTCTGTTTTTGCTGAAGCAGTGTACCGCTGGGCACTCCGGCGGCATTGAGTTTGTGACGGTGGGGCACTAGGTTCACCGTCACTCTGTCTAATGGGAAGCCGTCAATGCTTTATGCCCTGATCTGCACCGACAAACCCGGTGCCCTGCAAACACGTCTCGATAACCGCGAAGCACATATCGCTTTCTTGAAAGGCATGGGAAATGGCCTGAAGGCAGCTGGACCGTTTCTGGATGACGATGGCAACATGACCGGGTCCCTTGTGGTGATTGAAGCGGCCAACCGGGATGAAGCGCTTGCGATCTCCGAGGAAGACCCGTACGCAAAAGCCGGTTTGTTTGAGAGCGTTGAAATCCGGCCCTGGAATTGGGTCGTGAAAAACCCGGAGAATGCATAAGTGCAGTACTGGTTGATCAAATCCGAACCGGACAAGTGGTCTTGGGAGCAGCAAAAAGCCAAGGGCGATGCCGGTGAACAATGGGACGGCATTCGCAATTATCAGGCGCGCAACAACATGCGGGCCATGGAGATTGGCGATAAAGCCTTCTTCTATCACTCCAATATCGGCAAGGAAGTCGTCGGTGTTGTTGAGGTCTGCAGCGAGATCCATCCAGACACCACAACGGATGATCCACGTTGGGAATGCGTGGACTTCAAGGCCGTGTGCGACATGCCGAACCCGGTGACACTGGCACAGGTAAAGGCGGAGCCGCGTTTGGAAAAAATGTCCCTGGTGACCTCCATGCGTCTGTCGGTTCAGCCCGTCACGGAAGAGGAATGGAAGATCGTCTGCGAAATGGGCGGACTGTCCAAGCCAGCCTGATCCGACACCCGGTTTTTGGAAACGCTTTTGGCCCGAATTACCGATCCTGAAAAGTTTATCCGGGAAGAAACCCGGATAAGGCCCGTGCCGCATGCGGAAGAGATCTCTCTTCATGTTGCAGATGAGGCGATGGATCTGTGGCAAAAAACGGAGGAGGAGCTGGGCGAGCTTGGTCTGGCTCCGCCCTTTTGGGCGTTTGCCTGGGCCGGCGGCCAGGGGCTGGCCCGGTATGTTCTCGATCACCCTGAATTGGTGCGTGACAAGCGGGTTTTGGACTTCGCCTGCGGGTCTGGTCTTGTTGCCATTGCGGCAAAAATGGCAGGTGCCGACTCTTGTCAGGGGGTCGACATTGACCCATTTGCCATCGCGGCATCCCGGATTAACGCGGACTTGAATGGCGTCGTTGCTACGTTCGCCGAGGGAGATATCACCCGGTCTTCTGTTCCGGATGTTGAGGTCGTGTTTTGCGGGGACGTGTTTTACGACCGGCACATGGCCGATCAGGTTATGACATTCTTGGACGCGCTGATTGAGGCCGAAATCGAGGTTTATGTCGGTGATCCGGGCCGGTCTTATCTGCCGAAGGAACGGCTCAAGGAACTGGCCGAATACCAAGTGCCTGTTGTCGGTCAGTTGGAGGATAACGAAATAAAGAATACGCGCGTCTACAAGGTGGCGGAAAAACAATCCTGACGTCCGGTTCGAGTACGGACATCCTTGCCAAACCGTTCGCATGTGTGACATTTTCCACCAACTGACAGTCCCTTCCGTTTTGGCCGCACATCATGCGCTGACGCGGACACCCCTTCAAAACTGAAGTTTTTCAAGGAGTTCTTCATGCCCATCGTAAATCGCCTCGCAGATCTGGCTGATGAGATCACAGCGTGGCGCCGCGACTTTCACGAAAATCCGGAAATCCTCTACGAAACGGTCCGCACGTCCGGCAAGGTTGCCGAGCTCTTGGAAAGCTTCGGTCTGGATGAAGTCGTCACTGGCATCGGCAAAACCGGTGTTGTCGGCGTGATCAAGGGCAAGAATGGCGGTGCTGGCAAGACGATCGGACTGCGCGCAGACATGGATGCACTTCCGATCGAGGAAATCACCGGAAAACCCTACGCGTCGAAAGTCCCGGGCAAGATGCATGCGTGCGGCCATGATGGCCACACCGCGATGCTTCTGGGCGCTGCAAAGTATCTCTCAGAAACCCGTAACTTCGACGGCACCGTTGTCGTGATCTTTCAGCCGGCCGAAGAAGGCGGCGCCGGAGCAAAAGCCATGATCGATGATGGTCTGATGACCCGTTGGCCGATCGATGAAGTTTACGGCATGCACAATTTCCCGGGTATGCCGGTTGGCGAGTTCGCGATCCGCAAAGGACCGATCATGGCCGCGACCGATGAGTTCCGAATCGTCATCACCGGGCGGGGTGGTCACGCGGCCAAGCCGCATGAAACCATCGATCCGATCGTAACCGGCACGAACATGGTCAATGCCCTGCAGACGATTGCGAGCCGGAATGCCAACCCACTGGATTCTATCGTTGTATCGGTTACCGTCTTCAACGGCGGGAATGCGTTTAACGTTATCCCTCAGGAAGTCACCTTGCGCGGTACCGTTCGGACCTTGAGCCCACAGATGCGGGATTTGGCAGAAGAGCGCATGAATAAGATCGTGACCTCTGTTGCTGATGCATTTGGTGCCACCGCTGAGCTCACGTTCCTGCGCGGCTATCCGGTTACGGCCAATCACGATGAGCAGACCGACTTTGCAGCTGGCATTGCCGAGACCATCGCCGGAGAAGGCAAGGTCAACCGGTCGATTGACCCGATGATGGGCGGTGAAGACTTCTCCTTCATGCTGGAAGAACGTCCGGGTGCTTTCATCTTTGCAGGCAACGGTGACAGCGCCGGGCTGCACCATCCGGCTTATGATTTCAATGACGAACTCATCCCAGTTGGTTGTTCCTATTGGGTCAAACTGGTTGAAACGGCAATGCCGCGCGCAGCCTGATCATATGTGCTAGAAAACGCCGGAGTTACTCCGGCGTTTTCATTTCGGGTTCCTGCCGTGTCTTTTCTATCTTCCCGTCTGCCGATCATCCCAACTTATGTGCTTGTTGGTGCCATTGTCGGTGTTCTTGTTATTCATCCGCTCAATCTGGTGGTGGTTTGGTGGGAACTGGCGCGTTTTTCAGAAACGGCGCCCCTGCTCATCGAGTTTTTGAACGCCCGTTTGTGGTTTGTGCTTCTGCCGCGTCATTGGGACGTCGCAGTTGCCTACACACTCGTTGGTGCCATCGTGGGTCTGGCCTTCGGTGTTTTCACCCGCAACTATCTGCGGGCCAGTGAGGCCTACAAATCCCTGCGCGAAGAACAAATTGCGCTTGTTCCGCAACTGATTGCGCAGGGTGAGACTGATCGGGTCGAGTTCAAATCATCGCTGCGGTGGGACGTTCAGGAAAACAGGATCAATCGCGGACTAGAAAAGGTGATTGCGAAAACAATCGCCGGGTTCTTCAACGCCAAAGGCGGGCATCTGATTGTTGGTGTCGATGACGACGGCAAACCGCTTGGCCTTGCCAAAGACCTTGCCACCCTGCGGAGCCCCGATCACGATGCCTTTGAGCGAACTGTCAATGATATCGTTTCGAAGAACCTTGGGGGTGATTTATGTCCCTATATTCATACGGTTTTTTCTAGTGTTGGCGGGGAAGATGTTGCGATGATCATCATCCGGCCGGCACCGCGCGCTGTGTACCTCGAAGAAGGCAAATCATCGATCTTCTACGTGCGCAGTGGCAATTCCACGCGCCAGCTCGATGTTCGCGAGGCGCTTAATTACGCAAACACACGATGGTCGTGACAGCGTGAGCCCGGTTGACTTCCTCGTTCCTCAAGACCTGTCGGGTCTGGCAACGCTGCTGCTGGTTGCTTGCAGCTTCCTCACATCTGCTTTGACGGCAGCCGTCGGTTTGGGCGGGGGCATTGCTTTGATTGCGATCATGGCGCTGATCATGCCGCTGAATGCCCTGGTTCCCGTGCACGGCGTTGTCCAATTCGGCTCCAATGCGGGCCGGGCGATGGTCCAGATCAAACATGTCGATTGGCTAATAGCTGTTTGGTTCGCAATTGGAGCTGCGGCAGGGGCGGCGCTGGGAGGCTCCATCGCGGTTCAGTTGCCGGCTGCTATCTTGAAAGCAGGGATCGCCCTGTTTGTCGTTTGGGTGGTTTGGGGCAGACCGCCGAAATTGGGCGGTATGAAAAAACGGGCCATGGCCGGCGCCGGTTTTGCGTCGACGTTCCTGTCCATGTTTTTCGGAGCCGCCGGGCCGATTGGCGGATCGGTGCTGTCTACGCTCGGTCTCACCCGCCATCAATTCGTTGCAAATCAAGCGGTTACGGCCATGATGATGCATGTCTTCAAGATTGCTGCTTTCGGCCTTCTGGGATTTGCATTTGCGCCCTGGCTGGGTCTTATCATAGCGATGATCGCTAGCGGATTTCTTGGAACACTTGCAGGTAGCCAACTGCTTGGGCGGATGAATGAGCAGGCATTCAAAAAGGGATTCCGATGGGTGATGACGGCCCTTGCATTGAACCTGATGCTTCAGGCGTTGGGTGTGTTTTGACGGCGTCTTGAGCCGGCGCGGCGACAATAGAATTGATGGCCTCACGATAAAAATTAACGGCGAGGAAACATCACGTTTCAAAAAACGCACCAGCTTCGAAACTCAAACCGGATAGTGTCAATTTTAACAATCTCAACATATTGGATTGAAACGGTTTTTTGTTGCCGTAACCAATTGATAACCAACAAGTAATTTCGCCGTCTAAGTTACACACATTGGCTGCGCGCCACAGATAAGCTTCAACCGTCAACACCTTGAAAAACAAGGCTTACTTCATGACGGCACAACCGGCGTTCGTCCCATTGCTGAATGGATTTCCAAGTACGCATGCTTTCCTTGAAAGCGCGGAAACGCTCCTCGATTACGCGTTTCAGCCCATAGTTGATGCGCATTCCGGCGACGGATATGGATTTGAAGCGTTGCTGCGCAATGTGGGGCAACTTGGATTTCAAACGCCTTGTGATGTCTTTGATTTCGCAGCAGATGCCGGTGTTTTGGTCGAGTTGGAATGTCTTTTAAGGAAAAAGGCGATCCGTAAGTTTGTCGCAATGCCCAATCGCGGCAAGACCAAACTGTTCCTGAACGTCGATGCCCGCCTGTTGGACGTCGACGGCTTCTTGTTCGACGAGACCCGGCTTCTGCTGGACGAGGGGGATCTGTCCGCCGCGCAGATTATCCTGGAGGTCAGCGAAACAGGGGACGTTAATGAGACGTGCCGGCTGAACGAGTTCACCAAACGCGGGCGCGAACTCGGGTTCGGTTTTGCAATCGACGATTATGGCCGCGGATACGCGCAGCTGAAATCCTTGTATGAGGTTGAGCCTGATATTTTGAAAGTGGACCGGTTTTTCATCCAGTCAATCAACACCGACTCCCGCAAGCGTTTGATGGTGAAAACCGTCGTAGATATCGCCCATGTTCTTGGTATGCGCGTGGTCGCAGAAGGTGTTGAGACCACGCAGGAACTCGCGGTCTGCAAGGCAATCGGCTGCGACTTGATCCAGGGGTATCTGGTGTCGCGGCCGTTCCAGGATCTGGAAGAAGCGGAAATCCGTTATCCGGTTGTGGCCACAGCTGTGAAACGCACGCCAATGATGCCGCGGGACGATGCTGATCTGGTGGCCCGTGAAATCCGGCCGCTGGTGCCGCTTCAGGACAATGCCCGGATGGAGGAAGTCCTTAATCTGTTGCGGGCTGGCCGTGCTAATCCTTTCATTCCGGTGATCAATTCGAGCGGCGAACCCCGTGGTCTGATCCGGGAAAAGGATATCAAAACGTTCGTCTATATGCCGTTCGGTCGGGATCTTCTGCTCAACCCGGTGATGAGCAACAGCCTGGCGGCGTTTACGCACCGGTGCCCGGTGGCCAACGTCAATACGCCGCTTGATCAGCTCGTTGCGATGGTCGCGGATGAAGATGATGAGGCCGGCGGCATTATCATCACGAAAAACGGCAAATACAGCGGCTTCCTGACAACAACATCCTTGCTGAAAATCTCAAATGAAGTCCGGATGCGGGCAGCGGAAAACCAGAACCCGTTGACCAAAATGCCCGGCAACGCGCTGATCATTCAATATGTCCAAAACGATGCCCAAAGTCCGGACATAGAGCGGTCATTTTGCTATCTCGATTTCGATAACTTCAAGCCGTTCAATGATGCCTATGGCTTCACGCTTGGAGACCGGGCACTGCTGTTGTTCTCCGAATTGATGAAGCGCATGGCAACCAGTGAGAACGTGTTTGCCGGCCATATTGGCGGGGACGACTTTTTCATTGGCGCCCGCGGGCGGACGTCGGAAGAAATGCGGCGGATGGTCTATGATCTGCAAGAGGAATTCCGCCATCAGGCAGAGAGCCTCTATGATCCGGCGGACCGGCTTCAGGGGTACATTGAGGCGTCTGACCGCCACGGTATTTCAAGGAAGTTTCCGCTTCTGCGCTGTTCGGCAGCCATTTTGCACCTGCCGGTCGGCCTGAGTGTCGATCGCAAGGACATCCTGGGCCGCCAGATCGCAAGCTTGAAAAGTGAAGCGAAGGGCAATCCGGTTGGCATTGCCGAAGCAACGCTCGGACAACTTTTCCAGCAGCCCGTGCACTGAGGCCTGCTTTTAACTTACGCAGCGCGCTTGACCTTTCCGTAGGCGTTGCTTGAGTTCTTTGCAACATCCCGTGCCTTGCCAGAAAGCGGCAGGCGCGGTAACCCAACGCCATCTGTTTCTATAATCTGCGGGATGGTACGCCAAATGGGCTCTCAAAACTTGCTGCTTTTGCCGGGTGACGGCATCGGCCCGGAAATCATGGTCGAAGTGAAAAAGGTCATTGCCTGGTTTAACGCCAAAGGCGGTATGGCTTTTGAAACCGACGAAGGTCTTGTGGGCGGGTCCGCCTATGATGCGCATGGGCGATCCATTTCCGAAGAAGACATGGCGAAAGCCATGGCGGCTGATGCTGTGATTTTCGGTGCGGTGGGCGGTCCGAAGTGGGACAATGTGGCCTACGAAGTTCGCCCGGAAGCCGGCCTTCTGCGCCTTCGCAAGGACATGGAGCTGTTCGCCAACCTGCGGCCGGCGATCTGTTATCCGGCACTTGCCGATGCCTCCTCGCTCAAGAAGGACGTGATCGAGGGCCTCGACATCCTGATCGTTCGGGAACTGACTGGCGGTGTCTATTTCGGGGAGCCAAAGGAAATCACCGATCTCGGCAACGGCCAGAAACGCGGTGTCGATACGCAGGTGTATGACACCTACGAAATCGAGCGGATTTCCAAGGTCGCATTCGAGCTGGCACGCACCCGGAACAACAAAGTCACGTCCATGGAAAAGCGGAACGTGATGAAGTCCGGCGTTCTCTGGAACGAAGTCGTGACGCAAACACACAAGAACGGCTTTGAAGACGTTACTCTGGAGCACATGCTGGCGGACGCCGGTGGCATGCAGCTTGTGCGCTGGCCGAAGCAGTTCGACGTGATCGTCACCGACAACCTGTTCGGCGATATGCTGTCAGACGTTGCCGCTATGCTGACCGGGTCCTTGGGCATGCTGCCGTCCGCCTCGCTCGGTGCGCCAGATGCTAAGACCGGCAAGCGCAAGGCGCTTTATGAGCCGGTCCACGGCTCTGCTCCGGACATTGCCGGCACGGGTGCGGCCAACCCGATTGCGATGATCGCATCCTTCGGAATGGCTCTGCGCTACTCCTTTGAGGAAGTTGCAGCGGCTGATCTTCTGGACAAGGCCATCGCAAACGCTTTGGACAAAGGCCTGCGCACCAAAGACATCGCAGCTGAAGGCGAAGCCACTGTGTCGACCGTTGAAATGGGCGATGCCATCGTCGCCGAACTGGACGCTCTTAAGGGCTAAGCAAATCCTTGTTTGCACCCAAGGCCGTCACCGGGTATCCCGGTGGCGGCTTTTCCTTTATTTGACCTGAGACTGTTATGATCGAAGATAAAATCGCTCCGTTTCTCGGTACCTGGATCCTTGATTCTGAGGCCAGCGAATTCGAGCAAGGCGATCCGCCCAAAAGTGCGACGCTGAAGATTGAAGACAATTTCGGCATGGCGGTTTTCACCATGAACCAGGTTTCAGCTGATGGAGATGTCACCAACGACAGCTTTGAAGCCGTTCCCGATGGGCCCGAAGTCAAGCTCGGGAAAAGCGGTTTGGTCGATGCCATGCGGCTGGTCTTTGCAAATGACCGCAATCTTGTGTCCGAGGCCCGGCGCGGAGGCCTCACCATCATGAAGGCGGAGCGCGAACTCTCCGAAGATGGGCGTACGCTGACAGTGACACAAACGGTCCACCTCGTCGACGTCGCCAGCTTTACAAACGTATCGGTTTACCGCCGCGCGCAGTAGTTTATGGGAAGCGAATTCGGTGGTCGCTGACTGCAGCTCAGCGCCAAGAGGTTTTTAGGGCAATTTCAAGCTACCCGAATTTATATCGACCTCCCTGACCTCTTTCTGATGCGGCCTTAGAGAAATATGCGGAGGTTGCATAAATTTTGAGAAATGCAACCACAGATTTAATAATGTATTAACCGTACTCACCAACCCTCACGTGTAATTAGGGAGGGTTCCATGTGGGATCGTTTGTCTATTCGTTTTAAGATTCCAGCTGCGATACTGGGCTTTGCACTGGCCGTTGGCGCGGGCATTAGCCTCAGCAGTTATTTTTCTGCATCCAGCGAAATTCAAAAGCTGACAAAGAGCCGGTTGGAAGCGATTGCAACCAACCGTGTCAGCGAGCTGTCAGACTATTTGCACACCATCGAAGCAGATCTGAAGCTCGTGAGTACGCTCCCGTTCGCGCACGATGCTCTGTCAGCCTTTGATAGTGCCTGGCAAGAGATTGGAGGGGATCATACAGAGATCCTGAAGGCTGCCTATATACGCGACAATCCACATCCGCTTGGAGAAAAACATCTCCTTGATACCGCTGGCGGCGAAACCGCCTATGACGCGGCTCACGCGGAGTTTCATCCCTGGTTTCGGGAATTTCTGCTCGAACGCGGCTACTACGATGTTTTCCTGTTCAACCCGGACGGCGACCTGATCTACACGGTCTTCAAGGAAGAAGACTATGCGACCAATTTCAAGGTGGGTGGTCCGTGGTCTGATACGGATCTCGGGCGAGCGTTTCGTGCGGCAAATGATGGTCCTGCGGATGCGATCCACTTCTTTGACTTTGCGCCCTACGGACCGAGCCATGGTGCACCGGCCAGTTTCGTCTCGATGCCGATGATCGAAGATGGCGAGAGAGCGGGCGTTCTCGTCTTCCAAATGCCGATCGACCGGATCAATCAACTGATGAACCGGTCTGCCGGATTGGGGGACAGCGGCGAAACGCTGATTGTCGGGTTGAACGGGTTCCTGCGGAACAATTCCAGGTTCACGGATGAGAACGACATACTTCAAACCCAATTCCAAACCGAAGCGTCTGATGCGGCCTTGAATGGCCAGACGAAAGTCATGATCGGTCCGACGCACCGGGATGGGCGTTTCATTCAAGTCGGCAAGTCTTTTGAGTACCAAGGTGTGACATGGGCGGTTTTGGCAATGCAGCCCGAAGCCGAAGCAATGACGCCATTAACCGACCTCAAGTTCTGGATGGGGATTGCGGGTGTTGTCTTGTTCGTCCTTGCCGGAGTGGGCGGATATCTGCTGGCATTGACCTTCACCCGCCCGCTTGGACAACTGATCGGCAATATTCGAGACCTGATCAACGGACGTCTCGACACCGTGATCGAAAATGATGACCGGGCTGACGAGCTCGGAGACATGAAACGGGCGATGAAGGTGTTTCGGGACAATGCCCTTGAGGTCAAGCGAGGCGAGGCTGCGGCGCAGGAACGCCGTGCGCAGGAAGACGTGCGTAGATCCGAGATGGACAGGCTGGTCAATCGTTTCAAAACTCAGATCTCTGAAATCCAGTCGCAGCTGTCGAAGCAAACGGACGTGATGAGTGCGACGTCGGAAAAACTGGTGGGGATCGCGGAGGCATCTTCAGACTCCGCTGATGGAGCGCTCGCAGCGGCGCGGTTGTCTGACGACAGCGTTCAGTCGTCCGCGTCCGCTGCCGAGGAACTCAGGATTTCCATTCAGGAGATCAATCAACACACAACCCGCGCATTAAGCATCACTCGTGGGGCGGCCGAGACGGCAAAATCAACGGATACCGATGTTAAGGAGCTCGCCGGGACGGCGGAAAAGATCGGCGATGTCATCAATATGATCCGGGATATTGCAGAGCAAACCAACCTTCTTGCGTTAAACGCGACGATAGAAGCCGCGCGTGCTGGTGAGGCCGGGAAAGGTTTTGCCGTTGTGGCGGCTGAGGTGAAAGAACTGTCGACGCAGACCGCAAAGGCAACCGACGAGATTTCATCTCAGGTCGCGGCCGTTCAATCGTCCACCAACCGTGCGGTAGAGGCAATCCAGTCCATCGGACAGCATATGGATACGGTTGAAGAGGTGACCGCGGGAATTGCCTCTGCTGTCGAGGAGCAAGGCGCTGCAACAGGTGAAATCAGCGAGGCGATGGCGCGCGCGGCCCAAAGCAGCCGCAGCGCAACTGAGAACGTCAATGTCCTGCAAAATGCCATTACGGAAACGCGCGGCAGTTCCAATGAAGTCGAAGAACTCAGCCGAGTTTTGGCGGATGTGAGCAGTTCCCTGAGCAGGGCGGTCGATGACTTTTTGAACAGCGACATCTGGGAAAACGATCAGGACAAGGCTGCCTGATCCAGGCAGACCGCAGCAGGTTACGGCGAACTGCTTTGGATGCTTGCAGATGCAGCGTTGGAAATGACAGTTGCCCGTGATAGCGGTGCGAGCCCCGTTCCCGAAGGATAGCGTCTTCATGAAACAGTTTATCAGCGCCGTGTCACTCCTCGTACCGGACTATGACGAAGGGTTGGAATTTTACGGCAACGTGCTCGGTTTCCAGCTGATTGAAGACACGGAGTTGGAGCCGGGCAAGCGCTGGGTCCTGGTTGCCCCTCCTGGAAGCACGGAAACGCGGCTTCTCCTTGCCAAGGTAGATGGGCCGGAGCAGCAGGCAGCCATCGGCAACCAGACCGGCGGGCGGGTGTTCATGTTTCTAACGACCGATGACTTCGATCGGGATTACGCCGCTATGTCGGAGAAGGGGGGCCAGTTTCTGGAGGCCCCGCGGCGCGAACCTTATGGCACAGTGGCGGTGTTTCAGGATCCGTTTGGAAACAAATGGGATCTGATCCAGCCTGCGTGAAACCGGGACACCTAGCCTGCCTGCATTGAGGCAATTGCCCGGCGCATGAATTCCAGAAACTGCGCAATCTCTTCTTCTGTGAAATCGTCCAGCGCAACGGCGTTTTGCGCCATGGCGGCACCGATGGCATCGTCCTTGAGCGCCCGCGCCTTGGGCGTGAGATGGATCCGCTGAACCCGGCCGTCCTCGTCACACGGTTTGCGTATCACGAGACCATCACGCTCCATTCTGGACAAAGTGTTGGCAAGGGTTGCCTGCTCAATGTCGAGCGCGGCGACCAGGTCTTTCTGCGTCTGGCCTTCCTTCTGCCACAGCGCGACAAGTGCCGGGAATTGGCCGGTTGCTAACCCGAGGGGTTTGATCCGCCGTTGAAGGCCGGACGCAAACAGGCGCGCCATATGATTTGCCAGATATCCGGCTGAAGAATTTTTTTCGAATGCCATGTCTTGCATATACGATACATAGCATACTATATAAATAAATATAGCTTGCTATTTAATGGAGATTGCAAATGCTCAGTAAACGAACCACCCGGACTCTCGCGATTGCTGCATCGGCCCTGTCAGTTTCCGCTCAAACGCCAGCGCAGGAGTTGTCACCCAAAGAACCGGTTACGCTCATAAATGCGTTTGAAGTGCCGGCGGACCAGGTTGAGACAACGATTGAAGGCTGGAAATCTGCGCGCGCTTTTCTGGAAACCCAGCCGGGCTACATCGAAACCCAGCTTCACAGATCAATCATGCCGAAAGCGAGGTTCCAGCTTGTGAATGTTGCAAGGTGGGAGAGTGCCAATGACTATGCCGCGGCAATCCAAAAATACCGTGAGAGCGGCGCTGCGGGTGCGCTCAAGGGGACTGTGTTTCATGCAGCACTCTACGTGCCGATCGAACAGGAGGATGGGTCGTGATGGTTGGAGCCGTTTCGAAAACCCGAACCCTTCACTGGTTGATTGCTGTGTTCGTGGCGTTGGCGCTTGCGACGGGCTACATGGCGCAGCAGATACCATCCATGAGCGGTGAGTTCCTAAGGATCCATCTCGCGGTTGGTTTGCTCGCCGGATTGTTGTCCTTGGTGCGTTTAGCCGTCTGGCTGGTTGCAGGAGGACAGGCTTCGACGATTGGGCATCAATCAAAAGGGATACATTGGGCGGCCAAGATGGTTCTCGGCTTTCTGCGCGTTCTGCCCGTGATTCTTCTGGTGAGCGGGGTGGGCATATTGGTTTTGACAGGCGCTGCGCCCGAGATCCTGAGCGGCAACACTCCCGACCCGGACCTTCTAGCCCAGGCTCCGCCGCAATCTTTGCATCATCGAGCGGCCTTCGCACTTTTCGTCTTGATGACAGCTCATATCGCTGCAGCCATTTGGCATATGCTGGCCGAAAAAGGCTGGAAACTGCAAAAAGAGCCTCAAAGCACAAACTCATGAAGATCAGGCTGCCGAAAAGGGCAGCCTTTTCATGTTGATGTGTCTTGCAGTGCTAAGCGTCTCAAAAAAAGTCAGTTTCTGATTTCAGCGGCCTGGCCATGAGGGTGTTCAAAGCTTCGTCAATCGTCATGTCTTCACTGACCATCCGGGCGACGGTGTCACAAATGGGCACCTCGATCTCATGCTTTTGAGCCAATTTGACCGCGACTTGCGCCGAGTATGCCCCTTCAGCCAGCTTGCCGCCGGCGGCGATCAGCTCCGAGGCCATAAAGCCTTCACCGAGTCGCATTCCAAATGAGAAATTGCGCGACTGAGTAGAGGAGCAGGTCAGTACAAGGTCACCCAGACCGGACAGGCCTGTCAGAGTTTCGCCTTGTGCCCCCATCGCGCTGCCAAGCCTGTTCAGTTCCGCAAATCCGCGTGCCGTCAATGCTGCTTGCGCACTGGCGCCAAGTTTTCTACCAGCCACTGCGCCACAAGCGATGGCAAGGACGTTCTTGAGCGCGCCGCCAATTTGTGTTCCGAGGACATCGATCGAGGCATAGGGACGGAAGCAGGGCGATTGCAGCGCTTCGCAAAGGCTCAAAGCTGTTTTTGCCGTGTGTGCGGCAACGGTAACTGCTGTCGGGAGGCCCTTAGCGACATCGTCAGCAAAACTCGGTCCGGACAAGACCCCGGGTTCTATGCCTGGTAGCTCTTCCTTCATCACCTGCGACAAAAGCTTGCCGGTGGTCTGCTCGATGCCCTTTGCACATAATACAACAGGTCCGCGCACAGCGCCGGTCTCTTTGAGAGCGCTCAGGATGGCTCGGGTAGATTGTGCCGGTGTCACAAGCAGAATCGCATCTGCATCGGCGGCATCTTTCAAAGACGAGGTTGCATTCAGATCTTCATCGAACGTGATCCCCGGCAGATATTTCGTGTTCTGCTGCTTGCTCCGGACTTCAGAGACTGTTGCAGGATCCCGCGCCCAGAGGCGCACGGTAGTTCCAGCCCGAGCCGCAGTTAAAGCGAGCGCGGTGCCCCAGGCGCCGCCGCCGATGACACCGATCGACTTAACGGCCCCCATTGATCTGCCCTTCCATGCGCGACCGTAGTGTTTCAAGCTGCGCTCCAAACCCTTCAAAATAACGGGTCTCGGGCGGCGCTTCGTCTGAGAACAAATCGACCCAGAACAGGCGGAACCGGATTGGTGCTCCACCCGCGCTTGGCGTCATTTCAAAATGTTCCCATTCGTCAGCGGGCTTTTCCGGAATCGTGCCGTGAAAATGCCGTCTGCGATGAAGGCCATCGAGAATACCGGGCACATTGTCGATGAAGTGATCCTGGTCGGCGAACGATTCGAGGGCGATATCCAAGGTTAGTCCGGTCTCCTCGGAAAATTCGCGTATTGCCCCTTGAAGATAACTTTCGCCTGGATCGAGCGTGCCGCCGGGCACCTGAAGATCCGGCCGCGGATTGTCGGCTTCTTCGAACACTAAAAGCTCCGGTCCGCAGGTCAGATAGACATAGGCTTTGTGAAAGGTTTTCATCAGGGGTTCCGCTGCGCGCTGTGGTGCCTGCTTCGTATCAGTCCCGCTCGGGCAGAAAAAGACCAAGTTGCATATCTGCCTGATTTGATTGTCTAAAGCCGTCTCCAGGACGAACTTTAAGTTAAAAAATTATTGTAAAACAATAAAAAATGATTGAGTTCAAGATTCGGATCAACTATCAGAACTCCCGCGGCAGGGGTCTTTCGACCCAATTTATTGCTTATCGGAGCCCCCACTGATGAATTTTGGTACTCTTTTCCCACGCCTTTCCGTGACTGCAGTCTTGGTTGTTGGTCTGACGGCCTGCGGTCAAACCGGTTCGAATTACCGGCCGATCGTCGACGGTCCGATTGGGTATACCTACGAAAAGGATCTCGGAGATTGTAAAGCTCTTGCCGAACAGCGGCGTCTCTTCAATGACGAAACCAAGATGGCTGCTTTGGCTGGTGCAGCAATCGGCGGGGTGCTGGGAGCTGTGGAAGACGACGATGGCAAAAACGCTGCCGGGAACGCGGTGGCCGGGGCCTTGGCCGGAGGGGCGATCGGGGCTGGCGGCGGTGCTCTCAACGCGCATGGCGAACGCAAACAGATCGTCATGAACTGCATGCGTGGACGTGGGCACCGGGTTGTCGGTTAACTCCGGGGCCGGTGTGACCGGCTCCCATTTCAACCTGTTTTTTTGCCGAAGAACGGTTGGCAAAGATTGATTGTCAAAGTGATTCCTAACCGGAGATTAACCAGTCTGACCTATCGCTGTTATGTCGAAAACCGCAGCGGCGTTGGTCATGGAACACATCGAAATTGCAGTCGCGACCCTTTTTCGGTCTATCGTGGCGATCGGCGTTCCCAGCGAGCGCATTTTTGTCCTCTATGTTTTCAGTACCCTGGCGATCGTCTATGTCGTATATCGCTTCCGCAAACCCACCGTTGCGTTTCTCAAATTCTGTTTCCCAAAAGACATCTATCTGCACCCGTCTGCAAAGCAGGATTATCTCTATTACTTCTGGATGGCATTGCTGAAGGGTGTTCTCGTTGCTGTTCCCTTGGCTTGGCTTGGAACGAGCATCCATGGGATTTGGGTTGAACCTGCAACGCTGCAAGCGGGCGAAGCAGCGGACCATAGTTTTTGGTCCATTCTTGCCTTTTCCTTTCTGCTCCTGCTGGCCTTCGATTTTGCAGTATTTTTCACGCACTACCTGCAGCACAAGGTCCCGATCCTTTGGGAGTTCCACAAGGTTCATCACTCTGCAGAGGTGTTGACGCCGCTTACAGTTTTCCGGATGTCGCCCGTTGATCTAATCGTTACGGGTGCAGCAGTGGTTATCTGCGAAGCGGGCGCCCGTGCGCTCTGGTTGATGTTTATCGGGCCCGCGCCTGACATCTTCGCAATTCTTGGAATCAACGTAGGGATCTTTCTTTTCTACCTGTTCGGCTACAACTTGCGCCATTCGCACATCTGGCTGTCGTATCCCGCCTGGTTGAGCAGTCATTTGGTCAGCCCGGCCATGCACCAGATCCACCACAGCAGTGAAGTCCGGCATTGGGACAAGAACATGGGGCTGGTCTTCTCCTGGTGGGACTGGCTGTTCGGGACGCTTTATATTCCGAGAGAAAAAGAGACCTTCAAATTCGGAATTGACGGGCATGAGGCCAATCCTTTTCACGCCTCCCACGAGATGTTGTGGAAGCCGTTCATTTGGGCCTGGCGGCGGGTAAGCAGACGAGTGAAACAAGTCTTCTCGGTCATAACAGCTTGCCTCTTGTGCCTTCTCGGACCAACGCAGGACAGTGTGGCTGATGAGAGCTACAGCCCGCCCTCTTTGCATCTTGAGGACCTAACCTGGACCGAGGTCAGGAAAGCTCTGGACGCGGGCTATACGCACGTGATCGTTCCTTCCGGTGGAACTGAGCAAAACGGTCCCCACATGGTGCTTGGGAAGCACAACATCGTAGTTAGGTACACCTCTGGTGCATTGGCATCACAGCTTGGCAAGACGCTGGTTGCCCCTGTTGTGACCTATGTCCCGGAAGGAGATATCGACCCGCCGACAGGGCATATGCGGTTTCCGGGGACCTTGACGATATCGGAAGAGACCTTTGAAGACATCTTGGTGAGTACCGCGCAGAGCCTGCTCCAACACGGGTTCTCAAGGGTCTACTTCATAGGTGACAGCGGTAGCACCCAGCGGGGTCAGAAGGCTGCGGCGGACCGGATGCGCGGTGGTTGGTGGTCGTCCGCCCCGGCCCAGGTGTTTCAGATCAGCGATTACTATTTTGCCGAGGCAAATGGGCAAATCACTGAGCTTCAAGAACAAGGGTTCAGCTTGGAGCAGATCGGGACGCATGCTGGCATAAGGGATACATCCGAAGTGATGGCACTCAAAGTCGATGGCGTTCGCGCTCTCAGCAACGCTGTTACCGGCAAGTTGAATGCAACTGGCGAAACAGGTGTCATCGGAGAACCGTCCCTCGCCAGCGCGGACATCGGTCGGGTCATGCTCGATTTGAAGGTACAGGCCGCCCTCGCGCAGATCCGTGCCTTGCCGGAACCCGGTCTCTAAGGACGTTTAGACTTTTGCGCCTTTTTTTCCGGCTCCCAGGACACCGGCGTTGGATTGATCGAGTGGCCAGCGCGGACGGGGCGGCAGCTTCATGTCATCCACGGGGCCTTCCAGTAGACGTTCTATTCCGGCCCACGCAATCATGGCTGCATTGTCCGTGCACAGCGCCATGGGGGGCGCAATGAAACGGGCGCCAGCCTCGTCAGCAGCGGAGAGCAGGCTGCTGCGGATTTCCTGATTGGCAGCAACGCCACCTGCCACGACGATGCTCGGTATTGTCTCCGGATAACGTGCCCGGAAGAGTTCCAAAGCCGATTTCGTGCGCGCAGCAAGTACGTCTGCGACCGCGCGCTGGAAGGCTGCGCATAAGTCCGCAACAGTCTGATCATCGACCGGTTCCAGCTTTTTTGCCTGCGTGCGAAGAGCGGTTTTTAAGCCGGCAAACGACATATCCAAACCGGGCCGGTCAAGCAGCGGACGCGGCAGTTTGAAACGGGTCACGTCCCCCTTTTTCGCCATTTTTTCAACATGCGGGCCGCCGGGATAGGGCAGGCCGAGAAGTTTTGCGGTCTTGTCGAACGCTTCACCAATCGCATCGTCAATGGTCGTTCCGAGGCGTTCATAATCGCCAACCCCGCGCACGAGCAAAAACTGACTGTGCCCGCCAGAAACAAGAAGTAGCAGAAACGGAAAGTCCAGATCATCGGTCAGGCGCGCAGTGAGCGCATGGCCTTCCAGATGATTCACTCCAATAAGAGGCTTGCCGGCGGCCATGGCAATTGCCTTGGCAGTCATGAAGCCCACGATTACACCGCCAATGAGTCCGGGGCCGGCCGTTGCGGCGACAGCATCAATATCATCCCAGGAACATTTTGATTTCTGGAGCGCTTCGGCAACAATTTTGTCCAGGATCTCGATATGCGCCCTGGCCGCAATTTCCGGCACCACGCCGCCGAATTCCGTATGTTCGTCGAGCTGCGACCGGATAACATTTGATAGAATGTTTTTGTCGAGCGGTCCGCGCACGACGGCAGCTGCGGTTTCATCGCAACTTGTTTCAATGCCCAGAACTGTTAATCGGGTGTCCGCTCGATTTTCATTGACGAAGGTCATTGGTCTTGCCGCAGTTATTTGTGCTAGGTCATATACCAGAAAGAACGAACAGACCCGGCGCGTCTTTAGCCGGGCGTAGCATTTGGACGGTAAACCTTGCAATCAAATCCTTTGCGCATCGGAACACGGGGCAGCGCGCTGGCTCTGGCTCAAGCCCATGAAACCCGCGCCCGGCTGATGGCTGCCCATGACCTTCCAGAGGACGCCTTCGAAATCGTGGTGATCAAGACCTCCGGAGACCAGATCCAGGACCGGCCCTTGTCGGAAGTCGGCGGGAAAGGCCTGTTCACCAAGGAAATTGAGGAGGCCATGCTGGATGGGCGTATTGATCTGGCCGTGCACTCGTCCAAGGACATGCCGACCGTTCTGCCGGACGGTTTGGCTCTGACTGCCTTCCTGCCGCGTGAAGATGTTCGGGATGCATTTTTGTCTCCCAAAGCCAAAACCCTGATGGATTTGCCGCATGGCGCAGTGGTCGGTTCCAGCTCGCTGCGCCGCCAGGCGATGATCAAACGCCTTCGCCCCGATATTGATGTGGTGATGTACCGCGGCAACTTGCAGACCCGTTTGCGCAAGCTCGCAGAGGGCGAAGTGGACGCGACACTGCTGGCCTATGCGGGCTTGCGCCGCCTTGGCCTTGAAGGGGAGGTGACCAGCCTTCTCAAAACCGAGGATTTTCTGCCGGCTGTCGGCCAGGGCGCGATCTGCATCGAAAGCCGTGAAGGCGACGAACGAACGCTTGAAATGCTGCAGGCAATCCATGATCGGGAGACCCAAATCCGTCTTGATGCAGAACGCGCGTTCCTTGCGATTCTGGATGGATCCTGCAGAACCCCGATTGGCGGTCTGGCCCTGTTGAACGGCGACGAGTTGACCTTGACAGGCACAGTTTTGAAACCGGACGGCTCCGAGGTTCATGATGAGGTGCGTTCCGGCCGCGCAGCTGATGCTGTTCAAATCGGCCAGGCCGCTGGTGAAGCCTTGAAAGCCAAGATGGGGCCCGGGTTCCTCTCGAGCCACTGAGCCGATGCGTTTCCTTGTGACCCGTCCGCAACCTGACTGCAAGAGAACTGCCGATCGGTTGCGGGCCTTGGGACATGAGGCAGACGAAATGCCCCTGCTGCAGTTTTGCCCCTGTCCGCCGCCAAGTTTTGATCTTGCCGGTGTTGACGCTTTAGCGCTCACCAGCCGCCGGGCTGTTGATGCGATCACTCATCACGCACAGCTGACACAATTGACGTCTCTGCCTACCTTCACGGTTGGAGACAAAACCGCCGCAGCCTGTCGGGCGGCGGGTTTTGACGACGTTCGCTCCGCTGATTCCGATGTGGCGGGTCTGGCCAACCTGATCTTGTCGTCAGCTGGATCTGACTTGCGCAAGGTCCTTTATCTGTCCGCAGAACAGCGATCCGGCGATCTCGGGGGGCTTCTGGAAAAGGGTGGCTTCACTTGTCAGACCCTTCCCGTTTACCGAATGGAGCCTGTTCCGGAGCTGCCAAAGACTGTCTTTCCAGGGCTGACAAATGAAGACTATGACGGTGTTTTGGTGTTTTCGCGCCGCACTGGCGAAATCCTCGCGAGGCTCCTCACCGCCAATTTGCCAGAACACATTTTTTCCAAATTGCCGGTCTACGCAATTTCCGGCCAAGCAGCAGCAGGTCTCCAGGGCTTTAATGACGTTCATATCGCCAGCGCGCCGCGTGAAGATGCGCTCTTCGATCTGTTGTTAGCAGAGTGTTAACCCGAACCGGGGGAGTCGTTGTTTTGCAACGCGCAAGACTCTTTGCCGCGGTGCTACCGCTTTGCAAAGAGACGTGTATAGTTAAGATCTTGGGACTGGCTGGGTGCGGGAGAGAGATAGATGGCAAGTGACAACAAAACTCCTGGCGGAACATCATCATCCGATGGCAAAGGATCCGGTTCATCCGCAAAATCGGGAAGCTCCGCCTCCAGTTCTGGGTCGTCCGGATCGAAGCGTCCTGTCACAATTGATCTGAAGCCGCAGAAGGTGAGCGATAAATCACCGTCTTCGACAGCATCCGGGACATCCGGATCGTCCAAGCCCGCCGAGTCGAAAACGTCCCCAACGACAAGTTCCTCAACATCTTCAATGCGTCCGTCGAGCGCCGCGTCATCTGCGACTTCGTCTTCGTCGACCGCTTCCAAGCCCGCTGGTTCGGCCGCAAGTAGCGCGTCCTCTCCGTCCGCTTCGAAGCCAACGACACCGGGTACGGACGCTGGAAAGAGCAGTTCGAGCAGCACATCGGCAAGTGCGGCAACAAGCAAACCGTCTTCCAGTTCCAGTAGTTCGGCGCAGAAACCAACATCCGGATCTGCAAGTTTCTCCAATCCGCCCGCAGCTCAGGAAAGCAGCGGCGTTGGCGCGTTCGGTGTTCTGATCGCCGCGGTGATCGGCGGCGTCCTGGTGCTCGGCGGAGGCTTTGGTCTCTATCAGGCCGGCATCGTCAAGCTGACACCTGAGCAGGATCAGGAGATGTCTCGCGCGCTGACCGCAGCAGAACGGAAAATCTCTGATCTGGAAAGTCAGCTGAGCGCGCTTGGAACGACTGTCTCGGGACAAGACGTCAGCGGAGCTCTTTCGGATTTGGAGAGCAAAGTCGCTGCCGTGGAGCAGTCTTTGGCAGAAGCTGCACAGTCTGGTGGAGCTGATGTGTCTGGTGCCGTCGATGCGTTGAAGCAGGACTTTGATGCCTTGAAAGCCGATCTGGCTTCCGGTTCTGCGACGTCTGCAGACGGAACGCCTGTAAATCTGGCGCCGCTGGAAACCCGGCTGAGCAGCCTGGAAGATACGGTGAAAGCCGCAGCACCCGTCGATCTCGCCCCAATCGAGTCCCGACTTGCCGAACTGGAAGGCGGCACAACGGCTGCATCGTCAGAGACGGAAAAACTGTCTGGTTCCGTGACGGACCTTGAAGGTCAGGTCAAAGGTTTTGAGACGCAGCTGACCGAGCTTCAGACGCGTTTGCAGAACACCGAGGCAACAGCAAAAGCTGCGCAAACGGCGGTGTCGACCTCAGATGTGTCCTTGAAGACCCTTGCGGACAGTCAGGCGCGTGCCACGGAAACGCTTTCGAGCCTCTCGGCAGACATTCAGTCCGTCGGTGCTGCCAACAATGCGGCGCTAGAAGACTTGCGGGCCGAACTCGACAGTTTGTCCAAGAGACTGGCACAAGTTGAATCAACCATGGGTGATGCAACAGCGCGGGAAACCGCGGCACGAGCCTTGTCTGTGTCGGCATTGAAGTCGGCGGTGGATTCGGGCCGTCCTTATGAGACAGAGCTTGCAGCTGTCAAAGCAGGCCTCCCGGCAGATATGGACCTGTCCGCGCTTGAAGCACACGCAAAGACCGGTGTGGAGCCAGTGTCTGTCCTGATCGCGCAGTTCCCGAATGTTGCGCGCAGCGTCTACCAGACCTTTGCCGAGCCGGATGAATCCGGTGACGTCCTCCAAAGTTTCCTGGCAAGTGCCCGGTCACTGGTGGCAGTGCGCGGGCCGGGCAAAGCAGACGGCACTGGGCCGGATGCGGTCTTGCGGCGGATGGAAAATGCTGTCTCCAAGGGAGATTTGAGCGCGGCGCTTGCGGCCTCCAAGGATCTGCCGCAAGCGGGTCAGGACGCAGCGGCGGACTGGACAAACCGGGCAGAGGCACGGGTTGAAGTTGATGCGCTGACGGACAAGGCGTCTCAGGAAGTTCTGAGCGCGCTTGCGAAAAACGACAGCTGAGCCGGCGGCCGTTCAACGGCCGGCCGGAATTGAGTTTATTCTGCCGGGATGGTCCGGCGCACTTTGGGAGCGACACCGATGATCCGCGTCCTCATCTTTTTCGCCATGCTGTTTTTGGCTGCCCTCGGGTTTGCCTGGATGGCGGATTTGCCTGGAACGATATCGGTCAGCTGGAACGGCTATGTCTGGGAACAGCCGCCTGTGGTGGTTGCCCTGGTGGTGGGCCTTGTTCTCGTCGCGTTTCTTGTCGTTGTCGGCGTTATCCGCACGATCCTGAAGTCGCCGCAAATCGCTGGCCGTTTCTTCAAGCAGCGCCGGAAGGACAAAGGCTACACGGCCTTGTCGCAAGGGTTGATTGCACTTGGCACGGGCAATGCCAAAATGGCACGCCGCTACGGACTTGATGCAGACAAGCTGCTGAACGAAGAGCCGGCGACAAAACTCCTTCTTGCGCAAACGGCGCAGCTTGCCGGCAAGGACGGCGAAGCGCGGCAGCGGTTTGAAGCCATGCTGGACGATCCCAATACAAAGACGCTCGGGTTGCATGGTCTGTTTGTCGAGGCCGAACGCCAGAAGGAGCCGGTTGCCGCGCGCCATTATGCGGAAGAGGCTGCGAAATCCGCGCCGGGTCTTGAGTGGGCCGGAAAGGCCGTTCTCGGATATCAGGCTGTTGCCCATCATTGGGATGAGGCGCTGAAAACTCTTGAGCGGAACTACACGTCCAAACTCCTGGATAAAAAGGCCTATCGCCGTCAGCGTGCAGTCATCCTCACCGCGCTTGCCCACAAACTGGAAGACAACGATCCGGACCGGGCCTTCTCGCTGGCAAAAGAAGCGCACGGCTTGGCACTGGACTTGGTTCCGGCCGCTGTCATCACATCTCGGCTGGCGACCCGCCGTGGCGATATCCGTAAGGCGTCGAAAGTGATCGAAGCGACTTGGCGGTTGTCGCCGCACCCGGAGTTGGCCGAAACCTATTCCCATGTGCGCACGGGCGATTCAGCTGTTGACAGGCTGAAGCGTGCCAAAAGCCTTGCGGCGCAACGCGCCAACACCGCAGAAGGGGCCATCGCGATCGCCAAGGCTGCATTGGAAGCGCGCGAATTTGAAGAGGCCCGCACACAGCTGAAGAAAGTGCTGCAATCCGAGCCGACCCGTGCGGCCTTCATCCTGATGGCCGAAGTGGAAGAGGCAGAGACCGGCGACAAGGGCCGGGTCCGCGATTGGCTTGCACGGGCGGTCAAGGCGCCGCTCGACAAGGTCTGGATCGCCGACGGCGTGGTGTCTTCTGAATGGCAGGCCGTGTCGCCTGTGACCGGGAAGCTGGATGCGTTCCAATGGTCCTCGCCGGGCAGCCTCAACGAGGAAGATGGTGTTCTGTTGGAAGACAGCCTGTTTGAGGCCCCTGTTCTGCCTGCGGCTGCACCAGCCCAGGCACCTGTTGCAGAGCCTGTCGAGCCGGCGGCGACCGCACCTTCGCAAACCAAAGAGGCGTCCGATGAAAAACCGGAAGAGGATACCGAAGCCAAGGTCGTTGAATTGAAGGCCGAGCCTCAAAGTGAGGAGCCGTCAAAAACGACCAAGGAGGCGGAGCCTGCACCAAACGCTAAGTCCGACGTAAAAGCGACTGCTGCTCCGGTTAAAAAGGAAGGCTATGAGGGGACAACGGACGATGTGAAATTCGCTCCGGCCCTCAAGGACTTGCCGGACGGTCCAACAGCTTCAACTCTGTCTGATAAGGCTTCCGCTCCCGCGGCACCTGAAAAAGATGCCGGTGCAGAGAAAGCCAAAACAGATGAGGCTGAAAAGGTTGTTTCAGACGCCACACCAGACAAACAGGCCGCTGAACCTGCGTCCGGGGTTAATGGCACATCTGAGGACAGCAAGTCTGATGAGAAAAAGGCCAAAGACGAGGACTTAGATCGTCCGATTGAATTTCCTCTCTCGCGCATGCCGGATGATCCGGGCACAGATGATGACGAGGACGCGGACGACAAGAAGAAAGGTTCCCGCCCCCGGTTCTTTAACTAGGCTGGGGAGGGAAGCTTCAATCCGGAAAGTACTGATGACCTGAACGTGTGGTCATCATTTCCTGGACCCGGAAAAGCCCTTGCATCCGGATCGAAGCTCCGGTAATTAGCGGCCCACTCGGGCAGCGACAGTTTTTGAGGACTGCCTTTGAGATCGTCTCTTGGAGTTGTTCAAGAGCCAAGCCGCTGTAGCTCAGTTGGTAGAGCACGTCATTCGTAATGATGGGGTCGTAGGTTCGAGTCCTATCAGCGGCACCACCTTCTCTTATTGCGCTATCGGCCTTCGGCCTACTTGAGCGCTTTCCTAGAACGCTTTTCTCATTTGCACCACTTCTTCAATGGTTATGACAAACTATGAAGAGCGCAGCACCGCGATCAGCGGTCGGCGGCGCATATGAATGCGCCACCACTTGGGCAGTATCCTGACAGCTCAGCGGTAACTCGATGAGTAGAATGTCAGTTCATTCGTGCACGGGTTGGCATCGCTCTGGATGGAGCCATCCGGTTTGACGATCAATTCGATCAAGTTGCTGGTGATCGCCCGGTAGTAGCGGGTGCCGTCTCCATCAAAGGCCGTCAAATGCCATATGACGTAGGCTTTGCCGTTTTCCTTCGGCGTAATCTCGCAAACCGCCAAAGGTGCTGCCGCTTTGACCTTGGAAATGGCATCGTCAGCATGCGCGGCTGCACAAAAGCCGATCGCAAATGCCGCAGCAGCAAAAACGCTCATCCGCGCTGACAGTTGGCTTATCATCCAGTTATCTCCTGAAGTGTTCTCATAAGAGGCTACGCCTCACTCTATGCGGCTCCCTCAGCAGAGTACAGGCTGAGATGATGCCTCGGGGACTGGGTGGTGTTGATGCCACGGGTAATCGGCAGTTAGTTTCCAAAAAGGGAAATCAATTCCAACATTATGTCATTTTACATTACCAAGTGAATTAGTAAAAACTGAATTCGGGAGGAGACATGTCTCCTGTTTAATGGTGGGATAGGCTTCAATAGGGTGAAAATTTGTGTGCCAGCGGCACCTTGCACCCGATAAGCTTGGGCAACCAACAGCGCGAATGAGGCGCGGCCACAGCCGGACTGGTCTATTTCTTGTATTTCCGGCGTAGGAGGAGGAACGATCATGGATTTCAAGGCGGTTTTCGGCGCAGCCCTGTTGGCGCTCGGCGCAACATCAGTGCAGGCTGCAGATCACGAATTCAAGCTGCACCACTTCCTGGGCGAAAAAGCCCCGGCACACTCCAAGATGCTGGTGCCCTGGGCCAAGCAGGTGGAGGAGAATTCCGGCGGCAAGGTCTCCATCGAGATCTATCCGGCGATGACTTTGGGCGGCCGTCCGCCGGAGCTGATCAACCAGGTTCGCGACGGTGTTGTGGACCTTGTCTGGACGGTCAACGGCTATACACCCGGCCTGTTCCCGAGGTCTGAAGTCTTTGAGCTGCCGGGGGTCCACAAGAACGATACCGCAGCGACCAATCTGGCGCTTAAGGAACTCTTCGAGAGTGATCTGAAAGACGACTACAAGGGCGTTGAGGTCATGTTCCTCCATGTGCATGCCGGTCAGGGCATTCATATGCGCGACACGGAAGTGCGGTCAGTCGCAGACCTCAAGGACAAGAAAATCCGGATCCCGACACGCACGGGCGCCTGGGTGATTGAAGCGCTTGGCGCGTCCCCGGTTGCAATGCCGGTGCCGGAACTTCCACCTGCACTGCAGAAGGGTGTGATTGACGGGGCTATGATCCCTTGGGAGATCATTCCGCCGCTGAAGATCCAGGAGCAGACCAATTACCAGATCGAAGGTGCGGACAAGGAACGCTTTGGCACGACGGTGTTCCAGGTGTCCATGAACAAGGACCGCTGGGACAGCTTGCCGGAAGATGTCCAGAAAGCTTTCCGCGATGCATCGGATGCTGCCTGGTCGAAGGAAGTTGGCGATATCTGGGCTGGTGCAGATGATTTTGGCATTGGGCTCGCGGTGAAGGCCGGCAACACGCACATTACCTTGACGCCAGAAGAAACCGCGGAGTTCAACACCGCGCTGGAACCGGTTGTTGGCCGCTGGGTCGAGGAAGTCTCTAGCAAAGGCATCGACGGGTCCGCTTTGGTGGACAAGGCCCGCGCCGCCGTCGCGAACAACGCGTCCAACTGATGCCGACAGATCAACAAACAGGCAATTCCGGGTTCACCGGGATTGCCAGCTGGGTCATCACGGTGTGGGCTCTCCTCGGCGGCGGTGTTCTGTTGGCCGTCGTTGCGGTGAACATGATGTCCATCATCGGATCCATGTTCGGTAAGCCTTTCCCCGGTGACTTTGAACTGACGGAAATGGGCGTCGCGATCGCAGTGTTTGCGTTCCTGCCTTATTGCCAGCTGACAGGCGCCAATGTGTCAGCGGATATTTTCACAGCTGGAGCCTCGAAGCGGTTGATCGCGTTTTTCACACTGCTGGGCTCGCTGGTTGCGCTTGGGTTTGCGTCTCTGCTGATCTGGCGCATGTTCCACGGCATGCTCGACCAAAGAGAATACGGCTATACGACCACGATCTTGCAGATCCCGCACTGGTTGGCGTTTGTTCCGATCCTTGTGTCCCTTGTCTTGCTGGCCCTTGCAGCGCTCGTCACTTTGATGCGTGACACATCAGCCCTGTCGAAAGGATAACGATACATGGCAGACGCTGTTGTTCTCGGCGTGGGCGGGCTCGTCGCGCTGATCATCCTGATTGCGATCCGGATGCCGATTGCCTACGCGATGATCCTGGTTGGCGGCGTCGGCACCATGCTGCTCAACGGTCCGGCGTTGGTCTTCAGCCAGTTGAAGACGTTGGCTTATGGGCAGTTCTCGATCTACGATCTGTCCGTCGTGCCGATGTTTGTTCTGATGGGGGCGATCGCCTCCAAGACGGGTCTCAGTCAGGCGCTGTTCCGGGGGGCAAATGCCTGGCTTGGCTGGCTGCGCGGTGGCACGGCGATGGCGGCAATCGCCGGCTGTGCGGGCTTCGGGGCGGTGTGTGGTTCGTCCCTTGCGACGGCCTCCACCATGGGCAAGGTCGCCTTGCCGGAACTGCGCCGCTACAAGTATTCCGGGGCCCTTGCCACCGGGACACTGGCCGCTGGCGGCGTGCTCGGAATCCTGATCCCGCCCTCTGTTGTCCTGATCATTTATGCGATCATCGTTGAAGCGAACATCGTGACGATGTTCATGGCGGCGTTCCTGCCCGGCCTGCTGGCCGTAGTTTTGTTTCTGCTGACCATCGCGATCTATGTGGCGATCAAGCCGGAGGCGGGCCCGAAAGGCGGGGTGCCGGACCGCCGGGAGTTCATCGAGGCAACGGCTGGAATGATCCCGGTTCTGCTGATCTTTGCGCTGGTGATCGGGGGCATTTATTTCGGCTTTTTCAACCCGACCCCGGCTGCTGCTGCTGGTGTGTTTCTTGTGCTGGTCTTCGGTCTCTTGCAGCGCAAGTTGTCCTGGCCGGACATGCTGGGCGCGCTCAAGGAAACGGCTGCGACCTCGGGCATGATTTATCTGATCATCCTTGGTGCGGAACTTCTGAAAATCTTCATGTCGCGGGTACGCCTGCCGCAGGAAACAGCCGCCTGGATCGCCGGTTCGGGCCTTGAGCCGATGACGGTCCTGATCCTCCTGCTCGTTGCGCTTATCCTGCTCGGTTGCCTGATGGACAGTCTGTCGATGATCCTGCTGGTGATCCCGTTCTTCTGGCCAGTATTGGTTGAGATCAATGGCGGGATCTATCAGGGCGCTGACGGCGCCGGGTTCGGCATGAGCACTGAAGATCTGAAAATCTGGTTCGGGATCCTCGCGCTCATTGTAGTGGAGCTTGGACTGATTACGCCGCCGGTCGGAATGAACGTGTTCGTGATTTCCTCCCTGGCCCGCGACACCCCGATGATCGATACGTTCAAGGGCGTTGCGCCCTTCTTTGGCGCGGAGCTGGTGCGTGTGGTGCTTCTTGTCAGTTTCCCGGCGCTCACGCTGTGGCTGCCGAGTGTGCTCAGTTAGCGCATATTGCGGTCTATTGGCTTAAGGCCTGTCTGGCTTTGCGTTTGAAGCGAAGCGGAGAGCTATCTCGACCGCCGGGCAAATATCTCGGCGGTCATTTCCTTGCAGGCCGGTATGACCGTTGCCGGATCAAGAACGGCGTCCCAGTCGATCCCATTGGGCGCCAGTTCCTTCAAGGTTGATTTGAAGTCAGCCTGTGACGCGGCCTTGGCAACAATGTCCTTGGCCTCTGCTCTCGGAACGCCGTTCTTGGCAAGCGCGAAGCTTGCGGCCTCTGCCATGATTTCCTGATGGTCCTTCAAGGCAGCAGAGATTCGGCCCTGGTTCGGCGACATGCTGTCTGCAAGCGCTTGGGCGTGGCGGAGGGCTGCGCCGGTTGCAATCAGCATTTGGGGCAAGAATGCCCATTCCAGTGGCCAGCGCGCGCCGTCCCGTTCTTCTGCCGGACTGGCCGCTGCCGCAATCCCGCCTGCGGACGTTTGCACGATGGTGTTGAGTGTCAGAATGGCTTCAGCCTGAACCGGATTGGCCTTTTGCGGCATTGTCGAGGATCCTCCGCCTGTTCCCGACGAGACCTCCGCAATGTCTGATCGGCCGAGCAGAAGAAGATCGCCGGCCATCTTGGAAAGACTGGCGGTGACGGCTTGCAGCCAAGCGGACAGAGCGAGGATGTTCGACCGGTTCGTGTGCCAGGATGGCGAAAAATGGAGCTTGAGTTCCTTAGCAAGGGCTTCTGCGATCCGCGGTCCATCTGGGACAATCGCGCTGTTAACGCCGGAAGCCCCGCCGAACTGGATTTTCAGAACTTTCTTGCGAAGATCTGGCAGGTCGGCCTCAGCGTCAATTGGGCCGTGTGCCCATTGAGCAATCCGGTAGCCGAACGTGACAGGTGTCGAAATCTGCGACCGTGTCCGGCCGGCCAGAAGCTGATTGGCGTGCCGGACGCTTTCTGTTTCCAAAGTGTCGATCAGTTTGCCAAGGCGTTCTTCCAGCACATCGAGGCAGCTCTTTGCCTGGAGAACCAGCGCCGTGTCCATCACGTCCTGGCTGGTGGCTCCCCAGTGCAGCCAGCTGCCTGCGTCGTCACCGGCGATCTTTCTCAAAGAAGCCACAAGTGCGGGAACGGGAATTCCAGCAGACCGCGTGCCGCTACTCAAAGCATTCGGCTCAATCTCACTGGTTTTCAGCGCAGAGACGATCGTTGCAGCTGCACCTTCCGGAATGATGCCGAGGGCGCCTTGCACTTTTGCGAGAGCCTGCTCGAACCGGATCATATGAAGGAGATCGGCGTCCTCATCCAGCCGCAAAACCAGATCGGCGTCGGAGTAAAGATCGGAAAAAACAGGGCTGGAAAACAGGGAAACAGGCATGAAAACTGGGCTCAAACGAAGGGAGCTTGATCAAGAAACAACAAAGACTTGCCGTCAAGCGGCTTTGAGCGGAATCTGCAAGATCTCGCGTGCCTTTTGCCAGTCTGCAACCGGCCGCTCGTACTTCTCGCAAAGCTCAACCGCCCGTTTGACCAAAGCGGCATTGGACGGAGCAAGCCTGTCCTTGTCGAGGCGGATGTTGTCTTCCAGTCCAGTGCGCGTATGCCCTCCGGCCGCGATCGACCACTCGTTAATGGTGAGCTGGTGACGGCCGATGCCGGCAGCACACCATTCGGCATCCGAAACGAGCCGCTCGACTGTCTTGATGTAATAGTCGAAGACATCCTTATCGACCGGCATGGCGTTTTTCACACCCATGACGAACTGGACATACAGCCTGCCCGGTATGCGGCCGTCCTTGTTCATCGCCGCCGCCTGATGAATGTGGCTGAGATCGAAGGCCTCGATCTCCGGCTTGATTGTGTAAGTCCGCATTTCTGCAGCCAGCCAATCCACAAGATCCGGCGGGTTTTCGTAAACCCTTGTCGGGAAGTTGTTCGAGCCAACGGAAAGGGAGGCCATGTCCGGCTGAAGCGGCAGCATGCCGCCGCGCGCCTTTCCGGCACCTGAGCGCCCGCCGGTCGAGAACTGGATGATCATGCCGGGGCAGTGTTTTTCAAGGCCTTCCTTCAGCCAGGCAAATTTCTCCGGATCCGAAGACGGGCTTTGATCCTCGTTGCGCACATGGGCGTGGCAAATTGTAGCGCCGGCTTCAAAGGCCTCGTGCGTGCTTTCAACTTGTTCGGCGACTGTGACCGGCACAGCCGGATTGTTTTCTTTTGTCGGCAACGAGCCGGTGATCGCAACACAGATGATGCAAGGTTTGCTCATATCCGCCTCAAATGTCGAAAAAGACGGTTTCGTCTTCGCCTTGCAGCTTGATATCAAACCGGTAGACCGGCGTTCCATCGCTGTCTGTCCGTTCTGCAATCAGCGTTGCCCGGCGGCGCTCCCACTCGATCAGATTGAGCACCGGATCGGCTGCGTTGGCGGATGTCTCATCTGAAAAATAAAGCCGGGTTTGCAACCCCACATTGATCCCGCGGGCGACAATCCAAAGGCTTATGTGCGGGGCCATTTGACGACCGTTCAGATCCGTAACCGCACCCGGCTTGACTGTCTCGAAAGTCCAGTTTCCGGTCTCGAAATCCGGAATGACCCGGCCCCAGCCCCTGAACCCGTCCTCAACTTCACCACGATGCTCTGGATGGGCATAGATGCCGTCTGCATTGGCCTGCCAGGCTTCCAGAAGCACGTCCTTGATCGGGGACCCCATGCCATCAATGACACAGCCTTCAATGCGGATGCGTTCGCCCTTTGCGTTTGGCCCGGCAATGTCATGCCCGAGCTCCTGGGCGTAGATGTCAAAACCGGCGGCTCCCGGCGCAAGGCCGATGTGGACATAAGGGCCCGCCGTCTGGGAGGGGGTTTCTTTCAAGTAATCCAGTGTCTGGTGCATGATCAGTTCCCCTCCGGCCGGTTTTCAAACAGCGTCGACCGGCGCCCACGCAACACGATGTCGAACTTGTAAGCGATGGTATCGAGGGGGATGGTGGCGTTGAGATCCAGCCGTGCGACCAGTTGATCAACCGCGTCCGGATCGGGAATGGCGTTCACGATCGGGCATTTGGCAATCAGCGGGTCGCCTTCAAAGTAGCACTGCGTGATCAGGCGCTGGGCGAAGGCGGAACCGAAGATGGAAATATGGACATGGGCCGGCCGCCAGTTGTTCACCCAATTGCGCCAGGGATATGCGCCAGGCTTCACGGTTCTGAACGCGTAGTACCCGTTCTCGTCCGTTATTGTGCGGCCACAGCCGCCAAAATTCGGGTCGATCGGCGCGAGATAGGTGTCCTTCTTGTGCCGGTAGCGGCCACCGGCATTGGCTTGCCAGATTTCGAGCAGTGTGTTCGGAACCGGCTTTGCATTCTCGTCGAGAACCCGTCCATGAAGGATGATGCGCTCGCCAATCGGGCTTTCGCCCGGTTTTGCGTAGTTCGACAGAAGATCCTTGTCGAGCGGGTCGATGTCGTTGTGTCCAAAGACCGGTCCGGTGATTTCGCTGACTGTCGTTTCCAGGCTGATCATCGAATACTGAGGGGATCTGGAAACGCTTGTCTTGTAGTCCGGCGTCAGCGCGGGCGGCTGCCATTGCCGGTCACGCTGGTAATAGGGGCCTGGTTTCATTGTGGCGTTCCTCCCGGCCGGCGTTATTCGCCCGCCTCCTCCCGTTCCATGTCCGCGTAAGTGTCCTTGGCAATCTTGAGCGCCTGGTTGGCCCGCGGAACTCCAGCATAAATCGCGACATGCTGGAAGGCTTCCAGAACATCCTGTTTGCTTGCACCTGTTCGAGAAGTTGCCCGGATGTGCATGGCAATCTCTTCAAAATTCCCGAGAGCTGCCAAGAGGGCCAGCGTCAGCATGGAGCGCTCGCGCGGGCTGATGCCGTCAGACGCCCAGACTGTTCCCCAGGCGGCCTCGGTGATCAGTGTTTGAAAGGGCGCATCGAGATCCGTCTTGGATGCTTCGGCGCGATCAACATGTGCGTCTCCCAAAACGGCGCGTCGGACATCCAGACCCTGCTCATACCGGTCAGACATGAGCGCTCTCCTTCAAAAAATTCTGCAAATGGGCCGTAAAGACGTCGGCCTGCTCAACACAGGGCAGGTGACCGGCGGCTGCTATCTCGACAAACCGGCTGCCACGGATCAGGTCCGTGGTGGCCTTTACCTGTTCCGGAGGGCTGGCGAGATCCTCAGACCCGGCAATCCCCAAGACCGGGAGCGTCAATTCGGAGGTTGTCGCGGTGAGATCCGTTACGGCCAGAGCGTGACTACAGCCGATATAACCCTCAGCTGGCGTCCGGCTCAGCATGTTGCGCCAGGCAATGCATTCGTCAGAGTGCCGGAAAGGGCCGGAGAACCAACGGTCCAGAACAGCCTCGGCGATACTTTCGACGCCGCCTTCGCGGACAGCGGCAATCCGGGTCTGCCACATATCTTTTGTGCCCATTTTTGCTGCTGTGCAGGCAAGAACAAGACTGGCCATGCGATCCGACTGACGGTGGGCGAGCAGCTGTCCGATCATCCCACCGATGGAAAGACCGACCAGCGAGAATTGCGTTACGCCGATATGGCCGAGCAATTCCTCCAGATCTACGACCAGATCCGTCATGGAATAAACATCAGAGGGGCAGGAGGAGAGGCCGTGGCCGCGCTTGTCGAAGCGGATGTAGCGGAAGCCTTCTTCAGGAAGACGGTCGATGACCTTGTCCCAGAGCCGCAAATCCGTGCCGAGGGAGTTTGCAAACACGACAGGGGAGCCGGCCGGGTCACCATCTTCCCGCCAGTGAATGTCCGCATTTGTGAGCCGTGCGATGTGCATCAGTAGGGCAGTCCCACATAGTTTTCGGCAAACCACTTTTGGGCGGTCGGATTGTAATGCAGAGATTCAATTTCGGCCCGCTGCATTTTCAGATCAAACTCGGATTGGTCCGGAAACCGGTGCAACAAATTCGTGGTCGCCCAGCTGAACCGCTCCGCCTTCCAGACCCGCGCCAGCGCCGTTTCGGAGTAGGTGTCAATGCCTGTGCTGTCCTTGTCGAGGTAGTAGGCTGACAACGCGCGGTGGAGATAGTGAACATCTGACGCAGCAGTGTTGAGGCCCTTTGCCCCAGTCGGAGGCACGATGTGCGCAGCATCGCCGCAGAGGAACAATCGGCCCCAGCGCATCGGCTCGCTGACAAAAGATCGCAGAGGCGCGATTGATTTTTCAATCGACGGCCCAGTGACGAGCTTTTCCGCGATATCCTCCGGAAGCCGTCGTTTCAGTTCTTCCCAGAACGCCTCATCGCTCCAGTCCTCGACCTTATCGCTGAGCTCGCATTGGACGTAATAGCGGGACAGGTTTTCATTGCGCATGGAGCAGAGTGCAAACCCGCGGGTGGAGTTTGCATAAATCAGCTCTTCGTGCACTGGCGGTGTTTCGGACAGGATACCCAGCCAGCCGAATGGAAAGACCTTCTCATAGTCCTTGCGGACGGTTTCCGGGATGGTTTTCCGGCTGACTCCATGAAAGCCGTCGCACCCTGCCACGAAATCGCAGTCGATCCGGTGCTCGCTACCATTCTTCATGTAAGTGACGTATGGTGCGTCCGTCTCGGCATCGTGGATTGCAACGCCGTCTGCTTCGAAGATGGTCTTTGCATCGGACGCCTCGCGGGCGTCATAGAGGTCGCGTGTCACCTCTGTCTGACCGTATACGATGACGCTCTTACCGATGAGGTCCTCGAAGTTGATCGAGAACATCTCGTTTTCATAGGAAATACAGGTGCCAGTATGGACAAAACGCTCCTTGTCCATGCGCTCGGACACGCCGGCTTCGCGCATCAGTTCGACCAGACCCGTTTCCAGAATGCCGGCCCGGATCCGTGCAAGCACATAGTCCTTGGTCTTGCGCTCCAGAACGACCGCGTCGATCCCCTTCAGGTGCAAAAGTTGCCCCAGCAGGAGCCCGGAGGGACCTCCTCCAACAATGACAACTTGAGTACGCATCTAGACCTCCCCGCGTTTTTGAGCATATTGTTTATCTGAAATGGTGAAGTAAAATGACAAATTAGGTCATTTGATTTCCAAAATGGATAAGTAAATGATCGATCGGCGGATAAAATTCCGGCACATCCAATGTTTTGTCGAGATTGCGCAGGAGCGCAGTCTGAAGCTCGCTGCCGACAAGTTAAACCTTACTCAACCGGCCATATCCAAGACCCTCAAGGAATTGGAGGAAACGATTGGTGCGACATTGATGTCCCGCAGCCGCGCGGGCATATCGCTGACGCCGCAAGGCAAGATGTTCCTGCATTTTGCGCAAATTTCCTTAGCCAGCCTCCAGCAGGGCCTGGACGGTGTGGTCAATGCCGGTGAGGAGGCGCGAGCCACGTTGACCGTTGGAGCTTTGCCGAGTGTTTCGGGAAGCTTCTTGCCCGCTGCCATCCGTGAATTCCGGGACCTGGCCCCAACGGTCATGCTGAAGATTCTGGATGGTCCGCATGGATATCTCATCGAGCGGTTGCGGCTGGGTGAAATTGATCTGGTGATTGGCCGCCTCGGACGCCCGGTCACCATGGAAGGAGTTTCGTTCACGCAGCTTTATTCTGAGCGGGTCGAGTTCGTTGTCCGGGCTGGTCATCCGCTCCTGGAGGCGCCGGACATCAAACGCATTGTCGACTGGCCGGTGCTCTATCCGCCGGACGGGTCGGCCATCCGCCCTTTGGTTGAGCGGTATCTGATCGCCAACGGCGTGGCGGAAATTCCGAACCGGATCGAAACCGTGTCCGGCGCATTCGGTCGTATTTATACGCGTCAGTCGGACGCTGTCTGGATCATTTCTTCCGGTGTGGTGCGCAATGAAACGGCTGATGGCGATCTGATCCGCTTGCCCTTCGAAAGCGACATCACAAAAGGGCCGATCGGGTTGATGACCCGCCCCGATGCCCAGCCGAGCCCGGCCGAGCAGGTGTTCCGGCTGGCTGTTCAAACCGCCATTGAAGATTTGGAACTCTCCTCATGAGCAAGACTGCGACGACTTCTGCCAATGGCGATACTTTGCGCTCTAAAAGTGCGCCAGAAGAGAATGTGTCCATCACATCCGGAGGGGCTCTGCTCAGCCGGATGAAGGCGATCGGCATTGACTACATTTTTGCAAATTCCGGGACGGATTTCCCGCCGGTGATTGAAGGTCTTGCCGAGGCTGATGCCAAGAACATCGATCTACCGGAAGCGATTGTCATCCCGCACGAAAGTGCGGCCATGGGCATGGCGCATGGCTATTACCTTGGCACTGGCAAAACGGCGGCAGTAATGGCGCACACGAATGTGGGGCTTGCGAACTGTGCGATAGGCACGATCAACGCATCGATCGAAAACATACCAATGATGCTCTTTTCCGGGAGAACCCCAACAACAGAGCAGGGGCGGTTCGGGTCGCGAACCGTTCCGATCGGCTGGGGGCAGGAAATGCGCGATCAAACCGCTTTGGTCCGTGAAGCCTGCAAATGGGACTATGAGCTGCGGTTTCCCGAGCAGACTGTCGAAACGGTTGACCGGGCGAAAGCGCTTGCCGAGACAACACCGCGCGGTCCGGTCTATGTGAGCTTGCCGCGCGAAGTCCTATGTGAGCTTTGCCCGGTGGACCAATTGGGCTCGCCAGCGATTATGGTCGCGCCGCAGCCGGGTATCGACCAAGCCGCCATTACACGGGCAGTCGAACTTATTTCCCAAGCTGACAATCCAGTGATTTTCGCGCAGCGCGGAGCCGGAGGCCCCGACGGCTTTGCAGCTCTTGCCGGGATGGCGGAGCGATGGGGCATGCCTGTCTGCCAATACTGGGCTGTGCGGCTTGCGATGGATCTCGATCATCCGATGGCTGCCGGCAACGATCCGGCCGTTCTTCTGGAAACCGCAGATGTTGTTCTGGTTATCGACAGTCTGGCTCCCTGGGCGCCGGACAAACACAAGCTAAAGCCCGGATGCAAGGTGATACACCTCGGGCAAGATCCCCTTTTCAGCAAAGTTCCGGTGCGCAATTTCCAATGTGATCTGGCAATCGCATCGGACGTGCAGCCGGGAATCGTCGCTTTGAAGGCAGCTTTGGATGAGCTTGAACTGTCCGAAAAAGCAGCGCCGAGACGAGCCCAATGGGCTGCGCGCAACAAGGCAAACCGGCAAGCCGTTTTGGCATCGGCTGAAGCCGATGGATCGGGGCGCATCACCAAGAATTTGGTCAGTCTGTGCCTGTCCCGCGTATTGGGGGATCAAAAAGCATCGGTGCTTTCAGAACTCGGCTGCCCTCCTGCGCCCATGAGTTTAAACCACTGGCAGGCTTGGTATCAGGAGCCGCATGCTGGCGGGCTCGGCTGGTGTTTCCCGGCGGCCCTTGGCATGAAATTGGGTACTCCGGATCGGACTGTCGTGGCGACCATGGGGGACGGGTCCTACATGTTTTCCAACCCGGTGGTTTGTCATCAGATTGCTGAAGCGCTCGACCTGCCGATCCTTGTGATCGTATTAAACAATGCAGAGTGGGGTGCGGTACGCCAGTCTGTTCTGGATCATTATCCGG
Source organism: Roseibium sp. MMSF_3247 (assembly GCF_030733765.1). NCBI lineage: Bacteria > Pseudomonadati > Pseudomonadota > Alphaproteobacteria > Hyphomicrobiales > Stappiaceae > Roseibium > Roseibium sp. MMSF_3247. Next base: position 206,021 of record NZ_JASHII010000007.1, read on the forward strand.
AGGGCTACGCGGCTCGAAGCAACAGGATGCCGTTGACCCAACTGTCGCCGATGCCCGACTTTACGCATGTTGCCAAGGCCAGCCGCGCCTTCGCTGCTCGTGTTGAACAGGCGGCAGATCTGGAGTCAGCTCTCAAAGAGGCGCTCAAGCAAATCGAGCAAAACAAAACCCTCGCATTTTTGGATGTTGTTGTGTCGCGGTAGATTTGGCTTGCGTTGGTACTTGCGGTTTTTGATTTAAAACTGATTGTTGGTTCAGGTTAAGGCGTTGTTTGAGTAATGATGCCAGTAACCGAAATTATACGAATGATGTGAAATAACTTTACTTGAACAACTGCATAGTTAGGCCGCTGGCATCTTTTTGCATGGCCGTTTCTGCAATGGGGAAGCCGTGCTGCACAAAATAATACGCGTGATGATCGCGGACGACAGCTCAATCGCTCGGGACATCGTTGCGGAAGGTATTCAGGCCCATCGTGGTGAACGCTATATCGAGATTGAGCAAGCGTCGAATGGCCGGGCGGCCCTCGAGATACTCCAAGCGAAACGCATCGACGTCGCCTTTGTCGACATTCACATGCCAGGCCTGAACGGTCCGGAAGTCGTTTCGGCAATGCGCGATACCCAGTCGAATGACTGTTTGACCGTGGCCATGTCGAGCAGTCTCGATGATAAGGCGGAATCGGTGCTGAAGCGATTTGGCGCCTATCATTTCCTGCAAAAGCCCTTCAGCCCCGCCGAAATCTCCGAGATTATTGCCACCTATCGCATCATGACCCGATCCTATCCGATCCTGGTGGTCGACGATTCTGGAACAATGCGGAAATTGACCCGAAAAGTTTTGGAAAGCAGCCGTTTCGAGTTTGAGGTTTCAGAAGCAGATAGTGCCGATGCGGCGTTGAAAGCGCTTTCTCGCGGCAAATTCGAACTGGTCTTGACCGATTTTCACATGCCGGGTGTAGACGGTCTGGAGCTGGCCGGTTCCATTCGGGATTTGTCCAGCAAGGTTGGTATTTACATGATGTCGACAAACGATACGACGTATCTCGAACGGTCTGCCGCCTTTGTCGGGATCTCCGGTTTCTTGAAAAAGCCCTTCAACGCGGCTGACATCGATATGCTGATGCACGACTACCTGGAAATCGACAAGCCGAAGTTCGGCAAGGTCAGAGACGTGTTCAGTTTCATTGAGCGCGAACGCAAGGCCTCCTGAAGAAACAAAGCCACGGGTCTGTAACCAGATCACTTGTATTGCTGGGATTAAAATCAAATTTTCCCGGTATTATTTGCCGTTTTCCTACAATCATTTTGGATAGTGCTGTGTCTGTCTTGATTACGGACGGTCAAGTTGATTCAATGGAAGAATCAGAACTTCAGCGGATGTGTAGCGATTTCGCCCCGATACCAAGGAGCGCGGCGTGGGCAAAACAGCACGGCTTGAATATCTCCGGCGCATATTACCTTTAGGCTTGGCGGTGCTCGGCATTGCCGGTTGGTTTTACTTCATGACACTGCTCAGCAGCATCATGTGCTTGGTGGCTGCGGCCGCCATCTATCTTGCGCCGCCTCGGCCACAGCCGGCCTCCGGCGCGATCCGGCCAGTGTCCCGCCCATCCGTCCTGACACTCGACCTGATTGGTTTCGGGTTCGGATTGTTTTTTCTGCCGCTCGCGGTTCTTGGTCTCGCATCAGCAACGGGTGCCTTGGCAGCTTTTGCTCTGATTTGTTTGCTCCCGGCCAGTTTGTCTCTTGTTTTCTTCACGGTCGCCGTGCGCCAGGAAACGTCTTGGGTGCGTTTTTTCGGCAACGGTTTCGAGTTCACGCAATTCGGATTGCGGGTGCGTGTGCCTTATACCGATCTTGAAAAGGTCAGCGTGAAGCTGTGGCATGCATCGGGGGCCGTTGCCTGGTTCCAGTCCACGATTGGCTCCAGTGGGCGGAAAAAAGCGGTGCTGCTGAACGGTGAAGAAACAACCAAAACCCTGGTCTTCCGCCGCAACGACGGGTCTACATTTACGATCTCATCTGAGCTCATTCCGGACCTTCAACGTGTTCTGATTGGCATGGACCGCGCTGAAGTGGATTTGCCGGAAGGCATTAGCGAATGGCAACGCAAGAAAATCCGGCGGCGGCGGGAAAAAATGTACCGCGTTGAGGAGCCTGCACCGAAATCCGAGCAACTCGATGTCGCCCGGATTGCAGCTTTGATCGAGCACGCCCGGCGGAACGCGTGAGGCGTCTGATCCTCAGTTCGTCCAGGCCGGTTTTCTCTTTTCGAAAAACGCAGATGTGCCCTCATTGGCGTCCGGGGTTTCCCACGTGTCCGCCAACCTCCGGATGGTGTCGTCGATAACCGCCTCGGTGATGGCAGGGCCAAGAGACCGGGCAAGGGCCTTTGACGCTGCAACGGCTGCCGGAGCAGCGCTCAGGTAGGGCTTGATCTCCTTTTCAATCGCGGTGTCCAGGTCGCCCGCGCTGACAACCTTTGCCACCAGATCCAGATCCCGGGCTTCTTCTGCACCGAAAATGCGCGCTGACATAAACACCCGGCGCGCTTTGCCTTCACCCATCCGGGCCAGGATGTAGGGGCTGATTGTTGCTGGTATCAGGCCAAGCCGAACCTCGGTCAGCCCGAACTTCGCGGTGTCGACGGCAACCACTGTATCGCAGACGCTCATCATGCCAATGCCGCCACCGAAGGCCTGGCCCTGTACGCGCCCAATCACAGGTTTCGACAGTTCATTCAGTGCCTTCAGCATCATGGCGAGTTTACGGGCTTCTGCCATGCGTGTTTCGCGGTCGGCTGACATCTGCTCGCGCATCCAGGCAAGGTCGCCTCCTGCACAAAAACTTTCGCCAGCGCCTGTCAGGATAACAACACGGACCGAACTATCAGACCCGAGTTGGTCTGCAGCGTCCGTAAGTTCGTCGATCATCTTGGCCGAAAGCGAATTATGCTTTTCCGGACGGTTCAGGGTCAGCGTTGTAACGCCGAGGTCATCCGTTTCAATCGAGATCGTCTCAAAACTCATGCGGTGTCACTCCGAAGGGATTTTGCAAATTCGGCGAGTTCGGCCAGTTTCCCAAGTTTCAGCCCTGTCTCAAAACCGCGGCGCTGCATCAGCGCTGCAACGGCCTCTGTTGCAACGTTGCCCTTGGCGCCGGGGGCATAGGGGCAGCCGCCCAGTCCGCCAATGGTGCTGTCGAACGTGCGCAGGCCTTTCTCAAGGCTGACCTCGATGTTCTCCAGCGCCCGGCCCTTGGTATCGTGATAATGCCCGGCGACCTTTTCAGCTGGCACCACGGTGAGAACAGCATCGAGCATCCGGCCGATGGTTTCCGGAGTGCCGGCGCCGATGGTGTCGCCAAGGGAAATCTCGTAGCAGCCAAGCTCGTATAGGATCTTTGCGACTTCGGCGACCTTTTCGGGGGGCGTCGGGCCGTCATAAGGGCAATCGGTGACGCAGGAAACATAGCCGCGCACCGGCATTTCGTCCTGACGGGCTTTTTCCAGCAGCGGCTTGAAACGTTCGATACTTTCTGCGACCGAGCAGTTGATGTTCTTCTTTGAAAAGCCTTCAGATGCCGAGCCGAAGATGGCCACCTCGTCCGCCGAGACCTTAAGTGCGGCCGTGTAGCCTTTGACGTTCGGTGTCAGAACCGAATAGACGACAGCCGGATGGCGATAGATCCCTTCCATGACCTCTTGCGCATCGGCCATTTGTGGCACCCATTTGGGGCTGACAAAGCTGGTGACTTCGATCTTGTGGAAACCGCATTCGGAAAGACGGTCGACAAGCGCAATCTTGTCTTCCGTCGGGACAAACCGCTTTTCGTTCTGAAGCCCGTCGCGCGGACCCATTTCGAAGATAGTCACAAACTCGGACATGAGCGCTTTTTCCTTAATCAATCTCAGCCGCGCGGGCGCGGAGCTCACGCCGGATGACCTTGCCGGTTGTGGTCATCGGCAGAGCGTCAACGAACTCGATTTCGCGCGGATATTCATGGGCGGCGAGCCGTATCTTGACGAAGTCGGCGATCTCCTTGGCCAAGGCGTCGGACGGTTCGACATCCTGCTTCAGGATGATGTAGGCCTTGACGATCTCGGTGCGCTGGGCATCGGGTTTGCCGATGACACCGGCCATTGCAACGGCGGGATGCTTGATCAGGCAGTCTTCGATCTCGCCGGGCCCGATCCGGTAGCCGGAGGAGGTGATGACATCATCGTCCCGGCCCACGAAACGGATCCAGCCGTCCTCATCCATCTCGCCCGTGTCGCCCGTCAGCAGCCAGTCACCGGCGAATTTCTTCTGCGTGGCGGCCTCGTTGTTCCAGTATTTTAAGAACATGACTGGATCGGGCTGTTTAACGGCGATATTGCCGAAGGTTCCGGATGGCAGAACCTCACCGGCATCATTGACAATGGCCAGCTCGTGCCCGGGCACAGCCTTGCCCATGATGCCGGGACGTGCGTCCATGATTTCAGAGCAGCTTGAAACGATCATGTTGCATTCGGTCTGGCCGTAGAACTCGTTGATTGTCCGGCCGAAGGTTTTGCGGCCCCAGTCGATGAGCTCGGCACCGAGGGTTTCGCCGCCGGAGGCGACAGTTCGCAAATTCAACTGCCAGCGGTCTTCCGGGGCATCGAGCTGGCGCATCATCTTCAACGCCGTTGGTGGGATGAAAGCGTTGCGGATATTTTGGTCTTGTAGCAGCTGGAAGGCCGCTTCCGCCGTGAACTTCTTGAAACGGCAGGCCACGACCGGGACACCGAGATAAAGCGCCGGCATCAGCACGTCCAGCAGGCCGCCAATCCAGGCCCAGTCCGCAGGTGTCCAGATGCGGTCCTCTGGCTGACCGAGAAAGTCATGACTCATCTCAACCCCGGGAAGGTGTCCGAGCAAAACCCGGTGCCCGTGGAGTGCGCCCTTTGGCTGCCCGGTCGTACCTGAGGTGTAGATGATGATGGCCGGGTCATCTGGCTGCGTGTCGACGGGTTCGAAGGTCTCTTCGTGACCTTCCATTGAGGCCCAAAGATCATCAGCGCCATGGTGCGCGCCATCTGCACAAAAGACGGTTGTCAGTTCGGGCAAGCTGCCGTGGACTTTTTCAAGCTTCGCCGCACCGCTTTCATCCGTAATGACGGCCTTGGCACCAGAATCCTTGAGCCGGTATTCCAGGGCTTCTTCGCCGAAGAGGACGAACAGCGGGATGGAAATCCCGCCGAGTTTCAGCGCTGCGATATGAGCAAAGGCTGTTTCCGGGCGCTGCGGCATCAAGATGCCGATCCGGTCACCCTGCTGAATGCCCCGGCTCTTCAGGAGGTTGGCCAGCTGATTGGAAAGCCGTTTCAACGCGCCATAGGAATAGCTGTGAGCGGGTTGGCCTTCTTCAGCATAAACCAGAGCTTCGCGGCGCGGTTCCTTGTCGGCCCAGGCGTCACAAATCGCGACACCGATGTTGAACCGTTCCGGGATCGGCCACGAAAACCTCTCGGTCAGCTCCTTGTAGGTTTTTGCCTCAGGCAGCAGCATCGGCTTCCTCCGCAAGAACCAGAAGGATCGTTCCGTCGGTCACCTGTTCGCCCTCATTGACCATCACTTCACCAATGACCCCATCGCGCGGGGCTTTCAGCGTGTGTTCCATTTTCATGGCTTCCAGAATGATCAAGGGCTGATCCTTGGTGACCGCATCGCCGGCCTTGGCGTTTAGCATTTTGACAAGGCCTGGCATTGGGGCAATCAGCTGATCGCCCGCACCGGCAGCTTCCTCATCAGAGCTCAGCGCGTCCGGCAGTCCAACCGTGAAGGCATGGCCGGACATGAAGACCGTAAGTCCCTTGCCATCGTGAACCACGGAACCGGAAGCCCGGTGGCCGTTGCTGTCATACGTGATGGTGCTGCCATCCACCTGCACCAGGGTGAAATCCTTCGGGCCGCTGCTGAGATGCACGGTGAACTTGTTTTGGCCCTGGGCGTGAACCTCAACATCCCTGCGCTCACCGGCAATTTCGAGAAGCGCGAACTGACGTGAGGCACTCCAGATTCGCCATCCAGCGAGTGTTTCGAACGGATCGTTGCCCTCTGCTGGACTGGTAAGGCCAAGCGCGGTCAGCGCGGCAAGCGCGATTGCGTCTTCCGGAATCTCCGGTTCGGCGATCAGGCTTTCCAGATCGCGGTCGATCAGGCCGGTGTCGACATCGCCCTTGGCAAAGCCTTCGTGGCGGCAAAGCGCTGCCAGGAACCCGGCGTTGGTGACACACCCGGCAACCTCGGTGGCCTCCAGGCTGGCGAGCAACTTGCCAAGCGCGGCATCACGGGACGGGCCGTGCACGATCACCTTCGCGATCATTGGATCATAGAAGGGGGAAATCTCGTCTCCTGCTCGGACACCACTGTCGACGCGGGCCTGGGTTTCTGGAAGAACGAGGTGCTCCAATGTGCCAATCGCAGGCAAGAAGCCTTTCGGTGCATCTTCCGCATAAAGGCGGGCCTCAAAAGCCCAACCGTTGATCGAAAGATCTTCTTGCGACTTTGGCAGGGGCTCTCCGGAGGCAACACGCAGCTGCCACTCGACGAGGTCCTGTCCGGTGATCAGCTCTGTTACCGGGTGCTCAACTTGCAGACGGGTGTTCATCTCCATGAAATAGAAGCGGTCGGCGCGCAGACCTTCGGAGACGTCAACGATGAATTCGATGGTGCCGGCACCGGAATAGTTGATCGCCTTGGCCGCCTTAACGGCCGCCTCACCCATGGCCGTGCGCATCTCTTCCGGCATACCGGGGGCCGGAGCCTCCTCAATGACCTTTTGGTGGCGCCTTTGCAGCGAGCAGTCGCGCTCAAACAGATGCACGGCATTGCCATGATTGTCGCCGAAGACCTGGATTTCGATGTGCCGCGGCTTGGCGACATATTTCTCAATGAGGACCCGGCCATCACCAAAGCTTGCCTCGCCTTCGCGCTGGGCGGACTTGAGCGCGGAGATAAAGTCTTCCGCCCGTTCAACCTTGCGCATACCTTTGCCGCCGCCACCGGCGCGGGCCTTGATCAGGACCGGATAGCCGATCTTGCCGGCCTGGATTTGCAGAAAGCCCGGATCCTGGGTCTCCCGGTGGTAGCCCGGCACGACCGGAACGCCGGCCTTTTCCATCAGTGCCTTGGCGGCGTCCTTCAGGCCCATGGCGCGGATGGCATCCGCGCTCGGACCGATGAATATGATCCCGGCTGCGTCCAGGGCGTCCACGAAGTCCGGGTTTTCCGACAGGAAGCCGTATCCCGGGTGGACCGCCTCTGCGCCGCTTTGTTTGCAGACCTCGATGATCTTGGCGATCTGCAGATAGCTCTCGGAGACCGGAGCCGGACCGATGCGGTACGCTTCGTCGGCCATTGCAACATGTTTGGCGTTTGCATCGGCGTCGGAATAGACGGCTACGGTTTTAACGCCGAGTTCGCGGGCTGTTTCCATGACCCGGCAGGCGATTTCACCACGGTTGGCAATGAGGATTTTCTTAAACATTGTCAGATGCCTTCCGTCTTAAGGTCTTCAACCACTTTGAATCGTTCGCACACGAGCATCATTTCCGGATCAAAGCCGCCATTGCGCTCGAAATAGCTCTGGTGGTCTTTTTGCCAGCCTTCGAGTGTGTCGTTCTCACCTTCTGCAAGTGCAAAGTCCGCCAACACATCGCAAAAACGGGTTTGGGTCAGTTCGAGCGTTTCAACGACGAGGGCCGGAGACCCGTCCCAGTTGAGAACGATATCCGTGCGTCCGACTTCGGGCATCGCTTCGCCGCCGTCTGCAAAGTCGCGCAAAGCACCGCACGTCGCGGTCTTTTTACCTGCGCGGACCAAGCCGATCAGAAAACTGCTGAGTTCGGGTCCGTCGCCGAACTTGAAGGTTTCTGCCCCCGGATATTTCTTTTTGAGTTCTTCCAAGGTCATCACATCACATCCGGAACAGGCCAAATTTGGTGTCTTCGATCGGGGCGTTCAGGGACGCCGACAAAGAAAGACCCAGAATGTCGCGGGTTTTACGCGGATCGATGATGCCGTCATCCCAAAGCCGGGCTGAGGCATAGAGCGGGTGACCCTGTTCCTCGAACTGGTTGATGATCGGCTGTTTGAATTCGGCTTCGTCTTCCTTGGACCAGCTGCCGCCCTTGCGCTCGATACCGTCGCGGCGAACAGTTGCCAGAACGCCGGCGGCCTGTTCCCCGCCCATGACAGAGATGCGCGAGTTCGGCCAGGTCCACAGGAAACGCGGCGAATAGGCCCGGCCACACATGCCGTAGTTGCCGGCACCAAAAGACCCGCCGACCAGCATCGTGATTTTCGGTACCTTCGTCGTGGCAACGGCGGTTACCAGCTTGGCACCGTCCTTCGCGATCCCGCCACTTTCGTATTTCTGGCCGACCATAAAGCCAGTGATGTTCTGCAGGAACACCAGAGGGACCTTACGCTGGGAGCAGAGTTCGACGAAATGCGCGCCCTTGACCGCGCTTTCGGAGAAGAGAACGCCGTTGTTGGCGATGATGCCGACCGGCATGCCGTGAATATGGGCAAAGCCGCAGACCAGCGTGGTGCCATAACGGGCTTTGAACTCGTCGAACCTTGAGCCGTCAACCACGCGGGCAATGACTTCGCGAATGTCGTAGGGGGTCTTCAAATCCGCCGGGACGACGCCGAGAATTTCCTCCGGATCATAGAGCGGATCTTCGGGCGTCTGCAGCGCAAGCTGCGAGGCCTTGGTACGGTTCAGGCTGGCGATGGACCGGCGAGCAATGGCAAGCGCATGCGCGTCATCACGCGCAAGGTGATCGGCAACGCCGGACAGGCGGGTATGGACGTCACCGCCGCCAAGGTCCTCCGCGGAGACTTCTTCCCCGGTGGCCGCTTTCACCAGTGGCGGACCGGCAAGGAAAATGGTGCCCTGGTTCTTGACGATGATGGTTTCGTCCGACATGGCCGGAACATAGGCGCCGCCCGCCGTGCAGGAGCCCATCACGACCGCGATCTGGGCAATGCCTTTCGCCGACATGTTGGCCTGGTTGTAGAAGATCCGGCCAAAGTGGTCACGGTCCGGGAACACCTCGTCCTGGTTGGGCAGGTTGGCACCGCCGCTGTCGACCAGATAGACGCATGGCAGGTTGTTCTGCTCGGCGATTTCCTGGGCGCGCAGGTGCTTCTTCACGGACAGTGGATAGTAGGTGCCGCCTTTGACCGTTGCGTCATTGGCCAGGATCATGACGTCCTGTCCCTCGACCCGGCCAATACCCGCAATCATACCGGCCGACGGTGCTGCGCCATCATACATGTCGTGGGCGGCCAGCATGCCGACTTCCAGAAACGGCGAGCCCGGATCCAGCAAACGCGAGACACGTTCGCGCGGCAGGATCTTGCCGCGGGAGACATGGCGCTCACGGGCGGTTTCTCCGCCGCCGTCCAGTGCTGTTTGTGCAGCGGCCTTGATTTGCGCCATGGCGTCTTCATGCGCGGCCTTGTTGGCGGTGAACTCGGCGCTCTTGGGCGATAGGCTCGATTTGAGGATGCTCATGCCATCCGGTCTCCGGTGTCTGGATTGCCAGGATTATCGTTCGTTTCTGGGGCGATGCTTTTGCGCACCATGTTCAGGTAAAGCGTTTCGATCTCTTCTTTCGACAGATCGCCGCCGGGTCGGTACCAAGCCGGAATACCGGTCAACATGGCGATGATCGCGCGGGTCGTAACTTTGGCGTTGTCGATGTGATAGCGGCCGCTTGCTGCGCCTTCGCTCAAGATCTCTGTCAGAATGGTTTCATAGCGCCGGCGCTCGGCCTCGACGATCGCGAAGTTCTCGGCATCAAGGCTGCGCAATTCCATATAGGCGATGAAGACTTCATCTGCGCGTTCCAGGTGATACCGGATGTGAAATCGCACAAAGCGTTCGATCGGGTCGGTTTCATCCGGGAAATCTGCAGTGTCCCAAGCCGCCAGCAAGTCGGCCATGTGGCTCAGCATCAAGTCTTTCAATATGTGCTGCTTGGTGGGGAAGTGATTGTAGAGCGCACCCGGCTGAACGCCGACCTGGGTTGCGATGTCCCGCATGGATACGGCTGCGTATCCTGACGCCGCAAAGAGCCGCAGGGCCGCTTTTCGAACCTTTTCTGCAGTTTCCAGGCCGCGTTGCCGCGGCTGCGGGCGTGCTGATAGCGCCATGACGTCTCCTCCACTTGCGTCATATTAATGAACGTTCATTCATTTAGCAAGTGGATTCCGAGGTATGGACTTTGAGGGAGCGCATTGCGACGGTTCATCGACTGACGCTAGTGTCAAACTCCTGTCATGGATTTCGGGCTCTCAGTGCAGGTGAGACGCGTTTATATTATGCATAAGGAACAGTCGGATGAGTGAGGACGCCAAGACCTGGGTGGAAAACGAGTGGGCCGACAGCATGGATGAAGAACTCGAGATGGAAATCGATGATTTCCTGATCGCCAAGGATCTTCAGTACATTGCTGATAAGAAGCACAAATCCCCCCTCGACCGGAAAACCTATTTCCACGAGCTGTTGATGCTCCAGGCAGAGCTGGTGAAGCTGCAAGACTGGGTTCAGCATACCGGCGAAAAGATCGTCGTCATATTCGAAGGCCGGGATGCTGCTGGCAAAGGCGGTGTGATCAAGCGGATCATGCAGCGCCTTAACCCGCGGGTTGCCCGTGTTGTTGCCTTGCCGGCGCCGTCAGACCGCGAAAAGAGCCAGTGGTATTTTCAGCGTTATGTGCCGCATCTGCCGGCGGCTGGTGAGATGGTGCTGTTCGATCGCTCCTGGTACAACCGGTCAGGCGTTGAACGCGTGATGGGGTTCGCGTCAGAAGATCAGGTCGAGGAATTTTTCAACGACGTTCCGGAATTTGAGCGCATGCTGGTCCGATCCGGCATCCGGCTGATCAAATACTGGTTCTCCATCACCGATGAAGAGCAGCAGCTGCGCTTTCTGATGCGCATTCATGATCCGTTGAAGCAGTGGAAGCTGTCGCCGATGGATCTGGAATCCCGCGTGCGTTGGGAAGACTATACCAAGGCCAAGGAAGAGACGTTCGAGCGGACCAACATTCCCGAAGCGCCGTGGTTCATCGTGGAAGGGAACGACAAGAAGCAGGCCCGCCTCAACTGCATCAGCCATCTCTTGTCGATGTTACCGTACGAAGACGTACCGCATGATCCGATTACCCTGCCGGAACGCCGGTTTAATCCGGACTACGAGCGTAAAGTGCTGCCGGAACACCTTTACGTGCCTGATAAATACTGATTGTTTTGGTAGAAGAAATTGGCAATCCCGGCCATTGGCCGGGATTTTTGTTTGAGTTGCAGGAGATAAACATGAGCGGCACGAAGCAAATCCGGTGGGGCGTTCTGTCAACGGCAAAAATTGGCCGGGAGAAGGTCATTCCTGGGATAAAATCGTCCCAGACCGGATATGTTGCTGCTATTGCTTCCCGCGGCCTCGAGCGTGCCCAAGATGCGGCCGATCAGCTAGGAATTCCCAAAGCCTATGGGACCTACGAGGACCTTCTGGCCGATCCGGATATCGATGCGATCTACAATCCGCTGCCGAACCATTTGCATGTGCCTTTGACCCTGCAGGCGGCAGCTGCCGGAAAACATGTCCTGTGCGAGAAGCCGATTGCGCTCAACGCGGACGAGGCACGTCAGCTTCTGCGTGCGCAGGAAGATCGACTAATTGCGGAAGCCTTTATGGTACGCGCCCATCCGCAATGGATCAGAGCCTGTGATCTGGTCCGGTCTGGAGAATTGGGCGAGTTGAAAGCGATCCAGGGGTTCTTCAGCTATTTCAACGCGGACCCGGCGAACATCCGAAACAATGCCGAAATCGGCGGTGGCGCGCTGCTCGATATCGGGTGCTACACGATGCTGGCCGGCCGGTATTTCTTTGACGCTGAGCCGCAACGTGTTGTTGCGCTGATCGACCGGGATCCGGAATTCGGAACTGACCGGACAACGAGTGCCATGCTGGACTTCGGGCAGGGCCGTCATTTGAGTTTCACCGTGTCCACCCAATTGACGCCGCACCAGCGTTTCCAGCTTGTTGGAACGAAGAAGCGGCTCGAACTTCTTATTCCCGTCAACGCGCCGCAAGGGGGGGCAACCGAATTGAGGCTCGATGACGGGTCAAAGCTCGGAGATGGGTCCGCGGTGACCGAGAACATCGCGCCTTGCGATCAGTATGCCGAAATGGCAGATGTCTTCGGCCGTGCCATTCTTGGTGAAGTACCCCTTTCTTTTGGGGTGGAGGACGCAATCCAGAACATGGCAGTTCTGGATGCGTTGTTTCAATCCGCAAAGGACGGTGGTTGGGTGTCTCTCAGCCAGAGCACCTAAGCCAAAGGCTCGAAGTGATATCCGCCGCTGCCGGTTGCTGTCAGTGTGCCGAAGTCCGGGGCCTCAAGATGGGTTGCCGCGAAAGGGATCTGCTCGGCGGCGAGTTCGGCAAATAGAGTATTCCGGGTTGCTGCCGCTGTCTCAGGCGCGCTGTCCAACGCATAGTGGACGTCAGGATTAGCAAACTGCAGAACGCCGGACACCAGGGCATCCCCCAGCAGCATCACCTGTTTGCCGCCACTTGAGATCCTGACGACCTGATGGCCGGGCGTGTGTCCGGGGGCACTCGTGACATGAATTCCATTTTCCAGGTCCGCATCCCCGTCATGAAGTTTGATTTGGGAGGCGATTGGGCGTGCCAAGGACTGGATCAGTTGGACGATGGGTCTTTTGTCCTCCGGTACGGCCTCCACCAGGTTTTCGTCGGTCCAGAACGCCCACTCGCTGTTTTGAAGGTGGACAGTTGCATTAGGAAACAAGCTTTGACCGTCCGCAACCAGGCCGCCGATGTGGTCGGCATGCATGTGAGTCAGAATGATGTCTGTGATGTCGTTGGCCGCGCTTATTAGGGAAGACCCCGATGCCGTGATGAATCCGGTCTCGGGAAAACGCGCTTTTAGCCAAGTTCCGGACCCGGCATCCACGAGGACTTTTTTGGGTCCAGTTTCGATCAGCCAGCATGTTGCGCCAAATCGGGTGGTCGGACTGACCGCCTGGATCTCTTCATCGCTTGCATTGGAGAAATAGGCGGCAGGAATATCGAGGTGGCCATCTGTAAGTGGCGTGATGGCGATGTCGCCGACGTTCAGAGGGCTTGTGGTGCTAGCATTAGACATGAGGGCTCCATGAATTTCCATTGTCCTCGAACATAGAATAGGCGCCGATGGGTGCGATTGGCGCAAATGACAAATCTTGTGCTAGATACGCCAGATGGTGGCACGCTCCTACAGTTTGGCGATTTTGGCTTATCCGGGATGTCTTCAATCGGCCGTCCTGGGGCTTCAGGATGTGCTTGGGTATGCCGCAAGTATTTCGGAGCATTCGGTTGCCGTTGAAACGATCTCGACCTTTGTGCCGGGAGGCCGTTCGTTCGACGCACTGATCCTGCCGCCCTCTGCGGCGGAAGTGCGTGCAGCCGATGTGCCGGAATTGCCAGGATACACGGCTTACCAGCACGGGAAGGGTGCGGTTGTCTGTTCAGCCTGCACCGGGGTTACCTTTGTCGCAGAAGCCGGAATTGCTGCCGGACGGCCGGTAACCACGCATTGGGGGCTGGAGCAGAGACTGTCCAAGCGCTACCCCGACATGTCCTTCAATACCGATCAATTGTTGATCGAATACAGCGACCTCATCACGGCCGGTGGTTTGATGGCCTGGGTTGATCTTGGTCTGGTGGTCATCGAACGGTTTCTCGGGTACATCGTTGCCGCACGCACGGCTGGCTATTTCATCGTCGACATGCGCCGCCGGGACCAGCGCCGGTTCAGGCGTTTCTCACCGCATCTACGGCATGGCGATGCGGCTATCTTAAAATCACAACACCTGATCGACGCGCGATATGCAGATGTCCTGAGCGTTAAGGAAATTGCCAGCGCTTCCGGGCTGCCGGATCGCACGTTTTTGCGCCGGTTCAAGGCTGCGACAGGGATGACGCCCAATGGATACTTGCAAGAGTTGCGTATAGAGCGGGCAAGGGGTTTGCTAATCGAAACGGGCCGGACTGTATCGGAAATTTGCTTTGCCGTCGGTTATCAGGATCCACCGTCTTTCAGTCGGCTCTTCACAAAACTGACGGGGCTCACTCCAAACGCCTTTCGCAAACATTTTGCCCGCCATGATGGGCAACAAAAAACCCCGCCGATTGGCGGGGTTCTGCAACGTTTCTGACAGGTCGCTTACTTAATCGGAGCCAAGACCATAACCATTTGGCGGCCTTCCAGCTTCGGATGGGATTCCACCTTGGCAATCTCCGAGGTCTCATCACGAACCTTGTGCAAAAGCTTCATGCCGAGATCCTGGTGCGCCATTTCGCGGCCCCTGAAACGGAGCGTGACCTTCACCTTGTCGCCGTCGTTGAAGAAGCGCAGCATGTTTTTCATCTTCACCTCATAATCATGGGTGTCGATGTTCGGACGCATCTTGATCTCCTTGATCTCGACGGTCTTCTGCTTTTTGCGGGCTTCTGCAGCTTTCTTCTGTGCCTGATATTTGTATCGGCCGTAGTCCAGAATTTTGCAGACCGGCGGATTGGCATTCGGCTGGATTTCTACAAGATCCAGACCGGCATCCATGGCGATATCCATCGCCTCTTCGGTCGATATTACGCCGCGGTTGGCGCCTTCGTGGTCAATAAGCTGGACTTCGCGAACGCGAATTTCTTGGTTTGTGCGCGGGCCTTCCTTAGTGGGAGGCGGGGCGCGGAACGGACGGCGAATGGTCGCAAACTCCTCTGCGGTTTCAGTTTAATTGGCTTTCAAGCCGTTGTTTATACGCAAGCGGCCCCGGAACGTTCGCTCCAAGGGTCTCGCCGCGTCTTCTCGAACGCCAAGCCCCAAGCTCGTGCCAAACGCCCAAAAAGTCAACCAAAAACACCGATCTTGGGCCTTTGACAGATCTTTTTTGAGCGGCGTGCGACCTTGTTACATTTTCAATCTTGCTCGACGCTGTAAATCAGTGGCGTCTTGCAATTGGATGGTCCGGGCGCCAATTTGACCCTCCATTGCCGAAGCAGGAGATCCGATTGAACGGAACGTTGTTCATCTGGCAGCTCATCAAAATCATCGTGGGCTTTGTCATAGCCGTTATCGCCTGCGGATTGTTTTTGTCCTGGGGGCTGTTTCAGCCTGGATCTCCGCAGGCCGATCCCGCTGCGTTTGCGGCCATGATCGGAACGGCGTTTGTCACTGCGAGCGTCCTGGGCGCTGTTGCGTTCGTCCCTGCAGTTTGTGTCATCCTGGTTTCCGAAATCGCGCGGTTGTCAGGGATTGTTTTTCATGTTGCAAGCGCCGGTGCCATCGCCTTTCTACTCTGGACTCTTGATGGGACAACGGACGCTGGGTTAAGGCCCGGTAGTCCAGTCGTGCTGGCAGCCGGCTTCGTATCCGGGGCTGTTTACTGGATCATTGCAGGACGGACCGCCGGGAGCTGGCTTCCGCGGACAAAAGGTCTACCGCATGACGAGAAAGCAACGGACGAAGACTTATAGTTCTCCGTCCTCCAAAGCATCTTTGGCGGCCTGGTAATGGTCCGGCCGAATATGGGCCCGGATCATCGAAATCGCTGCCATCAGCACCGTTGCATCATCTCCAAACCCGACGCCCAGGATGAAATCCGGCACCACGTCGAGCGGTAAAACAAAATAGGCCAAAGCAGCAAGCAAGGTCCCGCGCACCTTTGTCGGCGTGGCAGGATCAAGCGCGCAATAGTACCCGGCGACAACATCTTCCATAAACGGAACTTGGCGCGCCGCCTTCCGGGCTGTTTTTAACAGTTTCTGACGGACCGTTTCATTTTGTTCCTCTTCCGGTCCGAGAATTTCCGGGTCGAATCCCAGATCTTCAAATGGGGATGAGGAGGTCATTTCAACGTAATTCCTGTTCGCGGCATACAAATGATATGGGCATGTGAGCCAGAATTACAAATAAAGTTTACCAAGCGTTCCTGGCATCTTTGTGTGATTATTGTCACTTTCATCAGTGATGAGAAGCGTAATGTTTAGGCTGAGGGGCGTTTCTTTAACGGGAGGATCGTTATGAGATCATATTTTCAATCTTCTGCGATGGCTTTGTGTCTCGTCTTGCCATTAGCGGTTTCGGCAAATGCCGGTGAAACCCCATCCCCGGACGGTGC
Source organism: Roseibium sp. MMSF_3247 (assembly GCF_030733765.1). Taxonomy (NCBI): domain Bacteria; kingdom Pseudomonadati; phylum Pseudomonadota; class Alphaproteobacteria; order Hyphomicrobiales; family Stappiaceae; genus Roseibium; species Roseibium sp. MMSF_3247. The sequence continues at coordinate 222,246 of NZ_JASHII010000007.1, forward strand.
GAAGGTCTATTTCATCAATTTGAAGGACGGTGACAGTGTCAAAGGCCCGGTCTTTATCCAGTTCGGCTTGACCGGAATGGGCGTGGCGCCGGCCGGTATTGAAAAAGAAAAAACCGGCCATCACCATTTGATTATCGATGAAACGATTGAAGGCGAAGAACTCAACGAAGCCATCCCGGCCGATGACAATCACAAACACTTTGGTGGCGGGCAGACCGAAACCACAGTTGAGTTGGCGCCCGGCGAACACACGCTGCAGCTGGTTTTGGGCGACTGGAGTCACATCCCACACAACCCGCCAGTAATGTCCGAGCGGATCACGATCACGGTTGAATAGAAAAAGGGCGCCGATTGGCGCCCTATTGTTTGATCATGCGTTGCCGCGGGTTTCCAGCAATCGGCGGGCGATAACTTGTGCCTGGATCTCGGCTGCACCTTCAAAGATGTTCAGGATCCTTGCATCGCACAGCACGCGGGAGATGGCGTATTCAAGAGCGAAGCCATTACCGCCATGGATCTGCAGTGCGTTGTCCGCAGCGGCCCACGCGACACGGGCCCCAAGCAGTTTGGCCATGCCAGCTTCCAGGTCGCAGCGCTTGCCGGAATCTTTCTGCCAGGAGGAGAAATACGTCAGCTGACGGGCAATCATGGTCTCGGTCGCCATGAGTGCGAGCTTGTCGGAAACGCGCGGGAAACTAATCAACGCCTTGCCGAACTGAACGCGATCCTCTGCGTAGCGCAGTCCGATATCCAGTGCGGATTGCGCAACACCAATGGCGCGGGCAGCGGTCTGGATTCGGGCGCCCTCAAATGTCTGCATCAGCTGTTTGAAACCTTCGCCTTCAACCTGACCCAGCAGGTTTTCCGACTTTACTTCGAAATCATCGAAGGCGATCTCGTATTCCTTCATGCCGCGATAGCCAAGAACCTCGATCTCGCCGCCGGTCATGCCGTCTGCCGGGAATGGATCTTCATCCGTTCCGCGCGGCTTTTCGGCAATAAACATCGACAAGCCCTTGTATCCGGGTTCAGACGGATTGGTTCGGGCCAAGAGGGTCATGATGTCTGCGCGCACCGGATGGGTGATCCAGGTCTTGTTGCCCGATATCTTCCAGGTGTCGCCGTCCTTCACCGCCCGTGTCTTGAGCGAGGCAAGGTCTGAGCCGGTATTCGGTTCGGTAAAGACGGCGGTCGGCAGGATTTCGCCGGAGGCGATTTTCGGAAGCCAATACTCTTTCTGCTCCTGGGTGCCGCCACACAGGATGAGTTCAGCGGCGATTTCCGACCGAGTACCAAGCGAGCCGACGCCGATGTAAGCGCGCGAGAGCTCCTCGGAAACAACACACATTGCTTCTTTACCGAGGCCGAGACCGCCATATTCCTCTGGGATCGTCAGACCGAAAACGCCGAGTTCCGACATCTGGCTGACGACTTCGAGCGGAATGTATTCGTTTTTCAAATGCCACTCATGAGCATTGGGCACGACAGTGTCTTCAGCAAACTTCCGCATTTCGTTGCGGATCTGCTCCATGGTTTCATCGAGACCGCCATCGCCGAAAGTCGACTGTCCTGCCTGAGCCCGGATCAGCTCCGTGAGACCTTCGCGAACTTCAATGGTGTTGCCTGTCGCAATGACGGCATCCATGTCTGCGGTCCGGAACGAGCGGGCCTCGTCATCGGAAATGCCAAGATCGGCAAGGCGGACGAATTCCCCCTGGTTCATCGGGATGCCGCCGAAAATCTGCGCCACGTATTCCGCAAAGCCGAGCTGAACGATCTTGTCTTCCAGATCGCCGTAGCGACCGCTCTCGTACAACCGCTGTGCATAGGCATCAAGCTGGCGGAGCGCTTCGACATATGTTGCAAGCCATGCCAGCCCGTGTGTTGCGCGTTGTTCTTCTTCCATCCGGCTGGAAGAAATCCGCCCGTCCACCGTGACGAGCTCGCGCACACGCTGCGCTGCGAGATCAAGGAGACCGTCCAATTTATGGACGATCGCGTTGGTTCGCTCAGATAGAGTCGGCTGCATTTCTGCGGCCTTCATGGCTGCGGTGGACATTGGTATCTCCGTTTTCATTTGTTGCGCGCGCGCGCGTTTTCTTGAAGCTATGTTGCGTCGCACACCGTGCTTTGTCGAGCCAAATCTTGTTGGTCTTTCGAAGGGGGCTGTCATAACGAGGGCACAGACTTGACGACAGCTCCCGGCCAAGCAACATGAAACCTATGAGTCTTTACCTTTTTGCCAAGGCGTCTTTTGCTGTGCTGAAAGATGCAATCGGTCATTTTTCACGTGATGACGGCTTTGCAATGGCCAGCCATGTGGCGTTGTCCGGCCTGCTCGCGATTTTCCCTTTGCTGATCTTCATTGCGTCACTTGCGGGTTTTTTTGGAATGGTCGGTGCGGCAGACACGGTGTCTGAACTTGTGTTCGACGCCTGGCCGAAAACTGTTGCGGCCCCTGTGGTCCGTGAAATCGAAAATGTACTGACGGTACCCCGCAGTGACTTACTCACCTTTGGTGCGGTGGCCGCATTGTGGTTTGCATCCAATGGGGTCGAGGCGCTTAGAACGGCGCTGAACCGGGCCTACCGGCAGGTTGAAAAGCGGTCCTTTATCCTGTTGCGCATTCAATCGCTGGCTCTTGTGATCCTGGGCGCGGTGATCCTGCTGGCCTATACGTTTCTTGTCGTTCTTGCGCCGCTTGGGATCGAGGCTCTCAGAGGATTTGTGCCTCAGGTCGAAACATTTCTGTTGTCGATCAACATTGCCCGCTACACGCTGGCCGGGTCATTGTTGATTGTCGGGCTTTTCATGACGCACTGGTTGCTGCCCTCTGGAAAGCGGTCGTTTTCAGACATCTGGCCGGGCGTGATTGCCACGCTGCTCTTGTGGATCGTTTCAGGCAGTGCCTTCGGGGCGTATCTCGCCCGGTTTGCCAATTATGTCTCAACATATGGCGGCCTGGCGGGGATCATGACCGCGCTTATTTTCCTATATATCTGCTCGCTCGCCTTCATCTTGGGCGGCGAGCTCAATGCCGCGATCGCGCGGCAACGTGCCTTCCGCGATCGTCAATTGGGTCGGCAGCAGCAGGCTTAGGTCCGTTTAGGAGCCGCGCGGATCATCAAGACCGCGCCGACCACCAAAGCCATGCCAGCGATCTGGATCATTGAGAGGGTTTCTCCAAACAGGAAGTAGCTCTCAATGGCTGTTGCGACCGGCACGAGGTAAAACAGGCTCGCCACTTGCGAAACCGCGCCTTGGCGGATGAGCAGCATCAACAACATGATCGCGCCGATCGACAGCACCAAAACAAGCCAGGCAAGCGCTACGATCAACTCGCCCGACCACGTGATTTGCCAAGTCTCGAAAAGGCTGAGTGGTGTTGTGACCAAAAGGGCGCCGACATATTGCCAGAAGGTCGCTGCCAGAAGATCGGTGTTGGGTACGAAGCGCTTTTGATAAACCGTGCCAACACTGATTGCGATAACAGAAAAGAAGACAACACTGATCGTAACGAGTGTGATGCCAGACCCGGCTAGATCAAACCTGGGTCCAAGCACAAGACCGAGGCCGCTCAGGCCAATCGCCATACTGATCCAGTGTTTGCGACTGATCACTTCTCCGATCATACCAACTGCAAAAATCGCGGTTAGAACCGGCTGCAATCCGACGATAATGGCTGAAGCTCCAGCAGGCATGCCTTGCTTGATGGCCCAGAAAACGCCGCCCAGGTAGATTCCGTGGACCAGCATGCCGGTCACGATGCAGTGGCCAATTGCCTTTTTGTCATTCGGCCAGGATTTCACCCAAAACAGACCGAGAATGAACAAAATGGGCAGGACCGCAGCGAACCGGACCGTCAGGAAAGCCATTGGTTCGATGTACGGCGCGCCCAGCTTTGAACCGATAAAACCGGTCGACCATAGAAGAACAAAAAGCGCAGGGGCAATTTTGGCCAGATATGCCAAGTCAATCTCCGGGGGTGGTTCGCCAAACCAGCAAAGTGGTCGATGAGGGGAAATGAAAAAGAATGATTTTCAGATTAACCGGAAATTGGCAATTTTAGCTAACTCTGAGGAAACACTATTTCTCTCAGGGGACATAAGCCAGTGGCAATCGGTGCGCAATCAACTTTTGGAGTTTTGTCCAAACTCTCGGTCAAAGTGCGGGTTATGGCGCTCAGCCTCGTGACAGTCGTTGGCCTCGTCATTATCGGCGGGGTCTATTTCTGGAGCCAGGGCGAGCTGAATTCGGCTTTTAGCAGGATGAACCAAAGCGCCGATCTGGCCGAAGAAGTGGCAGCGCTCTCTGAGACGGCAGCACGGCTGCAGATTATTGAAAATCAATATTTTGCAGCGCCCTCTGCCGAAGCGTTTCAAAGATTCACTACCGAAATGGTTGTCGCGACGGATTTGGTTGCCAAGCTGGAAAACAATCCTGCCGCGGCGAGCTACGCCGCCCAGGTTGCCGATGTGAAGGATACGTTAGAGGGCACAAGCGGCGCGTTCGAGATGCTGGACAGCGTCCGGCAGCAAATCGGATATACGAACCAGGACGGGCAGCTTGCACGCCTCGATTCGCTCACTGGTGCAGTGAAAGATCGTTTGTTTGAAGAAATGAAGTTTGGCGGTGGCCCGGACTTTGAAAAGCTGGCGCGCGCTATTCTCGCCGTGCAGCTCGCGGAAAAAGAATTCACCCTCAACAGCACGCCCGAAGCAATTGGTGTTTTCGATGAGCAGTTTGCTGCGTTCGAGAAACTGCTCAAGAGGGTCTACATTCAAGATGCGATCAAGAAAGAGCTCGCCGATAACATGACGGCGTATCAGGAGACGTTTGCCCAGTATACGGCAGCGGTTGAGCAAGAGACGAGCAGCACCGCCCTCCTGGAAAACCTTTTTCAACTGGTGCCACCACACATCGACGCTCTGAATGCCGCTGCAAAAGACCTGCAGGCGCAGGCTGCCACTCAACTCGAGACAGCCCGGTCGATCGCAACATATGCAATTGGCGGGACCATTCTTGGTTTGCTGATCTTGTTGCCCGCAATCGCATTTTTGGTTGGTCAATCGGTAGCCGGACCGTTGGCGCATCTCCAGAAAGCCATGGAAGCTCTGGCGGGTGGTCAGACAGACATCGCCTTGCCGGAAGCAAAGGGTAAAACTGAACTTGCTGCCATTGCCCGAACGGTTTTGGTCTTCCGGGACAATGCGGTCGAGAGATCGCAGCTTGCAGCAGCCCAGGAACAGGAAAACAAGGCCCGTGAAGAACGTGTCGCCCGTCTGGAAGACATTATCGGCCGGTTTGAAGGCACGGTAACTGACGCGCTCGGAAGTTTGGACCGGGCCAATGACGAATTGCGCCAGACCTCCCAATCAATGGAACAGGCGGCCGACGATGTGGCGGACCAATCGTCTGGTGCAACGGGTGCGGTGAGAACAGCTGCGGAAAATGTCACATCGGCTGCCCAGTCTGCGGACGAATTGGCAGCCTCGATTGCCGAGATCTCAAATCAGGCAACCCGGTCTACGGAAGTTGCTCAGCAAGCCGTTTTAAGTGCCTCCACAACGGTTTCGACCATGCAGGAGCTCTCCAGCGCGGCAGAACGGATCGGCGAAGTCATGAGCCTGATCCGGGATATTGCAAGTCAAACCAATCTGCTCGCTCTGAACGCGACCATCGAAGCCGCGCGTGCCGGTGAAGCCGGTAAGGGCTTTGCGGTTGTTGCTGCCGAGGTCAAGCAATTGGCTGATCAGACATCGAAAGCGACGGAAGAGATCGCGATCCAGATTGAAGCCATCCAGGGATCGTCCGGTCACGCTGTGCAGGCCATTGAGGATGTCAGCAAAATTATCTCCGACATGGAAAACCTGGCATCGTCGGTTGCAGATTCCGTTCAGCATCAGGATCAGGCGGTCCGAGAGATTTCCGACAACGTTTCTAGTGCGTCTCAGCGGTCTGATGAAGCAGCCGATCGTATGACGAGCGTTGGATCCGCTGCAGAACTTGCCCGAACCAATGGTGCTGAGGTCGATAAACTGGCGCAATCCCTGTCTCAGCAGGGCGGGCTGATCCGTCAGGAAATCGCGACATTCCTGCAAGGTGTTCGCAGCGCCTAACGCATAGGCGAGAAGTTTCAAAAGCCGCTTTGCCAACCGGGACTTAATGCCCCGCTGGCGGGCGGCTTTTCTTCGTGCTAGGGACGAGTCTGATTGCACGAAGAAGGTGAAACGGGATGCAGGAAGAGATCGTCATAGTCGGGGCTGGTCAAGCTGGTGCCCAAGTCGCTCAATCGCTTCGTCAAGGTGGTTTTGAAGGCGCGTTGCGGCTCATCGGCGACGAGGCTCATCCACCTTATCAACGCCCGCCACTATCCAAAAAATTCCTGGCTGGTGAAATTGGCGCCGAAGGGCTTTGGCTCCGGCCGCCAGCGTTCTACACGACCAACACCATCGACCACATCCCAAATACAAGTGTCGTTGGGATTGACCGGTCGGCAAAACGTGTTCAGCTGGAAAACGGCGACACCATATCTTACGGAAAACTGGTCCTTGCGACGGGAACCAAAGCGCGTCTCCTTCCAATCAAAGGCTCTGAAAAAGACGGCGTGGTCACATTGCGCTCCATTGGCGATGTTGATGCGATCCGTTACCGTTTGTCGAAGAGCCAGAACCTCGTCATCATCGGTGCCGGTTACATCGGTCTGGAGGTCGCTGCAGTGGCCCGCGCGCTCGGCAAGGATGTCTGCGTGATTGAAGCTCAGGACCGGCCGATGAAGCGGGTAGTGAGCGAAACTGTGTCGGGCTTTTTCGCGAAACTGCATTCCGATAATGGCGTTCAACTGCGTTTGAACACAGGCATTGAAGCGCTTGAGGGTGGAGAGGCGGTCGAATCCATCAAGCTGAGCAATGGAGACAGTGTCCCGGCCGACCTTGTGCTTGTCGCCGTTGGCGCCGAGCCAAATGATCAACTGGCCGCAGATGCGGGGCTGGATACAGACAACGGTGTTCTTGTTGATGGTGCAGCTCAGACAAGCGATCCGGACATCTATGCCGTTGGCGATTGCACCCGGTTTTATTCTGGGCGGTATTCACGCTCTGTGCGGATGGAAAGCGTCCAAAATGCGATTGATCAGGCCAAAATCGCGGCCCAGGCGTTGCTGGGGCAGGAGGTCGATTATGATCCCTTGCCGTGGTTCTGGTCGGATCAGTATGAAATCAAGCTGCAGATCGCGGGCCTGTCGGAAGGGTATGACAAGACAATCGTTGTCGGCGACCCAGCCGCTAAAAAGTTCTACGTTGCGTATCTGAAAGAAAATGCACTTATTGCGGTCGACAGCATCAATTCACCGCGCTCGCACATGATGGCGCGGCGGGTGATCGGCGAGATCTGGCGGGACGACCTGCTCCCGGACGCATAGACGATCAGCTATTGAATACAGGAGCGTTAGCGTTGAAAACCGATAACGCTCCTGCAAGACCCCTCAGCATGTCGGCTGGCCGAGCGCCTTATTCTGCAGCCGCGTTTTGAAGAATGAGGCGGGTGGTGTCTTTTGGTATTTCCAGATGCACCATGTGACCAACGCGCTCAAAGATGTGCGTGGCAACAATGCCAGGCAGCTTGTGCGCCTGCCGTGTCGGTAGAACACGGTCCTGAGTTCCCCAAAGCACCTTGATCGGCATTGGAAGCGCTGCCATGTCGTCCCGCGGCAAAGTCTTTTGCACGGAGCCGTCGATGATTTCGTCGGCGATCGCCGACAGAGTTGCCGCGCCTCCTGGCCGGGCCCGGCTTTCTGCAGCGGTTTTTGCGAGGAATTTGGGAAGCTTGAATTCCCAGCCGAAGAACTGCTCGAGAAGAACTTCCATTTCCGCTGTCTCAGAGGCAACCGCATAGCGCCGCAAAAGCCGATGATTGATTTCCGGCCCAAATCCACCGGGCGCCAAAAGCGTAAGACTGGCAACCAGCTCCGGTGCACGCAGGGCAACCAATGCGGCAACGGCGCCACCCATAGAATGGCCAACCAGATGCACGCGTTTCAATTCCAGCGCTTCAAGGGATTGTGTGACAGCTTTTGCCGAAATCCCAGCGTGACCAACCTTGGGCCAATCCAGTGCTTCGCCGTGACCGGGCAGATCAAACGCCAGAGAGCGTTTGCGGCTGGCAAGACCAGTTTGAATGTTCACCCAGGTTTGGCGGTCTCCGCCAAAGCCGTGCAGCAAGATGACAGGCGCGCCGTCATCTCCGGTCTCGCAGACTTGTTCGCGAAAGGGCAGGGTCGTGCGGGGATTTGGGCGAAGGTCTGTCATGGGTATCCGTTTGGTATCAAGAAATTGAGATCAGGAGTGTGGTGCGCCGGGAACGGGCAGAGGTTCAAGTGAAAAAAGCGGTTGGCGGTCGGTAAAGCCGTCCAGCTCATAGGCTCCAGCATTTTGTGCGCGATCGCCCGCAAATTCAGCGATTTCACTGGTCATGAGAACGTCGGACTTGATCCGCTTGGTCAGATGTTCAATCCGCGCGGCGGCGTGAACCGTTTGACCAATAACCGAGAAGGTCAGCCGGTTTGCAACGCCGATATTGCCGAACATGACACGGCCGGTCGAAAGAGCGATGCCTGCGTTCATTGTGTGATCGGTAGAGACGGTTTTGTTGATGTCATGGAGCCGCCGCCGGGTCTCATCCGCCGCCGCAATGGCCCTTTGGACCGCTTCTGAGAGTGATCCCTTTTGTGTTGGGAAGACACCCAGAACCGCATCGCCGATAAAGTCGAGGACTTCGCCGCCCTGCTGGAGAACCGCGCCAGCAGTTGCTTCAAAATATGTATTCAGCCACTTGAGATAATCTTCGGGACCCAGGGCATCTGCAATTGCCGTGGAATTGCGCATGTCACTGTAATAGATCACCGCATCGATGGTCTCGCCATCTCCATGGCGGATTTGTCCATTCAGTACTTTGGTTCCTGCGATGCTGCCGAGGTATGTTTCGGCGATGATTTTTGTGATGTGGCCTTGAAGCACGGCCCTTGCGGCTAGGGCGAGCCGTTTCTGGATATAGTGTATCGCGTTGAGGGCATCTTCAGAAAACCCGTCTTCTTCCCGAGTTGCCCAGCTTAGGATGATCCCGGTGTTTGGATACTCACCTTTGATCGCAGGTATCTCCATGTGGGTCGGTATAACCAGGTAATCCGTGTAACCCTCCGAGGCCAGACGGTTCAGGAGCGGAAATTCAGTTTGTGCATTGGCATTGGTCAATCGCCGGCGAAGCATCGGCTCTTCATTGATCAAAACGGCTCGAATGGGGCTTTGCAGCCAGTCTTCCGTATCTTCTTCGGAGTGCTCGATCTTTTCATGGTAGACCTCGCCGCCGTTTTCCCAAAAGGCGATTTCCGCTTCAATCATGGGGTGAAGCGTCGACCAGACAAGAATTGCGCGATCGACTGGAACGTGGCATTGGCGCAAGCGTTCACACATTTCTGCAAAAAGGGTGGTCATATCCGGGTCGCCGAGTGCCTCGCCGATCAGCCAATCCTCGATGTCATCTATTTCCATCATGTCGATCATGCGGGGAGGTTAGACCCTTTTCTCGATTGTGCCATCAGGCTTTCTAATCGGTGCGTTCATCGTCTACAGATGTGGCGACGCTTCCCGGCGGTACAATGATCCAATTGATCGTGAGGTCCGGAAAGGTGCCATAAGAGTGGAACGGCAGCGTGTGTCGGCCCCGGCGGCTGGCGTTTGGATAGAGCTCCATAATCCGGCCAGCAGGTCCTGAGTTCTCGCCGCGCCAAAGGATCATCACGCCCTTTTTCTGAACATCATCTAAGTCGATCCAGGGGCTCAATGTTGTGTTGTGCTCCAAGAACATTGAAGGTCTCGATGCGGCGTGAAGGGTTACATTGGCTGTCGTCCACTCATCTCCGGCGACATACGCCAGTTCAGTACCTGTTTCCTTTTCCCAGACATCAGAGAGGAATTCCGCGGCTGCCTTGCCTGGATAATGAATGCGGGATTGTTTGGTCTTCCAAAGAGGCTCCAGAACAGCTTGCCCAAAGAGGACGCCCAGAAAAATGGCCTGGATGACGAGAGCGCCTGTAAATGCGCGTCTGGGCGCAGACCAAAAAGCCGGAAGATGAAAATATCGAACTGCCACCAACCCGGACAGGACAAAGAGTGGCGTGCCCCACATATGTTTGAATTCACTGCCTGTTACAGCAGACGCCATTAGCACTACGGCAAGCGGTACAAAAGCGAACCAGACAAGGAATCTGTCGGCTTCAAGCGTAAGTTCAGATCCGCGGGTGAAGGACCATGATGTCTTTGCTGTTTTCAACTTTTGCCAGCTAAGGCCAAGCAACGCGACTATGAAAAGCCCGGCGTGATTGGCGACCTGTGCCAAAAGGAAGTTTATCGGATTGTAAACGTGGTCGAACAATGAACCTGCTGCATTGCTTCGGCCGATGGCATAACGGAAGGTCAAAAAGTCAGTTTCATAAAGCCAGTATAAATGGGGCCCTACCAGAAGAAGGAACGAAATTGAGCAAATCCATGGCCCGGAGGTTGCGAGATACCTGCGCCCGTCAGTGTAAACAAGGGCGTATAGTCCAATTGTGCCGATCAACAGGAAGACAAAGTATTTGGTGTAGAAGCCAATTGCGGCGACTGCCCCCAACAGGATCCAGTATCGGACTGCGCCTGAATTCAACGCGCGCAAGAAGAAAAAAAACATTCCTGCCCAGACCGGGATCTGGAGGATATTCGGGTTGAACTCGGGTACGGGGAGGGTGAAATAAAACGTTACGCTGGTAAGCACGATTGCCCAGAACCGTTGTTGTTCTGAAAAGCCAAGCTCTTTTCCTATCAACCAGACGAAACAGTATCCGATGCCAATGCTTATTGCGCTCAGCCAATAGGCTCCATAGGCGTGTCCACCGGTCAGGTGATAGCTCAGTTCGAGCAGCCAGGCCTGCATAGGCGGGTGTTTGGTATAGCCGAGTTGAATGTCTCTGCCCCACGCAAATCCTTCAACGACATCCAGCGGCGGATTGGGGAAGCTCAAGGTTGGAACCAGTGCATAAAGAAGGCATAGAAGCCCTCCATACAGAAGCGCAGCGCGGCTGGCGTTCATCAATTACTCCAGTCCAATCACGGATCAACTTCGGTGTGCGAAAAAGCCCAGAAGCGGGTGCCAATAAATGTAAGGGACGGAACAATTGCGATCGAAACCATCAAACCGAGCAGATCCGGCCAGGGCGTAAGGTTCAGCCAAAGAGCCAATACGCTAGAGTTGAGCGTGAAGCCTGATGCCGCGATCAATAAGAATCTCAGCATTGCCTTCAATGCGGTCTTTTCTTGGCGGAGGTGCGAGAAACTCCAGTAAAAGTGGCCTGAAAAGGAAACGCCAAACGCAACCAGAAAGCCGGCGAAATTTGCCAGCATTGGCGGAAGCAGTCCGCTTTCCAGGAGAAAGCCGGCCACAGTGGCATGGATGAGCGTTGCAACAACGCCGACCACCGCAAATTTCCCGGCAGCATTGGCTTCCGTTTTCAGTGTTTGACGTTTGCGGTCAGTGATCATGTTCATCTTGCTTATGGGTTTGCTGAGGAGTGCTCTCAATGACATCCTGCAGTAGGTACACCGGCCGTTGCTTCGATTCATTAAATAGCCGGGTCACGTACTCACCGATCATTCCGATTGAGAGCAACTGGATTCCTGAGAAGAGCAGCACTGCAACCATGATGGAGGTGTAACCTGGAACGTCGATGCCGAAAATGATTCCCCTGATCGTGAGATAGATGGCATAGGCGAAGGCGAGGATTGACACCAGAGCGCCGCCGTAAAACCACATCCTCAAGGGCATCGTTGTAAAGCCCGTGATGCCGTCGAGCGCGAAGTTCCAGAGTTTCCAGTAGTTGAACTTGCCGTCGCCTGCCTTCCGCGGGGGGCGTTCATAAGGAACAGCCATGGCGGGAAAACCCACCCAGGCGAACAGACCTTTCATAAATCGGTTTCGTTCCGGTAACTGAAGCAGCGCATCAATTACCGCCCTGTCAATCAGGCGGAAATCACCGGCGTTCGGAGGCATGTCAATGTTCGAAAGCTTGTTGAAGACCTTGTAGAACATGCCTGCAGTCGATCGCTTCATCAGTGTGTCTGATGTTCGATCCACCCGCAGGCCATAAACCACATCATAGCCGGCCCGCCAGCCATCAATCATTTGGTGGATCAATTCGGGTGGGTCTTGAAGATCTGCATCAATGATGACGCCGATGTCGCCTTTGGCGGCCTCCAAACCGGCAGAAAGGGCCGCCTCCTTGCCGAAGTTCCGAGAGAGGCCGAGCAGCCGTCCGGGTAAGCCGTTGGCAAGCCTATCCGTCAGTATGTCAGCCGTGGCATCCTGGCTGCCGTCGTCGATAAAAACATATTCGTATTGCAGCCCTGTTTCCTCAAGAACGCGTTTGGTCTCCTCCAGAAAGTGACCGATAACGTCTTCTTCGTTGTAGACCGGCACTATGACGCTGATCATAGGACTTTCCGTTCGGAGTTCTTTCCGGCGGGATACGTAGATTTTTGGGGCTTGTTTTGGCTGCATTGATACGGTGGCTTTTTGGATCTTCGCGGCAACCTGCCGGAAAAGACCGAGAAACGCCAGCCTTTAGAAAACTGCGGAAGCAAAATAGTGCTTTAGCATTTGCTTTGGTGGTTCAGAGCAAAAAAAGCCGGCGCTCATTTTGAGCGCCGGCTTTTGCTATTCGTTAGAACCGCGTATGATTAGACAAGCGCTCCGTGACAGTGCTTGTATTTCTTGCCGGACCCGCACGGACAGGCTTCGTTACGGCCAACTTTTCCCCAAGTCGCAGGATTGTTTGGATCGCGCTCGCGGCTTGTTTGGGGTTGAGCGTTCGGCTGCGCCATTTCGTCTTCACCGGTCATCGGGTTGATGTGATGCTCATGCATCTCCGGCATCTGCGGCATTTCCGGTGGCTGTTCGGTTACCAGCTCAACGCGAAGCAGCTGAGCTGTCGTGATTTGGCGCAGTTGTGCCAGCATCGATTCAAACAGGGTGAAGGATTCGGTCTTGTATTCCTGCAAAGGATCGCGTTGACCGTATCCGCGGAACCCGACAACGGAGCGCAGATGGTCAAGGTTGGCCAGGTGCTCCCGCCACAGATTATCAAGCGTTTGAAGCAGAATTGCCTTTTCGACCCGGCGCATGACTTCGGGCGTGTACTTGGCGACTTTTTGGGCCATGGCCTCGTCAGCCGTCCGTGTCAGCCGTTCCTTGACCTCTTCATCCGCGATACCTTCTTCGGCCGCCCAGTCCTTGATCGGCAAGTCAAGATTCAGGTACTTGCGGACTTCTTCCTGAAGTCCTTCGGTATCCCATTGTTCCGGATAAGCGCGCTCTGGAATGTGGCTTGCGACCAGATCGTCGATTACGTCGTGCCGCATGTCCGTCACAGCATCCTGGATCGCGTCGCTGTCCATCAGGTCGATACGTTGATCGAAGACGACCTTGCGCTGGTCGTTCATCACGTCGTCGAATTTCAGGAGGTTTTTACGGATATCGAAGTTTCGCGCCTCGACCTTTTGCTGCGCCTTCTCAAGAGCTTTGTTAATCCACGGATGGATGATTGCTTCGCCTTCTTCCAGGCCCAGCTTCTGCAGCATTGAGTCCATGCGCTCGGAGCCGAAAATCCGCATCAGATCATCGTCAAGCGATAGGAAGAACTTGGAATGGCCCGGATCGCCCTGACGGCCGGAACGACCACGCAGCTGGTTATCGATACGGCGGCTTTCATGCCGTTCGGTGCCGATCACGTAGAGGCCGCCGGCTTTGAGTGCTTCTTGTTTGAGCTCCTCGACTTCGGCCCGGATGGCAGCTTCCTTCGCGGTTCGTTCTTCCCCTTCCGGCATCTCGCCAAGGGTCATTTCGATCTGCATATCGGCGTTGCCGCCGAGCTGAATATCCGTACCACGGCCGGCCATGTTGGTTGCGATCGTGACAGCGCCTGGCAAACCAGCCTGAGCAACAATAAACGCTTCCTGCTCGTGATAGCGCGCGTTCAAAACGGCAAAGACCTTGGACTTGCCACCGTCCTTCTTCTGCGCGGCGGCAAAGGCGACCGGATTGCTCAAATCGATCTGCTTGTAGCCATGTTGCTTCAAAAGCTCGGCCAGGATTTCCGACTTCTCGATGGAGGTCGTGCCCACCAGGATCGGCTGCCGGCGTTCCTTGCACTCATCAATCAACTTGACGATCGCGTTGAATTTTTCCTGGAAGGTCCGGTAAACCTCATCATCGTCATCGATCCGCTGAACGGAAACGTTTGTCGGAATTTCAACGACTTCCAGCTTATAGATGTCGGCAAATTCGTCCGCTTCCGTTGAAGCTGTACCGGTCATGCCGGCAAGCTTGCCGTACATGCGGAAATAGTTCTGGAACGTGATCGATGCGAGTGTTTGGTTTTCAGGCTGAATGCGAACCTTCTCGCGCGCTTCCAGGGCCTGATGGAGACCTTCGGAGAACCGGCGGCCCGGCATCATGCGCCCGGTAAACTCATCGATGATCACAACTTCGCCATTTCGGACAATGTAGTCTTTGTCCCGCTGGAAGAGTTTGTGAGCTTTCAGAGCTTGTTGGAGATGGTGAACGATTGAGACGTTCTCCACATCATACAGCGAATCGCCTTTCAGAAGATCGGCTTCCGCCAAAAGCCCTTCGAGTTTCTCGTTGCCAGCCTCGGTGAATGTCGCTGATCGCGCCTTTTCATCGAGCTCGTAATCCTCCTCTGTGAGGTTCGGAATAAAGGCGTCAACGGTGTTGTAGAACTCAGAGCGGTCTTCCAGGGGACCGGAGATGATCAATGGTGTCCGGGCTTCATCGATCAGAATTGAATCGACCTCGTCGACGATTGCATAGGCATGTCCACGTTGCACCATTGAGGCGCGGTCATGTTTCATGTTGTCGCGAAGATAATCGAAGCCGAATTCGTTGTTCGTTCCGTATGTAACGTCAGCGGCATAGGCTGCGCGGCGCTCTTCATCCGACAGGCCATGTGTGATGCAGCCAACAGACAGTCCCAAGAACTTGTAAACCTGCCCCATCCACTCGCTGTCGCGCTGGGCCAGGTAGTCGTTCACGGTAACGACGTGCACACCTTCCCCCAACAAGGCGTTCAGGTAGACAGGTGCCGTCGCCACAAGGGTCTTACCTTCACCCGTTCGCATTTCCGCGATTTGACCGGAGTTCAGCACCATGCCGCCGATCAGTTGGACATCATAATGACGCTGACCGAGCGCCCGTTTGGCTGCTTCGCGCACCGTTGCGAAAGCCGGAGCAAGGATGTCGTCCAAAGGCGCGCCGTTTTTCAGTTGTTCGCGGAATTTCTCCGTCTGGGCGCGAAGGTCCTCGTCCGACAAAGCCTGGATCTCAGTTTCCAGAGCGTTGATTTGCTCAACTCTCGCCCGGAATGACTTCACTTTCCGGTCATTTGAAGATCCGAATAACTTACGTGCTATTGCGCCGAGGCCAGCCATGTGGCGGTCCTTCCTTTACGGTCGGTGTCACTGGCAATCTGACACCTGCCCATGAAATCGTCTCAATTTGTTGTACACGTTGCACACGTAGCGCAGCGCGCTGGCCAACTCATGTGGCCGAAAAGATGCCATCCCAGCCTCGCAGCAGGGCCGCCCGAGAGATAAGAGGGGGGTGAATGCTTGTCAACGCTGCTGGAATAGGCAATGTACCCGAGCCCTCGTGTTCCGAGGGATAAAAGAGATATGTTCCCATAGGTAAAGGTTTTCTCATGCTCCGAAATTCGATGCGCAGGCCAGTCAAGGCTCTTGCCGTTTCCTTCATGGCGCTGACGCTCGGATCGGCTTCTTTGTCGGCGGCCGAACCGGAAGATGTCGTTGCCAAGGTTGGCGATGCGGTCATCACGGAAGCCGATATTGCGTTTGCTGCCCAGGATTTGGGTCAAGAGCTCCAACGTTTCCCACCGGCACAATGGCGCCAGTTGCTGCTCGACGTCATGATCGACATGGAGTTGCTGGCTCTGGCTGCGAAGAATGATGGCCTCGATCAGGATCCGGATTTCAAGAAACAGCTTGAGTTTCTTGAGCTGCGCGCCCTGCGCAACGCTTATCTCGGCCAGAAGATTAACGGTTCTATCTCTGATGACGACGTGAAGGCCGCTTACGATAAGGAATTCGCGGATTTCGAAGGTCCTGAAGAGATCAATGCCCGTCATATTCTGGTCGAGGACAAAGCAGAAGCAGAGGCACTCATCACTGAGCTTGATGGCGGTGCTGACTTCGCTGAGCTCGCCAAGGAAAAATCCACAGGACCTTCGGGGCCGAACGGTGGTGATCTTGGCTTTTTTGCAAAAGGCCAAATGGTGCCGCCATTTGAGGAGGCAGCCTTTGCATTGGAGCCAGGTACTTACACCAAAGAGCCGGTTGAAACCCAGTTTGGATGGCACGTCATCAAAGTGGAGGACAAGCGCCGGCAGGAAAAGCCTGCTTTGGAAACGGTTGAAGCAAACCTCCGCCAGCAGCTTGCGCGAGAGCGGTACGAAGCGCGTATGATTGAGCTGAAAGACGAATATGCTGTCGAGATCTTGGATGAACAACTCGCCAATGCAGAGGGCGAGAAGCCCGCGGCTGAGTAAACAGCGCTGTGAGTGAGGAATACCCGGTGGCCACGAGGCCGCCGGGTTTTTGTTTGCCTGCGAGATCGTGTTCCTGAAAAGGCTTGCAGACCCGCTTGCCTCTGGCTAGGGACAACAACAGCTGTTTCACGCATCCCGGAGCCGATCCTATGTCGACAACCGTTTCACCACTTGCACCCAAATCCTATCCGGAAATGCCGGACATCGAGGGTGTCACTTTTGCGACAGCCGGCGCTGGGATCAAGTATTCCGGCCGGACGGACGTTTTGCTCGTGTCGCTGTCTGAAGGGACTGCAGTTGCAGGCGTTTTCACAAAGTCTAAATGTTCATCCGCTCCAGTTGACTGGTGCAAAGGGATCCTGAGTGAAGGGCACGCCCGGGCCCTTTTGGTCAATTCAGGAAATGCCAATGCGTTCACCGGGAAAAAGGGTAAGGCCGCGGTTGCCAAATCTGCTGAGATTATTTCCAGCGCTATGTCCTGTCCTGAGAATGAAATATATCTGGCGTCGACCGGGGTGATCGGGGAACCGCTTCCAGCTGAGAAGTTTGCAGGGGTTGCAGATGACTTGGTGGCATCGCAGGGGCAGTCAAGCTGGTTGGAAGCGGCCAAGGCCATAATGACAACGGATACCTATCCGAAACTTGCGACAGCTACCGTAGAGCTCGATGGCGAGACGGTAACGATCAACGGCATCGCTAAGGGGGCGGGCATGATCGCACCGGATATGGCGACGATGCTGTCATTTATTTTCACTGATGCGCTCATAGCGCCTGGTGTCCTTCAGACAATTCTCGGCCAAAACACAGAAACGTCCTTCAATGCCATTACGGTCGACAGTGACACATCGACCTCTGACACCGTGCTGTTCTTTGCGACCGGTGCTGCGGAAAAACGTGGCGTGGAGGCTGTTTCCGAGATTGATGATCCCAGGACCGAGGTGATCCGGGCAGCACTTGCAGACGTGATGACGGATCTGGCGCACCAAATCGTCAAAGACGGTGAAGGCGCGCGCAAGTTTGTTCAAATTTCTGTTGAAGGCGCGGAGAGCGACCAGTCGGCAAAGCGGATTGCCCTTTCGATTGCCAATTCCCCACTCGTGAAAACCGCCGTTGCTGGTGAAGACGCCAATTGGGGGCGAGTAGTTATGGCTGTTGGCAAAGCAGGGGAACCGGCCGATCGCGACCGGCTGGCGATTTGGTTTGGCGATGTTCGTGTCGCTATAGAGGGGGAGCGCGATCCGGATTACAGCGAAGAGGCTGCCTCCGCCGTGATGAAAGAAGAAACGATTCCTATCCGGGTAGATCTCGGCATCGGAGCAGGTGAAGCGGTTGTTTGGACATGTGATCTGACGAAGCAATATGTAGAAATAAACGGCGACTATAGAAGTTGATCGTCGATTAATTAAATTGCGACGGATTTATCATACCCCGCGAAAACTGTTTCAAAATCGGACAAAGAATAATGACCAAGATCGTACTTGTTGCTGCTTGTGCGCTTGTCGATGTTGATGGACGTGTGCTGCTTGCGCAGCGTCCTGAAGGTAAATCGATGGCGGGTTTGTGGGAGTTTCCGGGCGGAAAGGTCGAAACTGGTGAGCGCCCAGAGGAGACTTTGATCCGTGAGCTCGGCGAAGAACTCGGGGTCGAGGTTAATGAAGCGTGTCTTGCCCCTTTGACTTTCGCGAGCCATGCTTATGAGGACTTTCATCTTCTCATGCCACTTTACATCTGCCGAAGATGGGAAGGCACTCCCCGCGGCCGGGAAAATCAGGCACTTAAGTGGGTCCGTGCCGTGAGGTTACGGGACTACCCGATGCCAGCAGCGGATGAACCACTCATTCCGCACATAATGGATGCGGTCTAAAACCGATCAATGTTGGGATGAGCGAAATGTATTCCGTGACTAAGCAGTTCCTATTCCAACACCTTCAGCGCCTTATTCATGATCGCAGCGGTGCCACCATGGTTGAATATGGCTTGCTTGTCGCTACGCTTAGCATCGCAATCCTATTGACTATTGGTAGCATAGGAGGAACGGTCCGAGATGACGTTTTTCAAGTTATCTCCGATGTCATGCTGACGGGCGCAAACGAAGCCGCGCAAAACTAAAAACCGGGAAATTACTGATTTTCAATCCCGTTTCAATCCAACTTCTTCTGTTCCCAAAGCATCGGCCAGCCGGGTTTTAGCTGACCCTGGTTTGAGCGGTTTTTGCTGGCTCGAATGTGGTGCCCACCCGAGCAAGGTGACCATGTTGAAGGTTGCACGGACCCGCCCATCTGGATCTGCATAATCCTGGGAATACAACTCAGCAGCCCTTAAAAACACCGTCTTTGGTAGAGGTGTTCTACTGCGTTCCCTCAGGATGTTCGTCGCGCCCATCGCCTTCAAGTCAGCCATCAAATCAAACATGGAATTGTAGCGGACGGTTAGAGGATCCATGTCAGTGACTGGCAAGGCAAAACCGGCACGCTGCATAAGTCCGCCCAAATCTCTGGTATCTGCGAAAGGCAGCACACGCGCAGCAGCGCCGCCCCTAAGCTCCAGTTCTGCTCGGGTCAGGCAATCTCGCAATTCCGTCAGTGTGCCCGCACCGGCGAGCGTTGCCAAAAACAATCCGTCAGGCCGCAATGCCCTTCGGATTTGAATAAGGGTTCCTGGCAGGTCGTTCACAAATTGCAATGAAAGTGCGGACACGATGAGATCGGTGGACTGATCTTTTAGAGGCAGCACCGCATCATCTGCGACAAAGGCCGGAGCGGTCAGGTGCGGGTCTGGTTGCCATAGATCCGCTCTGTAAAGAGTTCCGACTTTGCCAGTCGCTCCAAGCAATGACTCGACATTCCCGCAGTGGCCGCCCAGATCAATCGCCGTATCGAAAGTCCTGGTGATCGTAGATAGCCGTTCTTCGAGATCTTCTACGACGGCCTTCAACAAAAAATCTGAACCGAGCTTAGCGTTCTTTAGCGCCGCTTTGCGCCTCATCCGCAGCAATTTACGGTCAAACAATTCGGGTTGCGCGCTCACGGTTTTTGCCTTCCTGTACTTTCTTGCCGTCGACATAGGTCAATTGCAAAGATGCGTCAAAACCATCTGCCAGTCTCAGAAGTTTGATTGCGCCTTGTGTTGCTGTGGGTCTCGTGCACACTCTTTGAGTGTATGGGGTGCGTATGACATTCAAATCCTTTGTGACTTTGCCAGCGATGACAGCCGGGGGTTACCTTCTTGATGCCTTATTGCCGAGGCGCTGCCCCTGTTGTGAGTGCGGAGTTGCCAGCGGTCTCGGCTTGTGTGGCAGCTGCTGGCAACAAGTCCGATTTTTAGAACGGCCCTGGTGTCAGAGAATGGGAACACCGTTCACCCACGATGTCGGCGAAAATGCACTGAGCCCGCGAGCCATTGCCGACCCGCCTGAATTCTACCGTTTGAGAGCTGTCGCCTTCTACACAGGGCCGGTAAAGGATCTGGTATTAGCGCTAAAGTTTGCACGGCGCAGAGAATTGGCGGAGGCTATGGGCACATGGATGGCGCGTTCAGGTACAGAATTTTTGGGTGATAGCCTGGTCATCCCAGTGCCGCTCCATTGGACGCGCCTTTGGCAGCGCCGGTTCAATCAGGCCGCGGATCTTGCACGTGTTGTTGCGAACATCTCAGGCGCAGACTACGCCCCGTTCATATTAAAGCGGACGAGGCGGACACAGCAACAAGTCGGGCTGCCTGCAAAGGCGCGCAAGCGCAACGTGCGGCGGGCCTTTCAAGTGCCGGACAATCAACTGCAAAAGCTCACTGGGCGAAGTGTGGTTCTTGTCGACGATGTTTACACGACCGGGTCCACAGTCACCGCGTGTACCAAAGTTTTGAAATCAGCAGGTGCAAGTACCGTCGATGTCCTGACTTTTGCCTTGGCAGAGCCTGCCAATCACGAAGACGTTGACCGTCCTGATTAAGCAAGCCACCCGAAAATCTTGAGTTTTCGGGCTATCAAACGCATATACCGCTGCAAGCAACTTCCATTGCGCACTATGGAGACGATCCACTGTGCGAGAAAAGGAAATCAGGAATGTCCGACGTCACGATTTACACACGGCAACTCTGCGGGTTCTGTACTGCTGCGAAGCGCCTTCTGGAAAAGAAGGGTGTTTCGTTCACCGAGCATGACGCGACCTTTGACCCAAAACTGCGCCAGGAGATGGTGCAAAAGGCCAATGGCCGGTCCACATTCCCGCAGATTTTCATCGGTTCAAAACACGTTGGTGGGTGCGATGATTTGCATGACCTTGAACGTGCAGGCAAACTGGATCGGTTGCTCGCTTCCTAACGTAAAAGGAGCAGTCACTGATTTCCTTTTGAGGATGAACGAATGGCCACCTTCAAAGCGGCGTGTATTCAACTGCGCAGCGGTAAATCCATTGAGCAAAATGCAAGTGTTGCGGAACAGTTGATCCGGCAAGCGGCCGAGGCTGGAGCGATCTACATCCAGACACCGGAAATGTCGAATGTTCTGGTCCGCAGCCGCGATGAGCTGATGGAGCGGATCGGGTCTGGCGTTGAAGACCCGTTCTTGAAGATGGCGCAAACTGTGGCCTCCGAGCTTAATGTGTCTCTTCATCTCGGATCTTTGGCGGTCTTGAAAGACAGTGGCAAAGTCGCCAACCGGGCTTTTTTCATTGGCACAGATGGCGCAATTCAAGCGTCCTATGACAAGATACACATGTTCGATGTCGATCTGCCAAATGGCGAGAGCTGGCGCGAGTCGGCAACTTATGACCCGGGTCAGGAAACGATATTGACGGATGCGCCCTTTGGACGAGTTGGCATGGCTGTGTGTTACGATGTTCGCTTCCCAGCCGTCTTTCGTGAACAAGCACGGCGCGGTGCGGAGATCCTGACCGCACCGGCAGCTTTCACTCGGCAGACTGGTGAAGCACACTGGCATGTGCTACAGCGCGCCCGCGCAATCGAAAACGGCGCCTACATGATCTCCGCGGCTCAAGGCGGTGTCCATGAAGACGGCCGTGAGACCTACGGCCACAGCCTGATGGTCGACCCCTGGGGAGAGGTCATTGCCGAGCTGGATCATGATGAGCCGGATTTCATCGTTGCGGCTATTGAGACTGAGAATGTTGCCAAGGCAAGGGCGCGCATTCCCGCCATCGCAAACGAGCGGGCATTCGCGTCTCGTATTGCCGATGGTTTGAAGGAGATACCTGCGTGATTAAATACACGCTTGTTTGCGATGCACCGCACAGGTTTGAAGGCTGGTTCCGTAATTCGGAAGACTTTGACATGCAATGCGGCCGTGGCCTTGTGACATGCCCGGTCTGCAACAGCACAGATGTCAAGAAGGGTTTGATGGCGCCTGCTGTGTCGACGTCGCGAAAGAAGGACGCCATGGCGGTTCCTGATATCACTGCAACTGCGCCGCCTCCTCCTACCGCCGCGCCAGCATCCAGCCCACAGGTTCCAGCTTCTGCCAGTGACGTCAAACCGCAAGCTTCTGCGCTCATGCCCAATGATGTGCGTCAGAAAGAGATTGTAGAGGCATTGCGGCTGGTGCGTGCCAAAATGACAGAAAATTCTGAAAATGTTGGATCTTCTTTTGCCTCTGAAGCCCGCAAGATCCACTACGGCGAAGCGGAAGAACGAAATATCTACGGTGAAACCTCACCGAAAGAAGCGATGGACCTTATCGACGAAGGAATTTCCGTTCTTCCTCTGCCTGAGTTGCCTGACGACAAGAATTGACAAAGCTGCCGGTCGAAAAACACCGTGGCCGTCAAAGGTGGAGAGGCAGCTGTCGCACTGAACCTCTCCGAATCCTGTTCATGACGTTGCAGCTGTCTTCCGGCGTGCTTTCGGTTTCTCGACTTCCTGCATGCTTTCTTCGACCGCCTTGCTGAGTTCGCTCACGGTCTCCATCGCTGTTTCGTTCAATTCTTCCGCGGCTGCAGCGTTCTCGGTGAAGCTCTCGCGCATCAAAGCGGCTTGCTTCTCAAAGTGCGCCTGATACTCGTTGGTCATTTTTGAATAGAAAGCCTGCAGTGTGGCAAAGGTTTCCTCTGGTGCCGTGCACTGGCTGAGTGATTTCGCACACTCAAAATCTTCGTGAAGCCGGTGGTTTACAAAATCCATATGGTCTTCGAATGCTTTTCCGACATGTGTCCACATGGTTTCTCCCATTTTCTGGAAACTGGCGACGGCCTTGGCTTCCATACGGTCTTCGCGTTCGGCAAACGCCCAGTTGGAAAACGCGGGCATTGGCCATTCCGGCATCTTGCCGGTGATATCGAAACTTGTCGTACTACGTTTGGTTGGCATTGGACCCTCCGCTTGAAAATGGCTGTTCCGCGAACGCCGCCGGGGGAAGTTTTTTAAGCCGGCGTCAGTTCCGGTTCGTGGACACTGCAATCTTCGCAGCGCCAAAACATTTTCTGACCTTACGGCAGATATGCGGCCTAACTTTGATGCAGGTCAATTTTCCACTGCGGCATTTTGGAAACTAAGCAAAGGCCGGAACCGGTTCTCAGGCATCGTTTAAGAAGTTGCGCAGTGCGCCGGTCACTTCATCCGGTGTTTCCAACGTGGAAAGATGTCCGCTACCTTCGATAATGGCCAGGCCGCTGTTCGGAATGAGCGAGTTTATTTCTTGCGCTAGCTCAGGAGGCGTCAGGGTATCGCCATCTCCGACCAGAACGAGCGAAGGACAGGATATCTCATGAAGCCGTGGCCGTGCATCGGGTCGATGGATCAGCGCTGTCTGTTGGCGAATAAAGGCTTCTGGACCAGTGTCTGATGCCATCTCGACGACGATTTGTTTGAGATCGTGGTCGTCATGCCGTCTCTCGTGGACAAATCCGGGAAAGAGCAGTTCAGGAACCTTTTCAAAGCTCCGTTCCCTGGTCAGTCTGATCAGGAACTCGCGCCGCTCTGTTTGTTCCGGAGTGTCAGCACGCGCATTCGTATCCAGTAACGCGAGCTTGCTAACCCGCTCCGGTGCCTCGCGCATGATTTCCATGGCGATATAACCGCCCATGGACAGGCCAATCAGAGAGAACCGCTCTGGCGCTTGTCTCAAGATGTCGGCCGCGATCGCTTCAATCCTGTCATACTCGCGGTGATTGGCAACCATGATCGGACGGTCCGCAAACGCAACAATTTGTGGTGCGTACAGGGCTTCGGTGCACAGTAGACCCGGGACAAACAGAATCGGATCGCTCATCAGGACGCCTTGGGCCGTTCGGCGAGCAGCATGTAGTTGACATCCATGTCGCGCGAACGGGCCCAGGTGTCGGTGATTGGGTTAAAACTCACACCGGACCGGTCAATGATGGTCAGGCCTGCTGCGTTGAGAGGAGATTCGATTTCGGACGGTTTGACCAGTTTTTCGTAGGAATGGGTGCCCTTCGGCAGCCAACGCAAAACGTACTCCGCCCCCACAATCGCCAGAGCATAAGCCTTTAAAGTCCGGTTGATTGTCGCAACGAACATGAGGCCACCTGGGCGGACCATCTTGCTCGTCGCGTTCAAGAAAAGCGGGACATCGGCGACGTGTTCAACGACTTCCATATTCAGAACGACGTCGAATGTTTCGTCGGCCTCGGCCAACGCTTCCGCTGTTTCGGCGCGGTAGTCGATATCCAAGCCCGAGGATTGCATGTGGAGTTTGGCAACCTCAATGTTGGTTTCAGACGCATCTGCGCCGACGACATCGGCTCCGAGCCGGGCCATCGGTTCGCTCAAGAGGCCTCCGCCACATCCGATGTCCAGAAACCTTAGGCCCTTAAACGCGTCCGGAGAGTTTGGATCTCGGTCGAATTGACGGCAGACCTCCTGTTTGATGTAGGACAGCCGTACCGGGTTGAATTTGTGCAGTGGTTTGAACTTGCCGGTCGGATCCCACCATTGATCGGCCAACGCTGAAAACCGGGCGACTTCATCACTGTCGATCGTTCCGTTGGTTTTTTGTGCCATACTTGTCATCTGAAGACCCTTCATCGGAATGCCGGCGCGCGTCACTCCGTGTATTTCAAAAGTGTGCTCTGTCGTTCCAAGGTCGCAGCCTATTTGTCAAGCCAACCTGTTGCAGCATCGCGACGCACCATGTATGCATGTCCGCCGATCCAACAGGCGCGACCGGCGCCCCGGGAAGTCATAACTAGAATACGAGTGGTATGGCCCGACTGGTTTTAAAATTTGGCGGGACATCGGTTGCTGACCTCGATCGCATCCGCAATGTCGCACGCCACGTCAAACGGGAAGTGGACGCAGGTCACCAGGTCGCTGTTGTTGTTTCAGCAATGTCCGGGCAGACCAACAAGCTGGTTCAGTTCTGCCGTGACGCTTCACCGCTGCATGATGCCCGCGAGTATGACGCGGTCGTTGCTTCAGGCGAACAGGTGACTTCTGGCCTCCTGGCCATTGTCCTGCAGGACATGGGCGTCAATGCGCGCTCTTGGCAGGGGTGGCAGGTGCCGATCAAGACGGACGAAAATCACGGTGCCGCGCGCATTCGTGAGATCGATGGTGCGTTCTTGACCGAGCGGCTTGAGCAAGGACAGGTGGCTGTTCTCGCCGGCTTTCAGGGCATTTCGCCCGACAATCGGATTTCGACGCTTGGCCGGGGCGGTTCCGACACCAGCGCGGTTGCGATCGCAGCGGCCATCAAGGCTGACCGGTGTGATATCTATACAGATGTTGACGGGGTCTACACCACCGACCCGCGGATCGTCCCGCAGGCACAACGCCTTGACCGCGTCTCGTTTGAAGAAATGCTCGAAATGGCGTCTCTTGGAGCGAAGGTTCTTCAGGTGCGGTCGGTTGAAATGGCCATGGTGCACGGCGTTCGCACCTTTGTGCGGTCAAGCTTTGATGACCCGGATGCGCCGCAGACTGGCCAGGACGGCCTTCCGGTAGGTACTCTTATTTGCGACGAGGATGAACTCGTGGAACAGCAGGTTGTCACCGGCATTGCATATGCCAAGGACGAAGCTCAGATCTCTATCCGTGACGTTGCGGACAAGCCGGGGGTCGCTCAATCCGTTTTCGGCCCATTGGCGGATGCCAGCATCAATGTGGACATGATCGTTCAGAACATCTCTCCCGATGGCAAGACGACTGACATCACGTTCACGGTTCCTGAAGCGGATTTCGCTCGGGCGAAAAAAGTTTTGGAAGACAATCGCGATGAGATCGGTTTCCAAAACCTCGAGGGCGCAGCTGATGTGGTTAAAGTGTCCGTCATCGGCATTGGAATGCGGTCTCATGCCGGCGTTGCTGCCCAGTGCTTTAGCGGTTTGGCGAGCAAGGGCATCAACATCCGTGCGATCACGACCTCGGAAATCAAGATTTCCGTTCTTATCGATTCTGCCTATGCGGAACTTGCAGTCCGGACTCTCCATTCGCTATACGGTCTGGACGGATAAAAATCCGTGAGTCTGGTTTCGGCGTAGTCGAGACCGGGTTTTTGCTTAGCGGGATTACTCGGGGGCGGAATGCGCAGCAACCTAGCAGGACCGCGCCTATTGCTCCGCCGGCTCCGGGAAGTCATGGCGGAGCCCATCAAGGCGCAGGAGCGTCTCGACAAGATCGTTGTTCTGATCGCGTCGAACGTCGTCGCCGAAGTGTGTTCCGTTTATATTCTGCGTGCCGATGGGGTTCTTGAACTTTACGCCACTGAGGGCTTGAAGCGCGAAGCTGTTCACAATGCTTCATTGCGCGTTGGGGAAGGCCTGGTTGGTCTGATTGCGGCAGAGGCCCGTCCCCTTAATCTCCCAAATGCAAGTGCGCATCCCGGCTTCGCCTATTTGCCGGAAACCGGGGAAGAGGCTTATAACTCCTTCCTCGGCGTGCCGATCTTGCGGGCAGGGCGGACGCTTGGGGTTCTCGTTGTCCAGAACCAGTCTCACCGCACCTATCTCGAAGACGAGGTCGAAGCCCTTCAGACCACAGCCATGGTCATCGCGGAGATGGTTGCGGCCGGAGAGCTTGAGGCGATTTCACAGAAGGCAACCGGGTTGGATATGTCCCGGCCGATCGCCTCGTCAGGCGTTGGTTTGGCCGAAGGTGTTGGGTTGGGGCACGTGGTTCTTCATGAGCCGAGAGTTGTTGTCACCAATCTCATCTCAGAAGATGCAGACAAGGAAAAGCAACGGCTTGACGGTGCAATCAATCGTCTGAGGCTATCGATTGACGACCTTTTGGCCAGCGGTGAAATCGCTGCGACCGGCGAGCATCGCGAAGTGCTGGAAGCCTATCGCATGTTTGCCTACGACCGCGGCTGGATCCGGAAGATTGAAGAAGCGATCAAAAACGGTCTGACGGCGGAAGCCGCCGTTGAAAAGGTGCAGAGCGACACGCGTGCCCGGATGTTGCGGCAGACAGACCCGTACCTGCGCGAGCGCCTGCATGATCTTGACGATCTTGCGCATCGGTTGATCCGCGAATTGATGGGCCGCGAGCACGGCCCCGGGATCGACGAGCTGCCGCAGGATGCCATCATCATCGGCCGGAACATGGGCGCTGCCGAGCTATTGGATTATGGCCGCGACCGGATCAGGGGACTCGTTCTTGAAGAAGGTGGTCCAACCAGCCACGTGACAATTGTCGCAAGAGCGCTCGGCATTCCAGCTGTCGGTTTGGTCGACGATATTGTCAGCCTCGCCGATGGCGGCGATGCAATTATCGTTGACGGGGACACGGGCGAGGTTCATCTGCGCCCGGCTGCGGATCTTGAAAATGCGTATGCAGAAAAAGTCCGCTTCCGCGCCCGGCGACAGGCTCAATACCGGCGGTTGCGCAACAAACCGTCGGTCACCAAAGACGGCGTTGAAGTCGCCCTTCAAATGAATGCGGGCCTCCTGGTGGATCTGCCGCATCTGGAAGAGGCCGGTGCAGCCGGAATTGGGCTGTTTCGGACAGAACTCCAATTCATGGTGGCCTCGTCGTTTCCCAGGATGCGGGATCAGCAAGCCCAATATACTCAAATTCTGGATGCATCCGGCGGCAAGCCGGTCACGTTCCGATCGCTGGATATTGGCGGCGACAAGGTTCTCCCGTATCTCCGGTCTATTTTGGAGGAAAACCCGGCGATGGGCTGGCGTGCCCTGCGGCTCGGGCTCGACCGGCCCGGCCTGCTACGCACGCAGATCCGGGCCCTGCTGCACGCGGCGGCTGGGCGCGATTTGAAACTGATGTTTCCAATGGTTGTGGAAGTCGATGAATTCCTTCAGGCCCGCGGATTGGTCGAGAAAGAACTGAAACACCTGCGCCGTCACGGGCACCCGGTGCCGGAAACCATCCGTCTTGGAGTGATGGTAGAAGTGCCATCCCTTCTGTTCCAGCTTGAAGAACTGCTGGGCCATGTGGACTTTATTTCCGTCGGCTCCAACGATCTGTTCCAGTTCTTTTGCGCGGTAGACCGCGGCAACACTCGCGTTGCAGATCGTTTTGATCCCTTAAGCCCTCCATTCCTGAGGGCCTTGAAACAAATTGTGGATGCGGCAGATAAAGCGCATGTACCGGTGACACTGTGCGGCGAAATGGCTGGTAATCCGTTAGCGGCCATGGCACTGATCGGGCTCGGATATCGAAACTTGTCGATGTCGCCCGCATCCCTGGGGCCTGTCAAAGCCATGCTTCGGACTTTGGATGCCGGCAGATTGAGCGCGCGGCTGCTGTCAAGAATGGAGCCTGGGCATCGCGATAGCGATATACGGGCATTTTTGACCCGCTTTGCCGAAGAAATGGATGTTGCGCTTTAGCAGCTTGCCGAACCTAGCCACCCCATTTTGGGAATTCAGGAGACACAGCGCGTATGCTGGCGCGTCACAAACTCGATAACCTGCTCGACCGCTTTGCCGAACTTGAACACATGATGTCCGCCAATCCAGACCCGGCATCTTATGTGAAACTGTCCCGTGAATATGCGGGGCTTGAGCCTTTGGTCCTAAAGATCCGGGCCTTGGTCAAGGCAGAGGAAGACCTGAAGGGTGCTGAAGATCTGATCGAAGATCCGGCTACCGATCCTGAGATGCGGGAACTTGCGGAACTTGAACGGGACGAACTCTCCGAGAACCTTGAGCTTTTGACGCAGGATGTCCGCATCGGTTTGCTACCCAAGGATGAAGCCGACACCAACGATGCGATTTTGGAAGTCCGTGCTGGTACCGGAGGGGATGAGGCCGCGCTTTTTGCCGGTGATTTGTTCCGGATGTATCAGCGCTACGCCGAATTGCGCGGATGGAAAGTTGAAATTCTCTCCGCCAGTGAAGGTGAGGTTGGGGGCTTCAAGGAAGTCATTGCTTCCGTTTCCGGGGAAAATGTTTTTGCCCGGCTGAAATTCGAATCTGGGGTTCACCGCGTTCAACGGGTGCCTGCAACCGAATCCGGCGGGCGGATTCACACCTCCGCTGCTACTGTTGCGGTTCTTCCTCAAGCGGAAAACGTTGATATCGATGTTCAGGATAGCGATTTAAGGATCGATACCTTCCGGGCGTCCGGTGCGGGCGGCCAGCACGTCAACACGACGGATTCTGCGGTCCGCATAACGCACATCCCGACCGGGATCGTTGTCGCGGTTCAGGACGAACGTTCGCAGCACAAAAACAAGGCGCGGGCGATGCAGCTACTGCGCGCCCGGATCTATGATGAGGAGCGGGAGCGGGCTGCGAGCGAGCGCACCGAGGCGCGCCGTTTGCAAGTTGGGTCCGGGGACCGTTCAGAGCGCATCCGCACCTACAATTTCCCGCAAGGCCGGGTCACCGATCACCGGATTGGATTGACGCTCTATAAGCTTGATCAGATCATCGCCGGAGAAAGCCTTGATGAGGTGATCGAAGCCTTGATCCTGGATTACCAGGCAAACCTTTTGGCGTCGGAAGAAGCCTGATTCAAGAAGGCAGCTCATGAAAACCGGGGCGCTTTATCGCCAGATCCGCGATCAGTTCCGTAGCGGCAAACTGGAAACACCGGAACTGGATGCGAAACTCTTGGTCAGCGCCGCTTTGCGGATATCTGTCTCAGAGTTGTTGCTCAGCGAAAGCGAGGAGGTCCCGGATGCAGCAGCTGGTATCGCGTTGGAGTACGCAACGCAGCGGCTGAACGGAAAACCGGTTGGCCGGATACTTGGAGAACGTGAGTTCTACGGCCGGACCTTCCGGCTAAATCATGCGACCCTTGAGCCGCGTCCGGACACGGAAACCCTGATTGAAACTGTCCTGAAGGACTGTGATCCGGTCCGGCCGCTGACAATGTGTGACATTGGGACGGGAACAGGGGCCATCGCTGTGACCTTACTTGCCGAGTTGTCGAAAGCGATCATGGTTGCGGTCGACATCACAGAAGCTGCGCTGGGCTGTGCAGCGAGCAATGCCGATAATCATGGGGTTGGTGACCGCTTTCTTCCCATTCGTGGTGACTATGCAGCCGCGTTGCAGCACGGATTTGACTGGGTGATAAGCAATCCCCCCTACATCCGCACGCCGGTTTTGAGTGAACTTTCCAAGGATGTGCTGCAGCACGATCCGATTCTTGCCTTGGATGGCGGCGCAGACGGCCTGCAAGCCTATCGGCAGATCGTTTCGCAGGCGGCTTCCATTTTGGTGCCGGGTGGGCGAATAGCTTTGGAAATAGGCTATGATCAGGGCGAAGAGTTGAAAAACCAGCTGCGTCATCATGGCTTTGAGGCAATTGATATCATTCAGGATCTTGGTGGGCGTGACCGGGTTGCAACAGCTCGCCGGGTTTAATGATCATGATTTAATCTTGCTGCGAAAAAGCACTTGGAAATCGTAGCGGAACGGGGTACGTTCGGCTTGCCGAGACCGGAGATGTGATAAGCGTTTAAGCGGGGCATACGCATCCGGCAACTTCACAAAATGTGCTGACTTGCGCAGTGAATGTAGTTGTCAATCGGGCTAACCGGTTTTTGGACTGTCGGAGAAAAAGACATGGGCACTGGCTTTCAGCCGGGCTTCTAGCGTCTGACTTTTCATTGACAGCTGCAGGCCATCACGGGTTGGTTTCGGCGCGTATTTCGTATCGGTTTAAAGATATTCCGATGTTTGGTCGGCCATGGGCTGACCGCCGTTCCTTAAGAGAAAACGGCAGGATGAGACCAGGAAATCAAAGCAATAAGCGTATGCGCGGACGGGGCCGCAAGGGACCTAATCCGCTAACCCGGACTTATGAGTCCAACGGTCCTGATGTGAAAATCCGCGGCACAGCGATGCATATTGCGGAGAAGTATCAGCAGCTTGCCCGCGATGCACAGGCATCGGGCGACCGGGTGATGTCCGAGAATTACAATCAGCATGCTGAGCACTATCTCCGTATTGTAGCGGCTGCACAGCCGCCGCAGCAGAACACGCAGCACACTGCGCGTCATGAGGCGGACGACAACCAGGATCAGGCAGCCGTAAACGGCTCTGGCGGATCCCAAGGCAGTGACCAGCCGTCCAAGCCATCCGCAGACAACACCGTTGTTGATGGAGATGCTCCGCAGCCGTTTATCGACAACATGCCGGTGATTGACCAAGAAGGTCAGGTGAACGGGGCAGCTCAGGCGTCTGATGAAGTCGGCGAAGCTGAAGAGAAGCCGCGCCGCCGGACCCGGACGCCACGGACCCGTACCCCGCGCAAAGCTGCATCAGAGGCTGGGTCCGAAAATGAAGCGCAAGCTGGTGCCGGCGCTCCTGAAGCTGCGGATGAAGGCGAAGAGCAACCAAAACCGCGGCGCCGGACAACCCGGACACGCCGTGCCAAAGCAACGGAAGATACTCCTTCCGAAACGGCTGCGGCCGGTGAATGACGCCAGCGTCAAACAAGCTCTGAATGATAAGAAACGGCGTCCATATGGGCGCCGTTTTTATTTTGGCCGGCAATCGGGCGGTAATTTGGTGCAGGGGCCTTTTGTGGTGAAAATGCAACACTATATTGGGTAGGCAGTGCTTTACGAGGCTGCGCAGATGCCCGCCAAGGGGTCTGAAACTCAAAAACGTTCCCCACGCTTCGGGTGGTGCGGACGGGAAGGGGATTGCACATGAACTTTGAAAAATATACCGAACGGGCCCGCGGATTCGTTCAATCTGCCCAGACATTTGCATTGGGCCGTGGCCACCAGCAGTTTACTCCGGAACATGTTCTGAAGGTCCTTCTGGATGATCCGGAAGGTATGGCGAGCGGTTTGATCAGCCGGGCTGGCGGCGATGCAAAAGCGCTCAGGGGCGATCTTGAAGGCATTCTCGATAAAATGCCGAAAGTCTCCGGTGGCTCTGGTCAACTTTACATGCACCAGGCAACCGCGCGGCTGTTTGATCAGGCAGAAAAGATAGCTGACAAGGCCGGCGACAGTTTCGTGACTGTTGAGCGTCTGTTGCTAGCTCTGGTCATGGATGCAGACAGCGAAGCTGGCAAGTTGTTCAAGCGTCACGGCATCACGCCGAATGCCTTGAATGAAGCTGTCAATCAGTTACGCCAAGGCCGCACGGCTGACAGTGCGACGGCAGAAAACCAGTATGAAGCTTTGAAAAAATATGCCCGGGACCTGACCGAGGTGGCGCGGGACGGAAAACTTGATCCGGTGATTGGCCGCGACGAGGAAATCCGCCGCACAATTCAGGTCTTGTCACGGCGGACGAAAAACAACCCCGTTTTGATCGGTGAACCGGGCGTCGGCAAAACCGCGATTGCGGAAGGTTTGGCGCTTCGGATCGTCAACGGCGATGTTCCTGAGTCCTTGAAGGACAAACAGTTGCTGGCACTCGACATGGGCGCCCTGATCGCCGGTGCGAAGTACCGCGGCGAGTTTGAGGAGCGTTTGAAGTCCGTCTTGTCTGAGGTTGAGGCCGCAGCGGGTGGGATTGTTCTCTTCATCGACGAAATGCACACGCTTGTGGGTGCCGGCAAGGCGGATGGTGCTATGGATGCATCGAACCTCCTGAAACCTGCGCTCGCACGCGGTGAGCTGCACTGTGTCGGGGCAACGACGCTCGATGAGTACCGCAAACACGTTGAAAAGGATGCAGCGCTTGCCCGCCGTTTCCAGCCGGTTTTCGTAACTGAACCGACAGTAGAGGACACGGTTTCGATCCTGCGCGGGATCAAAGAGAAGTATGAATTGCACCACGGTGTACGCATCACCGACTCGGCAATCGTTTCGGCGGCATTTCTGTCAAACCGTTATATCACGGATCGGTTTTTGCCGGACAAGGCAATTGATCTCGTCGATGAGGCGGCAAGCCGCTTGCGCATGCAGGTGGATTCCAAACCGGAAGAACTCGACGAATTGGACCGTCGGATTATCCAGCTCAAGATCGAACGGGAAGCCCTCAAAACAGAAAGCGATGAAGCGGCCCAAGACCGTCTAGGGAAACTCGAAAGAGAACTGACGGATCTGGAAGAGCAATCTCAAACGTTGACCAGCCGCTGGCTTGGCGAAAAGGAAAAACTGAACCTTGAGCAAAAGATCAAGGAGCAGTTGGAGCAAGCCAGGATTGATCTGGAGATCGCACAGCGTCAAGGCGATTTGGCGAAGGCTGGGGAGCTGGCTTACGGGGTTGTTCCGGATCTTGAACGCAAACTGGCTGATGCAGAAGCGTCCGAGGACAGTGACGCAATGGTCGATGAAGCGGTCACGCCGTCGCATATCGCCCAGGTCGTATCCAAATGGACGGGCATCCCGGTCGATAAAATGCTGGAAGGCGAGCGCGAAAAGCTGCTCCGGATGGAAGACGTTCTTGCAGGCCGAGTGATTGGTCAGAGCGAAGCGATCCATGCGGTGTCGACCGCCGTGCGGCGGGCACGCGCCGGGCTTCAGGATCCGAACCGGCCGATCGGGTCGTTCATGTTCCTTGGACCTACGGGGGTTGGTAAAACCGAACTCACCAAGGCTTTGGCCAGCTTTCTGTTCGACGATGACAGTGCAATGGTGCGCATCGATATGTCGGAATATATGGAGAAACACTCTGTTGCCCGGTTGATCGGCGCCCCTCCCGGCTACGTCGGATACGAGGAAGGTGGTGCCCTCACCGAAGCGGTTCGTCGGCGCCCGTATCAGGTCGTGCTTTTTGATGAAATCGAAAAAGCGCACTCCGATGTCTTTAACGTGCTGCTGCAGGTTCTCGATGATGGCCGCTTGACGGATGGTCAGGGCCGGACTGTGGACTTCAGGAATACGCTGATCATCATGACCTCGAACCTTGGATCAGAGTTCCTGGTCAACCAGCCTGAAGGCGAAGACAGCGACGCGGTTCGCACTGAGGTGATGTCTGTGGTCCGCGGGCATTTCCGCCCGGAATTCCTGAACCGGCTTGATGAGATTGTTCTCTTCCATCGGCTGCAGCGGTCTCAGATGTCGGCGATCGTCAAAATTCAGCTTGAGCGCTTGCGCGGTCTTTTGACTGACAGGAAGATTACGCTCAATCTGGACGATGGGGCCCTCGGCTGGTTGGCTCAAAAAGGGTACGATCCTGCTTACGGTGCGCGCCCGCTGAAGCGGGTGATCCAAAAGGATGTCCAGGATCCGTTGGCGGAGAAACTGCTCGCCGGCGATGTCCTGGATGGGCAAACAGTAAATGTATCCGCCGGCACGGACCGCCTGCTGTTTCAGGTGGCAGGCGCTGACAGTCAGGCCGCATAACCGAAGCGTAGCTTGAGATAAGATAAAGCCCGCGGAGCAGTTGCTTCGCGGGCTTTTCAATTTCTCAGATCTCTGCTCTTTGCGCAGGCCGTCTTAATTCAATGATGCGATCCGGGAAGGCTTGCGGGCTCTGTCGAGCAAGGTGTCGATCCGGTAGCGCTCCGCCTCAAAGGCTGTGCGCAGTTCGCCGTCCAAGGTCCTCCCCTTAGGCAATTTGATCCGCATTGGGTCCATAAAGCGGCCGTTGACAAGTACTTCGTAGTGCAGATGCGGACCGGTCGACAGGCCTGTGGAGCCGACATATCCGATAACGGTGCCTTGGTTGACCCTGGCCCCCTCTCGGATCCCTTTGGCGAACCCGGTCAAGTGACTGTAGGTGGTTACATAGCCGTTCGTATGCTGCAGCTCGATACGCCGCCCATACCCGGAGCTCCAACCGGCTTTTTTGATTGTCCCATTGCCAGCCGCAAAAATCGGCGTGCCACGTGGCGCTGCCCAATCAACACCACGGTGCATCTTCGTGTATCTGTGAATTGGGTGGCGGCGCATGCCAAAGCCAGACCTGAATTTGCCGCCGTTCAACGGTTTCCGGATCAGGAACTTCTTCGCGCTCTGGCCAGAGTCGTCATAAAAGTCGATGACATTGTCATCCGGCGTCCGGTAGCGGTAAAACTCGCGGCTTGTGTTTCCGGTTTTCAAAGACGCATAAAGGATTTTCGGCGGGCCGCCAGCTTCGCTTTCGGTAAAGAACAGTTCAAGTGCGTCACCAGGCTGGACGCGGGCATTGAAATCGACATCAAAGGAGAACATCCGGATGAGATCGTCGATGATTGCTTCCGGCATGTCCTGTTCGAGGGCTGTCTGGTAGAGGCTGTCGTAAATTGCGGGCGTCGGACCACCGTAGGAAATACGGTCGGCCTCTTCAAACGCATTCGCCAAAAACGTGTCGGGTTCTTTGGCTTCGATGTAGGATCCGCTGTCGGAGCGGGCCACAGTCGCCTGATGTTCAGTATCGGTATACAGACTGATCCGTTCCGGACGCATCCGCTCCAGATTTTCCGGATCCGGTGCATACGCGATCCGCAGCCGTTGACCATCCTCGATTTCCGTAAAGCCGAAAACATCTCGGAATGCATTATTGATGATCGCGGCTTCCGTATCAGTGGCCTCGTGTTCCAGCAACAGATCAGCGAGGTTTTGGCCCGAACTCAATGGGATGATTTTTTCATCCATGCCGGCAAACCGGATTTCTTCCTCCCGTTTGGAGACGAAGGAGACGTTTTCCGGTGTGATGCGCACGGCAAACCGTTCGAGATCGGGCTGAAGCGCAAGGTTGAAGTCAAAACGGCCCGGATCAACCAGAGTCTTTGCGGCCATCTCAACCGTGTCGATCGACATTGTGCGTGCGATTTCGCGCACGGAGAGTTCAATCTCGGTTTCAGTGGGAGTCGCATCCAAGGCAATCAAGCCGCTTTGTGATGGGAACGCGGTCAGACTGATGCTGACTTCACTTTCAAGTTTTGCCCCATAGCTGGAGTCGGCCAAGAGTAAAGTTTCAGCTCCAGGCGCCCCGCCTTCGTCGTTCAAATCCTGATTGTCTGCAAACATCGCCATCGGATTGAAATCGGGGATGAGTTGGGCGAGATCCGGATCGGACCGGGTAGCAAGGCTGGCACTTACGAAAATATGAGGTTGCACCCGGATATTTTCGCGCTCCCCAACTCGGGTTACTACATTTACGTCAAGCACCTGTTTGTTGGAATACTCGGTTGCGGTTCGAAGCACCCGGTCGCCCTTCGACCCACGCCCGCCAGTCTCGAGATAACCGTTGGCGCCGAGTTCAATCGATGGTGTGGCTGCAACACTGTACTGTCCGTCCAATGCGGCCGTAAGCGCGCCGCCCATCAAGACCAAAGACGTCACGCCTGTTAGAACAGTTCCGGTCAACCACCTGAAAGAGACTTGCCGACGGTCCGGCAATCCCTGCCCTGCCTCATAGGAACGCAGGGGAGGTTCATTCCCGAGGTCGATTTGCGATCGTTGATGGTTATGGAAGGGCCCAAGATGCATGTGTAACCGGTCCGGTCCTTTCATTCGCTCAATGAAGCGGTTCTGCAAATATAAAGCGGTATGCGTCCTGCAGGTTAACAGCTGAAGACGCTAAATGCCGGTTTTCGGCAAAAACGTCAAACATTCATCTTCAGAGATTAGCCTGCTTGCCCAAGAAATAAGGGCCTATGTCTGAAATCCGGCATAAATATGTTACTAGAAGACCGGCAGTTGTGACTAGAAACCGGAGCCCCCAAATTAGGCTAATACAATCGAACTGGTCCGACAATATATATAAATGCCTCAGGAGCCGGGCTTTGGCCGAGTGTGAGAGCAGGCTTCGATACATACATATGAAGCGAGCTAGAAGGGCCCGTTATCTTTCATAAGATACTGTAAAAAATAACAATTCCAGCATTTCTGTTTTTTGTGAATCTTTTTTGACAAACTGTGTTGACTCCAACTGGGGCGATGCGTATAACCGCCTCCATCGACGGCGGCGCTGCTGACGCGGCGCACTTCACCGTCGGTTCTACCGAAAGATTTGAACCAAACGCCTCAACAAGGCCTCGGCTCTGCGTCTTCCGGTGTCGGCAATTTAAGCCGCATTCGCTCAGGTGAATGGTTCATTGACAATTTGATATTTGAAGGAAGGGAAGCGTAGGCGGCGTTGGTCTTGCGGTGCTTGGGTCTTTAGGGGC
>NZ_JASHII010000008.1:0-155702 GCF_030733765.1 Roseibium sp. MMSF_3247
TCACGGCCAATGGCTGCATCGCGGTCTTCAACAGCTGCCAGAGCAGAACCCTTGACGATCGGAATGTCGTCGCCCGGAAACTCGTAGGAAGACAGCAGTTCACGGATTTCCATTTCGACGAGCTCGAGAAGCTCTTCGTCGTCGACCTGGTCAACCTTGTTCATGAACACGACAAGTGCCGGAACGCCAACCTGACGCGCAAGCAGGATGTGCTCACGGGTCTGCGGCATCGGGCCGTCAGCTGCAGAACAAACAAGGATCGCGCCGTCCATCTGGGCAGCACCGGTGATCATGTTCTTCACGTAGTCGGCGTGGCCCGGGCAATCAACGTGAGCGTAGTGACGGTTTTCCGTCTCATACTCAACGTGCGCCGTGGAGATGGTGATGCCGCGTGCCTTTTCTTCAGGCGCGCCGTCAATCTCGTCATATGCTTTTGCAGTCGCACCGCCAGCTTCAGCCAGCGTCATGGTGATTGCAGCGGTCAGCGTCGTCTTGCCGTGGTCAACGTGGCCAATCGTGCCAATGTTGACGTGCGGCTTATTGCGCTCAAACTTTTCCTTCGCCATCGGCGTCGCTCTCTGTCCAGTACTCGGTTCAGTCGATAAGGCTCGCGCGGGCCGCTGATTGACGCCTTGAACAGAGCCCAAGCGGCAAACAACTTCCCATAAGAACTTTTCAGGATTTCCGGGCGAAAGAGCCTTCCGTTCCGGACACTCCGATCAGGCCCATGATGGAGCGGGTGAAGGGAATCGAACCCTCGTCGTCAGCTTGGAAGGCTGCTGCTCTACCATTGAGCTACACCCGCACAACGAGGAAACGAGACGATGGTGGAGGAGGTTGGATTCGAACCAACGTAGGCATAGCCAACGGATTTACAGTCCGTCCCCTTTAGCCACTCGGGCACTCCTCCATCTCGTCTTGCTTCACGCCGAAGCGATCAGGATGGCTTAACCGAAGAGCCCGCCCGGAAGGGGCGAGCAATCCCGTGGCGCGTGTTATGCAGATGCGGACCTGACCTGTCAACGCCGATTTTGAAAAGAAACGAACAAAATCAACCCGGGACCGAAAACCTTGGACCCAAGCGCGCCATAACCGCTTGCCATTCTTGGAGCATTATGACCTCAAACAGAGCAAAACCTCCAAGGATTTCGCCGCTTTCTCGTGATCTCAGTTACAACAAGCCCCTACCCTGTGGACAACTTTTTCCGGCCAATTCGGCTCTTCAATCTTCGCAGCGCCGTTCATTCCCTAACATATTCGACCGGCGGCATGAGAGCGCCGTTTCGGATTCTATGAAATTGGTGGCAAACGGATGCTGAAAGTGTGGGGCCGCAAAACATCGTCCAATGTTCAAGCACTCATGTGGTGCATCGGAGAGCTCGGCGTGGAGTATGAGAGAGCCGACATCGGGCACAGGTTCGGGGGAACCGATACTGAAGACTTCAAGCGGCTAAATCCAAACCAGACGATCCCGGTTCTTCAAGATGCAGACGGCCCGCCAATCTGGGAAACCGGAGCCATCATGAGATATCTGGCCGACAAATATGCGCCAGATAGCTTTTGGCCGAAGCCACAGCAAGACCGCGCCAGGGTCGACATGTGGGCGGAGTGGTCCAAGATCAACATCGCAATGGCGTTTACGGCCCCGGCTTTCTGGCGGGTGGTCCGCACACCTCCGGAAGCCCAGGACTGGAACCAGATCCGAATGGCAATAGCGGCTCTTGAAACCGAACTCGAAATCGCAGAGCTGCAGCTGACGAACCATGCCTATCTTGCTGGTCCTGACTTCACATTGGCGGACATCCAGTTCGGCCACATTCTCTATCAGCACTTCGATATCAATATCGACCGCGCGGATCTGCCCCGTTTGCACCGCTATTATCACCGGCTCACTGAACACAGCGCTTTCCGCGAGCACGTTATGGTGTCGTACGAGGAACTGCGCTGCAGCTAACCCAATTTCGGAGTGTCTAACAGAAAGTCACCCGGCGAGGCACGACAGGATCATTGCAGCACACGCCATTTTGTTGTAGCTACAACACATGGACCCCTCACTCGACGATATCGACTTTAATGAAATGGGCCGCCTGTGCCTTGGCCATTCGGTCCGCCGGACGGCCAATCTGCTGACCCGACATTTCAACCGCTACCTCGCGCCTCTTGGTTTGGAGATCACGCAGGCGCAGCTCATGGCGGTTATTGCCAGCGGTGACGACCTCTCCTCCTCCGACATCGCCCGTTACCTTGGAATTGACCGCTCGACCCTTGCCCGCAACCTAAAGCCATTAGAGGCCGCCGGCTTGATTGAACGGCACAAGCCCGGCGGCCGAAAGGTAACACCACGCCTCACCCAAAGGGGCGCCACTCTGACCGCAGAAGTTCATGCTGCCTGGGAACAGGCCCAGCGCGACCTGACACACGAACTCGGCGCGGAAACGGCAGATGCCATTCGCGGTCATTTGTCGAGCCTGCGGAAAACCGTTCGTGCACTCGAAACCGTTGCCAAACAGCCTGCCGCGCCGCCCGACGGTGCGTCTTCGTAAATAACCGGATCCCCAAAAACCATTCTTTTTAAGGACAGTTTAATGACCAATGCGCAAACCGTAACGGAAAACGGCAAAACCTATCAGTTCGACGCTCTGCCGAAGGAGCAGGTGGCGGGTATCTCCGGAATGGATGTTTTCAAGCTGATGCTCGATGGTCAGCTGCCAGCTCCCCCGATCATGCTTCAATCCAATATCCGCTTGAAGGAATTTGATCACGGGCGTGCGGTCTTTGTCGGCCAGCCGGAAAAGCAATTTCTCAATCCACTGGGTACGATTCATGGCGGTTGGATTTCAACGATCCTGGATAGTGCTCTCAGTTGCGCAGTTCACACCTGTCTGGAACCTGGCGAGTTCTACACCACCACATCCTTGACCG
The DNA here is from genome assembly GCF_030733765.1 of Roseibium sp. MMSF_3247. Lineage (NCBI taxonomy): Bacteria > Pseudomonadati > Pseudomonadota > Alphaproteobacteria > Hyphomicrobiales > Stappiaceae > Roseibium > Roseibium sp. MMSF_3247. The sequence goes on from NZ_JASHII010000008.1 coordinate 2,923, forward strand.
TGAATATGGTCCGCCCCCTTATGCCGGGCAGTGGGGAAGTCACGTGCGAAGGGCGCATTGTTCATCGCGGCTCCCGGCTGGCAACATCGGAAGGTGAGTTGAAAGATGCCCGCGGCAAGCTGATTGCCCATGCGACGGTCAGCTGCATGATCTTTCCCAACCCTGCAGCCTCTTCCCCTGGACGCTGATTGGGGCTAGAGCATGCGGGATGACCGACGATAAAAAACCTGCATGGAAAACTCAGCGCCACGGCTCCGGCAACGCCCAAGGCCGCTTTGCTAAATCCAAGGGCAAACCGGGACCACGGCGTCCCGGATTGCCTCCGGAAGGCCCCGTCTTGCTTTATGGCCTCCACACGGTGGAAGCAGCCTTTGCCAATAAGGATCGCAAGCGCCTGAAACTTTATGCAACGGAGAATGCAAAGAACCGTCTGCAGGAGCGGGGCGTCATTATTGATGTTCCGGTGGAGGACAAGCGCCCCAAGGAACTGGACCGGATGGTCACCAAGGACGCCGTCCACCAGGGTATGATCCTTGAGGCTGATCCCCTGCCCGCTTATGGCGCGGAACATTTAAAAGGCGCCCGGCTGATTCTGGCCCTCGATCAGGTCACCGATCCGCACAATGTCGGTGCGATCCTGCGCTCTGCCGTCGCTTTGGATGCCGACGCCGTTGTGACCACGGAACGCCACGCCCCGGAAGAGGGCCCTGTGCTGGCCAAATCCGCCTCCGGCGCACTCGACATGATCAAGCATGTGCGGGTGAAGAACATGGCCCGCTTCATTACAGAAATGAAGGAGCAAGGCTTTGGCTGCATTGCGCTCGACAGCGATGGTCCCGCGAGCCTTGAAGATACCGACTTCACAGAAAAGACCGTTCTGGTTCTCGGATCGGAAGGGAAAGGCGTGCGACAGGGCGTGCGGGAAGCCTGCGGTCTCTTGGCCAGGCTCGACATGCCCGGCGAAATCCGCTCGCTGAATGTGTCCAACGCCGCCGTACTCTCACTCTATGTCGCGCGCCAGAAGATGGGGCTTTAGGCCCCACTCACCGTCTCAAAGCCTTCAAATTTTGGCGGGCCGGCATAAAGGTCCTTGTTACTGCCAGCGTTTTTATGCGCATCCCGGAATTGTTCCGATTTGGTCCAGGCGAGAAAGTCGTCTTTGCTGTTCCAGATCGTATGGGACGCATACAAGACGGTTTGACCGTCCTCGGCTTCCGGGCCTTTCAGCAAATGAAAGCTCTTAAAACCATCCAGCTCGTGAAGACGGGTCTCCCGGCCTTTCCATACAGCCTCAAAAGCCTCCTCCTGGCCCTTTTTCACTGCAAACCGGTTCATCGCGAGATACATGGCGACCTTCCTTTTTTGAAATTGTTCCGCCAATAATTATGAGTATTTCACTCATATTACCAGTGCTGATTTGCCAACATATTCAAATCTCTGAAACGATGGGGCTTATGGAAAAAGGGCAGACGCATCCGCCTGCCCCGGTCATCACCTGAGATCAAACAAACGCAAAATCATCTGCACCGAGAGACGACAACGCGACGTTTTCAAGGGTAATCGTATTGTTCGCATCGAAAGTGATTACGGTATCCGCACCGACTTGCGCGTTAGCAAAGGTGATCTAGTGGGCAACGGCGAAAAGGCCAAAATGTTTTCCACAAGGGCATCGGCTTTTCGCATGCAATATCGGCGACTTAGAAACAAATTCGCCGTGAAAATCAAAAAATGTATCGCCCCCTCTAGACATCCAACCGGTTTCTGGTAGAAGCCCTCTCCAGCGCCGGTATAGCTCAGTTGGTAGAGCACGTGATTTGTAATCTCGGGGTCGCGGGTTCGAATCCTGCTGCCGGCACCACTTCCCAAATTTATTGAGTTCTTTGCGGGTTCCCAGCAGCCGATGGTTCTGCTGGAAAGTGGCCCACTAGGTTAGTGCATGTTTGCGCAGACGATAAGCGCGGATTGGTCGCTTCTGGTGCGTCTGGCCGCCTGATAATATGGCTGCCGCCTTGCCCTTTTGAATTTGTCTGTACTTTGCCAGTATGAAACGCGCCGCCATGGAGCACGCATCGATTTCACAAAGCTGGCGTAATCCAATGAACACCGAAAAACTCGGCAAATCACGCCTGATGAATTTTCTAGCCCGGTTGGGCGGTATAGCGATGGAAAGCCGGTTGCGTCATCTGCTTTTTGATCCGGTCGCAACGCTTCGCGATGCCGGGCTTAAACCAGGGCAAACCGTCCTTGAGGTCGGCTGCGGCACAGGCTTCTACACCCTTCCTGCAGCGCGCATCCTAGGCAACAGCGGGCATTTTATCGCGATGGATCCGTTGACGGACTATGTCAAAAGGGTCCGTTTGAAGGTCGACGCAGCCGGGCTGCAAAATGTTGATGTGATCCAACACGATGCGCTTCAAACGGGACTTGAAGAAGGCTGTGCCGATCTGGTGCTGCTGCTCGGCGTTCTGCCATTCCCGACTTTGCCCTTGGAAAAACTTCTGCCGGAAATGCACCGCGTCCTGAAACCCGATGGGCAAATGGGCATCTGGCTGTTCCCCACGACCGCTGGCGTCCCCGGCGCCATCGAGAAATCAGGGATGTTCTTCGAAATTTCCAGGAACGGCCGTGTCTACCGGTATGCCAGGATGCAGAGCTAAACCTGCCTCCTCACCGAGCAACCCCTCGGGAAAAACCGGTTACCCTAAAACAATAACCTTGGTGCCGAGCTCCACACGATCATAGAGATCAATGATGTCCTGGTGCCACATGCGGATGCAGCCGCTTGAAGCATTGGTACCGATGCTGCGGGGTTGATTGGTGCTGTGGATCCGATAAAGCGTGTCTTTGTTGCCTTGCCAGAGGTAAAGACCACGCGCGCCGATCGGATTGCTCGGCCCGCCCTCCTGGCCGTCCCGGTACCGCTCTAGATCCGGATCGCGTTCGATCATCTCATCGGGCGGAAACCATTTCGGCCACTCGCGCTTGAAGCGGATCACCGCCTCGCCATTCCAGGCAAACCCGGCCCTGCCAACCCCGATGCCGTACCGGATCGCCCGCCCGCCTGGCTGAACCAAATAGAGGAACTTGTTGTTCGGATCGACCACGATTGTTCCAACCGGATGTGAGGTTGGGTAAAAAACCGTTTGCCGCAGGTATTTCGGATCAAAAGTCTGATAATCGATCGGCGGCAGATTGAAACCACCATCGCGGACAGCAGCGTAAGCCAGCGCGTAATTTGGCGTCCCATCAGACAAAGGCGTCAGACCAGCCTCAACAGTTGCGCTTTTCTTGCTCTGGCAAGCTGCCAGAGCGAGCGGAAGGCCAATGACAAAACTCCGGCGGGTAAACTTCAGCGCCATGCTCTCACATCCTTTCACCGGCATATTTCCGGTTTTCTGAAACCACCCAGAGTCACGTCAGACCTGGATGCTTTTTGAAAGACCGGCCGATGGATCCAACGTCAATTACCGAACCTGTTGCAGGAATGAATGCCAACATCATTATGGTAAACAGCCCCTTAACAGCAACGCAATCTGGCAAACAAACCGGTGACACACACGTCAATTTGATCATCAGGGTTGAAATCACCGCTATCCTGCTTTCTTGCTGTTCCCAACACATGCGATCCAGACATCCGGAGCCGACCCATGATTGACCTTTACACTTGGACCACCCCGAACGGCCGCAAGGTGTCGATCCTTTTGGAAGAGCTTGGCGTTGACTACACGTCCCATGCAATCGACATCACCAATGGTGACCAGATGGCACCGGGGTTTCTGGAGATCAGCCCAAACAACAAAATCCCGGCAATTGTGGATCGCGAGACTGGTCTGAAGCTTATGGAATCCGGGGCAATCATGATTTACCTCGCCGAGAAATACGGCAAGTATCTCGCCCCATCCGGAGAAAACCGGGCCCGGACGCTGGAATGGCTGATGTGGCAAATGGGTGGGTTTGGGCCGATGCTTGGCCAGGCGCATCATTTTGTGCATTTCAATCCGGACAAGTCCGACTATGCCAAGGAGCGCTATTCCACAGAAGCGCGCCGGCTCTACGGCGTGCTCGACAAACAACTTCAAGGGCGCGATTTTATCGCGGGCAATTATTCGATTGCCGATATGGCCTGCTGGCCTTGGGCATCGCGCTATGAATGGCAGGGCGTTACTCTCTCCGATTTTCCGAATGTCCGGGCCTGGTATCAGCGCATAGCTGCACGTCCGGCCGTCCAGCGCGGATATCAAGTGCCGAAAGACATGGGACCGATTCCAGCCGGGTGAACAAGCAGAGATGGACGTCCCAAACCGCATTAAAAACCCGCTCAGCCTCAGTCAGTTGCGCGCTCTGGAAGCTGTTGTACGCCGGGGCAGTTTTTCTGCGGCCGCAAAGGAGATCGGGGTTTCTCAGCCCTCAATTTCCAACCATGTGCATGGATTGGAAAACCGCTTCAAGACCCGGCTGATCGCCAAATCCGGTTACTCAGTCTCCGCAACGCCTGCGCTTGAGGCGCTCTTGCCGAAGATACGGGCGATCCTCGCTCTCACCAGCGATCTGGAATCGGAACTGCTTCATCAAAAGCAGCTAGGCGCTGGTGAGCTCAGGATCGGCTATTCGACCTACCAGCTGGCAATCCCGAGAATTTCGGCCTTCATGGCGCGTCATCCGGAAATATCCATCGAAGCCCGCGCTTTGGCCACCAGCGATATTCTCGACCTGTTTGACAACGGGGACATCGACATCGGCTTTGTGACCGGCCGGGAAATCCCGGCAGGTCTTGAGGGCGAACTTCTGGTCCAGACGCGCATCGTCATTGCCGCACGGGCCGACCATCCGTTGGCATCCAAAGGCACTGTCAGCTGGAAAGACCTGGAAACCCTTCCGTTGCTGCAGCGGGAAAGTTCATCCGGAACCCGCAAGATGTTCGAGGCAGCTGCCACTGTTGCCAGGATCAAACCCAAAACGATTCTTGCGCTCGGGTCATGGGGGTCGATCGCCACCCTAATCCGGTCCGGCATCGGTGTCGGCATTGCAATGGAAGCTGAGATCACAGACCGGGATGGCTGTGTCGCAATCCCGATCGACAGCCCGTCCCTCATCGCGAACCATTATGTTGTCTGGCAAAAAGACATGGCAGGCGTTGCTGCAATAGAGGCGTTCCGGGCCAGCTTGAACACTACAACCTGACCCGCTTGCCGACAGCGCCAGCATCAAGTCTATAACTAATAATTATAGATAAGACTATTTCATTAAACTGTTACGGGAAGAGAGTGTTAAAGGCGCACAGGCTTTGGAGATCCGCTCGGTTGGCACATGGAACCGAGAGGCATCTTCAACTTTGTCTGCAGTTCATTTCACGCCCCAAAGGGACCATTCATGACCCAACACCCGACGGCCTTGCCAAAACCGAAATACGGCGAGCCCTATCTTTTGACCCCTGGGCCACTCACAACATCGTTTGATGTCAAGGAAGCCATGTTGCGGGATTGGGGCAGTTGGGACGGCGATTTCAAGGCGATGACCGCCGAACTCCGGAAAAGCCTCATTTCTTTGCTGGGCGATGGCAGTGATGCCTATGACTGCGTCCCGATCCAGGGCAGCGGCACCTTTGCGGTCGAAGCCATGCTGGGCAGTTTCACGCCGAAGACCAAAAAAACCCTGATCCTGTCCAATGGCGCCTACGGCAAACGCGCAGTTGAAACGATGGCTTATCTTGGCCGCCCGGCTGAAGTGCTGGACAAGGGTGACTATCTTCCGCCGCGTGGACCGGAAGTCGCCGCCCTTCTGAACGCGGATCCGGAGATCAGCCACGTGCTGATCGTCCATTGTGAGACAAGCTCCGGCATCCTCAACCCTTTGCAGGAAATTTCGGACGCCGTTGCCGCCGCGGGCAGAACCCTTTTGATCGATTCCATGTCAGCTTTCGGCGCTATTCCGGTCGAGCCGTCAAAGCTCCGGTTTGCAGCGATGGTATCATCTGCAAACAAATGCATTGAAGGCGTGCCAGGGTTCGGTTTTGTGATCACACAAAGGGCCCAGCTCGAGGCTGCCAAAGGCAACAGCCATTCCATTAGCCTCGATGTACATGCCCAATGGGCACATCTGGAGAAAACCGGTCAGTGGCGATTCACACCGCCAACTCATGTTGTCGCAGCGTTCCTGGAGGCCTTGCGGGCGCACAAAGCCGAAGGCGGCGTTGCAGCGCGCGGCGAGCGCTACAGGACAAACAGGGACGTTATGGTTTCAGGGATGCGGGCGCTCGGATTTGAAACCCTGCTGGATGCTGAATGGTTGTCGCCGATCATCGTCACCTTCTTTTGCCCGGCAGACCCCGCCTTCAGCTTCCCGCGGTTCTACGAGCTCATGAAAGCGCGCGGGTTCATCCTTTATCCCGGCAAACTGACTGTCGTTGACAGCTTCCGGGTCGGCTGCATTGGTCAGATGGACGAACATGTCCTGCGCGGCGTAACCGCCGCCGCTTCTGACGTTTTGAAAGAAATGGGCATTGAAAGCGCCGCCCCACCTGCAGAAGCGCTCGCAGAGCGCGCAAAACTCGCCGCTTGAGCAAACACAAGAAAGAGAACCAATGAGCAAATTCAAAGCTGTCGTTTTCGACTGGGCCGGAACCATGATCGATTTCGGATCCTTCGCACCAATGGGTGTGTTTGTGACAGCATTTGAAAAATTCGGCATCACCGCGAGCATTGATCAGGCCCGTGGCCCAATGGGCATGCCGAAGTGGGATCACATCCGGTCCATGATGGACGATCCGGACATTGCTGCTCAATGGCAGGCCAAATACGGCAGCGCCCCAACTGATGCCGATGTCGACAAAGTCTATGAGATCTTTGTACCGATGAATGAGGAAGTAGTCGCGGATTACGCCGACCTCGTTCCAGGCGCTCTCGATACGATCGCTTACCTGCGATCCAACAACGTGAAAATCGGCTCCACCACTGGATACACCCGGTCCATTATGGAGCGCGTTCTTCCAAGAGCCGCCGAACAGGGCTATGAGCCGGACAATCTGGTGTGTTCTGATGACCTACCTGAGGGTCGTCCGGGTCCTCTCGGCATGTATCAGTGCTTTGTTGATCTTGTCGCCTACCCACCCAGCGCCGTCATCAAGGTAGATGATACGGAGCCCGGCATCGCAGAGGGCGTGGCAGCCGGTTGCATCACCGTCGGTCTTGCTCTTTCCGGCAACTTCGCAGGGAAAACCCCGGAAGAACTGGCGGCCCTGCCTGAGGCTGAGGTCGAAGCGATCCGGCAGGAAGCAACCGCCAAACTCAAGGAAGCGGGTGCCGACTACGTGATCGATACTGTTGCCGATCTTCCCAAACTGATGGATCAGATGGAAGCTGCATGACATCGCGTCCGAACATCCTTCTGATAACGGCCGATCAGTGGCGGGGTGATTGCATCGGCGCTGTCGGTCATCCGGTGGTCAAAACCCCGAACCTTGATGCCTTTGCAGAAACGGCCACCGTTTTTGAGCAGCATTATGCGACGACTGCACCCTGCTCGCCAGCCAGGGCCTCTCTCTACACCGGCCTCTATCAGATGAACCACCGGGTGATCTGGAACGGGGCTCCGCTGGACGACCGGTTCGACAACATTGCCCGCGCAGGACGAAGAGCCGGCTATGTCCCGACCTTGTTTGGCTATACGGACACCTCGCCGGATCCACGGGTACATGATCCGAACGATCCGGCCCTCTCCACTTATGAGGGGGTTCTGCCTGGATTTTACGTTCGTCAACCGCTGCCCGAAGATGACAAACCCTGGCGCTCCTGGCTGGCCACCCGCGGCCATGATCCGGCATCCTTCGACACCCTGCACCACGTTGAGCCGGAGGATGGCGAACTTATCTCTCGCAAGGCCCCGCGCTATTCCAAGGACGAAACGCAGACGGCCTTCCTAACGGACAGTTTTTTCAATTGGCTTGGCGAACAGGTCGCAGGAAAGCCCTGGATGGCGCATATTTCATTCCTGCGTCCGCATCCGCCGATCACCGTGCCCGAGCCCTATAATATGATGTACGATCCGGATGACGGGCCTGAGTTCAAGGGCGCCGAAAGCGCATGGCAAGAAGCAGCGTTCCATCCCCTTGTCTCCGCCTTGCAAGAGTACCAGCATCTTTCCAGCCACATTCCAGGCGCCAACGGCCACGTGCGCGACCTGACCCGACACGATTTGAAGCGCCTTCGAGCGCTCTACTACGGCATGATCACAGAGGTTGATGCCCAGCTTGGCCGCATTTTCTCCGCCCTCGATCAGATCGCGGACGACACACTAATCATCTTCACCTCCGATCATGCGGAGATGATGGGCGATCACTGGATGCTCGGCAAGGGCGGGTTTTACAAACAGAGTTATCACATCCCCCTGATCATCCGGGGGCCCGGCATGGCCAAGGACAACAGGGTTTCTGCCTTTACTTCGGCCGCAGACATCTTTCCCACCCTTTTGGACGTTCTGGGACTCGAGCCCAAACACAAACCTGACGGAAACAGCCTTGCCCCGTATCTTAGAGGCCAAACACCGACCGGTTGGCGGGATGCTGCGCTTTATGAGTTCGACTTCCGCCGGTTGTTGCAGTTTTTCCCGGAAGACGTCCGCAAGAGCTGTCAGGCAGGCGGAGCCTCGGCTCTGACACGCCTTGGAACCGATTGGCAATATGTTCACTTCAGCGGGTTGCCCAATCTGTTGCTCTCAACAAACGATGAAACGGGTGGGATCAAGAACAGGGCTGACAGCGAACCGGCGGCTCTTATCCAAAACATGAATGCCCTCCTCTCCAGTCGCATGCGCCACAATGACGAGACACTCGCCCGGACAATGGTGTGGGAGTATTATTCCAACTAGCAAAGCTTTCAGCGATTGACTTTAGGCCGCGTTAAACCCGTTCAGCGACACTGCACGTAGGAAAACAGTCAGCTCAGGTTCGTCGGAGGCTTCAAAACGTGGCTGTCCCCAGTGGGATTACATCAAGCAGCGGAACAATGTGGCGCACGCTCGCGGCCGCTTATGCGGCTGTGTTCGCACTATCTTGCCTCGCCCTTTCAGACACTGCTGTAGCAACAGAACCAGCTCTTAAGGTCATCGACAGCACGGACGCGCCATGGCCTTCCATTGGCCGGGTCAATGTGGCTGGCTACCGCACCACATCCATGTGTACCGGCACACTGATTGCGCCGAATATCGTGTTGACCGCAGCCCACTGTCTTTACAATAAGGCGACGCTGAAGAAGTTTCCGGAAGACGACATGTTCTTCATCGCTGGAGTCCGCCGAGACGAGTTTTCTGCGCGCCTGGAGGTGGCCTGCGCCTTGTCTGCCAAGGGCTATGCTCCGAAGAAGCAACCGAAACTGGCTGATGTGCATACCGATGTCGGGATCTTGATTTTGAAGGAAAGCGCCAAGCTGCCTGCCGTCCCGGCTCTGTCACCTGAGGATGCAGGCGTGTTAACTCAGGATACAAGGTTCGATTCAGCCGGCTATCGCCGCAGCCGCCGTTTTCTGCCAACCGTCGTTTCAGCCTGCCAGGTGATCGGCACCATAGAAGACAGCTGGGTTACAAACTGCTCGTCGGAAAGCGGCGCATCGGGCGGACCTTTGCTGGTCGCAACCCCGGATGGGCTCAGAGTGGCTGGTGTAATGTCTGCAAAAATCGACGATATCCGATCCGCAATCGTGCCCTTTTTCGAGTGGCAGGAACTTCTGGCCTCACCGGTTTGTCCGGCAAGCGGCGATGCAGCCCAAACGGCTCTACGTCCCACAATTGACTGATAGCTTGGCCTCACCTTCGACTGCGAACCTGTTTCCCACCACCGGCACTTGCTAATTCTTCAAGGGCATGGCCTAGTCGTTAGATAGCTGGCGCCACAGCGCCGTGGCGGCACAAAATCCGTAAGACCACTCTCGTCCAGGCCCTTGTAGATCAATGAACCGTATTGTTTCTTCCCCGCAGCCGGACGATGCCAGCCAGATCACTGACAAGAAACTCGCCTTTGTTTCCAGTGACACGGATGAGGCGAAACACGCGCGGGAAACATTGTCGGCGCAATATGGCGAAGTTCCGATCGCTGATGCCGATATCATAGTGGCACTTGGCGGTGATGGCCTGATGCTGGAAACCCTCTATGCACAGATGGGATCAAACAAGCCGATTTACGGCATGAACCGTGGTTCGGTCGGCTTCCTCATGAACGAGTACCGGGAAGATGGCCTGCGGGAACGTCTTGCCAAAGCGGACACCACAGCGATCTACCCACTGGAGATGACCGCCACCGATGACAACGGCGTTGAGCATTCAGCGCTCGCCATCAACGAAGTTTCCCTGCTCCGCCAAACATCCCAGGCTGCGCGCCTGAAGATTTCGGTCGATGGCCGCGTCCGGTTGGAAGAACTGATTTGCGATGGGATAATTGTAGCAACGCCCGCCGGCAGCACGGCGTATAACCTCTCCGCGCACGGTCCGATCCTACCAATCACAGCTCAGTTGCTTGCCTTGACCCCGATCAGCGCCTTCCGCCCGCGCCGTTGGCGTGGTGCATTGCTTCCCGATTGGGCGGCGGTCGATATCGAAATCCTGGACCCTGAAAAACGGCCGGTCAGCGCCTCTGCGGATCACCGCGAGATCCGCAGGGTCACAAAAGTGTCGGTTCGGGAGTCCACGGAACAGGAAGGCCGGATCATGTTTGATGACGATCATGGCTGGGATGAGCGGATCCTAACGGAAATGTTCAGATACTAGCGGTCCTGATCGACCACCTGCGAAAGACTTGGCGGCGGGAAAGACCCTGTTAAAGTTGTTTACGCATACTGGCGATCGTGAGTGACCGCTCACTGCAACGATGAGGACCCTGCCGCAATGGCTGAAACCGCTCCGGATCAAGATTACGAAATTCTGCAGCCGCCGACAGATCTGCGGAAGAAGGTCCGTGAACTGACACCTCGCGAGGCACGCAAGTTTGATCCGGTAAAAGCTGCAGAAGCTGCTCTGCAAAGGATCGCTCCGCATTTTGGCAACTGGATGGAAAACGAAGCCAAAACGCTCGTGGGTGCTTGGGACTCCGTCAAAGCGGACGGCATTTCCTCCGAAACGATAGATGTCCTTTATCAATCGGCACACAACATCAAAGGCCAGGCGCTTACACTGGGCTTTCCGCTCGTTGGCGATGTTGCTTCCAGCTTTTGTCACTTGCTGGAAAACATTCCAACGCCCAACGATCTGCCAGTAGGGCTCGCGGAAGGATTTGTTGAAGCAATCCGGGCGATGGTGATTGAAGGCGCGAAGGATACCGCCAACAAGACCGGTGTCGAGCTTTTGGAAACGCTGCGCACGGCGACCGACACCTATCTTGCCCAGTTCCCGGCCAAAGAAACAGACGAGAGCTAAGCGGACTCGATCAGCCGCAAGCCTGAATCACTACCCATTATATTTTGGATCAGATTCGCGTTCCGCGCACCAATTCTGCCCGGCGTTGGTAATCACGCAGCATTGACCGAGCGAAGATCTCCGGCGCTCTTTTTCAGAACCGAGCGTGCCTCAAGGCGGGCGACATCAATCGCAAACCGGCGAAGGAATGCATTGATATCCTCATCCGCACCAAAAGCACCGTCTTGCATTTCAGACAGCAACGCTTCAGTCAAAGCCCGCGCTTCTTCAAGGGCAAGGTCATAGCTGAAGTCAGCCTCAGCCTTGCGGGCAATGTCGATCGCTAGCAGGAACGCTTGGTGTGACCGGATTGGCAATCCAGCCTTTCTCAAAACGGCTTGAAGTGCCGCGCGGCGGACAGTCAGCAAAACCTTGCACAGACGTGGCAGCGGCATGTTGCCAAGGTTTGCCAGAGCTGCCGCAAAGAAACGTAGACGGCCGCAACAAACAGCCCGCAGCAAGAGACGCGTGTTCAGGCGCCCGCTTGCCCGCAAGTGTTCCACGAATTCGGGAAGATCGTCATCGTTTGCCTCAAGCGCGAGTCGGAGGACGACTTTGTCGATTGCATCCGACAGGAACACATCGCGCTGATGCTCTGGAACACGCTCCAAAACAACGGGATGGTTTTCAAGGTTCTGCGCAAGCCCCATCAACAGCTCATAGCGCACAGGAATTGGCAGATCGCCGAGTTTCAGCAATTCATCGCAAAGATCGGGGTGTTGCTCAAAGCGTTCGGCAAGCCGTACCAGAGACGACTTCAAAACTGTTGCCCCTGGATTCTTGAGCAAGGCCATACAGGCCGCTTCGTCAGCAACTTCGCACATAGCCGCGCTGACACCCGCAGGGACAGATTCGCGCTCTGCAATGGCGCACTGAACTGCTCGGCTGCCCTCAGCCAGAAGATCCACCAGCTCGGTTTCGTTCAAGAGCGGGGAAGATTTCAGAACAAGGACCGCGATCTCGTCAACGTCTTGCGCGAGAAAACGGATCACGTGTCCGGGAGCATGCGCGCTCGCAGCCAATACCTTCGCGACGGTTTTGCGAACCGGCCGGCTCGGATCATCCAGAAGAACTGTAAGTGCTGCCGCCATGGTTTTCCGTTCCAGGCTGCCTTCTTCGGCAGCCAAATAACGCTCTGCATAGGTTCGCGCCGCCTCAATATCGAGGCCAGCCTGATCAGTGTCGGTGAGGTGCAGAATGTCGTGAACGGTCATGCTCTTAACGTCAGTCCTGAATAGTCTTTGCACTATCCTGACATCAAAGACTTAACGATCCGTTCACCATAATTTTGACATGCCCCCGCCTGTCTTCAACCTCCGAAACCTAAGCCGGAGGCAGTAAGTCTTTCTGTTCTTCCTGAGCCTTCAAACGAAGAAACCGTGTGAGGTCTAACGGACCACCTTGATTGACAAGGGCCAATTCCTGGGCAGCCACCTGAGTAGATGCTCCGGACACAGCGCTGTAGAGCGCAGCCTCTTCAACGGCCGCGAAGGCGGATGCAAACCTTGGATTGACGCCTGCCTGATCGGAACCCGGATCATTGCGGAACAGAGCTTCAAACGGGTTCGCGGTCTGGGCTGCCTGGAACGCGGACAACACACGGCTCACGGTTTGATCCGGGGCCTGATTGATACTCGCGTCACGCGGGTCGTCAGGATCAGGCCGCGGAGCGCTTGCCACTTGCTGTGCCTGTACCTGTGCCTGTGCTTGAGTTTGTGCCGGATCACTCGTCCCTGGATCGGCTACCGCGACAGTCTGCGGACGTCCCTCCGGAACAGGCGCCTTCGCAATCGTTTCAGGAAGGTCTAACGGCAGTGCGGGCTGGACGGGCACTGTCGCCGCCGCCATTTGCACTGGCGCATCCGGCTTGGACCGCATCGCGAATTGCGCGGCCGGATCCCCTGCCAAATGATCAAAGTCCTTCGGCTTTGCCTCTGCCATCATGCTGGGCGGCTGTGGCTTGGACCGCATCGCAAAAGCTGCAGCCGGATCTCCCGCCAGATCATCAAACGGAACCGGTGCCGTTACTGGCGCTCCAGATGCCGGCTTCGCATTCGGCAGAGCTGCCACATTCAAAAGCTCGCCAGAGGTCCTGAGGTTTTTACGTCCGCCGGCTTCAGCAATCATGTTGACTGCATCATGCTTGGACACAATCACCTGATAGACTTCTTCCATGGACCGGGCCTGGCCATTTCGATGGTAGAAGATCGGCTTGTTGGCCCGCGCTTGTGCGGAAAAAACCTGATCGGCGCGCATGTCGGGATTTGCCGCGGTTTTTTCGATCAAGCGACTTGCACCGTTCGCACCAAGAAAATGCGCCATATAGAGCTCGCCGTCCGTCGGCTCACGGCCAATCCGGCGCTCAAGATACTGCGCGTTCTTCTGGGTCAAAGCCCCCGCCATGACAGACGAGATTTCAGGATCCTTGCGAAGATCAAGGATCTCCCGGCGCATCTGGGGATCGCTGACATAGTACTTACCGCTTTTTGACCGGTGAATATGGTCCGCGTACTTGTCCAACCCGTGCTTTGGCCCGGCCTGTTTCATTGTTTCGAGCCAGGTGGACTCTATGAACTGGAATAAGCCTGTAGCACTCGATGTTTTTGCCTTGGCCGACGGATTAAACGAAGATTCCCGTGCGGCTGTTTTCACAAGATAGTCAAACGACGTTCCTGTGGATGTACTCGCAGACTGAAACGCAAGCTCGATCCTAGACGCGACCGAGGTAGTGTCAGCAACCCGCATGACTGGCCTCCTCGACGAAACTAATTATTACTTCGTTAACTTTCGCGCCAAAAAGGTTAACAAAACCTTAACAAGCCACAGGCGGGACCGATTCATTTATTAGAGAAACGAAAACCTAACGGCTCCTACGTAACTATGCCAATGCAATCTCAGGCATTTGTGGACTTTGGCTGTTTCCTGCGATTTTTCTTGGGAAAAAATTGCCGGGTCAGTCCGGAATTGTTTGGGACAAATCAGTTACTGGACGGAAAATTCATTGTTTCATAATGAGACAAGACACTGACCACTGCAGCGCCTTGTCGATTCTTGGTCAGATACTCAAACTTTGGGACGACCCATTTGAAATACTTCCGTCACCACAGCGTAATCCATGTAGCCGAGGCGGGAGAGCGGCTTGTACCGGGTCACGTCCACCATGCCGTTGACGATTACATCATCGGAAATATGCACCCCGACCACCTGACCGAAGATGACCCAGCTGTTCGTGTCGGTTCCGTCGAGACCTTTCATACGGATGGTCTGAAGATGCTTGCACTCCAGGGCAGTTGCCGCTTTGGCAACCCGCGGCACGCTAACGAGATTGGATTGAGCCATCTCCAAACCCGTCAACTCAAATTCAGATTTCTCGTGCGGCACGGCAGCGGAGGACAGGTTCATCTCGTCTTTCAGATCGTAGCTTGCCATGTTGCAGACGAACTCACCGGTCGCATCAATGTTGGCAGCGCTGTCTTTATAGTTGGAGGACGAGAACATCACGATCGGCGGCGTATCGCAGACACAGTTGAAGAAACTGTAGGGAGCCAGATTGGTTTTCCCATCCTTGTCGACGCTGGAAATCCAACCGATCGGCCGCGGTGCGATGATCGCCTTAAATGGATTATGCGGCAGTCCGTGATCGTTTTTTTCTGTTTCGTAGAACATATTCAGTCCGTTTCCGTCCAGTTGGAAGTTATTTCGGAAAGATCCGGCCGCGGACGTTCAACGGGCGGCTGCGTGGCTGTTCCGATATGAATAAAACCTGCAAACCGCTCACCATCTTGAAGACCGAGATAACGCCCCGCTTCTTCATCGAACGCATACCACTCCGTCAACCACTGAGAGGCAAAGCCAGCAGCAGCGGCTGCAGAAACAAGGGTCATGCAAACGGCGCCGGCAGAAAGCTGCTGTTCCCAGACAGGTATTTTCGGGTGCTCTGCGGCCTTGCTTACAACACCGACAACCACAGGCGCGCGCGTGAACCGCGTCCGTTCCTTGTCGGTCTGGGCTTCATCAAGCGGTCCGTTCTTTCTGGCATAAAGCTCTGAAAGGAAGGCCCCGATCTTTTCGCCCTGCGATGCCCGGTAAGTGATGAAGCGCCAAGGCGCGAGCTTTCCGTGGTCCGGAACGCGCGCGGCAATGGTCAACAGATCTGTGAGCTGGGCATCATCCGGGCCAGGCGCCGACATGGTGACAGATGGGTGTGACCGGCGGGTCCGCAAAAACTCCAAGGTTTGAGGTGATCCCCTGCCAAACTCGGACATTCGGTCTGCCTTTCCGCAGATAGTTTCATTTGCAACTATCTACCTAATTGATTGTTGGGATTTGTCAACTGCACTCTTCAGGTCTTGAATTCGCCAAATTTTAAGGTCCATTACAAGAAACAGGCTGGAAGGTACCGCTGACCAGATGACATCGCTTGGCCAAAACGATAATAAGTGGGCATGCAGAATCCAACGACTTTGTTGAACCGGATCAAAGACACGCGCACCAAGGTGCAGCGGTTCGTCATGACTGCGCTCTGCGCGGCGCTGATTTCAGCGCTACCTGGCACAGCACAGGCCCAAACCAGTGCGCCGATGCCGCCTGCCATGAAGCCGGATCCAAACGCACCGTCCGCGGCGTCTCAGGAACCCATTCAGAATCTTCTCGACCGCGAACCGGAACCCTTGTTCTCGGACAACACGCTGGTTCCTTACGCGCCCGCATCCGGCGGCATTCAAGGAACGGCCGACGGGCTGGATGGCGGCGCACTTTATCTCATGGCGAAGCTGACACGTGACAGCCAACCGCTGAACGACAATCTCATTTGGCGCATCTACTCCGAAACGACCAACGCCGATGGCCGGCTTCAGTTGATTGCCACGTCGAAAGGCGGGGATGCCGAATTCCGTTTGGATCCGGGTGCATACATGATCCACACCTCCTACGGCTATGCGCAGGCTACCAACCGGATCGTGATCGGCAAGGAAGTCCTATCGAAAATGGTGACGTTAAATGCCGGCGGCATCAAATTCGACGCCACGCTGCCGGACGGTGCTCCTTTAGAAAGCGGGCCGGTGACGTTCGACATTTACAGTCGGGAATTCGATCAGCGCGGCGAACGAGATCTGATCGCCAGCAGCGTGAAGCCTGGTTCGATAATCCGGTTGAACGCAGACACTTACCACATTGTTAGCCGATACGGGGATGCGAACGCCGAAATCCGCGCCGACATCCAGGTCCTTCCGGGCAAGCTAACTGAAGCGACAATTTTCCACAAAGCGGCCGACATCACGCTGAAGCTTGTCAATGAGCGCGGCGGTGAAGCGATCGCCAACACCACCTGGTCGGTTTTGTCTCCAGGCGGTGACGTGGTCGTCGAAGCCACCGGCGCGTTTCCGGACTTTGTTCTTGCCGCGGGTGAATATGAGGCAGTGGCCCGCAACAACGGAAGGACCTACCTTCATACGTTCACGGTTGAGCCAGGTGCAGACCGGGAAGTGGAAGTGGTCTCTTCGATCAGCGAATTGGTCAGCGGGTCGTCAAGGGCGAATTGATCGCCCTTGGAGATTTCAGGATTTTCCAGAAAAGCAAAGCGACCGCCGGTCAATGGCGGCTGAGCAGCCGTTCTTTTTGTTCGGCCGGTGCCATTTCCATCACTTTAGACTGCAGGAAGTCCATGACTTCCTTTTGGTCCTTGAAACCGGAAATGGTTTCATAGGGGATCGGCGCCCCTGCCCTTGCCCGGATTGCCTGTCCGAGTGTCCGGCGGAACTCGCGGACATAAAGCGAAAGACGAAGGGTCAGCGAGAACCGGCTGACCAAATGAAACAACCAGGAATTCTGGCCTTCAAAGTGGATCGGCAAGACGGTCGCTTTGGATGAGCGGATCATCTTCGCCGTAAAGGTTTTCCATGGCAGTTCTTCAGCACGGCCGAACGGCTTTTGTGCCGTTGCAACGCCGCCACCTGGAAACACGATAATCGTCGTGCCTTCTTCCAAGAGTTTCAGCGCCTCCTTGCGGGTCGCCATATTTGTCTTGAGCGCTTCTTTGGTTTCCTCAAAATCGACCGGCAAGGAGAATGGCCGGATCTCCGGAAGCTTAAGCAGCTCGTTGTTGATCATGATCTTGAACGGGCGGCCGAGTTGTTCGGCAAGGGACAGAATTGCCAGACCATCGCCGATGCCATACGGGTGATTGGCAATCAGAACCAAAGGCCCATCCGGCACATCTTTGGGCGGCCATTCACCACTGTCCACCGATACGCGAATGTTGATAAGACGCAGGAGTTCGCTCCACATATAATCTGTGGTTACGATGGACTGTTTCCAGATCTCGTAAAGATCAAGAAGCTTCCGGCGACCTGACAGGCGTTCAATCGACCGGATCACCATGCGCTTAAGCGGATGGTGATCTGGGTTGGCGTAGCTGAATTCTGCGTAATCCACGATAAGCCGACTTCGTTTGTTACATTGTTTGTACCCGCTACCCGCGTCCGGACAAGCGGAATTGAAACGCTCTAACAGACTCTCTGTTGCAGCCTTATGACATCACACTGCCCTTAAGTAAGGGCAGTGTGCAAGCTGGCATTTTTTCCGTTAACAAAAAGGAAGTTCGATCATTTCAGATCCGGCGGCGTCGCTTCTTCGACAAATGCAGCGACCGCTTCGTCCAATCCCATCGGCGTCTGGTTCTTGGAACCAAGACGGCGGATGTTGACCGTACGCTCTTCCGCTTCCCGCATGCCGCAGACCAGGATGACTGGCACCTTGGCAAGCGAGTGCTCACGGACCTTGTAGTTGATCTTCTCGTTGCGGAAGTCGGTTTCAACCTTCAGCCCCTTGGACTTCAGAAGATCGGCCGCTTCCTGACCATATGAATCTGCTTCAGACGTAATGGTCGCAACAACGATCTGCAAGGGTGCGAACCATAGCGGGAAATGCCCGGCGTAGTTCTCGATCAAGATCCCAAGGAACCGCTCCATGGAGCCACAGATGGCCCGGTGGATCATCACCGGCACCTTTTTCTCACCGTTGTTATCGACATAGAAAGCACCAAAGCGTTCCGGCAGGTTAAAATCGACCTGGGTCGTCCCGCATTGCCAATCCCGGCCAATGGCATCCTTCAAAGTGTACTCAAACTTCGGACCATAAAAGGCACCCTCACCCGGCAAGATGTCGGTCTTGATCCGGCCCTCGGATTGCTCCTCGATCGTTTTCAAGACGTTGGTCATCACCGCTTCAGCGTGATCCCAAACCTCATCCGAGCCCACACGTTTTTCAGGACGTGTCGAAAGCTTCACAACAATCTCTTTGAAGCCGAAGTCTTCGTAGACCGACAAGATCAGATCGTTGATCTTCAGGCACTCTTCCGCCATCTGCTCTTCAGTACAGAAGACGTGTGCATCATCCTGAGTAAAGCCGCGTACCCGCATCAGACCATGCATTGCGCCGGACGGTTCGTAGCGGTGAACAACACCAAATTCTGCCATCCGAAGCGGCAGGTCACGATAGGATTTCAAGCCATGCTTGAAGATCTCGACGTGACCGGGGCAGTTCATCGGCTTCAACGCAAAAATGCGGTCATCTTCACTCTCAGGGTCCGCACATTGGACAGAGAACATGTTGTCCTTGTACCAAGCCCAGTGACCGGAGGTTTCCCACAAGGACGTATGCAGCACTTGCGGTGCGTTGACTTCCTTGTAGTCCTCCTTCAGCCGGCGACGCTTGTAGGCGATAAGCGACTGGAACATATCCCAGCCCTTCGGATGCCAGAAAACGACGCCCGGCCCTTCTTCCTGGAAATGAAACAGGTTCATCTCCCGGCCAAGCTTGCGGTGGTCGCGCTTTTCCGCTTCCTCCAGCATGTGAAGGTAGCCTTTCAGCTCCTTCTCATTGTGCCAGGCGGTCGCATAGATGCGGGTCAGCATTTCATTGTTGCTGTCGCCGCGCCAATAGGCTCCAGCAACTTTCATCAATTTAAAGGCGTCGCCAATCTGTTTGGTCGAGACCATATGCGGGCCCCGGCACAGGTCCAGCCACTGACCCTGTTTATAGATCTTTACATCCTGATCTTCCGGGATCGCGTCAATCAGCTCAACCTTGTAGTCCTCGCCTTTTGCCGCGAAATACGTCTTTGCTTCGTCCCGGGTCCAGACTTCCTTGGTGAACTGTGCGCCGCGCGCGATGATCTCGCGCATCTTCTTCTCGATGACCGGCAAATCATCCTGCGTGAATGGCCAGTTGTCCTTCGTATCGGGGTGAACACGTTTGAAATCGTAATAGAATCCGTTTTCGATCACCGGGCCGATGGTCACTTGTGTACCCGGCCACAGCTCCTGCACGGCTTCTGCCATCACGTGGGCAGCATCATGCCGGATCAACTCGAGCGCGCGCGGGTCATCCCGGGTCACGATCTCGATATTGGCGTCGGTATCAATCGGATCGGAAAGGTCTTTTAGTTCCCCGTCAAGGGTCATCGCGACAGCCTTTTTGGCCAGCGATTTGGAAATGCCGGTCGCCACGTCGAGACCGGAAGTCCCAGCTTCATAAGCGCGCACGGAATTGTCGGGGAAGGTCAATTGAATCATGTCAGTCTCCTGCTCACTCCTGCACACACAGCAGGTAAGCGATATCTTCGGTATTGAGATGTGTGCTGATACGGGATTAAGCCTAAAACGGCAACCTTTTCCGAAACCGGCGAGATGATCGTCTGGGTCGATCCGCAGAAACGGGCTGACAGTCACCTATCCGTTCGGCGGATCAGCCTTCTTAATTGCAGCCCACTCTCCGTCGTTGATCATCGCCCGGAAAGCTGCGTTGATCTTTTCGGCATGCAGCGCGCCGCACTCCGTTTTGGCGAACAGGATCCAGACGCTGAGTTCATTGATCGGGCTGGTTTCATCGTAAACGATGTTGTCGACACCTGCTTCTGCAATTGCCCTCAGGCCGGATTGCTCTTCGATGATCGACCCGTCCAGACGGCCCGCGGACAACATTCTGATATTGTCCAGATCTGAGTTTGGCTCGCGGCTGAAGTCGATTTCATCGTTGGCCGTCAGCGATTTCGGATAGGCGTATTGGGCAGTCAAGCCGATCCGGAGGCCTTCCAGATCAGAAACACTCGACGGCACCGAGCCACCCTTTCGAACAAACGCAAAGTCGCGCTTCGTTAGAATTGGCAGTGATTTGTAGGACGCGACATCCGCGCCAGCACTGGAATGGGGCATCAGCGCGTCGACCACCCCCATCTGAAACAATCCAAGCGCGCGTTTTTTCGGATAAAGCCTGATGTCCAAGGCCAAGTCCGCGCGCCTTGCCGCGGACTGCAATAAAACGACGAACTCCCCTTCGCTCTCACTCTCAACAAAATGCGGAATCTCGGCGGCTGCAACGGTCATCTTGTTACAGCCATCTGCAGCAAGAGAGCCCGGCGCCAACAGGAACGTTAGGCTCAACATTCCCGAGACTGTGAAAAACGATTTGAACCTATTCAGCAAAACACTGTGCCTTTGAGCGGCAAGCCAGCCTGGACTTGCCAGAGAGTTCCCTGATCGCGGGCGAATTCAAAAACATCTTAAGACGGCTAGCGTTCTAAAGCGTTAACGGCTCCGGTTTGGAAAACGTCACGCAGACCAACACAAGGTTGGCCGCTAAAACTCTAAGGGCACCCGCCGGGGCACTGGTTGAGATTTGACGATCGAGGTGCTCGTTTCAGCCTTGTCCGTGATCCGTTCAAGGATACTGTCCAGTTCTTCGATTTCCCGGATCACCAACCGCACCACAAAACAATCGTCACCTGTGACTTTATCGCACTCAATGACTTCCGGTATCTCCTGCAGCAACTCGCGGACAATATGGAGTTTTCCCGGCAACGGCCGGACGCGTGTAATCGCCTGAAGCGCGTATCCGAGAGCCCGGGGATCAACATCGGCCGTAAAGCTGCGAATGACACCGGAATCTTGTAAGCGCCTGAGCCGGTCCGAAACACTTGGCGACGACAAACCGACCTTGACGGCAATGTCCTTGATCGAACACCGGCCGTCCTCAATCAGAATTTTCAATATTTCACGATCTTGGGCGTCCATATCTTTCACTTTAAACCCTAATGGGTCTTTTGCCTAATATTACGAGGACAATTTCATCTTCTGCCTTCAATATCATATGGAGCAGCTCATCCAAACAGCAGATCCTTGAAAGCGTATTGATAGGAGTTGCTCAAATGTCAGAAAGAACCACCGGCATTTTGGAAATGACCTTCGCGATGACCTTGATTGGCACTTTGGGCATTTTCGTTGTTTTTAGCGGAGAAAACCCGGTCACGGTCGCCTTCTGGCGTTGCCTGTTCGGCGCTGCCGGGCTGGCGCTCATATGTTCACTCAAAGGCGCTTTTGCATACAAGATCTCACTGAAGCAGTTTCTGCTGGCGGTCTTGGGCGGCATCGCGCTGACCACCAATTGGGTTATGCTGTTTCACGCGATCGGACATGCGTCCATTTCGCTTACAACGGCCATCTACAACACGCAGCCTTTCATGCTGGTATGTTTTGGCGTGCTCTTTTTCGGAGAACACCTGACACTCAGAAAGCTGTGTTGGTTGGCACTCGCCTTTTGCGGTGTCGTGGTGATCGCCCAATCAAAACCCGAATTGGCTTATGCGGATGGCAACTTTGCCGTCGGGGTCGCCCTGTCGATTGGCGCCGCGTTTCTTTGGGCCGTCGCTGTTGTTGTCACCAAAAAGCTGAGCGGCATCCCCTCCCATATGATCGCGCTGATACAGGTCTCAGCAGGCGCCATCCTTCTTGCCCCTTTCGCGAGTGTGGCGGACCTCCCATCGCAAAGCTCTGCTTGGGGCTCCCTGCTCACCCTCGGTTTTGTGCACACTGCAATGATGTACACGATCTTGTATTCAGCGGTGCAGAAACTACCAACAGACCTTCAGGGCGCGCTGACGTTCCTCTATCCATCAGTCGCCTACGTCACCGACTATTTGGTTCTGGGACAAAAACTTGGAACCGTGCAAATCCTCGGCGTTGCGGTGATCATGCTGGCGGCTGCGGGCATGACACTCGGATGGCGTTTGCCGTTCTTTCGGAAAGAGAAAAGCTGGCACCAGGCCTAGGCCGTTTGCTTAAGAGGCCAGCGCACGTTTTTTCGCGGCCTTGACGATTGACGCGTCCCGGGCGGATTTAGCAACAGCGTCTTTTCCGCCCCGCGTTTCTCTGATCATCGCCAAATCTTCTTCCATGTCCGCGCTCATCGGTGCGATCGCCACATCGGAATATTCGCGCCGGCCGGGCGCCGCTTTTACCCTCCGATAGATCCGGTGAACACGCCAAACCGCAGACAGATAAGCCCAGTGTTTGGAGATCACCTCCCAGACATAGCGCGGGTAGAAGACAAAAGGATTTTCGATCGGGAACCCGCTACGCCGGTCTTTGCGGAATTTGAGCCGGAAATAACCGCCCTCCAGCGGATGAACGCCCTCACACTCGATCATCAGTTTGAACCACATCATCAAGAACAGCTTGTTGCCCGGCCGTCCCTTTTTGTGGGCTGCAGCCCGGCGGAGCACCGTCTCAATGTGGCTGTCGGAATAATAACTCGACCAGGCCTCCCGATAGGCCTCCTCCCATTCATCATCGCTCATCTTCGAATGATGGGAGACCCGGTGGTTGAGGTCGTACTTGTTGAGATCCGGATCCATCCAGATACCTTTTTCAAGCAGGACCTTGTGATCTTCCGAGCCCGGCAGAGGCGTTAGGAAAAAGAACTCAAGAAGATCGAGCGGCAACTCCTTCTTGATGATCTCGACATCCCGCAAGACCGCTTCCTTGGTGTCTCCCGGAAACCCGATGATGTATCCGGCATAGGTGGTGGCACCGTGGTCACGCCACTTTTGCAACATCTGCCGATATTCGGTGATCTTGTTTTGCCGTTTCTTGGCGGCGAGCAGATTGTCGGGATTGATGTTTTCAAGACCGATGAACACCCGGTTGACCCCGGCCCGGGTTGCCTTTTCGATAAAGTTCTCAATCCGGTGGCAGAGCGTATCCACCTGGATGATGAACTTGATGTCGAACTTCTCCTCTTCCCGCAATTGAATGAGCCGGTCGAACAGCGGTTCCCACTCACGATTGCGGGCGAAATTGTCGTCTGTGATGAAGAACCGGTCGATGCCCTGCGCATAGTTGTCGCGAATAATCTGCTCCAGATCATCGGCGGACCTGAACCGGCTCTTGCGCCCCTGCACATTGATGATCGTGCAAAAGGAGCACTGGAACGGGCATCCCCGCCCAATATCAAAGCTGGAATGCGAGCCGGCGGTGAACTGGATGTGCTTGGTTGGCAGGGTCGGCGTCGGCTCTCCTTCAAGCGACGGCAGATCCGCCATGAAATTGTAAAGTGGCTTCAGGTCATCATTAAAGGCGTCCCGGAAAACCTGATCAAGCCGCCGCTCCTCTGCCTCGCCTGCAAAATAGCAAACGCCCTCTCCCTGCAGCGCCGCCATCTCCTCGGACATCTCATCCAGCATCGAAATGCAGCCTGAAACATGAAACCCGCCAATCGCCGTCGGCAGCCCCTCGCGCATGAACTCCCGTGCAAGATCCGTTGCCCTTGGAAACTGATTGGATTGCACCCCAACCAAGGCAATCAGCGCTTTGCCGCCCTTGCGCCGGATATCCCGCGCAATCTTGTTCGGCCGGACGCGTTTGTTTGTTTCATCATAGGTGTGAAGATGAATCTGGACATTGTCACCAAGCGCGCTGCGCTCGCGGGCCGCCTCTGCTAGCCCGTTCAAGCTGGCCAACGTGTTCGATGGAATGGCGGATCGAAGCCATTGAATTGGGTAGCCGTCGTCGTCGTAGTGCGTCGGCTTGATCATCACAAAATGGAAGTCTTGCGCGTTCATCTGCCCTCTCCTGCACCAGAAGCCGGGCCGAAAGAGTTGCACTCACGCAAGGTAAGCTCAACCTTTTATTAACGTTGCGTCATTCCTGTTTTGAAATCAATCCATTCGATGGTCTTCAGGGATATGGTCGCCCGTCCAGCGGCCATACCGCCAGGGCAAATACCAGCGCGCAGTGTCGGGAAGTGTGTCCGGAAGCGGATCAAAACCTGACGCGCCCCAAGGATTACAGCGCAGGATCCGGGACAATCCCAGCCAACCGCCGGCCCAAAAGCCAAACCTGCGGATGGCCTGATCCGTATAGTCGGAACAGGTTGGCGCATACCGGCAGGTCCGTCCCATGAAGAGCGACAGGGTGTGGCGGTAAATCCAGATCAGTCCGATTGCCGCCCATCCGGCTATTGAAAGCTTTCGGGGTTGATCCGGCTTATGATCACAGGATGAACACATCTAAGGGGCTAACCTGACATCAGGCCGGATCACTGCGATCGCACATATTACGCGGCGGCGCCGTCGGCCTTTGTATCAGCCGCAGCTTGATCAAGCGCGCCCACAACCGCATCGAACGTTAGAAGCGTTGATGCATGCCGAGCTTTGTATTCACGCACAGGCAGCAAAAACTTCAGATCCTCGAACCGGCCAACCGGCGGCTCCCCACCTTCTTTCAACATGGCATGCATGGTTGTCTTTAAGGTCCGCAACTCTTCTTCAGTCGCGCCGACCACATGCTGCGCCAGAATGGAGGACGATGCCTGACCGAGCGCGCAGGCTTTCACATCATGCGCGAAATCCGTCACCACGCCATCCTTGACGCACAAATCGACAACCACCGTCGACCCGCACAGCTTGGAATGCGCCTTGGACGTCCCATCCGGATGCTCAAGCCGGCCAACGCGGGGAATGTTGCCGGCGAACTCCAGGATCTTCGCATTATAGATGTCGTCGAGCATTCTCGCCTCTTCGTGACAGCTAGTGAGCAGGTGCCGCATTGTCGGCACGCTTCTTTCATATATATAGATCAGACGCCACAGCAATATCGCAAGGGGCAGAGTGGTCGCAGCCAGATGAAAAGGCGCCGGATCGGCGCTTGACGCTGGCTTAACCCGCTCAGAAACTGTGCGTTCGCTTTTCGTGCGGAGTATGCTACATCTCCGCGCCCTTTTGATCGAGAGGTCTTGATCTGAGCCAGAGCGGATGCCGTATGACGAGTGATAAGGGTAAAATCGCGAGGATCCCTATGGACGCTGTCCTAAAGCCGGTCGGAAAAACATTCGAACGTAAAACACCGGATCAACTTCAACGCCCGAGCCGTGAAGAGGCGGAGGCTGCTGTGCGGACTATCCTCGCCTGGACCGGTGATGACCCGGACCGCGAAGGATTGCTGGACACGCCCAAGCGTGTCGTGAAAGCAATCACACAGCTGTATGGCGGATATTTTGAAGATCCGGCCGAGCATCTTGAACGCACGTTTGAAGACGTCGGCGGATATCAGGACATCGTGCTGGTTCGCGGCATTCCGTTTCATTCGCATTGCGAACACCATATGCTGCCGTTCGTCGGTGAAGCACACATCGCTTATTACCCGGCAGAAGGCGTTGTCGGTCTTTCCAAGCTTGCGCGCGTCGTCGACATTTTCGCCAAGCGCTTGCAAACCCAAGAAAATCTGACGTCGCAAATCGCCTCAACCATCGATGATGCTTTGGCTCCGCGTGGCCTTGCTGTTATGATGGAAGCTGAACATCAATGCATGACCATGCGCGGTGTTCAAAAACCCGGTGTCTCCACGATCACCACGCAGTTCACGGGCATCTTCGAAGACGATCCTGCCGAACAAGCCAAGTTCATGACCTTGGTGCGTGGATAAACATATCTATAGTGGCCATCCAGATACTTGGATGGCCAAAATCGAGTTTACATGTCTGATTTGATTATTTCCGAACGCGCCGACAAAGCGACGGTCGAAGAAGGCGATCGCCTGATGCCGAAATTCGACCAGGACGGCCTGATTGCAGCTGTCGTAACGGACTTCAAAACATCTGAAGTCCTGATGGTCGGCTACATGAATGAAGAAGCGTTGAAACGTACCATCGAAACCGGGGAAGCCTGGTATTGGAGCCGGTCCCGTAAAGGGTTCTGGAAAAAGGGCGAAACGTCAGGCCAGATCCAGAAGGTGCAAGAAATCCTCACCGATTGCGACCAGGACGCCCTGGTCGTGAAAGTCACTGTGGAAGGCAATGGCGCGACCTGCCACGTCGGTTATCGGTCCTGCTTTTTCCGTAAGGTTTCCAACACACAAGACGGCACCGTTCGCTTGGAAAACGTAGAAAAAGAGAAAGTCTACGACCCCAAAGAAGTCTACGGAAAGTCTTAAGTTCAGCTGGTTTCTAGCATCACCAGATTATGCGCAGCTGCAGCGACTTCCGTCGCCCGAATGTTCTCCCTCCCTTCCAACGCATAAGTATTCGCACCTATACGCCACCATGCGGACATAGCATAAGCTTTGTCCAAACCGACGGTTGCAGATAAGCACCGCGGTTGACCAAATGCGACCGGAGAGATGCCTGGGAGGGCTCGCATGGTGGTCCAGTGTGACGCGCATCTGAGCATTCAGCTGCAGGTAAAACCTGTGCGTTTTGTCATGCCCCAAAGCTGTTACATGGGCTGGAGGGCGTTATGACCCCTGCCCAACCGACGCGCAGAAACTTTCTCAAAGGCTCCCTTCGGTCACCCGACCATACGATCATGCGTCCTCCTCGAGCGGTTGATGCTTTTCCAACCCTCTGTGATGGCTGCACCAAATGCGAAACTGCTTGTCCTGAAAACATCATTGTGATGGGGAAAGATCGTCAACCGGTCATCGATTTCACCCATGGACTTTGCACGTTTTGCAGCGAGTGCGCCAACGCATGCCCTACAGGGGCTTTGGATCCACTTCTTGACCTTGATTGGAACTGGAAGCCTGCCATTTCGCAGACCTGTTTTTCGCAAATCGGGATCACCTGCAGAAGTTGCGAAGACGCGTGCGATCAATACGCCATCCGTTTCAAGTTGGGGTTGGGCGGCAGGTCCGAACCCCAAATCGATTTCGACAGTTGCAGCGGGTGCGGCGCATGCGCCCATGTGTGCCCGGCAAATGCCGTAACGTTCAAGCATTTACAACCAGAGATGAGTGAGGCCATCACATGAACATATGCGGCTGCCTCGTACATACCACACCGGATGCAACCGAAAGAATTGGTGTTGTAATAGATGCCATGGACGGCGCCGAGGTTCATGCAATTGGCGACGGAGGTCGCCTTGTTGTCGTCGTCGAAGACACGCCAAGCCGCATGGCATCGGAACTGATCATGGATTTGCATCAGATCCCGGGCGTTATCTCCCTGTCTCTGACCTACCACCATTTCGATGAATCCGAAGCTTTGTGCGCCGCTTCTCTGCCCACCTCATCAAGCCAAGCCGGAGACCAGACAAATGACCATTTCTGAATCCCGCCGGACGTTTTTGAAGGCCACCGCAGCCGCAGCAACCGCGTCTGCTGCTGGAATTCCACTTGGAACAGGTATTGCCCAAGCACAAATCCAAGCGCCAGACATTAAATGGGACAAGGCCGCCTGCCGGTTTTGCGGCACCGGGTGTTCTGTCCTCGTTGGGACCAAGGAAGGCCGGGTTGTTGCAACTCAGGGCGACCCCGAAGCTTCGGTCAATCGCGGCCTAAACTGCGTAAAAGGGTATTTCCTGTCCAAAATCATGTACGGCGCAGACCGGTTGAAACATCCTCTACTTCGCAAAACGAATGGTGTGTACGACAAAAATGGCGAGTTTGAACCAGTCAGCTGGGATGAAGCCTTCGATGTCATGGCACAGAAGTGGAAGGAAGCCCTCAAGGCCAAGGGGCCGACCAGTGTTGGCATGTTCGGTTCCGGACAGTGGACGATCTGGGAGGGTTATGCTGCTGCCAAACTGATGAAAGCCGGGTTCCGGTCCAACAACATCGATCCGAACGCCCGCCACTGCATGGCGTCAGCGGTCGTAGGTTTCATGCGAACGTTTGGGATCGATGAGCCCATGGGCTGCTACGATGATTTCGAAGCGGCGGATACGTTTGTGCTCTGGGGCTCGAATATGGCCGAGATGCACCCGATCCTCTGGTCAAGACTGACAGACACACGGCTGACGAAACCCGGTGCCCAGGTCCATGTCTTATCAACCTACGAACACCGGTCATTTGAGCTTGCAGACAATGGCATGGTTTTCAAGCCGCAGACGGATTTGGCGATCCTGAATTACATCGCCAATCACATCATTCAGTCTGGTTCTGTGAACGAAGACTTCATGGCCAAGCACGTGAACATTACCAAGACCGAAACGGATATCGGCTATGGTCTGCGGCCCGAGAACCCGTTGCAACAGGAAGCCGCTCATCCAGACTCCGGCAAACTGACCGCCATTGATTTGGACGAATACGCGTCAGCCGTCGCCGAGTACACGGTCGACATGGTTTCAGAGTTGTCCGGTGTGCCTGCCGAGAAGCTCGAAAAACTCGCGCATCAATACGCCGACCCGAACCGCAAGGTCATGTCGCTCTGGACGATGGGGTTCAACCAGCACACCCGTGGATCTTGGGTTAACTCCCTGTGTTACAATGTCCACCTCCTAACAGGTAAAATCTCTGAGCCAGGAAACTCACCGTTCTCGCTAACGGGTCAACCTTCGGCCTGTGGCACGGCACGGGAAGTGGGAACATTTTCGCATCGCCTGCCAGCCGACATGGTGGTCAACAACGACAAGCACCGGGAAATCTGCGAGACCGCTTGGAACATTCCTGAAGGCACAATACCGCCCAAACCGGGTTTTCATGCCGTTCTGCAAAACAGAATGCTCAAGGACGGGAAACTCAACGCCTATTGGGTCCAGTGCAACAACAACATGCAGGCGGCGCCAAACCTGAATGAAGAAAGCTTTCCCGGGTACAGAAACCCGGAAAACTTTGTCACCGTTTCAGACCCCTACCCGACCGTAACCGCCATTGCGGCAGACCTGATATTGCCGACGGCCATGTGGGTTGAAAAGGAAGGGGCCTATGGCAACGCGGAACGGCGCACGCAGTTCTGGCGCCAACAGGTTCATGCACCGGGCGAAGCCAAGTCCGATCTCTGGCAGTTGATGGAGTTTTCCAAGCGCTTCACGGTCGAGGAGGTCTGGGGCAAAGAACTGCTTGCGAAAATGCCCGAACACCGCGGGAAGACGATGTATGACGTGCTTTACGCAAACGGAACAGTCGACAAATTTCCCCTAAACGAAACTCAAGAAGGCCACCCAAACGACGATGCCGCGCATTTCGGTTTCTATGTCCAAAAGGGTCTGTTTGAAGAGTATGCTGGATTTGGCCGCGATCACGGCCATGACCTCGCGCCGTTCGAAACATATCATGAGGTAAGGGGCCTTCGATGGCCCGTGGTTGACGGCAAGGAAACGCTTTATCGGTTCCGTGAAGGCCATGACCCTTATGTTCCGGAGGGCGAAGGGTTGCGGTTTTATGGCCATAAGGACGGCAAGGCCAAGATCATCTTTGCCCCCTATGAAGCACCGCCTGAAGTCCCGGACGATGAGTAC
Organism: Roseibium sp. MMSF_3247; assembly: GCF_030733765.1. Classification (NCBI taxonomy): domain Bacteria; kingdom Pseudomonadati; phylum Pseudomonadota; class Alphaproteobacteria; order Hyphomicrobiales; family Stappiaceae; genus Roseibium; species Roseibium sp. MMSF_3247. Next base: position 32,864 of record NZ_JASHII010000008.1, read on the forward strand.
AATCTCTGGCTTTGCACAGGCCGTGTCCTGGAACACTGGCATTCGGGCTCCATGACCCAGCGGGTGCCTGAGCTGCACCGCGCTTTCCCGCTTGCTGTTGTCTTCATGCACCCGAATGACGCGGAAAAACGAGGGCTTCGCAACGGTCAGGAGATCGTTATCTCCACACGCCGCGGCGAGGTTCGCAGCAAACTTGCAACCCGCGGCCGGAACAAGGTGCCTGAAGGCCTTGTCTTCATGCCGTGGTTTGACGAAGGCCAGTTGACCAACAAGCTCACGCTGGACGCCACCTGCCCCCTGTCCAAGGAAACAGACTTCAAGAAATGCGCCTGCAAGGTCGAACGCGCCTGAACCAGTGAAGCGTATTCGAGTTTGCGCGGTACGAATGACCGTAAGGAGAGATTTCAATGAAGAAACAATTTCTCGCAAGTCTTGCAGCGCTGCTTTTTGCGACAGGTCTCGTCGGCTTCGCGGTCGCACAGCAGCAACAAGTTCAAGCCATGCGCTCCACCCCAATCGATGCGCCCAACCGGCTTGGACCAGACTTCAAATGGGAAGGCAAGGAAGGCCGGATGCAACGGAATTACCGGCAGCAACCGCCGTTGATCCCGCACTCTATTGCACAGTACCAGATCGACACACGCACCAATCAATGCCTGTCCTGTCATGACTGGACGAAAGCCGGTGAGCGCGGCGCGCCGACCTTGTCCATGACGCACTACCTCGACCGGGACGGAAACGAACTCGATCAGCTGGCCGGCACACGATACTTTTGCAATCAGTGTCACGTACCTCAAGCGGACGTTCCGCCACTGGTCGAAAACACCTTCCAGCCATCCGCTCCAGTCTCCGTTCGATAAGCAACTACTTTTCAGTCAGGAGTTCATAGATGAACGACTCCAAAAAGACGAAACAGTCCCGGAATTTCTTGTTGCGCATGTGGGATTGGTTTTGGACCCCCACAAAGGTCCTGAGCGCCGGCTTTGTTCTGCTTGCCGGTTTTTTGGGTGGCATCCTGTTTTGGGGCGGCTTTCACTGGACCCTGGAATTGACCAACACCGAGGAGTTCTGCACGGGGTGCCATACTATGGAGACCAACCTTGCAGAATACCGAAACACTATTCACTACAACAATCACTCCGGGGTTCGGGCAATCTGCTCTGATTGTCATGTGCCGCATGAATGGCAGCACAAGATCAAAGCGAAAATCATGGCTGTGAAGGACGTCTATCACGAGATAGCCGGCACCATCAGCACACCGGAAAAGTATGAAGAACACAGAATTGCAATGGCGACGGTCGTCTGGCGAAAGATGAAAGTCTCCGACAGTCGCGAGTGCCGCAATTGCCATAATTTCAAGTACATGGACTTTACGGTTCAAGAAACGCGCGCAGCTTCAGAGCATCAGCGGGCCATTGACAACAACATGACCTGTATCGATTGCCACCAAGGCATCGCACATGATCTGCCGCCCGGTTATCAGGAGCGCTATCGCGAGGTGATCGAACAACTCGAGGCAACCAACAAAGAGACGCCAGACCAGCCAAATGAGGTCGCCGAAGTAAGGAGCTACCTGGAGAAGGTGTCAAACTGATAGCCGTTTGACCTGACTATGACCTGGGTCTCCACCGGATGTTGGCTTCAAGGCAGAATGAGAAAGGTGAGATATGCTTGGAATTCTGGACTTGCTCGGGACGATCGGCGGCAATGTGCTGAGCCTGCCAGGCATCCTCGGACTTGCTGCGGGGATGATGACCCGAAATTGGGTATTGGCGGGTTTTCTGGGAGCCGCAATCGGAGTTGTTGAGACTTTTTTGTTCGCCGGATTTCAGGTCTCTGAGATCAACCTGATTGATTTGTTTATCGCCGTTCTGATTGGCGTTCTTGCAAGCAGTGTCGGATGCGCAATCAGGCATAAGGGCGCGACAGTCTAGCTAAGAAATCAAACTAACTGATCATACAGCGGAGCCATCTACCAAAGCAAAAGGGCTGACCGACGTGGGCAGCCCTCGCAATGTACGGCGATAATGATCTAAGCCTGCCTCAGGTGGTCGTGATGTAGCTGCGCATTTGCTCAGCTTCGTGTTCGACCTGGGCGATCTTGTGTTTCACGACGTCGCCGATGGAGATGACCCCAATCAGCTTGCCGTCTTCCACCACCGGCATGTGACGGAACCGGCCCCGGTTCATGCGCCCCATGACCTCATTTGCTGCATCCATTTCCGTGCAAGTCATCACATCCTTGGTCATGATTGATGAAACGGGCTGAGACAACGCGGACGCGCCTTGCAGACCGACAAGGCGCACCACGTCCCGCTCCGAGACAATGCCCTCAATATGCCGGTCTCCATCACAAAGCACTACGGCGCCGATCTTGTTCTTCGCCAGAATTTCGGCGATCTCGCTCACCGGTGCGGACTTATCCGCCGTGATGGTGTCGTGGCCTTTCGTCTTCATGATTGCGGCAACGGTCATGTAAGCAAACCTCCCTTTGCATCCAAGGACCGGTTGCATCCGGCTCCCTGATCACCGCATCATGGCAAAAAAATATGGCGACGCAAAGCCTTGACGTTGCCCGTTACCAACCCCGCCGCTGGGGCACTGGATCAAAGAGCGGGAACAGAGCCAAACCGGCGACAAAACCGCCAATATGAGCTTGCCAAGCAATGGACCCCGCCTGCCCACCGCTTGTCAGTCCGAAGAACATGTTCAATCCAAACCAAACGCCAACAAAGACCAGAACCTGCTGGTTCCGGAAGCACTCGCTGAGCGGCTGCGCGGGTACAAAATACGCGCCTCGATCGGACCGACGGAAAACGCCGAGTGGTCCACCCATCTCAAAGACAAACCGGATAGCCGCCGCCATATGGCCTGATATGGCAGCTGACGCGCCGATCATGGGCGCGGACTCGCCCCAGTGGGTCGCAAGATGTGCAAACGCACCGCCAACAGAGCACAAAGCAGAAAATGCCAAGAACCGCCCAAGTCCAAACCTGCGCACGACGGCGCTGCCGAAGATCGCCATCCAGAGCAGATTGAACGTCAGGTGCATGGCACCACCATGCAGGAAACTATAACTGACAAATGCCCAGATGCTGGACGCAAAGTCTATCGCCTGCAGACTGCTCAGCGCTGTGTATTTCACCGGCCAGAATGCCAGGAAGTACAGCATCATGTTGTTCCAGCCAGTCGGGATGACAAAGGTCCGCACAACATGAATGGCGATCAGGGCAACGCTCAGCCAGATAATCGCAGCCGGTAGATTGAGCGCCGGAGGCTCGGAAGGGCGTTGCTCGCGCTCGCGCTGCTTGGTCTCTTCGTCGCGGCGCTTACGCTCCTCATCAAACTGATAAACGTTCATAGAACCTCGCATCTCAATGTCCCGAAGTTGTAGCCCGGCAACGGGACAAAACAAGGGCGCCGGTCAACAATCGCATACGCTTGCAGAAACATGGTGAACGTCAATGCGTTGGTTCGTTTCTACCCCTGCCCTTGTCGGCACATAACAAAACGCCGGCTATCGAAACGATAACCGGCGTTTGTTGAGCCCCCCACAAAAGGTCGCGTCCCCACGCGCCAAATTGAGGTGTCTTGCTGCGATCGCCTTTTCAGTTTCGGGTTCTTTTACGCCCCTTAGGATTTTTTTTGGCGCTCACACGTGCATAGGTTTTACAAACCAATGCCCTGAAGACGATGTGAATTTGCCAGCCACACTCTGCGCTGGCAAGCTTTACGAAGAATTAACCTTAACAAAGTGTTGCTCGACGATTTTTTCATACTTTCAGCGACTTGGCACACCCCCTGCTTAGTAGGACCCAAACAAAAGGACGGATAACGGAGCGTCCCGTTTTGAAACAGTTACTGTCTTGAGACGAAACAGCGCTCCGGAGTGGGACGAAAGGCAAGTCAAATGAAACATGGCGTGACCCAGACACTATACTCCTATTGGGATTCTCTGCGCGGAGCTCGGCCCGCTCCGAACCGGAGCGAAATTGATCCGGGCGAAATCCGCGGTTTGCTTGGCGATACGTTCATCCTGGAGACCAATGGACCGAGTGATGTGCGTTACCGTCTTGCCGGGACGCGCCTCTGCTCTGCTCATTGCCGGGAACTGAAAGGTCGCAATTTTCTCCGAGGTTGGGACACCAAGGACCGTGAAGCACTAGAGAGCCTGATCGCAGCCATCACCGAAGACGGCGCTGCCGCAGTGGTTGGGATCAATGGGCACACGGAACGTGAACAGGAACTGCAGATGGAAATGCTGCTTGTTCCACTCAACGTTCCTGGTGAAGGCCGAATCCGGATACTTGGAAGCGCGGTACCAATGGACAAGCCCTATTGGATCGGTCTGCATCCGATCTTGAGACAGTCCATCAGCAGCCTGCGGCTGGTCTGGCCAGATGAGCGTCCGTATTTCACAGGCGCAAGCCACTCGAACATCAATCCGATCATGCCCCGCTTCACCGCAGAAGACATGCCAATGCGAACCCCGGTTCTCCCCCAGGGTGCGGCAGTCCTCCCGCATGGAGCAGAGCGGCAAGTTGGCCACCTGACGGTCTATTCCGGCGGCAAATCCTAACAACTCTGTCAAAACCCTTAATATTGGGCGATGTGTAGGGTACACTCTTACACATCGTTAACCCCATTGCCCCTAAAGTACTTGCGAGGATTGTCATGATTCTTTGCACGATCGGGGAAAGTGCGTTGCAAAACGCACAGGTTTGGACATTGCAGGCATGAGCGCCGGATTGGCAACAGCAGCACCAGAGGGAAGCAAATCGCTTCAAGTCACGGACCGCCGGCGCCATCAACGGGTTCAGGTAAATATACTTGGCCGTTTCATGCTTGAAGACCGCAGAGAGTATCCGTGCCAGGTGATCGACATGTCACCAGGTGGCATGGCAATGATCACCCCAGTTTCTGGCAAAGTCGGCGAACGCGTCGTCGCATACCTTGACCACCTCAGCCGCGTAGAGGGTCGGATTTCCCGGCTTATTGACGGCGGCTTTGCAGTCGAGCTGCGCAACACAGTTCGCAAACGGGACAAGATTGCAAACGTTCTGACCTGGCTCGCAAACCGGGATGAACTTAATCTTCCTGAAGATCGCCGCCATGACCGCTTCGTTCCGAAGAACCAGATGACGAAGATGATCCTTCCAGACGGAACGGAACATGTCTGCCGGATTTTCGATGTATCCCTCTCAGGTGCCGCAATCGCAACGGATGTCCTGCCCGAGATGGGCGATCAAATTACGCTTGGCAAGATGCGTGCCCGCGTTGTGCGCCAGATAGAAGGCGGGATTGCGGTCGAATTTGCGGCGGTTCAAAGCCGCGAGCTGCTCGAACACCACATCACGACGCCGGAATCCAAATAAAACATCCGCTTTTTGAGTTTTGTCCCTCTGCTGCCGTCAGCAGTTGGTAAGGGCTGACGACACTTGGCTTCTGTGAAGACGTGCAAACTGGCGGTCAGATTTCGTCAGATCATCGGTCGTGCTCAGGTTTGGGCGCTTGCCTCCTTCCAAAGCAGCCAGCTGCGCCCCACTTGGCCACAATCAGGTCTTCAAGACACTGACCGAGTCGTTCCAGGCAGCCTCAACGCGTTTTTTTTCAACTTTTTTCAAGCTTCGACACAGCTAAAAAACGCAGTGTTTCGGGATTAGCAAGCCTACCTCCAACGGACTGAACTCGCATCGATGAATTTTCATTTCGAAGAGGAAGAACCACGAATTGAGCGACTTACGGAGGATCGATAAAATTTGACTCAAATCTTCGTCGAATTTGATTCAAATTCAATTCAAGTATTACTAAAATAAAATTCAAAACAAATTCAAATAATAATATAAGTTTATCACCTCAATTTCCGTGAAGTAAAAAGCAGCAATGCACCGTAATGCCAGCCTTGGGGAGGGCGTTACGATGAAACATCTTGGAAAATTTCTGTCTACCACTGCGATTTTGCTTGGCCTCTTCGGACCAGCGCCCGTCGCACATGCCGATCCTGGCCGCTTTATGGACATGAAAGCCGCGGTCAAAGCGCCAATCGGCCACCGGCAATTCTGCCGTGACAACAGTTGGGCCTGTAAGAATGAACGCTACGAACCGGTGGTCGTAAAACTGACAGAAACCCGCTGGAACGAACTGATCGCAATCAACGCGGAAGTCAATCGCCGGGTCCGCCCGATGACAGATTCCGACCTCTTTGGGAAAGAGGAGTATTGGACCTTTCCGGTGGATGGTTACGGCGATTGCGAGGAATACGTTCTTGAAAAACAGCGTGTGCTCATTGAAGCCGGGTGGCCCAAAAGCGCTCTTTTGATCACGGTTGCGAAAGACATTCAAAACGGTGGCCATGCCGTCCTGACTGTCCGAACGGATCACGGCGACATGATCCTCGATAATCAGATCGAAGCCGTGCTGCCCTGGTACTCAACACCCTATCGCTACATCAAACGGCAATCAGCAAGTTCACCGGCCAAATGGACCGGGATCTCGGATACGCGCGTAACGACAGTCAGCAGCATTTCGAACTAGTTCGGGATTGGCCTGATCTCAGGCCGATAGGACGATCCGGTCGCGTCCCCACCCTCCCCATCCCTACCACGACCGGATCCAGGGAACCGGCCCGCCCCCGCAGGCCGGTTCCTGCTATTTTGGAACCTGCAAGCTTCGGAACTGCAAAAAAGATGGAGTTGAAAGAGAGCCTTGAGACTGTTGGTACGCAAGACCGTTCAGATCTCAGCCAGACCAGCCGCATACCGTTGCCAGTTGGCAACGTAACCGTCAGCTGATCTTCGAATATCCGCCGCAGCACTCTCTGGCAGCTCGCGAACGACCTTTCCAGGAACACCGACAACCAATGAGTTGTCAGGAATAACCTTCCCTTCGGCAATGAGAGCATTTGCCCCGATGATACAGTTGGAACCGATCACGGCACCGTTCAGGATCGTAGCGCCCATCCCGATAAGGGAATTGTCATTGATTGTGCAGCCGTGCAGAATGACCTTGTGGCCGATGGTGCAGTTGTCCCCAACCGTGAGCGGATAGCCTGGATCCGCGTGAAACACACACCCATCTTGAACATTGGACCGCTTGCCGATCCTGATTGGCTCTCTGTCCCCGCGCAAAACGGCGTCGAACCAAACGCTGCTTTCTTCTTCCAGATGCACGTCGCCGATCAGCGTTGCGGTCGGTGCAACCCAACAACGCCCAGCGTCCGGAACCTGCGGACGCACTCCATCAAGTGAATAGATCGGCATTGCTTACGCGTATCCGGCCACAATCAAGGCCACGTTCATGACCATCAGCCCGGAGCACATGCTCCACATGCCAGCGATGGTGGACGAGGCAACGAGCCACCCCAACGGCCGGTTCTCAATACGCCGACCGCGGATTGCATTGCGCATTATGATGAAGGGACCGGCAAAAACACATACGAGGACACCGGCGACGAATCCGAAGATGGTGGTGCCGGAAAAGTTGAATTTCGGCGGTTGATTGGTCACCAGCTGGTAGAGGCTTCCGAGCAGACCGGCTGCAACAAACCCCGCGCACGCAATGTATCCAACGATAAGTAAATCCAGCATAGCCCCTGTTAACCTTCCGTTAACCTCTTCACTGAGAAAGTGATGAAGAAATTGTAAACGGTCAAGAGCAAACATCGTGCCGGTCTGGCCACGGGATAAAAACCTCAAGTTTTTAGTAAGTTACGCCGGATGGCACCAGTCCTGCGCTGAAACACGTGTCTCATTCTTGAACACTGTGTGCCAGCTTAGGTCATTAGAAAGGCACGGCACGTGATCAGGCCGACCCTGCCAGCACCGACCAATGCAAAGCCACTTCATTTCGCGATGCTGGCAACAGCCTTGTGTGTTCTGACCTTCGCGCATGTTGCCGAACGCGGATATCATTGGTTTATGCGTGCAGCCCCGCTGTTCCAATCGACACCCCGGCACGCTTTGGTGAGTGTCACGATGGGACCGGACAACTTTCGGATCCCGGCGGGTTATTTCAAATCCGCAACGCACCGCATGTCGGCACAGGGCGAGGCAGATCACTACCAGCAAGTCAGCTTGCTGATGACATGGCCAGACCTCAGGATGCCTGGCGACGACAACGCCTCGGCACAGCTCGGCACCCCCCTGCCGCTCGTCCAGGTGGATCTGGAGCATGATCCTTACCGGGAAACACTCAGAACTCAGCTGGATCCTGTCTACAAGCGCCTTGCCCGCGGCGGTGCGCGGCCAACGACAGCAGGGTTGGACATGTTGATGTTGTCTGCCCGGGCGGCGCAGAACCGGGATATCATCGTCTATGACCCCGAGGCCAAAGACGGCTTTATTGCCCGGTGCGTCAAGAAACGCAGCGGGGCAAAGGCGGTTTGCCATCGAACGGTCACGCCCGGTGGCGGCCGGCTGATCCGCTACCAATTCGATCAAACCTTGCTTCCTAGTTGGCGCGAGCTTGATGAGGCGATCAAAGCGAAGGTTCGCGGCTTTCGCACCTAAAGACCCAACAAAAAAGCGGCCCACTTGGGCCGCCTTTTAGAAACCTATCTGATGAGCCTTACACTTCGTCGAGATCGATCTCGAGAATGGCCATCTGGAAGTTCCAGCTCAGGTCTTCATCTTCGTCATCACGGAAGATAACACCGATGAATTCCTCACCGATATAGACCTCCGCGGAGTCGTCCTTCTTCGGACGTGCCCGGACCTGCATGCTCGGTAAATCGAACTTTTTGCGCAGATAGGCTTCAAGCTTGCGGATTTCTTCGGGGTTCACGTGGCTCTCTCCTTGTCGTTCGCCAAATCCATCAGTCGTGGTGCGGACCCTACAAGAGAGCCGGGAAATGCCAAACCTTTTCGATCAGCTTTCCCCGTCTTCCTTCATACTGGCCACACCCTACTCACCCAGGAGTTGGTTCATGCTGCGGGCTGGCTCCGGACACCCAGCCTTCCCAACGATCTTCGCCGGCACACCTGCAACTGTGGTGTTCGCCGGAACATCCGTAAGAACAACAGAGCCGGATGCAATTCGGCTGCAATGCCCGATCTCCAGGTTGCCGAGCACGTTAGCGCCAGCGCCAACCAGAACGCCGTGACGGATCTTCGGATGCCGGTCGCCGTCTTCCTTCCCCGTGCCGCCCAGCGTCACACCTTGCAGGATGGAGACATCGTCTTCAATCACAGCCGTGCCGCCGACAACAATGCCGGTGCCATGGTCGATAAAGATCCCGCGTCCAACCGGAACGGCCGGATGAATGTCGATCTGAAAAACTTCCGAGCAGCGGCTCTGCAAATAAAGGGCGAAGTCCTTTCGGCCCTTGCGCCAAAGCCAATTGGCCAGCCGGTGTGTTTGAAGGCCATGAAAGCCCTTGAAATAAAGAACCGGCTCCAGATAGCGGAAGCATGCCGGATCGCGATCGAACACCGCGACGATGTCCACCCGGAAAATCTCGGCAAGCTCCGGCTCGTCCGCCAGCGCTTCCAGATAGGTCTGGCGAATAAGCGACGCAGAAACGATGTCCCGCCCCAAGCGGTCGCCCAAGCGGTGAACTACAGCTTCTTCCAGGCTGTCGTGATTTAGGACCGTCTCATAGACAAAGGACGACAAGGCTGGCTCTGCCGCCACCATCGCCTGGGCTTCGTCGCGCAACTGTTGCCAGACGGGATCGTGCTTCATCACGCGATCTTCGCCAGCTTGGCGTACCGGGGTCGACATGGACTGTCTCCTTTTCAAGCCCACTTCACATGGTCTTCTAAAATAGGCGCTGTGCGTGATATTCCAAACAAAACTTGCTCATATCAGATATCAATCACTCTAATGAATCGTTTTTTTACGATCAATAATCCGGCACCCGTCCTTTTGCACAGCTCCTGAGGTTCACATGACATCCGATCAATCCCCGTCTCAGTCCGAAGATACCAATCCATTCTTGCGTGTTTCCGGTCAGATTGCCGAATTGATCCTGAATGCTCCAGACCGCAAAAATGCCCTGCCCCTAGCAGGCTGGGCCCGCATTCCCGAATTGCTCGAACCGCTCCGCGATAACGCCGGCCTGCGCGCCCTGATCGTGCGAGGCGCCGGCGGCAAGGCCTTTTGTGCGGGAGCGGACATTGCCGAATTTGAGGCTGTCCGATCAACCGCTGACAAGGCCGCCCATTATGATGCGGTCAATGTCGCCGCCTTCCGGGCCTTGAAAACCTTACCTGCTCCGGTCGTCGCGGCAATTGAAGGCCCATGCCTCGGGGGCGGCCTCGGATTGGCGCTGGCCTGCGATCTTCGCATTGCATCGGACACCGCCTTTTTCTCCATCCCGGCCGCCCGTCTCGGCCTTGCCTATCCGCCGGACGCGGTGGCGGACTTGATCGAGGCTGTGTCCCCGTCCAATGCGAAAAAGCTGTTGTTCACAGCTGAACGCCTCTCCGCCGACAACGCCTTGCAAATTGGCCTCATCGACGAGGTTCACGAAGCTGGCGCGTTAGATGCCCGGATTGCCGAGCTGTGCCGACACTTTGAACAAAACGCTCCGCTGTCCCTAAAAGCGGCCAAGACAACCATCAACCTGCTGGCATCGGCAAGTGCGGCGGCCGACTTGAGCGCCGCTCAATCAATGGCGCGCACCTGTGTCGACAGCGCCGACTACGCCGAAGGCTGCCGCGCCTTCCTGGAGAAACGCAAACCGGCTTTCAAAGGGCAGTGAACAGGGAATTTCTCAAGAAAAAGAGGCCGCTATCATAAATTCTTGATTCTAACGCAAAGATAGACGGGATTGTGAATCAACCTATGAAACAGTCCCGCCATCAGATTCAAATAGCTGATAAATTTGCACTCACGCAATCAGCGCTTCGGATTTCAGGTTGGTGAGAAACTCTTCCACTGCCTGGGCGAAAACGTCATTCTTGTCGCCGGCAACCATATGACCGGCGTCCTGAATGTCGGTGAACTTGGCATGGGGCACGCAGTCCAGGAACTCTTCCACATGTGCCATCGACACCAGCTCGGAGTTCCGGCCGCGCAACAGAAGCACGGGCACTTTGAGGTTTTCAGCCGCTTCGATCATTCCGGCCTGCACCCGTTTTGTGATTTCTGCGTCTGAATGTTCCCGCACTTTCAAGAACGCAGGGTCCCAATGCCAGCGATACCGGCCGTCAGCATGAAGGCGCAGATTTTTAGAAAGCCCCGACAGATCCTTCGGCCTTGAGCGGTTCGGTAGATACCGAGCGATGGCATCTGCAGCTTCTTCCACCGTCCCGAAACCTTCTTCCACCCTGTCGCCCATGAAGCCGAGGATCTTGTAGACCCCATCCATATCGACACGCGGCGTGATGTCGACCAGCACAAGTGCGGCCTGATTTCCCGGCGCTTCCGCACCTTCCGCCAACATTCCGGCAAAACCGCCCAGCGACGCACCAACCACAACGGGTTTGGCGCCATGTTTTGCAATCACCTGCCGGCAGAGCGCGACAAGATCCTGGGCGAAATGGACAAACATGTAGTTGCCGGAGGGAACCCAGGCGCTTTCGCCGTGGCCCCGCTGGTCAACAGAATAAACCACATGTCCAAGCGCCGCGATCCGTTCCGCAGCCGCAGCCCACGAATGACGCGTCTGCCCGCCGCCGTGCAGCAAGATCACAGGTTGACCGCCCGTCCCATATTGATCGGCAATCAGGGCGTTTTCCTCCGCCCCTTTGAATTCGATCCGTTTTGCGCTCATGTCTCCTCCCAATCTATGCGCACAAGCTGGCGTAAAACCGCCGGTCAATCGTCGACGTTGTTCAAAAACGCCAGGACCCCTTGCTTGTGAACCTTGTCTCCGACGGCCACCATGTGATCCCGTCCCGGGATCTCAAGCACGTCTGCATGCTGCATCAAGGCAGCCAATTTGTGCGGGGAACCGGCAATGTCATCGCGGGTTCCAACGGCCACCAGAACCGGCCGTTCGATGCGGGCGATATCTTCTTCGCTGATTTTCTGTCGCGAGGAGCGCATGCACGCGGCAAGAGCCAACCGGTCGGATTTGGTCTGTTCGGCGAACGCGCGAAAGGCCCGGCCCGTCCGGTCCGTGACGTCCTGCAGGCGATCGGCTTCAAGCGCAGCGGCAATTGGCTCCGGGTCTCCCACCCCTTCGATCATGCCGTAGCCAAGCCCGCTGAAAATGGCCCGTTTGACTCGCTGCGGATGATTAAGCGTCAAAAACGCACTGATCCGGGCACCCATCGAATAGCCCATGACATCGGTCTGCTCGATCCCAAGATGGTCGAGCAGCTTCCGGGCGTCTTCCGCCATAATCGGAGCACCGTAGGCCTCCGGGTCGTGGAATTTTTGACTTTCCCCATGGCCCCTGTTGTCGAGCGCGATCACGCGGCGGCCTTCCTTGATGAATAGATCGACCCAGCCCGTGTTCTGCCAGTTGACCGCTTTGTTGGAGGCAAAGCCGTGGATCAACAGGATCGGATCCCCTTCGCCCTCGTCCAGATAGGCAATATGAACATCATCCTGCTCAAAGACCGGCATAAAACTTCCTCTTACGTAAACGTAAAACCCGAATTTCAACCACTGTACTGAGAATGATCTCAATTGGCAAAGCCGGATTTCCACGGCGGTGGCAGCCACAAGTTGGTTGGTGACCGCGGCAAGGTTGCCCCTGTTCAACCGGGCATCAAATCGGTATGGTCCGGCCAAAAGAGCTTGGCGCAACCGCCACAAGAATTGAGGAAGTGATCATGGCAGATCAGGTCGTCCCGCATTTTCAAAACACCAGCGGCCACGATTCCATCGCAATCGGCGCAAAGGAATTCATGTGCATCGGCGCCCATCCGCCGTTCGATCACCCGCATGTCTTCCTCGATATGGGCAGCGAAAAAGAAGTCGTCTGCCCCTATTGCTCCACGCTTTACAAGTACGACGCCACGCTGGCTCCGAACGAATCGTCTCCTTCCGACTGCACCTGGGTGCCGGAAGCTGCTTGAAACTGCCTGATAGACCAGAGCTGTCATGAGCGAGACCGGCCCCCCCCCCTCCCCGATCGTCATCGCCGGAGCAGGCATCGGCGGCTTGACCGCCGCTTTGACTTTGCGCCGGGCCGGTCATGAGATCGTGCTTATAGACAAGGCCAAGGCTCTGTCAGAGGTGGGTGCAGGCCTGCAGCTCTCCCCCAACGCCTGTTCGGTGCTAGACGGTTTTGGACTGCTTCAGGACCTAAAAGCACTTGGCCACCAGCCGGACAATCTTCGGGTCTGGTCCGGCAAGACTGGAGATCAGATTTCCAAAGTCAGGCTTGGGTCTTATTTGCTCGAACGGCATGGCCAGCCCTTTATTGTGATCCACCGGGCGGATCTTCAGGGCACGCTTTTGAAAAAGGTCGAGGCGACCGACGGCATCAAATTGATGCTCGGCACCGCCCTTACCGATGCCAAGACGGGCGATGCCGGCAACCTGGTGTGCACATATCAGGCCGGCGAAACAACCGGGACACTCAACTGCAAGGCCCTCATCGGTGCGGATGGCGTCTGGTCAACGGTTCGCCGATTGATCCCGAACCACAAAAACGCGCGCTTCAGTGGTCAGGTCGCTTACAGGTCCACACTGCCAATCGACAAGATCCCTGCCAAGTGGCGCAAGGATTCCGGGCTGTGGATGCACAAGGACAGCCATCTGGTCCATTATCCGATCCGCAGTGGCGAGCAGCTGAACATCGTCGCGCTGGCAACAGAAGATTGGCAGGACGAAACATGGTCGGCGCCAGCTGGCAAGGACGAACTGCTGCACCGTTTCAAGGACTGGCCAACGGACATCCGCAATCTGCTGAATGGGCCAGAGCGCTGGTTGAAGTGGGCCTTGTGCACGGTCGACGCCAATGGTCCCTGGACGCATGGCCAGATTGCCCTCCTCGGCGACGCGGCCCATGCAATGCTTCCCTATATGGCCCAGGGCGCGGCTATGGCGATCGAAGATGCCGCCGAGCTTGCGAACCATTTCCCAGTTGAAACGGAAAACACCGCAGCGGCTCTGAGAGCCTATGAGCGCACCCGCAAACCGCGCGCGGAACGCATTCAGGAAACCGGCTTTAAAAACGCAAAGACGTTTCACATGTCCGGTCTTCCAGCCACAGCCCGCGACATGGTGATGAAGTTTTCAAAACCGGAGAGCCTTGCGGCCCGCTTTGACTATGTTTACGGCTGGAAACCCAACCAAGCATTGCCCTCCTGACCGCCTTTGGCCGTCTTAATCTTGGGGCGGCTCCAAGTTTCTGACGCAAAAGGTTGAGCCAGACCGCAAGCTGGGATAAAGCCAAGCATCCGGATCGAGGGAGCGCTGACATGACAGCTGATAAGGCCGATGACGTTGTAACCGCTGCATTTCTTGTCATCGGCGATGAAATCCTGTCCGGACGCACCAAAGACAAGAATATCGGCTTTCTCGCTGACTATCTGACCGCTCTTGGCATTGACCTCAGCGAAGTTCGGATCGTACCGGACGTTCAGGCCGAAATCGTCAGCGCTGTGAATGCCCTCCGGGCGAAATACACCTATATCTTTACATCAGGTGGCATCGGGCCGACCCATGATGACATTACCGCCGAGGCCGTCGCTGCTGCATTCGACGTGCCGCTGAATCTTGACCCCCGAGCCGTTGCGATCATGGAAAAGCACTATCCGCCGGGTCAGTTCACCCCTGCCCGCCAACGCATGGCGCGGATCCCGGAAGGGGCGGATCTCATTGAAAACAAGGTGTCCAAGGCTCCCGGATTTCGGATTGGCAACGTCCATGTCATGGCCGGTGTTCCTGCGATCATGCAAGCCATGATGGATGCGGTCGCACCGACGCTGCATACGGGCAAGAAGATGTTGTCTGAAACGGTTGCGGCAAATATGCCCGAGAGCCGGATTGCTGAACGCCTGGCCGCCATTCAGGACGCCCATCCTGAAACTCTGATTGGATCCTATCCGAAAGCAACGGACGGAAAATTCACCACCCAGATCGTAATTCGATCCAGAGACGAAACCATTCTCGCAGCCGCCGCACAGGATGTGGCGCGCGCTGTTGACGATCTCTCTGGATGACTTGAAGGAAAAGACATGGAAAACCCTGCACAAGACAAAGCCTTCCCAGTCTCATGGGACATGTTCCACCGCGACTCCCGCGCGCTCGCCTGGCGGCTCTCAAGCGAAGGTGAGTGGAAAGCCATCGTCTGCATCACCCGCGGCGGTCTGGTTCCGGCCGGGATCGTAGCGCGCGAACTTGGCATCCGCACTATCGAGACCGTGTGCATCGCCTCTTATCACGACTATGACAGCCAGGGCCGTCTGGAAGTTATCAAACCGGTCGATCCGAAAGTGATCGATCTGGAAGACGGCGAAGGCAGCGGCGTCCTTGTCATCGATGATCTTGTCGACACGGGCAAAACCATGAAAGTGGTCCGGGAGATGCTGCCCAAAGCCCATTTTGCAACTGTCTACGCCAAGCCGGTCGGCGTTCCGATGGTCGACACCTTCATCACAGAAGTCTCCCAAGACACCTGGATTTATTTCCCTTGGGACATGGGCTGGCAGTTCCAGCCGCCGCTTTCCAAAGACACGGCAGGCTGATTTCAGGCCGTCCGCATCACAATTTGCGGATTATCCTGAGATCCATTCGACGGCTGGTTGACCAGAGGGTCCAACCGGCCGTTTATGTTTCTGGAAGCCTTTCGATGATTCTCGTGAGGGCGAAACGGGATCCGGAATGCTGGACAGACGCACATTTTTGGTTTCGGCAACAGCTGCGGTCGCAACCGGCTGTTCGGGTAACACGACCGCCAAACTGCCGCCCAAGCCGAGCCTGACCAAGCCGGTCTCGACGGATTTTGCGCAAATGTATGCGGCCAGACCGCAGGAGCGTTTTCCTATTCCAGCCGTCGACATTTCCAAGATCGATCCGAAGTTCTACCGTCAGGTAGTCGACTACAACTCCTCCGCGCAACCGGGCTCCATCGTCGTGGAAACCCATGAGCGCTTCTTGTACCTGGCAATGGGGGATGGCAAGGCAATGCGTTATGGCGTCGGCATCGGGCGCGACGGCTTCGCCTGGGGTGGGCGGGCGCGGATCGCCCGGAAAAAAGCCTGGCCGACCTGGACCCCGCCCGCCGACATGATCAAACGCCAGCCGAAACTTGCCAAATACAAGAACGGCATGGACCCAGGGCTGGACAACCCACTGGGCGCGCGGGCGCTTTACATCTTTGAAGGCAACAAGGATACGCTTTACAGGATCCACGGCACATCGGAAACCTGGTCAATCGGCAAAGCCGCCTCGTCCGGCTGCGTCCGTATGCTTCAGCAGGACGTGATTGACCTTTACAACCGCGTGCCGGAGGGAACTCCGATCACGGTCTATCAGGTTTAAGGGCCCAGGCGGAGGGTTTCGGTCAATCGTTGATCGCGACATCCTTCACGGCATCTATCCCGTCGAGGCGGACATCGCAGCCGATGGCATAGGCTTCAACACCCGCGGCCTTGGCAGTTTTGAAAGCCTCGGCATAGTTTGGATCAATGTCAGAGGCGAGTGAAAGCGTATCGCAGTCAGGACGCTGAACCAGAAACACCATCGCCGACCGGTGACCTTCCGCAACCATATCTCCAAGCTCGACCAGATGCTTCGCTCCGCGGGCTGTCACGCTGTCCGGAAACTCGGCAAGACCGGATTCGCGCATCAGGTGCACGTTCTTCACTTCAACGTAAATCTTGGAGCCATCCACCTGCTCCAACAGAATGTCGATCCGGGAGTTCTTGCCGTATTTCACTTCCCGGCGCAGGGTTTCAAAATCCGCCAACCCCTGAATGCGGCCCGCCACCAGGGCTTCTTCTACCAACTTGTTCGGATGGGCGGTGTTGATGCCGACCAACGCACCATCGGCTTCAATCACTTCCCAAGAATATTTCAGTTTCCGCTTCGGATTGTCGGACGGCGACAACCAGACCCGGGATCCTGGCTCCTTCAGGCCCAACATCGACCCCGGATTGGCGCAATGGGCCGTAACTTCTTCGCCGGTCTCATCCAGAACAACATCCGCCAGAAACCGCTTATAGCGCTTGACGAGACGGCCGCTGACAAGGGGGACAGAAAACTGCATGAATGACTTCCTGAAGTGATACGCAAACGATCAGAGAGGGTTACTTTGACCAGAAATCCGGGTCGAGCAGAACCAAAACCGTGAACAGCTCCAAACGGCCAACAAGCATGGCAAAGGACAGGAGCCATTTGGCCCCATCCGGCAATGGCGCGAAATGCCCCGCCGGCCCGATCATCGGCCCGAGGCCCGGACCCACGTTGCCTACAGACGTCGCGGCCGCCGAAATCGCCGTCACCAAGTCAAGATCGAAGAACGACAAGGCCACGGTGATCACACCGACCGACCCCAGGTAGACCACCAGAAACGCCAAGACCGAGAAGGACAGTTCCGGGGTCAGCCGGGTCCCCGCATATTCTTCCGACATGATCCGGTGTGGCCGAACCATCCGGCGCAAGTGGGCGCGGACCGTGCCGAAAAACACCAGAAACCGGAAAATCTTGATGCCGCCGGTCGTCGACCCGGTACATCCGCCAACAAACATAAGTAGGAAGCAGGTCCCGACAACCGGAGCACCCCATTGTTCGAAATCGCCCAGTGCGTAGCCGGTTCCGGTCACAATGGAGACCACCGTGAAAGTTGCCTTGACCAAGGCCTCGTCGAAATCAAAATCCATCTTGACGCCAAGATGAACCGTGAGGGCCAGGGAAACGATCGCAAGAAATCCGAGGAGTACTCGGACCTGCGGATCCCGCCACAAAAGAAGCGGTTGCCCGCGGAGCGCCTGAATGATCAACACAAACGGCATCGCGCCGATGATCATGAAAACAATGGCGACCCAAGCAGACGAATGGTTCTGGAAATACCCGAAGGACAGGTCATGGGTCGAGTACCCGCCCGTCGCGATCGTTGTCAAAGCATGGTTGAACGCATCGAAGAGCCCCATGCCCGTTGCCAAATAAGCGGCGATACACAAGACGGTAAGGAACAGGTAGGCCAGCCCTAACAGCCGGATCAGTTCAACAGAGCGGCTGACGATCTTTTCTGACCGGTCGGAGCTCTCGCTTTGAAACAGCTGCATCCCGCCAATGCGCAGGAACGGCAGCAAGACGATCGCCATAACGATAATGCCGACGCCGCCCATCCATTGCATGATCGACCGCCAGACCAGCAATCCGGGCGGCAAACCATCCAGACCGGTCAATACAGTGGAGCCGGTCGTGGTAAAACCTGAGACCGCTTCAAACACGGCGTCTGCGTAGCCGATCCCAAGCCAAAGAAAAGGCAAGGCTCCAAAGGCCGGTAGTGTTGCCCAGGCAAGTGTCGTCAAAATGAAGGTCTGCCGAGTGTCGAGACCCTCCTTAAGCGATCCGCCCATGGACAGCGACAACAGCATGCCAAACATGCCGGTTAGCAAGGCAGAAAAGACGAACGCCTGCCAATCTGCATTCTTCTGCGCGACGTCGATGATGGCTGGGACGAGCATGGCGGTCGCAAGACCGACATACAAAAACCCAAGAACGTTCAAAACTGGTCTGAGTGAAATCAAGCGGAACGCACCCCAAAGCCCATATTGCGCGCGCTCCGCAGAGACACACAGTTCAATGTCCTACCGTTATTGCCGACAATTTCCAATGCTTTGCAGCCCTCTTCCCCCGGTTGATCTGTGTAACTCCGAGTTCACAATACGGAATTCGCTAGGGTTGTCCGACACCTACGCCGTTTAGTTTAAAATTGGACCAATCGATTCAGATTTCCGTAGCGTTTGAAGTTTACCCTTGCGTGCTGTCTGTGTCGTGAGCTCGCACTGCGCGAAATTGACAAGGATAACCGCCATTACACGTTTTGGAATTCACTCGTTGGTGGTCCGGATCAGTCTGATACTCGGGGTTGCTGTTTTGCTTAGCATCGGCCTTGTTTCCGGTATCAGTTATTTTGAAATAGCAAGGACGACCGAAGAAAATTCGACCATTCGTATTGACCGCGCGGCCAAGACCGCAGCGGCAGTGATCCGGTATGGCACAGACCGCGCAATCGACCCCACAAGCGACGAAAACGGCAAGCCGCAAGTCCTGACCTTGACCGCACTCTACAACGGTCCGGCAGACCTGCGTCCAAATGCATTGTTTGATGAACTTGTTCTGGCCATTGGCAAGAGCAACCAGGGTGCGGCTAACATCTTCAGCTACTCAGAAAAGACTGGTTTGTTCGACCGGATTGCAACGACTTTCCGCAAGCCGGACGGCAGCATGCCACCACCTTTTGCCATCAAACCCGGCCACCCTGCGTATTCAAACCTCGTAAACGGCGTTCCATTCATTGGGAACGTCCCTGTTCAAGGTCGGCTACGCCTTGCTTATTTAATGCCGATCGTCGATGGCGATCGTGCCCTGAAGGGAGCAGCAGCCGTTGATGTTGGCTGGGCCGATGATCTGACGGTGGCGCAAAACCGTCTCAGCGCGCGCCTTTTCACAGCAGCTGCCTTGGTTCTCTTTGCTGTCATGCTGGTGGGCGGGATCTTGCTGCGCAACCAGATGATGCCTTTGCGCCGTCTCGCCGCCGCCGCCCATAGGCTTGCCTCCGGTCAGCCTCAGGCCTCTTTTCCCTGTGCGGACCGTCCAGATGAAATAGGCGACCTTGCGCACGGCCTAGCCAGGGTAACCGAGCTTCAGGAACGCCTCCATAAGCTGGCCTATGTCGATCCGGTCACAACAGGCGGCAACCGTACGAAGTACTTTGCAGATCTCGCTGACGCTTTGGAAAGCGCAGCCGTTGACAACTGGAAAACGGCCCTGATCCAGCTGGACTTTATCGGCTTTGCAAAAATCAATGATACCTTCGGACAGAAGGCAGGCAACCGTGTCCTGATGCAGACCTATACCCGCCTCCGCCGCCTTTTGGGGGAAAGCGCCAAGGTCTCCAGAATTTCAGCCGATGACTTTTGTATTCTTCTCCCGCTCGAGGAAAGCGGCGAACTTTCCGCTGACTTCGCAGGCCATATTATTGACGTCCTGTCTAATCCGTTCCAACTGGACGAAGGCGAGATCCGGGTCGATCCGCTCATTGGCATCGCATTGCTGCCTCAAGATGCCCACGATGTCGAAACCGCCCATCGGGTTGCCGGCATTGCCCTGAGGGCCGCCAAGGAAGCCGCCCACCAACAGCATATGTTCTTCTCCGAACCGCTCAATGACCGGGTTCAAAGCGAAATGCTTCTGGAAACCCGCCTCAGAACGGCGCTCGCTACAGGACAATTGGAACTCCACTATCAGCCGCAAGTAAATCCTGCCAACGGCAGTCTGGTCGGTCTGGAATCGCTGATCCGATGGCGGGACGGCCAAGGCAACTGGATACCGCCCTGTGACTTCATTCCCCTTGCAGAAAAGACCGGCCTGATCATCGATCTTGGTCATTACGTGCTCGACGAAGCCTGCCGGCAGGCGGCACATTGGCTCACATCCGGGTTTGAATTCGGGCACATCTCGGTCAATGTGTCTCCGATAGAGTTTCAGCAACCAAACTTTGCAAGCAACGTCAGGAAAATCCTCCAACGGTACCAGCTGCCGCCAAACACGCTGTGCCTTGAAGTCACCGAAAACGTGTTTGTCGATACCAGTGAGAGGCTAGTTCTCGATCTCCTCTTTGAACTTCAAGCAACTGGGGTTTTGTTGTCGCTGGACGATTTCGGATCAGGATACTCGTCCTTGAGCTACCTGCATAAGCTGCCGTTTCAGGAACTCAAGATTGATCGCGCTTTTCTTCAGGATGCGGACCTCTACCCGCAAAAGAAGCAGCTGTATCAAGCAATTGTCGGGCTCGGCAAAAGCCTTGGCCTCCGGGTCGTTGCTGAAGGCGCAGAAACTGAAGGCGAATACTTGCTAACAGTGAGTTTGGAATGCGACAGCCTGCAGGGTTATTTCTGTGCCCGCCCGCTTCCGGCGAAAGACATTCCGGACTGCTGCCTCTCCATTGGTGAAGCATTGAATTCCGACCGTCTGCAATCTATCCGCAAACGCGCTTAACCCACGCGATGCAAGCGCATTGGCCCTACCTGGCCTCGGGCCCCAATTCATGACGACATCAGTTGTCGGTCTCTTTCATGGACAGAAGGAAATCGGCTCTTGCCTGATCAAGGCGCGGCAAATTCTGTTGGAGCCGGTTCCAGGCTTCAGTTTTTGTGCTGTTTTTCGAAAACGCGAGATAGATGTCTGACACGCCAACCGGCTGGGCGAAGGGAGCGACTGTGTCCAGATCGATCCGATGTGCTTCCTCAATTGTCATAAGATGTGGCGCAACAAAACCATCAAGACGTTCAAGATGCACCGCAGTCAACAATTCCTCCAGGCTGTCCCGTGAGGCGATCCGGGCCTTGCCACTCTCCTCCAGCGCCCGGAAATTTGGATGCATGCGCCCACTTGCGATTTTTCCGATGGACAGACCGTGCAATTGGGTGACGTCACCGGTGAAATCGTAGGACGGGTTTTTCCTCGCGAAAATCATCATCTCAAATTGAGTGATTGGATTGGCTGGATAGTTGAGCCATTCCTCCCGTTCCGGTGTGTACACTACCGGAAAAATAAGGTCTGCCGCGCCCTTGCGCACCTCGAGCTGAGCGCGGGGCCAGCTGGTCACTTCAAAATGGACCTCAACGTTCGATTCCGCTGCAGCCGTTTTAACCAGATCAACAAGCAGTCCGCGCGGCTCGTCATCCGGGCCGATTGAAAGATATGGCGGGGTTGAAAAGCCAACGATCAGCAATCTGTTCTCGTCAGCAAGGCTTAAGCCGCCAAACACCAAGGACAGCCACATTCCGGAAAGACATGCCAAGATCCGAAAAGCCAAAAAATCCGCTCCGCAACCGAGGGCTGAACATCACCAAGAACTACCGTAATGGAAATTTCGTTAATGCAAAACTGACAAGAGGTTAAAGACAGAAGCAGACTTTTCCGGCACTAAGCTGTTTGAGCACACTCCGGAAAGACGATGTTTCTGAAAAACGACCCTACGGCAACCAGCCACGCCTACCGCAAAACGCATCTCTTGGTTGACTGAGGTTCTGCAAGCCACGACATCGGCCACAGCCTTACTGCGAGTTGAAAGTCAGGAAGTCTTTTTGTGCAATTGAGAGGATCAACCTCGAACCAAACCAGCGCTCAAGTAGCCCGAAGAGCGGTAGCGCCAACAAAATTGGTGCGGGCGACGGGACTCGAACCCGTACAGCCTAGGGCCGAGGGATTTTAAGTCCCTTGTGTCTACCAGTTCCACCACGCCCGCAGTAGCAACACCAAATCCCCTAGAGACTTTGCATCGTTTCTGCAAGCCAGCAGCGTAGTTTTCAAATACTGTTTCTTCTCTGCCCAGCACATCGGGGACTGGAAATTGCCACCTGCGGACTGTATGTGGACTTAAAGAACATGGTAGGCTCCAACGTGCTGCAGCCAACAAGCTGCGCTGGGAGCCAAGAAGCGAGAACACAACTTTATGGTCACCTACATCGATGCCGCCGATGCCCCAATGAAAAACACGGGTCAGGTGCGCCTTTACGGTCCTGAAGACTTTGATGGCATGATGAAAGCCGGGCAGCTGACCGCATCCTGTCTCGATGAGCTGGCCGATATGGTCAAACCGGGTGTGACCACGCAAGAAATCGACGACTTCGTCTACCAGTACGGCATGGACCACAATGCGATACCGGCTACACTGAACTATCGCGGCTATACAAAGTCCTCTTGCACGTCGATCAACCATGTTGTGTGCCATGGCATACCGAACAACAAGGCTTTGCGTGAAGGCGATATCGTCAACATCGACGTGACCTACATCCTGGACGGTTGGCACGGTGATTCCAGCAGGATGTATCCGGTCGGGCCTCTGAAGCGGGCTGCAGAACGTTTGATCGACGTAACCTATGAATCCTTGATGCGCGGTATAGAGGCGGCCAAACCGGGCAACACGACCGGTGATATCGGCGCGGCTATCCAGACGTATGTCGAGGCGCAACGGTGTTCTGTTGTCCGGGATTTTTGCGGTCATGGCCTTGGGCGGTTGTTCCACGATACGCCAAACATCCTGCACTACGGACGACCCGGCGAAGGCGTGGAACTGAAACCCGGCATGATTTTCACAATCGAACCTATGGTCAATCTCGGACGGCCAAACGTGAAGGTCTTGAGCGATGGCTGGACGGCTGTGACACGCGACCGCTCATTATCTGCCCAGTTTGAACATTCCATCGGGATCACCGCGGATGGATGTCAAAGCTTCACAACGTCACCCAAAGGTATCCACAAACCAGGGTTGCCCAACGCCTAAGGAGGCTCATGAGCGAACCGGACGCCGGTTTCTCCGAAAAACAATCGGCAGATACCGGCACGAAAGGACACCGCCAAAGGCTGCGGGAACGGTTTCGTAAAAGCGGTGAGAACAGTCTCGCCGACTATGAGCTTCTGGAGTTTCTTTTATTCTCTGCCCTGCCCCGTCAGGACACCAAACCAATTGCCAAAGCCCTGTTGAAACGCTTTGGCTCGTTTTCTGCCGTTTTGTCTGCGCCGCGTCCGAGACTAAAGGAAATCAAGGGCTTGTCGGACAACAGCATCGACACTCTGCACGCCATTCACGCCGCCATCGCCAGATTTCATACCGCAGAACTGAGGGAACGGGAGCTGCTCGATTCCTGGTCCAAGGTGATGGACTATCTGCAAGCCCGAATGGCTATGTCCGAAGTTGAACAATTCCGTGTTCTCTTTCTCGACAAAAAGAACGGGCTGATTGCCGATGAATTGCAGCAAACCGGCACCGTTGACCATACGCCCGTTTATCCGCGAGAGGTGGTACGCAGAGCTTTGGAACACGGGGCAACGGCGATCATTCTGGTCCACAACCATCCCTCAGGAGACCCCACGCCCTCGCGGGCGGATATCCAAATGACGCGGCAATTGGTCGACATCGCCAAACCCCTTGGCATAGAAATCCACGATCACATCATCGTTGGTCTCAGATCACAGGTGAGTTTCAAGGGATTACAACTCATATAGGGCTTGATCCATCAGGTTGAAAACAAGGCCAAGTGTTTGTGTATAAGTTATTTTTTTGATGTACGTGCATTTTAACTAAATACATTTTTTACCATCAATGTCGGTCAATCCTTAACTGTCTTCGCCAATAATGCACCTGTCAAACAGGGCTAGTACATGCAGACCAAGTTGAAGAACTCAGGTGGGCGGATCGCCAATGTCATCATCATACCGTTGGTGACACTGGTCTTTCTGTCCGTTGTCGGGATCTTCTTCCTGATGCACTGGTCCGCACGCATCTCCGATGAGAGTGCCGAGCAATCACAGCTGCAATTGATTTCTGGAGCACTGCAACTGGTTTCCGATGACCTGGCACGCCAGCAATCCGGTGTTGCGACCTGGGATGCCGCTTTTCACATCACGAACGCGCCCAATCTGGATCAGGATTGGGTGTTCGACAACATGACTCATTGGCTCTACGCCAACCACGGATTTACAAAATCCGCGGTGGTTGGAAAGGACTATGCCGTCAAGGCGCTGTTTGCGCATGACCATAACAACAGTTGGCTGACACCGGATCTTCTTGCGCGTTTGAAGCCTGCCATCGCGAAGGTCCGCGCCCGTTATATCATCTCGTTCCGGAGGCTTCCCTCCGGGCTTTACAGCTATGAACCGAGCCAACGGGATCAACGTTATTCGATCTTCGAAACCGGCGTTGTTTCGGTGAAAGGAGAACCGCATCTCTTTTCGGTTGCAGCAATCGCCCGGCAAATTCAGTCGGTTATTCCCAAGAGAGTTCCGCCAACGGTCATGATAAGCCTCGCGCCACTGCGTGGTGAAAAGATGTCTGAGATCATGCATATGACCAGACTTGACGGTTTCATCCTGGCACAAAAACAGACTGATCGTGAGGGCATTGGCCAACTGAGACTGCGCGGACCGACGGGCGCGCCCATCGGGGTCATTGCCTGGCAAGTGGACCGGCCAGGAACACAGATGTTGACACGGATCAATCCCTTCCTCGGAATGGCCGCCTTCATGATTACGGCGGTGGTAATCGCTGTTACAGCTTTCACCCGCCACATGACCAAGCGCCTTGCCGTCAGTGAAGCGCAGGCCGTGCATACGTCGCGCCACGACGCCTTGTCAGGTTTGCCCAACCGCGCCCATTTTCACCGGTTGCTGACGGATATGCTCCAGGACACCAACAATCGGGGGCGGGAAACCGCTGTCATCTATATCGACCTCGATCACTTCAAGGATATCAACGATACGCTCGGTCACTCGGCTGGAGACATGGTCATCGTCGCCGTTGCCAAGCGTCTGACACACGTCTTGGGCGATAACGGCATTGTCGCACGGATCAGCGGCGATGAGTTCGCGATGGTGATCCCGAATTCCAAAAGTGACGAGTGGCTGGAATACATCCTCGATCAAATTCAGGATGAAATCTCCCAACCGATCAAGATCGGCGCCCGCGAATTACATGCGAGCCTCTCTATTGGCGCAGCCGTTGCCCCCCGCGATGGCGTCGACCCGGACGAGTTGCTGCGTAAGGCGGATATCGCCCTGTACGATGCAAAGGAAAATGGACGGAACCGCCGCTCCTTCTTCGAAGCTAACATGGAAGACCATGTTCAATCGAAGGACAAGCTCTCCCGCGAGTTGCGGATGGCGCTGAAAAACGACGAACTCAGTCTCGCCTACCAGCCCCAATCTGACACCGCGGCCCAGCGTATCGTGTCCGTAGAAGCGCTTGCCCGCTGGACAAAGGAGGATGGCACGGTCGTTTCTCCGGCGCAGTTCATTCCCGTTGCCGAAGAGACCGGTTTGATCAACGAACTCGGTCTGTGGGTTCTGAACAAGGCCTGCGCCAAGGCTCATGACTGGCCGGATGTGGTCATGTCGGTCAACGTGTCGCCCAACCAATTCAAACACCCACGTTTTGTCGAAAAGGTCATGGCGATCCTGGCGACAAACAACCTGGCGCCACAGCGCCTGGAGATCGAAGTCACGGAAAGCGTATTTGCCGGCCGCAACGATACGGTATTGAAGTCTCTGCGGCGCTTGAAGAACCTCGGCATCAAGGTCGCGCTGGATGACTTCGGCTCTGGCTACTCCAGCCTGAGTTACTTACGCCGGTTCCCATTTGATACCTTGAAAGTGGATCGTGATTTCCTGTCTGACATGGACGGTAATCCGGAGGCAGAGGCTATCATCGTATCCATCATTCAGCTTGGCAAAGCCCTTGGCATGACGATCGTCGCTGAAGGCATTGAGACCATCGAGCAGATCCGGTTCCTCCAGGCCCACGGCTGTCATCGCATGCAGGGCTATTTCATCTCTCAACCGCTCAATGAGACGGATCTTGCGCAGTTCCTTGAGGACTTCAAGAAGGAACATGGCGGCGATTTCGGACGCGAATTTGCGTTCACGATGCGCGCAGCAGAAGTCTGACCATCTGTTGCTTCAGGTTGCCGTCGGCAGGCACGCGTGCATTTTTTCCGAAAACTCGGTGAAACAGGTAAACGGAGCTTGGCGTGCCCGCCCCTCGGCAAGGTCTTGGCAGATCCTCAGACCCGATTGTCCATATTCAGACAGGACGCGGTCACGGAACCAAGCACTGTGTTGTGCGGCCCGGTGGCTATCCAGCCTGCCATCGCTTTGCAGGAAATCGAGATGGGCTTTGACCTGATCGATCAGAGCCTCCATCCCCTCTCCTGTTTGTGAAGAGACAAGACCCACAGGCACAGTCCAGTTATTAGAACCCGTGGGCGACAGCGTCAGCGCACCTTTGACGTCTGCAGCTGCACGCCGTGCTGCAGCCCCCATATCAGCCTTGGTCACAGCGACCACATCCGGCAGTTCCATGATGCCGGCCTTCATGAATTGAAGGCTATCACCTGATCCTGGCTGGATGCACAGGAGCACAGTGTCGGCGGCCTGCTTTAGATCCCCTTCAGACTGGCCGATACCGACAGTTTCCACGATCACATGATCGAACGCGGCCCTCAGAACCGCGATGGCAGCAACCGAATGATCCGACAGCCCGCCGAGTCTGTCGCGCGCAGCCATCGAGCGCACAAAAATCCGATCGTCATTGGGGTCGGTTTTCAGTCGGGTCCGGTCTCCTAGCAGCGCACCGCCGGTGATTGCAGATGATGGGTCGACCGCAAGAACAGCAACACTGCCGCCAGCATCCCGAAACGCACGAATGAGCGCATCGGTAAGCGTAGACTTGCCAACGCCCGGTGGGCCGGTCAGCCCAAGGACATGACCTTTACCTTGAGCGGCAATCCGATCCAGAAATGCTGCCGTCTCCGGTTTGTCGGCGTCCGTTTCGATCCGGGTGAGAACACGGGATAAAACCCGTTTCCCACCGGATCTTAACGCATCAACGTCCGGAAAAGGCTCAGGCATGACGCCAGCCTGTATCACCAATGCGCTGCAAAGGCCTGCTCATCAGTTCGCGGACGCCTTGCGCAGTGCAGCTTGTGCCGCGGCCAAACGCGCAATTGGCACCCGGTAAGGCGAACAGGACACATAGTCCAGATCGACGCTCTCACAGAAAGTGATTGAAGAGGGGTCACCCCCATGTTCACCGCAGATGCCGAGCTTTATGTCCGGACGGGTGGATCGGCCCCGCTCAACGCCGATCTTGATTAGTTCCCCAACCCCTTCCGGGTCCAGGGACACGAACGGATCCTGCTCAAGGATGCCTTTCGTCTGATACGTTCCAAGGAAGGACGCCGCATCATCACGGGAAATCCCGAACGTTGTCTGCGTCAGATCGTTTGTGCCGAAGGAGAAGAACTCAGCGCTTTCAGCAATCTCGGCCGCCTTGAGCGCAGCGCGCGGCAACTCGACCATTGTGCCCACCTGATAGGTCAGCTCTGCCCCGGTTTCTTCCATGACGGCCTTGGCCATTGCCTCAATGCTGGACCGGACGAGATCCAGCTCGCCCTTTAGCCCGACGAGCGGAACCATGATCTCTGGAACCACCGGAGCCCCCGTGGCCTTCGCCGCAGCGACGGCGGCTTCGAAGATTGCCCTTGCCTGCATTTCAGCGATTTCTGGATAGGATACCAGCAACCGGCAGCCACGATGGCCGAGCATCGGGTTGAATTCTTCGAGCGACAGTGCGCGATCACGCAAAAGCTCTGGGTCCGCGCCCATCGCCGTCGCAACTTCCTTCAGTTCCTCATCCGTCTTTGGAAGGAACTCGTGAAGCGGCGGATCAAGGAGACGGATCGTAACCGGCAGGCCGTGCATAATCTCAAAGAGATCCGTGAAATCCTGACGTTGCATTGGAAGCAGCTTAGCGAGTGCCGCGCGGCGACCTTCCTGAGTTTCAGCAAGGATCATTTCACGAACTGCAAGGATGCGATCACCCTCGAAGAACATATGTTCAGTCCGGCAAAGACCGATGCCTTCGGCGCCGAACTCACGTGCGACTTTGGCGTCCTGCGGCGTTTCCGCATTGGTCCGGACAGTCATTCGGCGGCCGCGATCCGCCCAGCCCATTAACGTCCCGAAATCACCGGAGAGTGTCGGCTGCAGCATCGCCACTTCACCGGCCAGGATTTGTCCAGTGGCCCCGTCGATCGTGATGATATCGCCTTCTTTGAGTTGCCGTCCGCCGACGTTGATTGTCTGATTGCGATAGTCAATCCGCAGCCCACCAGCTCCGGCTACACAGGGTTTGCCCATACCACGCGCAACAACAGCGGCGTGGCTGGTCATGCCGCCGCGGCTCGTCAGAATGCCTTCAGCGGCATGCATGCCGTGGATGTCTTCCGGGCTGGTCTCAACCCGAACAAGGATGACCTTCCGGCCATCGCCTTTGGCTTGTTCTGCAGCATCCGAGGTGAACACAATTGCACCCGAAGCCGCACCGGGAGAGGCCGGCAGCCCGGTCGACAGGATATCACGCTCAGCCTTCGGATCGATGGTCGGGTGCAACAGCTGATCAAGTGCGCCAGGCTCGACACGGAACACAGCTTCTTCTTCTTCCAGCATGCCTTCTGCGACCATATCGACCGCAATCTTCAGCGCCGCCTTGGCGGTCCGCTTGCCCGCGCGGGTCTGCAGCATCCAGAGCTTGCCTTGCTCAATTGTGAATTCCAGATCCTGCATGTCTTTATAGTGGCGTTCCAGCTTATCGCAGTAGGTCTGGAACTCCGCGAAAGCCTCCGGCATCAAAGCTTCGAGCGACGGATTGGAAGATCCGGCTTCAATGCGGGCCTTTTCTGTAATGTCCTGCGGTGTCCGGATACCGGCAACCACATCTTCGCCCTGCGCATTAACGAGGAACTCGCCATAGAGACTGTTCTCACCGGTGGACGGGTTACGGGTGAAGGCAACACCAGTGGCGGAATTCTCGCCCATGTTCCCGAACACCATGGCCTGGACGTTTACAGCTGTGCCCCAGGAGGCCGGCAAATCGTGCAAACGCCGGTAGGTGACCGCCCGCGGTGTCATCCAGGAGCTGAAAACGGCACCAATTGCGCCCCAGAGCTGCTCTTGCGGGTCCTGCGGAAACGGTTTGCCCAGCTCTGCTTCAACCAGCGCCTTGAACTTTTCGATGATGCCCTGCCAGGCGTCTGCGGTGATTTCTGTATCCAGAGTGAGGTCGTTGCGTTCCTTGTATTCCTCGAGGATGTCTTCGAACTCGTGATTGTCGACGCCGAGAACCACATCGGAATACATCTGAATGAAGCGACGGTAGCTGTCGTAAGCAAACCGAGCGTCTCCGGATTCGCGGGCAATCGCTTCCACGGTGCCGTCGCTGAGGCCCAGGTTGAGGACCGTGTCCATCATTCCAGGCATGGACGCACGGGCACCGGAGCGAACAGACACCAGAAGCGGCCGGTCAGGATCGCCGAACTTCCGGCCAGTTACTTCACCAACCTTGTCCATTGCCGCGGCCACCTCAGCTTCGAGCGCTGGCGGATAGGACTTCTCGTTGTCGTAATAATAGGTGCAGACTTCGGTGGTGATCGTGAATCCGGGGGGCACCGGCAGACCGAGGCTGCTCATCTCGGCAAGGTTCGCCCCCTTGCCACCGAGCAGGTTGCGCATGTCTGCTGCGCCTTCTGCAGAACCATTGCCGAACCCATAGACCCACTTGGTCATATTCCAATTCCTCCGCATGGTGCCGGGAGTACTTTCGCCCCCGCCTGATATTGCACCGCACATACCTGCTACGGTGTTGAAAGAGCATCAAGTCCTTTTTACCGGAAACCCGCCCTTTTAAGTCGTTAGTCTATGTTTTTCCAACGCAGGGCAAATGCGAAAGGATTTAAACCCTCAGAAAGTTATCCCCCTCACCTTGCCGCTCAGCCTTAATAGCGCCATTGTCGGTTTTCATACAGATGCGTCCCCCCAACGGGAGCAATCAATTCTGCGAGGACCAATGACACAGTTGACCGGCGCCATTTCGAAGTCGATCCGAAAGCCGCTCAAATTGAAACTTCTGGCTCTTGCGAGCGCTGCTGCTCTGCTTCCGGCGACTGTTCTAGCAGACACAAATGCACAAGACGGAATTCCAAGAACGCTTGGAACTCCTGCCGAACTTCCCTTTACGCTGTCTGGCAGCTATCTTTCCGGTCGCCTCGCAGGCTTTCAAAAAGATTTTGCCCAAGCTGCTGCTTTTTATGAAGAAACCCTTGCCGCAGACCCATCCAATCCGATGTTGCTGGAGCGGACTTTTCTACTGAAGCTCGCAAATGGCGATGTGGACGATGCGATCCGCTATGCCGCTGATCTCGACCGAGGCGTGCAGCGGAATTTCCTGGCCCAGCTTGTCTTGGGCGCAAAGGACGTACGCGACGGTAACTATGGCGCCGCAATCGAGCTGCTGAAGGAGGGCCGGAATGGTCCGCTGGCTCAGTTATCCGTCGGGATCGCACGCGCTTGGGCTTATTACGGCGCCGGCCAAATCGACAAAGCGGCCAAGACCATCGACAACCTCCGCGGGCCCGAGTGGTTCGATGTCTTCAAGGAAACCCACAAGGCGCATCTTCTATTTACAGCCGGACGGAACGAAGCAGCCCTTGAGGCCATCGAAAAAGCCTATGAGATGGATCAAGGGGCCATACGCGTCGTTGACGCCCACGCCCGCCTCCTCGCGGCCAATGGCCGCCAGCAGGATGCGCTGAAGGCGCTGGATCAGTTCGACCGGCAATACCGCGGCCATCCACAATTGGACCGGACCCGTGAGATGATTGTGTCAGGCGCTGTCATCCCGCCGACTGTCAGCGACCCAGCTGTCGGCATGGCGGAGATCCTATACGGCCTCGGCGCCGTGATCGGTCGTGACGGCGGAGAGGAACTGTCGACCTCCTACCTTCAGCTGGCACTGTACCTTGATCCGGCTGCAGAATATGCAGCGGTCGCGCTCGGCAACGTCTTTGAGCGGATGGATCAGCCTGATCGTGCCATCGAAGCTTTGATGATGGTGCCTGACTACAGTGCCTTGAAGCGTGAAGCCGAAATTCAGGTTGGGCTGAATTTCAATGCTCTTGATCAGGTGGACGAGGCCCGCGCTCATTTGGCCGCGCTCATCGAAAACGACCCGGGTGATTTGGAAGCCGGAATTGCACTCGGCAATGTCCTGCGGTCCCACGAACTCTATGAGGAAGCCGAGAAGGTTTACTCAGCGTCCATCGACACAATCGAAACGCTTGAGCAGCCGCACTGGCTGATCCTCTACTTCCGCGGCATCAGCCGGGAGCGCTTGGGTAAGTGGGACGAGGCAGAAGCCGATTTCCGCAAAGCGCTTGAGTTGGAAGAAGATCAGCCTCTGGTCCTGAACTACCTCGGATATTCTCTTGTGGATCAGGGCCTGAAGCTTGATGAAGCACTGGAGATGATCAAGACGGCAGTAGAGCTGCGGCCAACCGATGGTTACATCGTCGACAGTCTGGGCTGGGTCTATTACCGGTTGGGCCGCTATGAGGAAGCTGTTACGGAGCTGGAACGGGCCATTGAGCTGCGGCCGGCCGATCCCGTGATCAACGACCATTTGGGCGATGCCTATTGGAAAGTTGGACGGCGCAACGAGGCGCGCTTCCAGTGGAACCATGCCCGAGATCTTGACCCCGAAGAGGGTGAACTTCCCAAAATCCTCGACAAGATCGAGAACGGTTTGCCGGACCCAACAAATACGGACGCCGCGAACGCTGCCAGTGACAACAACGGCGGCTGACCGGACGGATCATGCCAGACCACCAGCAAACGGCTGTCCAGGCAGAACTCGCCCGGGCCAAAGTGAACCTTGCCCTTCACATCACCGGTCAACGCAATGACGGCTATCATTTGCTGGAGTCGCTCGTTGCTTTTCCGCAGATAGGTGACCGGGTTGCTCTCGAGCCGTCCGAGAAACTGGAGCTGGACATCGACGGCCCATTTGCTCGGGAACTGGATCCAGCTGGAGACAATAACCTCGTCCTGCGCGCAGTCCGGGGATTTGCCGAAAGGGCAAAGATCAACGTCCCGTCCGTCAAAATCACCTTAACCAAGCGTCTGCCGATCGCCTCCGGCATCGGCGGCGGGTCCAGCGATGCTGCCACCACGCTCCGCCTTCTGGAGGACGTGACCGGTGTTTATTTGAGCGATGAAGATCTTCATGAACTCGCCGCATCGCTCGGCGCAGATGTTCCAGTTTGCCTCAGCCCCGAACCGCAAGTGATGCGGGGCATCGGCGACGACCTGGCGGCTGCCCCACTGCTGCCTGCTTGCGGCATCATTCTTGTCAATCCGAAGGTCTCCCTCGAAACGCCGGATGTCTTCAGAGCCCTGGACAAGAAGAACAATCCGCAGCTGGCAACAATGCCGGATGCGTTTGACGATATTGCCGCGCTGATTGCCTATTTGACGAACAGCCGCAATGATTTGCAAACACCTGCCATGTCGGTCTGTGGTGCGATCGGTGAAGTCTTGAATTTCCTGCAAGGGGACAGCCGGATCCTTTTTTCACGAATGTCCGGATCCGGGGCGACTTGTTTCGGCCTGTGTGCTCCAACCGAAATGCGTGCGATTGAAACCGATCTGCGCACCGCGCATCCCGATTGGTGGATCGCCTCTGGACCGTTGAGCTGAGAAAAGTGCCGCTTAAAATCAAAACGGCGCCCCAAAAGGACGCCGGATTGAGTCAGCAACTAGCCTCTAGAGCAATCAACTAACACGCGCGATACAGAACGCGACGGCATCTGCAAGCGCGTCCGTGTGAGCTCCCGCTGGCAATTGATCCAACGCTTTGAGGGCATTGTCGCCATAGGTCCGGGCCCGCTGAACGGTTTCCGCAATCGCATCGTATTTCTTCAAGAGCTCGATGGCCTCGGCAAGATCAGCGTCGGTGACGTTGTCGCCTTCCATACAGCGCTTCCAGAACGCCCGATCCTGATCCGTGCCGCGCGCAACAGCAAGCACCACCGGCAGAGTGATCTTGCCCTCCCGGAAATCGTCTCCAACGTCTTTGCCGAGATCCGCGGATGAACCACCATAATCGAGCGCATCGTCCACCATCTGGAATGCGTATCCGAGCTCCAGACCGTAGGTTCGTGCTGCCTTGCGCATAACGTCGTTTTGGCCGGCAATTTCCGGGCCGACTTCAGCTGCAGCAGCAAACAGTGCTGCGGTTTTCGCCTCGATGACCCGCAGATACTCGGCTTCTGTCGTCTCTATGTTTTTCGACGCACCGAGCTGAAGCACTTCACCCTCAGCAATGATGGCCGATGCTTCGGAGAGAATGCGCAGTGCTTCCAGAGAGCCAGTGTCGACCATCATCTTGAACGCCTGGCCTAGGAGATAATCCCCCACCAGAACACTCGCCTGGTTGCCCCAAAGCTTGCGGGCCGCAAGTTTGCCCCGGCGCATATCGCTCTCGTCGACAACATCGTCATGGAGCAGCGTCGCTGTGTGCATGAACTCAACACTTGCCGCCAGGATCACATGTCCGTTGCCCTGATATCCGAACATGTCTGCGCAGGCGAGCGTCAGCATCGGGCGCAAGCGCTTGCCACCAGATGAGATCAAATGCTTTGCGATTTCCGGGATCAGGTCCACGTTGGACCCGGCCTTGGAAAGGATCAGTTCATTCACGTCTGCCATGCCGGGCGCCACGAGATCCACGAGAGGCTGGATGCTTGCGCGAGGCGTTTCATTGTCAGACAAGGTTGCGACCACGGCCACTGACGGCACTCCTGTTACGATTTGTGCGGACAATATGGCGCGAATGTCTCCGGGGCAAGCCGCCAATCCGTTGACAAACTGTTGAAATGCCACAATCAGCATATTTTGCTGTAAAGCAATTCCTTAGAGAGCGTCCGGCAGCAGCGCGGGGCAAAACCGGCAAGGGTCAGATTTATAATGGAAGAACTTGTAAGAACAAACGATCCTGTCCTGATCTCGTTTCTGGAATCGCTGCTTGGCGAGGCTGAGATCAAGCATTTTGTCGCAGACGGCAACATGAGCATTCTGGAAGGCTCACTCGCCATGATTCCACGCAGGATCCTCGTCGACAGCGATCAGATTGAAAAAGCGCGCATGCTCGTGCGCGAAGCGGGTTTGGAACACGAGCTGCGCCTTGAAAGCGAATGACAGCGGATATGACGGACCAGCTCCAACCATCCGAGACCGACGGCAAACTTGATATCACTCGAGACGCCTTTTTGGGCGGCAAGGTCTATGTGCACCAGCCCAAACATGGCCGCCACCGCGCGGGACTTGATGCGGTTTACCTCGCTGCGGCTTTGCCCGATGGATTGAGCGGTCACATTGTGGACCTCGGCGCAGGTGTCGGAACCGCAGGGTTTTGTGCAGCTGCCCGCTTGCCGAAGATTACGGTGACAGCGGTAGAGCTCGATCAGACTGTTCTCGAACTCGCGCGGGAAGGACTAAACGATCCTGCAAATGCCTCATTTGCAGATCGCGTCCATCTCTTGGAAGCTGATATCACGGCCAAGGGAAGTGTGCGCCATGCAGCGGGACTTAAGTCCGGCATGGCTGATCATGTTATCATGAACCCGCCTTACTATGAGGCGAACCGGTTCCGTGCCTCGCCCAAGACGGCCCGCGCGGGAGCACACATGCTCGATGAACGGGGCCTGGAGCCCTGGGTGAAAACGGCAACGGACATCGTGAAAGTTGGCGGCACACTGACCATCATCTTTCGCGCAGATGGCTTAAGTGAAATTCTGAACGTCCTCTCTGGCCGGTTTGGCGCGATTGACGTGATCCCCTTGCGGCCACGTCCTGACGCAGCCGCAACACGTGTTCTGGTCCGGGCAGTGCGGGCGAGCAAAGCTCCGCTCACACTGCTGCCGGGCTTCGTTCTTCACGACGGACCGGATAACGAATTCACACCGGAGGCAAAATCCATCTTACGGGATGGTCAGGGGCTCGGCATTCTGCTCCGCCGCTGACAGCTGACGCTCTAGTGCATCACGAATTCACCGTCGGCATAGCGAAATTCCGCTGGTTCGATCAGGTTCTGATGTGCAACACGGACCGCATGGATCCGTCCCTCGATCTCGCGTTCCCAGAACGTCAAAAAACGGGTCAACTCAGGAAATTTCGGCGCCAAATCCTCTGTCTGCCACAAGAAGGACTGCAACAACCTTGGGTGATCCGGCATCCGATAGAGTATTTCCGCGGTCAGCAAACCGTATCCGAGCAACCGTTTTTCAAAGTCTGAACCAACTCTCATGCCACGTATTCCTTTCTCCTAAAGAAAAGTGTCGCAGCAAATAGGTTAACCAATTCTAAGAACGCGTGACAATTAGATGAATTCTTGATCTTTGGCAGCAGACTCAGTCAAGTGCTAACAAATCATAATAATTTGAATCTCAAAACTGTCATTTTGCTTGGATGGAGGTCAGATAGCCCAAAAAGGCATCAATGTCACCCGGCTCGAAGGCAATTTCCGGCATGTTTTCGTGCGCAGTCACGATGCCTTCAGCAAGGCTTTCTTCAAGACTTTCCAGTGGATAAAGGCTGGAGAGGTCCCTGAATGCCGGCGCACCTTCCTGGGCGCTTGCGTCGTCGGCTGCCACAGCATGGCATGCGGCACAATGGATCTCCGCTATTTCGCGGCCGCTCGCCAGACTGGCCGGATCCGTTGGATAGGTGCCACTGGCTGCAAGAGCCGGTCCGCTCAAGATACAAGCAAACAAGCCTGTCCAAAAAAGCGCATTGGTTCGCAAAACGAATCTCCCTTCCCTCACCTGCGATTCTTATACGCGGGCGGCCAGGCTTGCGCCATACGCAGCTTTACTCTGCTGCGGCCGTCACTCCCGGTCCAGCAAAGGCAAAGCCTTCATCTTGCCAACCGGTTAGACCGCCAATCATGATTTTCACAGGCCGGCCAAGTTCAGCGAGCTTCACCGCCGCCCGGTCTGCTCCGTTGCAGTGCGGCCCAGCGCAATACGTCACAAAAACGGTGTCCTCCGGCCAGTCGGCCATGCGTTCTGGCGTGATGTCCCAATGCGGCAAATGCAGCGCCCCAGGAATATGCTTTTTCGCAAAGGTTTCTGACGATCCGACAACGTGAAGAAGCACAAAATCTACGCGGCCAGTAGCAAATGAGTCAGCAACATCCGCGCAGTCCGTTTCAAAGGTAAGTCCCGCCGAAAAGTGACG
Organism: Roseibium sp. MMSF_3247; assembly: GCF_030733765.1. Classification (NCBI taxonomy): domain Bacteria; kingdom Pseudomonadati; phylum Pseudomonadota; class Alphaproteobacteria; order Hyphomicrobiales; family Stappiaceae; genus Roseibium; species Roseibium sp. MMSF_3247. Next base: position 69,569 of record NZ_JASHII010000008.1, read on the forward strand.
GACAGCGTCCGAGGAAGATGCTGGCGGGATATCGGTGACAAAACTCATGGTGGGTCTCCTGTCTGTGTTGATTGACCGGATCATAGGCGACGGTTTCTGGGCTGGCGTTTGGCAAGAAAGACAATTATCGTAAAAATCATGCCAAATACGGATCTTGCCTCTCAGTCTCCGGCCAATGCGCCCAACAAGCGCGTGGTTGCCCTTGCATATGATGGCTTGTGTCTGTTCGAATTCGGCATTTGCTGCGAGGTCTTCGACCTCAAGCGGCCGGAAATGGGAGAGCATTGGTACAGTTTTGAAGTGGCGAGACTTGATCCCGGACAGCCTCTGAGGGCGTCCAACGGTGTTCGGGTGGAAGTGGACGGCGGTCTGGACCTCTTCGAATCAGCAGGAACGATCCTCATACCCGGCTGGTCCGGCATCAATGATCCCGTCCCTGAGGTTCTGAGAGACGCCCTTCGCATGGCGCATGCCAACGGCGCGCGGTTGCTGTCGATTTGTTCGGGCGTCTTTGTGCTCGCGGCAACCGGACTTCTTGAAGACAAGCGTGTTACGACACATTGGCGCTATGCCGAGGCCTTGTCAGCGCGGTATCCGGAACTCGTGACCGTCCCCAATGTCCTTTACACCGATAACGGCCAGATCCTGACATCGGCCGGAAGTGCTGCGGGCATTGACCTTTGCCTTCATCTTATCCGCCGTGACTTTGGCCCATCAGCTGCAAACACCGTGGCGCGGCGGCTCGTCGTTCCGCCCCACCGGGAAGGCGGACAGGCCCAATTCGTCGATACCAGTGTTCAGGTACCAAATGAAGCAAACCGCTTCGGCACGTTGTTCGACTACCTGCGCGCACATCTATCAGGAAATCATACGATCAAGAGCCTCGCCGCACGATCCGGCATGAGCGAGCGGACCTTTCTGCGCCGGTTTGAAAGTGCAACCGGAACGACCCCTGCCCGCTGGGTTACGGGTTTGCGGCTTCAAAAGGCCAAGGACTTGCTCGAAGAAAGCGGTCTCTCAATCGACCAGATCGCAGATCAGACCGGGTTTGGGACGGCTGCTACAATGCGCCATCACTTTCGGGAAATGCTTGGCACTTCACCAACCCGCCACAGGCGCCTGTTCCAAAGTACCAGCAAACAGACCTAGGCTCTGCCCTCTGTTCGTTTATATATAGTGCAAAATAAATCATTCCTGGGAGCCGTTCATGCCGCAATCTGCCATTCCAGCGACAATCGACGAAACGCTCCAGCTGTTGGACGAAGCCGGCTATGTCGCCGACCGGTCCCTTGCCACCGTTCTGCATCTTGCGTTGAAAATGAAACGTCCCTTGTTTCTCGAAGGGGAAGCCGGTGTCGGCAAGACCGAGATTGCAAAGGTGTTGTCGTCAACGCTCGGACGCGATCTCATTCGCCTGCAATGTTACGAAGGGCTCGACATTGCGTCTGCGGTGTATGAATGGAACTACCCGGCACAGATGGTTGAGATCCGGGTCGCGGAAGCCTCCGGCGATACCGAGCACTCCGAGCTTTCAAAGTCGATTTTTGACGAAAAATTCCTGATCAAGCGCCCCGTCCTTCAGGCGCTTGAACCGTCTCTGAACGGCGCACCGGTGTTCCTCATTGACGAACTGGACAGGGCGGACGAAGCCTTTGAAGCCTTCCTCTTGGAAGTACTCGCCGACAATCAGGTCTCAATTCCGGAGCTCGGCACCGTCAAGGCCGAGGAACCGCCGATCGTCATCATCACGACCAACCGAACCCGGGAAATCCACGACGCCCTAAAGCGCCGTTGTCTCTATCATTGGGTCGACTATCCCGACGCCGAGCGCGAGCTGGAAATCGTCCGCCGCAAGGTGCCCGGTGCCTCCGAACGGCTGGCGGGCGAGGTCGTCGCTTTTGTCCAAAAACTGCGCACGGAAGAAGACCTCTTCAAGCAACCAGGCGTCGCAGAAACCCTGGATTGGGCCACCGCCCTCTCGGAACTCAATGAAATCGCGCTTGATCCGGACATGGCCTCCGATACGCTCGGCGTTCTTCTGAAATACCAGGATGATATTGAGCGGGTCCGCGGCTCAAAGGTCCGGCAGATGATCGATGACATTCGCAAGGACGAGCCACGTCCTCAGACCATGCCGGCCCTTTAGAGCAGACCAAACGCGCCCATGACCGCTGTCCGCTCCCGCATCACAGACAACATCGTCTATTTTGCCCGCACGCTGCGCAAGGCCGGGGTGCCGGTTGGTCCGGCCTCCGTTGTCGATGCGGTTCAGGCGGTCGAAGTGTCCGGTATCAGCAACCGCGATGATCTCTACTGGACCCTGCATGCGGTCTTTGTGCGCAAACGGGAACATCGCATCCTGTTTGACGAAGCGTTCCGGGTCTACTGGCAAAGCCGGGGCTTGATCGAAAAGATGCTGGCGATCCTGTCACCTGTTGCTCCGCCGAGAGGTGCACCCGAAAAGCCCAAGGCGGGGCAGACACGGGTTGCCCAGGCGTTTCAGGCCAACAAGGAACGGGTTGCGGAAGAAACCCGGCCGGAAATCGAGGTCGATGCCAAATTCACGGTGTCAGGCAAGGAGCTCCTCCAGAGCAAAGACTTTGCCCAGATGACTGCCGAGGAGATCAATGACGCCAAGAAGGCGCTCGCCTCCATGGCACTCAGCATGGACAAGATCCGGCTCCGCAGGCTGGTCCCCGCACACTCGGGAAAGGTGGATCCGCGCCGCACCTTGCGGGCGTCCATGCGGGCCGGCGGGGATATCATTGACCTAAAGTTCCGCCAACCAGCCGAAAAGCGCCCACCTCTGGTCGCGATCTGCGATATTTCCGGTTCCATGAGCCAGTATTCGCGCCTGCTGCTGCATTTCCTCCATGCGGTCACCGCCGAACGCCGGGACGTGCACACATTCCTGTTCGGAACACGGCTGAGCAATGTAACGCGTCAATTGCGGATGAAAGATCCCGACGAAGCGCTCGAAGCATGCTCTGAAGGAGTGCAGGACTGGTCCGGCGGCACGCGCATTGCCTCGGCCCTCTATGACTTCAATCGGCATTGGTCGCGCCGAGTCCTGTCCGGCAAACCGACGGTATTGTTGATCACAGATGGTCTTGAGCGCGATTCCGACGAAGACCTGGCCCGCGAGATGGACCGCCTGCACCGGTCCTGCCGCCGCCTGATCTGGCTTAATCCGCTCCTGCGGTTCGAAGGCTTTGAAGCCAAGGCCAAGGGCATCCGGGCCATGCTTCCGCATGTCGACGATTTCCGAGCGGTGCACAGCCTTGAGGCCGTCGCAGACCTTGTCAGCGCACTGACGGGCAAACAGTCAGACAGCAAATCCTCAAATCCCAGGTCATGGCTGAAGCGCCAGAACTAAAAAAACCGCCGGTTCCGGTTGGGGCACACGAAACCAGCGGCATTTCGAGGAGGATCGTGCCGATCCGCGTATCACTATAATTTCATAGTTTCGAAAATATATGCGACACGCTGTCCCAAGGTGATAGCGTTTCACATCCATATTGAACCGCTCTAGACCGATCAGAAAAACAACTTCCAAACCAATGGAAGCAGGATCGCTGTGGCGAGGGCGTTGAGCCCCATGGCGAGACCGGAAAATGCACCCGCCAATTCGCTGACTTGCAGCGCACGGGCTGTCCCAATGCCGTGTGACGCAGTACCGATGGCCAATCCGCGAGCGGCCATGTCCTTTACGCCCATCAGGTTTAACAAGAGCGGCCCAAGAGCAGCTCCTGTAATTCCGGTCAGGATCACCAGAACAGCCGTCAACGACGGCAACCCGCCCAGCTGTTCACTGATCCCCATCGCAACCGGTGCAGTCACCGACTTTGGCGCAAGGGACACCAGAGTTTCCTTGCTTGCCCCAAACAGAGCGGCAATGCCGACGGCACTGATTGCCGCTGTGAGAGACCCGGCCAACAAACTGGCGAGTATCGCAACCGATGAGCGGCGGACCCGTTCAAGCTGCCGATAGAGCGGCAAGGCCAACGCCACCGTTGCCGGCCCCAACATGAAATGAACGAACTGAGCCCCTTCGAAATAGACCGAATACTGGGTGTCGGTGACGAGCAGCAGGCTGACCAACAACACAACGGCGATCAGCACCGGATTAAGAAGCGGATTAAATCCCGCACGTCGATAGATCCAAAACCCGAACTGATAGGCAACAAGCGTTAATGTCAGCGCCAAGAGCGGACTGGCAGAGAGATAAACCCAGATTTCCCGAAGTTCGCCCTCCATTATTCAGCCTCGCTGTCAGCAGCATCGGCAGACCGGGACAAGAGGCGCATCACCACCGCTGTGACGGCAATTGTTGCAAGCGTGCTGCCGATCAGTGCCAAGGTTATAGCAAGCCCTTCCTCACCGATCAGCGCAATATGCAGCATGACGCCAACGCCAGCAGGAACGAACAACAGGGAGAGATTGGTCAAAAACGCATCACCAACCGTTGCAAGATCTTCCGGGATCCCCCCCTTGATCAACAAGCCTGCCAGCAACAGAACCATACCGATTACTGGGCCCGGGATCGGTAGTCCGCTCGCTACCGTGATCAACTCACCGGCGAGCTGACACGCCAGAATGACAGTCAGATAAAAAAGCATATGCGCCCCCAATGCCTTGCACTAAGGCACTACAGTGGCTTGGCGCCGGGGGCCTGACAAGGGCACTTTCCCAAGGGATAACTTGCCCCGAGAACGAAGCGCCGATTACGGCAACGCGATAACTGGTGTGCGGACCTGTACACGGCGGAACAGATCCTGGATATCGTGATTGGCCATCCGGATGCAGCCATAGGAGACCGCTCGCCCGATCGAGCCAGGACGGTTGGTGCCATGAATTGCGTAGTTGCCGTTCGACAGCGTCATGGCAGCAATGCCCATTGGATTGTTCGGAGCCCCCCCGCGGATCACGGCAGGAAGATGCGGGAAGTCCTTGCGCACTTCCGGCGACGGTGACCAGTCCGGCTTGATGTATTTCGCCGTGATCTGCGCCCGTCCCGTCCAGGATTTCTGACGTTTTCCGACAGCCACCTTGTAACGGATCGCCTGACGTCCGTTGAGTACCAAATAAAGCCGGCGCTCAGAGTTTTTGATCACGATTGTACCCGGCCGAAATTGATGGCCGGAAAAACCAACCACCTCTGCAGCTTGCGCTTTTTCAGCCGTCAAACCGACTGCCACGAGCAAAACAGAGGCAAACAGCAAAGAAATGATACGCATCACACACCCAATCCTTAACGCTTGTTAAGAGTTTATGCATGAGCGCGGATGCGGCAAGTGGCACTTCAGAATACTTCAAACCATGGTGAACGGCGTTGTTCGTAAAGGAAACACGACAATCTGCTGTCCCATATCCAACGTAATGGTTTTTGTCACGGGGAGAGGCTTGAATGCGAGGAACCATCGCGCGGCACATGTGGTGCTCACAGTCCTGCTGGAAACGCTGTCTTGCGCCGGTCTACCTCAGTTTTCTGGCTGGGCTTGCCCTTCTTGTGATGATCACCGGTGACAGCCGGGCGGATATCTTGTCGGGCCGTTACATCCTACCGCCTCAAGCCGTGGATACGCAGTTCTCCGTCAGAGTGTTGGGCGGCCAACCAGTCAAAGGCCGGTTTGGTACAGTCAACGGCGAGATGGTTTTAAACGCGCAACGGCCGGAAACCAGCCGTGTTCGCGTCACCGTCGACCTCCGAAGTGTTGAGACCAACAATGACCGGGTCACTGGTTTCCTCAAAAGCTCTGCAATGTTTAATGTGTCGGAGTTTCCAACAGCAGAGTTCGAGAGCTATTCGGTGCGTTTGACCGGCGAGACAACTGCACAGGTTGAAGGGTTTCTCACTCTGCGAGGAACCCGACAACGTACCTCTCTGCAGGTCGAACTCCAACCAGCTGGGAGAGGTCAGAACATCGCAATTGAGGCCAATGGCGGTTTTTTCCGGAGCCTTTACGGCATGGACGCCGGGTTGCCGATCTATGCCGACAAAGTGCGCTTGCAGATCAAGGGCACGGGGAAAAGAAGCTAGCGCTCAAACGGTTTGCCAGACTTCCATTCATAGATGACAAACTGAAGAATGCTGCTGTCGCCTTTTTCATCAAAGCTGATGTCACCCAGGATTGTCGGGAAAGCCTGTTCGTCCATTGCTTTTGTCACCGCTACAAAGTCCGGTGCGCCGGCCGCTTCCACCGCTTCGGCCCAAGCTTCGACCGCGGCATAAGCGGCAAGCGCATAGCGCTCAGCAATTTCTTCGCGGCTTTCCAATGCCTCGATGACCTCGGCGACCGTTTGCAGGCTGCGAGGATCTAGCGGGTAGGAGAACGTTGTGCCCTCACCTGCCTCGCCCGTGACATCCCAGAAGGCTTGCGTCATCAGGGTATCGCCTCCGACCAGAACAGCATCGACCCCAAGCCGCTGCATCTCCAATTTGATCAAGCCTGCTTCCGGATGATAGCCGCCGATGAAAACAACGTCAGCGCCTTCCAAAGCCAAACGAGAGACGAGAATGCGATAATCATTCAGCCCCGCGTCGAACCCCTCATAGAGCGTTTCGGTGACGCCGTTTTGGTTGAGAACAATCCGAACAGCATCGGTCAGCCCCTTGCCATAGGCAGTCTTGTCGTGAAGCAGAGCAATGTCTTGCCCAGCAAAAGCATCTGCCAGGTATTGGCCAAGAACACGTGCCTGTTCATCATCTCGTGGCGCCAATCGGTAGATGCCGGGTCCAGGCCGTTCGTCAGTGAACTTCGGCAGCGTTGTGGCCGGAGAGATCTGCACAATCCCGGCGTCCGAATAGATCTCACTTGCCGGTATGGACGCGCTGAAACAAACGTGCCCCACCACCATCGACACTTCGCGGCCGATCAACTGGTTGGCGACCGCTTTGGCCTGGGTTTCGTCACAGCCATCATCGACGATGTCCAGCACCAAGGGTTCGCCCAGGACACCGCCTGACATATTAATATCGACGACCGCTTGTTCGGCCCCTGCCCTGATTTGCTGACCCAAGTCCTCAAACTGACCCTTCATGGGGCCGGCCACCGCAATATGGATCTCGGCAGCAGCGCTTAATGGCCAGCTTAAGAGGGTTGCTGCCATCATGCCCGCAAAGCCACGGATAATCTTCATTCTGTTCTCCAGATCCATCCCTCGAGTGGCGCCGTAGGAACCATGGTCCTATGAAATCAATCGAAAGTTCCGAAAATTGCAAGGCTCGATTGGGTTTGATAGGCACACGCAACGACATATAACAAGATCACGACCGGATGCCACGTCCGGACCATGGAGCATTGACCGCATGGCGCCTTCAACCGGGATAGATCCCGCCGCCCAAAGCCTGACACTCGACAGCCAGACGTTTCGCGAAGCGATGAGCCGCATCGCCGCCGCTGTTCATATCGTCACCACCGATGGTGACGCCGGCCGGGCAGGCGGAACAGTGTCAGCCGCCTGCTCGGTCAGCGATGACCCCGCCAGCATCCTGATTTGCCTCAATCGGCAATCCCGCCTTCACGCAGCCGTTCTGAAAAACCGCTGCTTCTGCCTCAACACGCTCTCAGACGATCATCAGGAAATGTCTGATGTATTTGCCGGCCGCGAAAGCGCGGATATGAGCGGACGATTTGCGCATGGCTCCTGGACAAACCTGGCGACAGGCTGCCCTGCCCTCGACACGGCACGGCTGAGCATCGATTGCGAAATTTTTTCTGTTTCCGAAGTCGGCACCCACTCGATTATCGTTGGCACCGTCACGGATTTGCGGATGACGGACCCTGGAAAGTCTTTGATCTATGTGCGCAGGGGTTACAAAAGCCTCGACACCTGAGCCCGGTCGGCGCAAACTCAAAGTCCTGCCTTTATTGAGTTTTGGCTGAAAGATATTTGATGACCGGTCCCAGAAACCTGATCACCGATGTGCCCGGCCTGAAGGTCGGCAATGCGTCCGACCCGGATCTGAAGTCCGGCGCAACGGTACTCGTGCCGGATGAGCCAGCGGTCGCTTCCGTGGCGATCCAGGGCGGCGCACCGGGAACCCGGGAAATTGCACTTCTGGAGCCCGAGCAAACCGTCGAAAAAATCGATGCGATTGTCCTCGCAGGGGGATCGGCTTTTGGTCTTGATGCTGGTGCGGGTGTGCAGGGGCGTCTTGCAGAACTGGGCTATGGCTATCAAGTGGGCCCTGTCCGCGTGCCGATCGTGCCGACCGCGATCCTCTTTGACCTCCTGAACGGCGGCAACAAGAGCTGGGGCCAAATGGCGCCCTACCGGGATCTCGGCCGCGCGGCGCTCGATTCCATCGGCCATGATTTTGTCCTTGGATCCAATGGCGCCGGTATGGGCGCCACAACCGCAAACCTCAAAGGCGGCCTGGGATCAGCCTCTGTGGTCCTGGAAAATGGTGTCACGATTGGAGCGATCGTCGCCGTGAATGCGCTTGGCCGCGCAACCATGGGCGAAACACCGCATTTCTGGGCGGCACCCTTCGAGGTCGGTGACGAATTCGGCGGACGCGGTATAACGCCAACACTGCCAACCGACTGCACCACGGTTCGCACGAAGTTGGACGCGCTTGAAGCCGGGGCCAACACCACCATCGCAGCCGTCGCCACCGATGCGATTTTGACGAAAGGCGAAGCCAAACGCCTTGCCGTGATGGCACACGACGGCCTGGCCCGCGCGCTTTGGCCGGCTCATACACCGCTCGACGGCGACCTCGTGTTCGCTTTGTCGACGGGGCAGCGCAAGCTGGAAAACGGCCTGGAGGATATGGTGCAAATGGGCGCTGCCGCCGCATCGTGCCTCGCAAGGGCAATTGCACGTGGGATCTATCATGCAACACCTGCAGATGGCGACACGCTGCCGACATGGCAGGAGCGCTTCGGAGGTTAAGACCACCGCCCGGTTTTGAAAATCTGAGATGGCCGTTCACACGTAGGCAAAGCATGTGAAACACTTCATAGGCTTTGCAGTATGTCCCTGTATTTTTCCAAACTGACAACCAAGACGACTTTCCTGATTTCGCTCACGTTTCTAGTGTTTGCCGGTTTTGCAGCGCCACCAGCTCAGGCCGCAAAACCGCTGGTCCTTGAGGAGTTTTTCCGCGGCAAGACCGTTGGCAAAGGCGTGTTTGAGAGCAAGTTGGCGGGCGTATACCGGCCGTTCACGGTGTATCTAACCGGCACCTGGAACCCGAAGACCCGAATGTTCCGCCTGCGCGAAGACTTCGTTTATGACGACGGCGAGCGGGACACCAAGACCTGGTTCTTCGAAAAGGTTGGCAACGGACGGTATGTCGGCCAAAGATCTGATGTGATCGCGCCAACCCTTGTTGAAACTGGTGCAGATGGAGCCTTGCGATTTTCCTACATCGCCGATGTTCCGCTGGAAAACGGCTCTATCCTGCTGCGCTTTACAGATACCCTTACCCAGACCGATCGGCGGACGGTTCGCAACACTGCCGATGTCACGAAAGGTGGTTTCAAGGTCGGAACAGTCGATCTGACGTTCAAACGATGATACCGGATTATCGCCCACATCTGTCTTGAAAGCTCCACGCAAGTTTGATTGAGTTCCCTAACGGTACATCTGGGGAGCGCCATGATAAACGGGTTCAGCTTTCAACGTTTAGGGTCGGTGATTGCATTAGCGATGCTGGCACTTTTTCTCGTGCCAGCATCGCCCAACGCGATGGAGACCCGGCTTTCAGATGAGCTCGAGCAGATCCTGCGCGAGCCCTTTACCGGTGACTTTGATGAAATAGCAGAACGCGGCTATCTCCGCGTTCTCGTCCCGTTTTCGAAGACCTTCTATTTCATCGATAACGGCGTTCAACGCGGCACAGCCGTCGATATGACAACAGAACTTGGCAAGTTTCTGGAGAAGAAACACGGCAAGAAGGTTCGGGAAGGTCAAATTGTGATGATGCCGACACCGCGCGCAACCCTCTTCACCGATCTGGCCGAAGGGCGCGGCGATATAGCGCTCGGCAATCTCACAATCACACCTGAGCGCCAAAAACTCGTCGAGTTTTCCTCGCCGTTGTTTACGGGTGTGCGGGAAGTGCCGCTGACGGCAGCTGGTATCGACGACCTGACCTCACCTGAGGCCCTGTCCGGAAAAGAAATCTACGTCCGATCCTCATCGAGTTATCACGACAGCCTTCTTGCCTTGAACAAGAAGCTGGACGCCGATGGAAAAGCCCCGGTCAAGATTGTTCCAGCAGATGACAAGCTAGAGGACGAAGACCTGATCGATCTGGTGAAAGCTGGTGGCGTTCCAATGATCATCATTGACGAACATAAGGCAGACTTCTGGATGCAGATCGTCGACGGACTGAAAATCCATCCGGACGCAGCCGTGCGCACAGATGCGCAAGTTGCGTTTGCCGTCCGCCCGAAAGCTCCTGATTTGCTCAAAGAGATGAACGCCTTTGCCAAGACTGTCGAAAAGGGAACGCTCCTTGGAAACATCATCCTGAAACGGTACCTCAAGGAAACGGATTATCTCAAAGATCTCAATGATGAGAAACGCCGGGAGCAATTCGACAAACTGGCCGCAGTGTTTGAAAAATATGGCCAGCAGTTCGATATCGATTGGCTTCTGATCGCTGCGCAGGCCTATCAGGAAAGCCAGTTCAAACAGACCGCTCGAAGCAACGCCGGCGCTGTCGGTGTCATGCAGATCAAGCCGACGACCGCAGCAGGATCCCCCATCAACATCAAAGGGGTTGAGAAGGACGCTGATACGAATGTGCATGCCGGTGTGAAGTACCTGCGGTATCTGGCCGACCAATACTTCGCAGACCTGGAGCATGATCCGGCAAACCAGACTTTCTTCGCCCTCGCCGCCTACAATGCAGGTCCGAGCCGCTTCAAAAAGCTGCGGGCGGAGGCAGAAAAACAAGGCTATGACCCGAATTTATGGTTCGGAAATGTCGAGTGGATCGTCGGTAGACGCATCAGCCAAGAACCGGTTCGGTATGTCGGCAACATCTACAAGTATTATGTGGTGTTTGCCCAAGAGCAGAAGCGGTATCAGAACTCTCCTGAGGCCCAGAAAAAGGGCGACTAGACTCGTTTTGTGACTAACGTTTAGAAGAAAATCCCCCTGTGCCGCACCGGCCCTGAGCCGGTGCCTGTCAGCCAAAACGCGTGCATTTCTAAATGGAAAAGCGGCCTCCAGATCCCAGATCTTTGCTTAGCTGCGTCCGGGAAAGCCGGTGCGACGGTATCTCGACAGTCTTCTAAGTCTGAGTTTTAGAGGCTAAAGAAAGACCGGTGCGCACGCAGCGCCGCCGGTCTTGTCGTTTAGCAGACGTTTGAGCAGCCACCGCAACGGCTGCGGACAATGCTTCAGATTGCTGCCCCGAGCTGCGCAGCTCTACGGATCATCTTGGCCCGTGCTTCGTCCGTTGATCCCTGGATTTGGGCGAACCAGGAGTAGTTCTTCATTTTAAGCCCGCAGAAATCTAGGATTTGCATCTTGGTCTGCTTCTTGATGCCCTGACCGTAAACAAGCCTGAAAAACCAGCCCGGTGTATCAGAGGTGACCAATACCTCAGAGGTCCGGCCAGCCATCAGTTTTTCCGGCAAAGCCTTGCCCGAAACGTATCGAAACGTTTTGCCTGGCAAGAAAACCCGGTCAATCAGCCCTTTCAATTTGGCTGGCATTCCTCCCCACCAAAGCGGATGTGCCAGAACGAAATGGTCACACCATTCCAGGCTGGCCCAGAAATCTTCAAGATCGGCCTCCAGTGGTTTGACTGTCTTGAAGGACGCTGACCCCAGATCCGGATCAAAAGACATATCTGCGAGATGCACAATGCGCACGTCATGCCCGGACTTCTTGGCAGCATTGGCATAGGTGTCGGCAAGCGCACCGCAAAAACTGTCCTTCGCCGGATGGCCATCCAGCACGAGTATTTTCTTCGCCATAATTGAAACTCCAAAACCGGTCGGTAAAACGCACTGGCTCATAAAAATTGACCACGGTCATTAATTGCCGCAAGTATGGTACGAGGTCAAGCAATAAATTGACCGCGGTCATTTTTAGAAGATGTCATGGCGATAGAAACCAAACCCCGGAAGCCCCAAGCACGCACCGCCCTCACCCGCGCCCGGATCCTGGAGGCGGCAGCGCACCTGTCCAAAAAGAAAACCTTGGAAGAGATGACCGCAGAGGCGATCGCTCGAGAGGCAGGCGTCGCCAAAGGCACCATATTCGCTCATTTCGGCGATATGGATGGCCTTCTCTCCTATCTGCTGTTGGGCGAGTTACAGAAACTCCGGGAAGCCGCCGACAAGAACGAAAAGCTTTCGACTCAAGACCTTGTAGATCCGGTTGGGGGACTGGTGAGCCGAATGATGGCGCTTATCGCCGTCATCACCGAGAGCCAGACCATGCTGCGCGTGTTTCTGGAAAACATCGGCGCAACCAAGGGGCATTGCGCTCCCGAATTTATCGAACAGCTCGATGCACTTGATGAGAAGTTGCTGCAATTTCTAGGGTTTTGGCAATCGTCCGACGAAATCAGTCCAAAACTTAGAACAGATCGTTCACCTCAAGAAATGCTCGACGGTTTGGTCGCCTTCGTCATTCACGGAGCAATCATTTTCCGGTCGCATCAGCTGACGGATCTAAAAGAATTGCAATCCCGCCTCGAACGGCATGTAGAAGCTTTTCTGGTGAGGCCTTAAAGAGGCTTATTCAGCCTCCGGCATTTCTCCGGGCCATGTCACAACGTGGTTTTCATACTCTTCCAGTTCCATTCCATCTTCGGACACGGTGCGGTTTTGGACGGATACCCCCGCTTGGTGCACGGTTTCTGGATCGCCGGACACGAGCGGATGCCACCAGTAAAGATCTGCGCCTTCGCGCACGAGGCGGTATCCGCAAGTCGGCGGAAGCCAAGTCAGCGTGTTCACTTCAGACGGTGTGAGTTGAATGCAATCCGGAACGGTCGCAGCGCGGTTTTCGTAATCTTTGCAGCGGCAAGACGTACCATCCAGAAGGGTGCAGGCAACATCGGTCCAGACAATATCGCCTGTATCCCAGTCTTCCAGTTTGTTGAGGCAACACCGGGCGCAACCATCGCAGAGGGATTCCCATTCAGCGTTGGTCATCTCTTCGAGCGACTTTGTTTTCCAGAATGGAAGCTCACCGTCCTTATTCACCGAATTGCCAGGCCCCATTGGGTTGCTCTCTCCTGCGCGCTCTTGATTTAATCCGTGCGCCTATCATGCATACGGTCGGCCAGCAACAATGATAGGTTTGAAGCGCCCCGACGATGCCAAATCAAATAAGATTTATCCCATTCCCGAAGCATTTCCGCCGTTGTCTTCAGTTTTCACTGTAGTAAAAACGGGTTACGTTGAAGAAGCTGTTGATGCGCGGAGATTCTGCAAGCTTGGCATCCGATCCAGACACAAAAGAAGGCAATGACCAGCCGCGGCCCGGTATCGGACAACGGATCCGGCGCTTTCTGCTTTCGATCGACTCCATGGTCGATACAGGCCTCTGGCGGTCCTGGTCGATCATCCGCCGAAGCTGGGAAGCCTATGATGGGTTTTTGCGCAGATTTCGCGCAAAAGGGATCTGGCGCGGGCTCTCCGAGGTCACATCCGACGGCCTGACTTACGGAACAATCGGTTTTGTTGTCGTTCTGGCCTTCGCGCAGCCGGCCATCGAAGCAACCCGCTATGCGGACTGGAAGACGACCGACGACTTTGCCGTCACTTTCCTCGACCGCTTTGGCCAGGAAATCGGCCGGCGCGGTATCGTTTTGAACGACAGCGTCCCTTTGGAAGAAATCCCAGACTCTCTCGTGAAGGCGACACTTGCAACGGAAGACCGCCGCTTCTTCATGCATTTCGGCATCGATTTTGTCGGAACGTTCCGGGCGATGGTGGAAAACGCGCGTGCTGGCGGGGTTGTTCAGGGCGGCTCAACGCTGACACAGCAGCTTGCCAAAAACCTGTTTCTGTCCAACGAGCGCAGTCTCAGCCGCAAGATCAAGGAAGCCTATCTCGCGCTTTGGCTAGAGGCGAACCTGTCCAAGCAGGAAATCCTGAAGCTCTATCTCGACCGCGCCTACATGGGCGGCGGTGTTTTTGGAGTAACCGCAGCGGCTGAGTTCTATTTCAACAAGAACGTTCGCGAGCTGACACTGGCCGAAAGTGCCATGCTTGCAGGGCTCTACAAGGCCCCGACCAAATACGCGCCGCACATCAATTTGCCGGCTGCGCGTGCCCGGGCAAACGAGGTCCTGACCAACATGGTGCAGGCCGACCTTCTAACGGAAGGCCAGGTGATCGGCGCAAGACGCAATCCGGCCCTTGCTGTCGACCGCTCTCAAGAGCAGTTGCCAGAATACTTCCTCGACTGGGCGCTGGATGAGGTCAAGAAACTGGCCCGGCGGAAACCGGCCATGGCCCGCGATAGGATCGTCACGGTCCGAACCACGTTGGACCCCGCACTCCAGCGCCAGGCTGACCAGGCGGTCGAGTCAGTCCTCAGGGAAAATGCCAAGCTCCGGGACGCCAACTCAGCTGCATTGGTGGCAATGGTTCCGGATGGCGCGGTCGTTGCGATAGTTGGCGGCCGGTCTTATGGCGAGAGCCAATTCAACAGGGCTGTCAACGCCCTGCGCCAGCCCGGTTCCTCGTTCAAGCCGTTCGTTTACATGACCGCGTTCATGAACGGCTTTTCGTCGAGCTCCATTGTTCCTGACCGGCCATTCTGTTTGGGCAACTGGTGCCCGCGCAACTATACCCGCAGCTACCGGGGTGCTGTCACCTTGAAGCTGGCACTGACGAAATCCATCAACACCATTCCGATCCGGCTCGCGCAGAATTTTGGCCGCGAAAAGATCATCGAAACCGCCTACGCAATGGGCCTGACGCACGAATTGGAAAACTCTGTTTCCCTTCCCATCGGCTCCTCAGAAGTTACGGTCATCGACATGGCCTCGTCCTATTCGGTCTTTGCAAATGGCGGATACAAAGCCAAGGGCTACGCGATCCTGGAAGTCACCAACAGCGACGGCGAAATCCTCTATCAGCGGGAGGTTGATGAGCCAGAACCCCAGAGAATCTTCCCGGAAGAAAAAGTCCACGAGATGAACGACATCCTGGTCAACGTGGTCGAGGCTGGAACTGGCCGCCGGGCCCGGATTGACGGCGTCGTCGCAGCCGGAAAAACCGGCACCACAAATGCTTATCGCGATGCCTGGTTCGTTGGTTACACGGGCAACTTCACCGGTGCTGTCTGGTTTGGGAACGACGATTTCACATCCACCCGGCGCGTCACCGGTGGCAGCCTCCCTGCCATGGCATGGCAACGGTTCATGGCATATGCCCACAACGGGATTGAGCTTGTGGCCATGCCCGGCGTTGAAGCCGACACGCTGCCTCGGCTTGCCCAACCGGCCCGTCCGCTGGTCGCCGCAGCCGACGCGGCGGCCGTCCAGCCCAGGGTCCTCAGCCGACGGACACAGCGGCTTCTACTTGATATCGGATCGGATCTGCGGGAACTCACCCAGTCCCGGGACCAGGCGGCAGTGCCCGACGATGGCGACACCGAATATGCGGCTGCGCAATGAAGCAGCAGACCATGCGACACGCTTCAGGCCATGTTGAAAGCGGCTGGCACAAGGAAGTCCTTCCGCGCGCCATTCGGCCAGAGCGGCCGCACCCGCTCAGAACCCTGGTCTTTCTCACCTCAATTATCATTCTCAGCGCACTGATCGGGGTCAGTTCGGCTTATATTCTGATCGAACGCGAAGAACCGCTTGATTCAATTTCGGTCGGTGCGTGGAAAGCGTATCCCACAGCGGGCACCCCGGAGGCCGACCCCTATTCCGTCGCTATCTACACCCGGGGTGGCTACATCCCGCTCGCTTCCGGTGAAGGCTTGTCACTGACAGCCCGCACAGACAGCAGCGGACAAGCGCTCGACCCGGCCTGCAGCTACCGCATTGCCGGACGCACCCCGACCGCACGGCTTTGGACCCTGACGGCTGTTGACGGACATGGCCGGCTTCAGCAAACGATGCCGGGACGCAATCATCTCGACAGCCAGAACCTTTTGCGGCGCGGCGATGGCTCATTTGAAATCACAGCAAGCGCGCAGATCAAATCGGGCAACTGGCTCCCCCTGCCCACCACCCCCGCGCCGGGCAGCGGACTTCGTTTCGTCCTGCGGCTTTATGATGCTCCGGTCACCACAGGAGCAGCGCTCGACGGTGTGAGCGTTCCGGACATCGACAGGATCAGCTGCCCATGACCCTGTCGCCCCGCTTCACCCTGACTGCCGGTGCGCTGGCTGTGCTTTGCCTCGCAGCGGTCATTCATATCCTTGTTGTGCTCACCATCCCGCAGAATGTGCAGCACAGCGCTTATGATGACGCCCTGACTTACGGTCCTGACAGGCAGTTCAACCTGTTGCCGGATGTCAGACCCGGGGAAGAAGCCCTACCCGGTCTTGATCCGGCCATGAAACATGCGATTTGCCGGTTCCAGCTATCGGCCGGCCCGGTCTTTTTCGATGCTGGAATTCCAGCATCTTTCTGGTCTATCGGAGTGTTCAATCAGGCTGGCGAGACGGTCTACAGCCTCAATAACCGCACCGCCGGCGCTGACAGGCTCTCCATGCTTCTGATCACATCAGAACAGCTGTCCATCCTGCGCCAGAACCCGCCAGCCAACTTAGAAGACCTGATTGTCATTGAAACAGAAACGATCAGCGGAATTGCCCTTCTGCGCGCCTACGTTTCCCATCCCACACAAGCCGAAACGATCGAAAACGCCATGAGCATCGCAAGCTGCGACGTTCTCGGTTGACCAGTTTGGGCCGGTCAAAGGCTAAAGTCACAGTCGACGGGGAACGCTACCGGCAATACAGGCCAAGCCGCGTTATTTTTGCGGTGGCGGGCGCTCATTGCCCCAACCCTTGTAAATCCGTGAGCGGCGAACCGGCTCTTCAGTGCCATACCGGTTTTCAGTCTGGCATTCGGACTCGGCCAGAAGCACCTGTCCTTCCAGCTCCCGGATCGCGGTGTTGACCTTCCATTGCCGGTCACGGCTTGGCGTTTCGATCTCAAGGGCATCCAAAGCGTTTTTATAGGCCTTGATGCGGTAGCGCAGAGCCTGTCCCACCCATTTGATCATGACCCGGTTTTCCCAAACCCGGGCTTTTGCACCTTCATACATTTCTTCCGTCGTGAGCGGTTTGTTCTGAAGAACACGCAAGCGCTCATCGTCGGCCTTGCGCACTCTCAGAGCAACCTCACAAAACGGCATCACCAGATCCGCATCTCCGCTGGCATCAGATGCAATCTTGTCAAATCTTGCGTCTGAGGACCGGAATTTGTCTGACCGGAGGTAATGGTAATAAAGATCAGGTGGGATACGACCTTCCGTCTCGGGAATGACACGGGTTCGGGCGAGTTCGGCCATGGTGCCGCCGATCCAGTCTTTCGTCCATGGCGGACGGATCAGTGTCCAGCCACGGTCCCGCAGCAGCTTCTCATCGTTTGTGTAATTGAATTTGGAGACAGGGTCTTCGCGCATGCGCGCCGCGCCTTCGCCGATCGCCGGCATGACACTGTCGTGAATGACCGACGGCCTTGCGCGGTCGAAATCACCTGTAGGCCGAACACACCCGGCCAGAAGCAACGCCAGTATGGAAACAGTTACGCCTGACCGAGCCAGAACGGAAACAGAGGCGCGGCAACACCCTTGTGTATGCACATGCCTTTTTCCAACCGAGTTCCTCGTGCCCATGGGGCGTTTCTCCAAACCGCATGCGTAATGCTTGTTGCCTGCAGCTGGAGGGGTTCGAACCGTCAGTCCTTGTCGGACCCAGCAGGTCCAGCAGCTTTTCCGATGGTCGCGATTCGTGCGGCAAGATCAAGGTCGTGGTGCTCGTAACGGACACCTGGGAAGAGGATAACTTGCCCAAACTCTTCCGGGTTCGTCGATCGTTGCGGTGTTGAACGGGGGTCAACGCGCGCTGTCGGGCGAGGTGCGGAAGCGAAATCTAACAATGTGCCCATCGTCTCCTCCTTCGGTTCTGGTTCCCGCTGGAGCGATGGGCAGCGGAAACGGTCAACGGGCGACGCAATACTACCTGCAACTCAATTAAGACGGCGTTCAGGTTAACAAGATGCTAACGGTTTTGGTTCAATTTGAAGGAACGGTCGTGGACTTATCCGCCGTTAATTAGTGTTTTTAGTCAGGTGGGCTGCCCACCAGAAAACGGTTCGAACAAGCTGTGCAGACCTTCAATTCAACGATTAGAAAGCCCTCCGCTCCGCCATCGGACAGCGGGATCTTGCTCTCCGCGGTCGAGCTTTTCACAGGCAGAACCGGACATAACGCTGAAGAAAAACGTGTTTTTCTGGAGCTGGCGAAAAACCTGTTACCGGCGACATCCGTTCGTGACCGGCGCCAGATCGCCAACATGCTGGTGACTTATCCGGAAGCACCGGATGCGCTTATCGACCTTCTGGCAAAAGACAAAGACGATCTCTCCGCTTTCCCCATTTTGCGGCACAGCACCAAGGTTTCTGTGGACGTACTTGTGGAGATCGCCAAAGAAGGGTCCGAAGCTGCCCGCAAGGCACTTGCCGGACGATCCCATCTACCGCGCCCGATTCTGGCCGCACTGTGTGAGACGGCCGATGCGCAAACCATTCGGCTGCTGATCGACCGGAAAGACCTGACGCTGGACCAACACCTGAATGAACGCTTGAGCAAGCGAGCCGACCTGATTGCCGAACTTGGTGAAGAGTTATCCAAGCGTCAGGCGTTGAACACGGAAAATCTGATCAGTCAGTTTCTTGTCTTGCCAGCCTCCTTGCGTGCAAAGGCGATCGCCGCAGCTGAAACGATGAGCGTGATCAGATCCGCACAGGCGCCTGCGCATGCAAGCATTCCTGCAATAGACACCGCCCGCCTCCGCCTTCATGGCGCACTTTTGAAAGCTGCACTGCTGCAAAAGCGAAACCGCTTTACCGATAGCCTTGGCCAAGGTCTGGGTTTGCCAAGCTCGGTCAGTGACATGTTTTTACAGGAGGGCCAGGGCGAGGCACTTGTCATTGCTCTCAAATCCCTGGGCCTCGACCGGCCAAGGACTACAACGATCCTTGTCCGGTTGCTGGGTGAGCACATGGCCGTTGAAGAAATCCGGAAGCTTTTGTTCCTGCATCGTAACCTCAGCACAGGTGCCGCAAATGTGCTGACCAGTTCTTGGACTCTTTTTGGCACCTCTGCGAACTCGGCAGATATCGACGGCACCGGTGAAAAAACTCCGCGGCACGTTGGACAATTCGAGGACGCAAGCCGGCCGTCCAGAGATGCCCGATCTCACCGTATCAGCAGCGGAACGACAAGCGCGCAGCGTGTGCGCCGGGGGATCGGCTAAGTTGGGCTAAGCGGATCTAGAGCCGGAAGAAGTCATCGGCAGGGTTCCGCGATTGCTCAGGTTCCGCGGTAGGCAATTCCACGTTTCCTGCCTCGGCCTCGATATCAACGACCCAGAAGTCCGGATCCATCCGGGCTTCGCTTTCCAACCCTTTATCAACAGCCTCTCGCGCGGCCGCCTCTAACGTCTTTTCAAACAACCGGCCGCCGTCGCCTTGTCCGGAATCATCATCGAAAAACGACTGTGGTGCTGGCGAATACAAGTCGAATGTGCCGTCGAGCCGATCGACAACAATCAAGATCGCTCCGGCTTCCGCATTGCCCTTTCGGGTGACGGCTGCAAATCCATTTTCAGAAAAAATCCGGCGCACCAGCGCACTGACGAAAAGCTCAGACGTGACGCGCATCCAACCCTTCCTGACTGACCACATACGCTACTGAAAAGGCAAAGTGCCTATCCATCAAAGCGTTGACCGCTGACCATTTCGAGACGTTCGAGCGTTTGGGGATTGGCCTCCCCCGTGATCGGCAATCCACGATCGAGTTCAAACCGCTTCAAGGCCGCCGCTGTATTGGTGCCCATCAGTCCATCTACCGTCAACGGACCGTAGCCAAGTTCCGACAACGCATGCTGAATCTTCTTCAAACGTGGATCAGAATCGACCCCGGTTGCCGCCTCTTCCTGGGTGTTCTGCCGCTGTGTGCCGGACGTTACCGGTTTAGCTCTGGGGACTGGTGGCGCGTTGAGTGCCGCCGGATCGGTCCCATGAAGCCAGATCAAAGCGAGAAGGCTCTCGCTTGCTTCACCGGTCTCAACCCGCCCAGCTTTGCGTTCAAATGCGCGGATTGCACGTTCCGTTGCGGGCCCATTGATCCCGTCCAATGGGCCTTCATAAAGACCCGCCTTCCGCAGGGAATTCTGCAGATCGAGGACGAGCGTCGAGATTTCCTGAACTGTGACACCACCCTCCGCCTCTGCCAGAGGCTCAGGCGCGGTATCCGGCCAGTCGCGGGTTGTGTAGTAAGGCGCTGGATGGCGGCCGGGTTGCAGCCCGAGGGCATTTGCCACGATCAAACAGGCGGTCAAACCCATGACAACAGTCCCGCCGGCAGCGACAGGATTGTCCCGGGCGACATTGCCAGCCCGGCTCATCATGGTTTCCGGTGGCTCCGGCTTTTTGTTTTGTTGTTTTCGTTTTGCCATGCCCTGCCTATGCCGACTTCGCTCGTGCTGCCTGCGCTGGGATGTTCTCAATGGATACTTCTGGCATGGACTCCGGCAATTGCTCAACGTTATCCGCGATCTCTACCGGTGCACCGCCGCCGGTTTCTGATGTCACAGGATCAATCGCCACAAGGACCGGCTGCGTTTCAGTTTGGTCACGTGCACCTGCCCGAAACGCCTGCGCCGGGATCAGTCTGACCGTCATCGCTGTAAAGTTCGGCGCGCCGTTTTCTTCCATGTGTTCGTGAACCGTGCGCACCCGAAGAACCAGTTCGGAGGCAAGGCCATCATGCCGGGCTTCAGAAAGCCGGGTCAGGTAAACGGGCCGGTCAGTGACATGAAGCCGTGCAAAGATCCAATCGGGGCCGCTGGATGCAAATGCAGGCCCGAAAAGCCGGCGTGCAGGACCGCCAAGGAGACGCATGTCTCCATTCGACTGCACTTCGCAAACAACGCCCGACACCGCCTGCCCCATCATTTGGAAATCTTCGGTCGCACTTTTGATCAGCACCCTGGTTCGGCTCCGGTCTGAAATCAAACGACAGGCGAGCAGTCCTGCGTAAAAGATCGCGCCAAGCGTCGCGACGGGATCAAGTGCTGCAGGCAAACTGAACCCAATGGAGCCTTGGACCGGCAAGAAAAACAGACCGGCATAAACCGCTGCGCAAAACCCGGTGGTGATCAACGCGGTACGTCTTTGCCCGGCAAAAGCAGCTTCAACGCAGGGAATGAGCAACCAGATGACAGCAAAGGACTGGGCTCCGCCGGTCAATGCGCAAATCACACCCGCGAAAGCCGCAAACAGAGCCGAAGAGATGGTTATGGCGCGTTCCAGATTACCGGACCGGGACAGGTACAAGGCCAATGGCCATTGGCCCAACATCCAGGCCAGCATCAGTACCGCTGCAGAGTGCGGTGCGCCCGCCAGGGCAAGATGTAGCGGCAACACGAAAAGTGCCACCGCACCAGAAAAAAAGCAGCCAACCAGGAATGATCTGTGCAGTGGCCCGGCCAAAGGATCCGAGACAGCTTCAGGGTGAATCATCCCGTCAATGCGGCTCGCCCAAGTCGTCCAGGCGTTTTGCAGATATTTCAGATGGTTACTCACAATACACTACCGATACGCGCGCGAGAATCGGGCCTCGCCAACCTGTTGGTGTTATTTTCGCCGGCACCGCTTAAGGAACGTTAAAGGATAAATCTCTTTTCTCTCAAAAATGCACTTTTCTCTTTGTTTTCAGTCCGTTGCTCGAAGTTCATTCAAATTTGAATCAAATTCTCAGAAAGTTCGACTTAAATGCATGTTTTATTTTATGAAAATTGGATCCGTCAGCTCAACCGGGTGTTCTGAAGTCAGTGTTACAACGACCCCATAACGAGTGCGCCACCAACAAAAACGGCGCACCTGACATGCAAAGAACTATGGGTAGCAGCAATGTTCTTTCTCTTGAGAACCGCCTTCTGGCTGACTTTGGTTTTGGTCCTTATCCCGATCGGGTCTGAGACCGAAAGCACTCCAGTAGAACCAATTAATCCGGTCTCGGCATTTATCGCCGCGCAGGCAACCATGTCTGATATTGGCGGATTTTGTGATCGCAATCCGCAGGCATGCGAAACCGGCGGAAATGCTCTGACAGCGATCGGCAGCCGCGCTCGTGACGGCGCCCGAATCGTCTATGAGTATCTGGACACACAAATCGCTGACGCTGATCCGTCCGAAACTGTGATCACCGGGTTCACAAACGTCCAGCCGACTTCTGATCAAACCAGCACCGCTGGTGCACAGACTGCCGATGGTGTGACCGAAACCACTCAGATCCAGGAATCTGATATTGGGCCAACGCCCAGGCCCAAACCCCGCTCAGGTCATAAGACCTGAGTTAAAACCGTTCCCAGATCCTGAGACCTTCAGGACCAAATGAACGGTTGATTGCGCCCCGCGAAGGCAATGCAAATTCGTTGCATTGCATCAGACGGCTTCACTTCAGCGGTTTTTCCGCTACGCCGCAGACGAACAGCTGCCCATTTCGTCTGCGGCGTTTCTTTGTTTTCACGCGCTCTACAAACATCCGATCCCAATAAAACCCCGACGCCAGGATAGGCAGATTGGGTTCTGCGAGCTATATGGAGCTCAAAGCGACCACAAAAGACGGATGCCATGACAACGACACTCGATGACATTCTGGAAACATTCGAGTTTCTGGATGATTGGGAAGACCGCTACAAATACCTCATCGATCTGGGCAAGGATCTTCCGCCGCTGACCGATGCCGAGCGCAGCGAAGAACATAAGGTCCGCGGCTGTGTTTCGCAGGTCTGGCTGATTACAGGGATCGAAAAGAACGCTGAAGGCGCCCCTGTGCTGACGTTCCGCGGTGACAGCGATGCCCTCATCGTACAAGGACTTGTAGCAATCGTAACAGCAGTCTTTTCCGGCAAGACCGCTGAGGACATTTTGAAAACCGACGTTGAAGGCGTTTTCAATCAACTCGACCTGCAGGAGCATCTCACTCCACAACGTTCAAATGGCCTCAGGTCCATGGTTGGCCGGATCCGGACCGACGCAGAGGCTGCCTTGGCCGCAGCCTAAGTTCGTGGTGTCATCCGCGCTCTCACGGTGCGGATGACCAGCTTCGAATGTCAGACGGCCGTGACGGGGCTTGCGTACGTTCTCCATATCGGTCTGCCAAAGCGGACAGCGCAATTTGCAGGATGATTTTCGCGCACCTTGCAGGCCATCCGCGCTCTGCCTCGATTTTTTCAAGGCCCTTCAGATGACAACACACGTCCACTAGAACACCCGCCAGAACCGGCTCCAGGCTCTCAAGAACAGTTTCCACACGCTGGCGTGCGGACAGCACATCGTTATTCAAATCTTTTAGGCCACTCCCTCTAGAGCTGGTAGTGAGCCGCTCGGTGCGCCAGCCCTGCCCGACCGTTGGCATCATCGACGCGAAGGTAAAGTCGGCGCGCAACCGCTCCCCCGCCCGGACCTCTTCCGGCTTCAAAAGCGGCTGGCCATTCTTCTTCTTTCGTGCCGCCAAACGGGCGAGCGGACTTTCCGAAAGATTGACCTTTGTAGTTGTTGGTCGCTTTCCAATTTCATTGGCCACATCACCATCACAGGGCACAGATCGTATTTCGCGATGTTGATCGGCTATGTCCGCAGATCCACTCAAGGCGCGACGGAGCGCTGCACGCCCCTCCGGACTGATCCGGCAGACGCTCTGTTCCACTCTTTTCAGAACGCCAGCCGAAAGTGCCTCCTCTATCAGTCGATCACTCCAACATGTTGATTTCGTTTTGGAGTCACGGACCAATTTCCATTGTGACTGCCCGCTGGAACAGTCCCGGATAACCTCCGATCCTTTGGACGACAAACAGCGCAAAAGACGAACTCGCGCGCGCCGATCGGTACTGTTGGCTGAAAGGAATGTCATTACGACCCCCAGACGCTGGCGCCGAAGAGCGGATCGCGGCGCAATGTGATCAGTGCCTCAATCTCACTGACCAACTCATCAAAAAAGGGATCATCCCTCATGATCTCTATTTTCTTGCAGGCGTGGGAAGCTGTGGAACGATCTCTGAAATAGCGGCGCCCAACCATCGCAAGTGACAAACCGAATTCAACATGCGCGAGATACATCATCAGTTGCCGCGCACCAGAAACATGCTTGGGACCGCGGTTATGGGTAAAAATATCCATGGGCTTGATGCAGAACGCGCGGGATACATACCCCTCTGCAAGATGCAAATGGGCCTCCAGCCTGTTCTGCTCTAGCAAGCAAAGTGGTCTTGCTCGCAAAGGTCTGTAGTGGTCGTGTATTGTCCCTCCCCTGTCATTGAACATATTCGCACCTCCTGTCGTGAACATTAGGAAATATTCGCCCGCACTACCGAGATAGGCTTATATTCCTACAGTCTAGACTCACAATTCAGAGGCGTGGATAAGTTCATATACAACCTTAATGCAAGATAGAAAGCTGCGACCGAGAGGCCGATTGAACCCGCTGTCGGGCATGCTGGGTCTCAAGACATCTGGTCTCGGCGGCCGGTCAGACACAAAAAAGGCCGCTCAAAAGCGGCCTTTCGATTATCCGGTTAGTAGACGGATCAATTACTTCGCGCGCTTGCGCTGTTGGCCGAGGCCCATCTTCTTCGCAAGTTCAGACCGCGCGGCAGCGTAGTTCGGAGCGACCATCGGATAGTCCGGCGCCAGATCCCACTTCTCGCGATACTCTTCCGGCGTCATGTTGTAATGGGTGCGCAGATGACGCTTGAGCGACTTGAACTTCTTGCCGTCTTCAAGACAGATGATGAAATCTGGCATGACGGACTTCTTCACAGGCACTGCGGGCTTAAGCGGCTCCGGCTCCGGCTCGTTTGAGGCTGCTGCTGTTTTCTGAAGCGCGCCATACACTTCGTTGATCAGGCCCGGAAGTTCTGTGGAAGCAACGGTATTGTTGCTGACATATGCTGAAACAATATCTGCAGTAAGGTCAATCAAATTGGCTTCAACCAGATTATCAGTCATCTCACACCTGTTCTCTACTGAAATTCAAAACTGCGGCTATGATTACCTGCAAGTCCAAACTCCGTAAGCAAACATAAGAATAGGGATACTTACAATGGCGAGAATCGACAAAGACTCTACTTTGCAGGCGTTGTTGACAGCCTTATATAGACCAAGGCTTGCACAGACAAGCCCCGCTCTCAAATAAAAGTCTAATGGATGCAATAAAAAACTAGGTCTCGGAAATAATGATCATTCTACGGATCATTGATCCACACCTAATCAAAAGTATTACCGCAAGGTCATGACTGCTGCGCTTCGGCAGTCACAACCGGTTTCAAATCAGTCTTTTTGCGGAAAAACCTCGGCCATGGCGTCTTCTTTCGTATCCGCGCAAGGACGGTATCCTGCTTCATAAGCAGCCTTAGCAAGCAGATGCGCCGAAATCGGGGCAGTCAAAAGAAAGAATATGACACCGGCCAAAGCGCGTGTTGCAACAGCCAAGTCCGCTGCATAGACCGCAAGAGCGATGAGCATGAGACCTGAGCCAAGCGTTCCAGCTTTTGAAGCCGCATGCGTGCGCATGTAAACGTCTTTCAACCGAACTATGCCAATGGATGCAACCAGAGCAAACAAGGCGCCGATGACGAGCATGGTCCCGGCGAGGATCGTAACAACCGCGCTCATTGGCCTGCCTCCCGCCGCCTAATACTATCTTTGACCTCATCCATGATCGTGGCATCCCCTGCCGCACCCCGGTTCAAGATGAAGCGGGCGAAGGCAACGGTTGCCAGAAACCCGACCAGGCCAAGTGTGATTGCGATATCGATATAAAGGTAATAGCCGGTCAGAAGGCCGACCGCAGCAATGAACCCAATGCCAACCGCGACCAGCATATCAAGGGCAACCACGCGATCCGGCAAGCTTGGCCCCTTCACGATCCGGTAGACAATGATCAGGAATGAGATGCTAAGGATCCCGAGCGATGCCTTAACGGCCCAGGCGAGATACGCATCTGCAAAAGCGTCGAGAGAGCTCATCTGAACACCTCCAGGATCTTGCGTTCAAAGCCGTTCTTGATGTCGTCAATCGTGGCTTGCGGATCCGGTACATCGATACAATGAACATAAAGCGTCTTGCGGTCTGCAGAGACATCCACCGACAGAGTACCTGGCGTCAGGGTGATCAGATTCGCCAGCATGGTGATTTCAAAATCACGGTCCACCGTCAATGGATAGGCAATGAAACCGGGCTGCAGCTCGATCTTCGGACGCACAACGATGGTCGCCACCCGCCAGGCGGACAATACCAACTCGTAAACGAAGGTTGCCGCCAGATTAAATGCCTTGCCAACACGGCTGAAGTAGGCCGTGGTCCCGACCTGTTCGCGGATAAGGTAGAGAGCAGCTGTTCCGAGCACGAAGCCAAGGGCCAGATTGATCTCACTGAAACTCCCCGTCACAGCCGCCCAAGCCAGCGCCATAAGGATATTGATCAAGAATAGGCTTGTCATCACAGCCCCCCGAAGACAGAGCGCAGGTAGCCGCGCGGTTCGACCAGACCAACAGCTCCGCGTGTTGAGAGTTCAAGCATCCACTCTGGCTGCAAACCGAAATAGACAATCATTGCCGTTAAGATGCCAAGCGGAAGCCAAACGGCTGGCCCCGCCAGTCCCGCAGCCCCTCCGCCAACAGCTGCAGCTGCAGCCGCCGCCCCCGGCCCCACACTCTCGCCGTCAGGCGTCCCTTCCGGTCCGCCTCGCCAGAACGCGTAAATCCACACACGGCCCATCGCGATGGTCGTCAAGAAGCCACTGAGCAGAATGGCGGCACCAAGCAAGGCCCTGCCATCGGCGAACGCAGCATCGACCAACAAGACCTTCGGCCAGAAACCAGAGAAGGGCGGCAGTCCCGAAACAGCGAAGGCAAGCACCAGGAAAACGGCCGCAAAGGCAACGTTCCTTTGATAGAGCCCACCCAGCTGACGTAGATCGTAGGTGCCCGACATCATGTTCACGATCCCGCTGGCCATATACAACGCTGTCATCACGATGATCGAATGAACCGCATAGAAGATCGCTCCCGACAGCGCGAGGGTGGTCCCCACTGCAATGCCCGCCAGCATGGAGCCAATCCCGGCAATCACAAGATAACCGAGCAAACGTCGCAGCTCACTTTGCGCCAAGGCGCCGAAAGCGCCGGTCATGAGCGTGAGGATCGCCACCAGGGCAAAGAGGTCTGCGAGTGCTTCGCGGGATCCCGGCATGATCAGCACGAAAATCCGCAACAGCGCATAGACACCAACCTTGGTCAGAAGTCCGGCAAACACTGCAGACACCACAATGTTTGGCGTGTGATAGGACGCGGGGAGCCAGAAGTTGACCGGGAAAGCTGCCGCCTTCATTGCAAACGCCAGGAAATAAAGCACTGCGATGGTAAGAAGCGTTCCGGACGCCGGGCTGTCGAGCTCAGATATCTTGATCGCAATGTCCGCCATGTTCAGCGTGCCGAACACGCCGTAAATCATGCCGGTTCCGATCAGGAAAAAGTTCGTGCCGATGAGATTCAAAACGCCGTATTTGACGGCGCCGTCCAACTGGGGCTTTTCATTGCCGAGAACCAACATGCCGTAGGACGAGATCAGCAATACTTCGAACCAAACATAGAGGTTGAAGATGTCCCCGGTCAAAAACGCGCCGCACACCCCGGCCATGAGCAAGACAAGAAACGGATAAAACCCGTATCTGCGCCCCGTAGCCCCAACTGTCACAATTCCATAAAGACCGGCGCAAAAGGCAACAATCGAAGCAATCAGCGACAGCGTGGCACCAAGCGCATCAACGGTGAAGGCAATCCCGAACGGCGGCAACCAGCCACCCATCACCATGGTGATGACACCTTGATCTAAAACACGGATCAAAAGCCCGAAGTTGACCAAGACGAGAAGCGCCAGGAAAAGCATCGCCAGTTTCGGTTGGGCGTCTGTGTTCTTGCGCATCATCAGGCAGACGGCACCGCCTATCAGCGAAACCAGAACCGGTGCCACGATCAACCAGTCCGCGGCCGCCACAGGCTCCAGGTTCATGGCTGCGGAATAGTCGACTTTTTCATAAGAATAAGTGCTGGCCATGTCAGATCAGTACCCTTGCGGCGGAAGCGGATCGTTCTCAGGCTCGGCAACGCGCATTTCGTTGACGTCGTCCGTGCCAACTTCCTGGTAGGCCCGGAAGGCCAGCACAAGAAGGAACGCAAAGAAGGAAAAGGAGATCACAATAGCCGTCAGCACCAGCGCCTGCGGCAACGGATTGGCGATCACCTCTGTTGGCACCATCAGCCCTTCCGGAATGACGGGCGGCACCTCACGGGTCAGACGGCCATTGACGAAAATCGACATGTTGACCGCGTTTCCGAGGATCGCGATGCCGAGCAACATTCTCACCAGCTGCTCGGAAAGCATGAGGTAGACAGAGACAGCGAAGAACAGCCCGACAAGGATAGAAAGACCGGTTTCCATCAGTCGCTCTCCCTTTCTTCCAGCGCCAACGCAATCGAACTGATCGCGCCCACCACCACCAGGTAGACCCCGATGTCGAAGATCAACGGTGTCGACAGCTTGATCTGGACATTGAACAGATCGATCGGCCACCACTGGCTGGTCATGAAAGGCTGATTGGTGAACAACGAGATCACGCCTGCTGCAGCTCCAATGAACAAGCCAAAGCCGGCGATGCTCATGGGATGCACCTTGATCGCGCGGCGCACAGCTGCAACGCCGCAGGCAATACCAAAGATCGCGAGTGCGGAGGCTGCAATCAGCCCGCCGATGAAACCGCCACCCGGTTCATTGTGTCCGCGCAAAAGGACGAAGATGGAATACAGCACCATCAGAGCGGACAGATACGGCGCAATGGTTCGGAAAATGACGGTACGCATTACACGGCCTCCTTCTTTGCGCCTGTATCGGACGGATCAATGAGCTCGTCCTCAGGAAGTGTCTTTTTCGTGTGCACGCGGATCAGCGCAAGGACACAAAGCCCGGCCAGGGCAACCACCGCGATTTCACCGAGCGTATCAATACCGCGGAAATCAACGAGGATGACGTTCACGATGTTCCGGCCGTAGGCAATTGAATTGCTGTACTCGGTGAAGAAGTCCGACAGTCTGCGGTCGAAGGGCTGCTGTGTAATCGCCATCAAGGTCAAGCCAAGACCAAGGCCGACCGATACGGAAATAGCGCCGGTAACAAGCGTCGAGACACCATTGCGATGATCCCGCGGGGACAGATTCAGGCGGGTCATTACAAGCGCCAGAATAACAACCGACAGCGTTTCAACCATCAACTGGGTGAAAGCCAGATCCGGCGCACCAAAGAGGAGGAAGATCAAGGCAACCGCAAAACCCTGGATGCCGAGAGAGACGATGGCGGTCAGACGCGTCTTCGCGACCAGCACCGAAATCAGACCGAGCACCGCGATCAGGAAAATGCTCCACTCATAGAACGTGTAGGTGGGCATTTTGGGCATGGCTGGCCAGCCGCCGCCAACATACCCCGGCACCAATACCGCGGCACCGGCGGCCAGAAATGTCAGCGCCATATAGGTTTGCATCTTACCGCCCTGCACCACTCTGGTAATGGCAGAAGACAACGACACAATACCGGCGATTGCCTGGTCAAAGCCTTTGTCCGGTCCCCAACCGATGGCAGTCAGCGTTCCAGCTATGAGAGCTCTGAGCTTGTCGAGCTGGGTAAACAGGAAAATCCCCATGCCGATCGTGATCAAAGACAAGATCAACGGGGCGTTGATCTTGGTCGGCCAAAGATGCAGATCGATCTCGGTGAAAGACCCAATCAAGGATGACAGAGTTGGGCCGATAAACAGAACGCCTGTTGTGTGCGGGATGACCGCAAGGATGAACCCCAACACAGACAACACCACCGGACCGGCAAACAACAACACCGGCCCCTCGTGAGCGTGTTTCGGAGTGTCGACCGCTGGGCCGAAGAACGGCTTGATCGCAACGGCCGCTGCGATCACCAGCATCAATGAGTTGCCGACAACGGCCACGACAGTGATTAGGAGGCCAAAGTCCGGCCATCCCCATGTACCGTAGTAAAGAACTTCCTTGGCGATAAAACCAATGAAGGGCGGAAGTCCTGACATCGACAGCCCTGCCAGACAGGCAGCCCCGAACGTGATCGGCATCGCAGAGCGCAAGCCACCAAGATATCGGATGTCCCGGGTGCCGGCTTCGTGATCGATGGTTCCGGCAACCATGAATAGTGCGCCCTTGAACAGCGAGTGCGCCAATAGATAAAGAACCGCGCCCTCAAGCGCTTTTTCATGGCTTGTGCCGGTCAACATAACGAGAAGACCGAGAGACGCCACCGTTGTGTAGGCCAGCATCAATTTCAGATCGGTCTGACGCACGGCCAGAATGGTACCCACCAACAAAGTGACACCGCCAAAGAGCGGCAAAACCGTCGTCCAGAGCGCGGTGTCTCCGAGAAGCGGGTGCATGCGCATAAGGAGGTAAACACCTGCCTTGACCATCGTTGCGGAGTGAAGGAACGCGGAGACGGGCGTCGGCGCTTCCATCGCATTGGGAAGCCAGAAATGAAACGGAAACTGGGCTGATTTCGTAAACGCTCCGCCGAGTACCAGCAGGAAAATCGGCACATAAAGGCCTGTGTCCTTGATGATATTGGGCGAAGCCAGAAGCACCGACATCTCGATTTCACCGGTCGCAGAAATGATGACAATGAAACCGGCCAGCAAAATCAAGCCGCCACCGCCCGTCACCACCAAGGCCTGGATTGCTGCTCGTCTGGACGCCGCCCGAAGGTGGTCAAAGCCAATCAATAGGAAGGACGTGATTGACGTCAACTCCCAGAAAATAAACATGGAAATCAGGTTGTTGCCGAGCACGAGCCCCAGCATTGCGCCCATGAAAAGAAACAGGAACGAAAAGAAACGGCCTTGCTGCGGATGGCCTTTTAGATAGCCACCGGCATACAGAATAATGAAGGTTCCGATCCCCGAGATCAGAAGCGCAAAAAGCGTAGACAATCCATCGACATAAATGGAGAAGTTCACACCATAGCTCGGCGCCCAAGCGACCGCCGCAACGAAGGACTGGCCCTCCGAAACAGGTGCGACAAAACCTGCGAAATGCAAAAAGATGAGCGCGGGAACCACCGCCAGCGGCCACGCCGCGTTGTGTTTGAACCACTTCGTCAAGAACGGCGCGGCCACTGCAGCCGCGAACGGCGCAAGCACAGCCAGAAGCGTGGTTTCGTCAGTAACTGCGGGCGTCATACTGATCTTTCGTTACGGTTGCCGATGGAGCATCGCGGATATGCTGAACGAATCGATGTCTTTGGGGGGCATAATAGCGGGATAGGAACTGTCAGGTGCGTAATTGGGACCCGTTTTTTGGACTTCAAGGCACAACGCGTGACCATTCAATACCTTACTCAACGCCAGGGTGCTGCCTCCCTTGACGCTGCGAGCTTCGTGCAAAAGTATTTAAAAATTGATTCCATTTGTCTTTTTGCGACATTCAGCCTTTGTACGCCCGCCGGCCAACCAAATCAGCAGTAAGCATCCCACTGCAAAGCAACACCTAAGATGAAGCCAGTCTCATGACGTAAACGACGATTTCTATGCGACTGCGTTCTGGATCAAGCTGTAGATCCGCGAACAATCCCCTATTACCGCAAGCCTCTTGATTTCACGTTCCTAATACCGTTCACTTTAAGGAACGTCGCGGTGGTTTCAGCGGCAAAATTAAGCGAGGCAACGCATGGCTTTGGACCAAAATGGGGGGACAGCGTCCGGAGCTGCAGCTTCGCAGCCGAGCAATTTGAATTTCGAAACACTTTTGTCTCTCAGCGGCGACGCAATCCTTCAGCTGAGCCTCACCGGAAACTTGGAGTATGCCTCACCGTCCGCTGCCCGATTGTTTGGCTGGGACTCCGAAAAGTTGCCGGAACATTTAAGTGACCTCGTCTACCTTGGCCCTCCCAATCCGGAGGCGGAGACGCTTCACAAGATTCTGTCTGGATCAGCAACACCAGACGTCAGCTTGCCCCATGCCGACCTGCAGCTTCGCTCGGCACATGGTTCACTTGTTTGGGCCGAAGTGACAACGCACCTCATAGAACAAGGCGGAGAACCGGCCGCTTTTGCGGTCTTCTTTCGGAGCATTGCGCGGCAAAAGGAACTCGAAGGGCTGCTGGAAGCGGCCACGCAGACGGACCCCTTGACCGGTCTCTTCAATCGCCGCGCTTTCGAAGACACGTTAAACCGGGAGTGGGCAATCGCGCTGCGCGAAAACACTCACACAACCCTTATCAAGGTTTCGGTCGACAAGTTTGACGCGATTTCCGACCAGTACGGGCAGAGCGCTGCAGACGACTGCGTGTCGAAAGTGGCAGACGTTCTGAAAGACACCGCGCGGCGGCCCGCCGACGTTGCCGCCCGGATTGCGATGTCGGAGTTCGCATTGCTTTTGCCTCGAACACACGAAATGGGCGCAGAAACCATCAGCGCCTACATACAAGTCGCGATTCAAGACTTGGGGATCCCCAACCCTGGGAACACAGCTCATAACGGTGTCGTTACCGCTTCGGTCGGTACAGCCTGCGCAGTTGCCGAACACAAAGGCGTCGCGGAAAGCTCAGAGTTTCTGTTAGCTGCTTCAGAATCTTGTGTTTTTCAGGCCCGTCAGGAAGGCGGAAACCGTGTCAAATTCTCAATGAGCGTCCTTGGCGGATGAGCTTGCGCCTCTTGCCGGTTCCAGTGATTTTCTTATTTCTTAGTCGGTACAAAGCTAGGAAAAGACAATGAGCGACGACACCGACACAAAAATCAAAAAATCAACGGCTGAATGGATGGCGCAGCTCACGCCCGAGCAGTTTTATGTCACCCGTCAATCGGGCACGGAACGCCCCTATACGGGCCCCTACTGGAACAGCTTCAACGCCGGCCGCTACGATTGCGTCTGCTGCGGTGCCGAGCTTTTCCATTCGGACACCAAGTTTGATGCGGGCTGCGGCTGGCCGAGCTTCTTCGAAGCAGCAAATCCAGGTGCGATACGCGAGATTGAGGACCGGTCCCACGGCATGATCCGTACGGAGATCAGATGCAACAAATGCGATGCGCATCTTGGGCATGTTTTTCCAGACGGCCCGCCGCCAACAGGACTGCGCTATTGCCTGAACGGCCACGCGATGTCCTTTGAGCCAAAAGAGTAATGCCGCAGAGCTTCGTTGCGGCAAATGGCGGCTTCCGGCAAGACATTATGAAAGCCCAAACCATTGAACTCATTCATGACATTTCTTTGCGGGACTTTAGGCCTCCTTTAACATAACACTGGTATTTCCCCTGATAACTCGCCGCACTTTCGGGGGAAACACCTTGCCTATTCTTCGGATACTGGGACATGTCCTGTTGGGAGCAAGCTTATACGCTGCCTTCACCGCAGGGGCCCGAAGCCAAGACAAGATCATCGCCTACACTGGGTTTCTTCCCCCCTTGTCGATTAATTCCGAGGAACGGGGCATTGCCGTTGAGATCATGGAACTGGTCGCGAAAGAGGCGGATATCGAACTCGATATCCGGTTTGCACCTTGGAAACGGGCGCAGGTACTCGTCGAAAACACGCCGGGGTCTCTCATTTTTTCCCTGGCCTACACGCGAAAACGCAGCGCAAAACTGAAGTACATTGCCCCTCTGATTTATACGGAAAGCGCCTTCATCACCCTCGATGAGCAAATCGACAGCTTTGAACAGGCGCTGGCAGACAACAAGGTCATTGGAGTACATCTGGGCAGCCAGAGAGCCCGTATCTTACGGCGAAATGGCCTGACAAACCTGACCGAGATTGCCACCGCAGAACAGATGGCCCGGATGCTCCAGGCCGGACGGGTCGATGCCTGGTACACCATTTCTATGCGCGCAAGTTACATCACTCGAAAACAGGGCTTCGATCACACACGCCTTCAGATCGGAGCCCCACTTTCGCACGGCGTGCAATGGCTGGCCGCCAACAAGTCTGTGTCCCCCGCCCTGAAAGCCCGCTTGTCAAAGGCTGTTTCCAAGGTTTGGCGGGATCCTAGATATTGGCAGATCGTCGACAGCTACCTCCAATAAACCGCGCGTAACGCAGGATTTACCCCACAAACATCTCCACGTGAGTACCGTCAGGAGAATGGAAGCGAACAGTTTGGCTCCGCTGGCCAACGGCTTCTTTTCTTGGCTCGCAAAGGATATGTGATGACGGTGACGGCTTGCTTGAAACTCCTGATGCTGCCAGCAGTGCTGATTGGCGCCTTGGCAATGGAGGATAGCGTTGCAGCACAGGACCGGTTGCCGGACGGTGACGTCGCAAGACTTCACCACAATGGAACGACCTATGCCGCCTGGTACGGCACCCCCACGGATCGCTATGGTCATGCGATTTTGGGCGATGGGATTGAGGGCGGATCGCTGCATCTCAAAGTCGGCGGGAGAGCTTTCGCCGTCACTCTGTCACAAGACCAGGTGTTTGAAGATCGCACACCGCGAATTGTTGATCTGAACGGCGACGGTAAGCCGGAAATCGTGACTATCCGCGCCTTTCTGTCAGCTGGTGCGAGTGTGGCTGTTTTTGGGCTTCAAGGCGATCAATTGGTTGAACTTGCAAGTTCCCGGCCCATCGGCCGGACGAACCGCTGGCTCAACATTGCCGGGATCGCGGATTATCTCGGGACCGGACAAAAGCAAATTGCGTTCGTTGAAACGCCGCACATTGGTGGAACATTGCAAATCGCACGCTGGCAAGGGAATAAACTGGAGCTGGCGCACGCGCTCCGTGGATTTTCAAATCACAAGATTGGCGCGCGAGAGCAAAACCTGAGCGCAACGGTCAAAGCCGATGCTCAAGTCCTTCCCTTCATCATCCTGCCATCCAACAATCGCAGGGTCCTGCACATGGTTGGATACAAGGATGGAGAAATAGGTAGTTTGGGCCAGAAAGCGCTTAAAGCCCCAGTCGCGAGGCATATCCCGGGCGCACAAAGAGAAGCAGATTGTGCAGCGTTTGAACTTGAAAACGGCGAGCGGACACAAATGTGCGCGAACGATATCAACGCTGGGTGACACCTGGAAGCCAAAACAGTTCCGGCGATCCATTCACGCTGCTTGTCGATCGCTTCAAGGATATTCATTGGCCGCAAAGGACCTGACCTGATAGTCATTCCGGCAAGTCTTCCTTGAGAATTGCCGATGTCTGCCACTGCCAAAAACGATGCTTTTGCGCCCGATGGGTCATACGCCTGGTTTCGCCTGGCTGTCTCGATCCTGCTGAGCACGCTTGGTGGCGCGGGAATGTGGGCGGTGGTGATTATCATGCCGGCTGTCCAAGTGGACTTTGGCATTGACCGGGCCGGATCTGCCCTACCCTACACGCTGACGATGATCGGCTTTGGTCTTGGCAACTACCTTCTCGGACGGGTTGTCGACAGGTACGGCATTGTCCTGCCGGTCATAGCTTCGGCCGTTAGTCTCGGCGCAGGTTTCGCGCTCGCGGCAGCCGCACCAAACATCTGGGTGTTTTCGCTCGCCCAAGGACTGCTGATCGGCCTTGGAACATCGGCAACTTTCGGCCCGCTTGTTGCCGACGTATCTCACTGGTTTGTCAAACGGCGTGGTTTGGCCGTTGCCTGTGCCGCCTGCGGTAACTATTTGGCCGGCGTGCTATGGCCCTCCCTGATCAAATGGAATCTCGGCACGGGAGACTGGCGCGATACTTACTTTCTCATCGCAGTCATTTGTCTAGTCACGATGATTCCGCTCGCATTGGCACTGCGCAGAAGGCCACCAGAAACGGCGTTTAGCACAGCTCCTGCTCCCTCCGGTTTCCACCAGGCTTCTGCAGGATTGTCACCGCAAGCGCTTCAGATGCTGCTGTTTGTGGCAGCGTTGGGATGTTGTGTCGCCATGGCCATGCCGCAAGTCCACATCGTCGCCTACTGCGTCGACCTTGGATACGGCGTAGCGCCGGGTGCAGAGATGATTGCAATCATGACAGCCGCAGGCGTTGCCAGCCGGCTGGTGTCGGGTGTATTGGCCGACAATATTGGCGGCGTTCGGACCCTGCTGATCGGCTCAGTCTTGCAATGTGCTGCCCTGTTCTTGTTCATACCTTTCAACGGGCTTGCATCTCTTTATCTCGTGTCCCTGATCTTTGGGCTGAGCCAGGGCGGGATCGTCCCGAGCTATGCCGTAATTGTCCGCGAATACCTTCCTGCCCGTGAGGCCGGACAACGGGTCGGGCTCGTCATTATGGGGACTATTCTCGGCATGGCACTTGGAGGATGGCTGTCCGGGTGGATCTACGACCTAACCGGATCCTACCAGGCAGCGTTTTTGAATGGTATCGCCTGGAACTTCCTCAACATCACCATCATGATTTTCATTCTGATGAAGGGTAAGCGTCGCCTCGCAGCGGCTGTCTGAACTGTTCAACAGTTTCAGATGCCCCCTCAATCGAAAGCGCCGACCTATCAAGGCCGGAGTTCTGCGACCCAAATTTGAATGCCGGGCTCATAAACATAGCCCTTATCGGCAAATATACCTAATATTTCAGAGACATAAGTCGCAAAAAGCTAAGTTTGATGAAATGGATTCATAAGACTTTGTGAAATAGGATTGCGCCGACAACCTGCATACACCCGACCAAAACCTTGAAAGCTATCTGACAAGCGGGAAGACGTGTTTCGTATTATCGAAAAGACCCTGACATTATTACTGATGGCGTCGTTCCTATGCTTGGCGTTCCCTGGTGGCGGGTCTTCCGCCTCTGATCAACAGGACATCCAGATAATCACGTGGCGTGGAATGACCCCCGCTGAACAAGGTTTTTTGTCGCGGCTGAGCGAGCTCGGAATAAAAGCGAAGTTTCATCATTTCGACGCCGGGCGGAGTGAAACCAATCTTGCAGGCTTCTTGAGGGCCAATCGGTCCGATCTTGAAAAGAGAAACCTTATCTACACCTTCGGAACAACTGCAACCAACACCCTTCTCAATTTCGGGGTGGGCAATGTTCCGGTGGTTTTTAACATCGTGTCTGATCCGATCGGCAATAACATCACGCTGTCGATGCATATGCCAACGCGCGGCGCGACCGGTGTCAAACAATCCCTTTCCGCAGAAGTTATCTTGCAGTTGCTGGAGCAGGTCTACCCGTATGAAACCATAGCGGTGTTGTTCGATCCAAGAGAACCCAACTCCACCACAGAAGCCGATAAGGTCACAAATGTCGCGGATGTTTTGGAAAAACAAACACTGCGTGTGCGGTTCATTCCCGATGTGGAAGATGCCGAATTGCATGTGGAACTGATGAGGTCACAGCTGGAAGCCGCAGATGTTGTCTATGTCACCTCGACATCATCATTCGTGCAGAAAGCTTATCTTTTGAAGCAGATATTGCCGCCAAACATCGTGAGTGTAACAGCGTCCCCGGCGCTGGTGGACCATGGTGTTTCTTTGGCTTTTGGCGAAGCGTATTGGCAGCGCGGCGAGGCTGCTGCGGAGTTGGCGGCAGAAATCCTGCTGAACAGCAAATCCCCCTCGGAAGTTTCAATCAACGAAATCAAGGCAAACGAGTCGATCCTCTTCATCGGAAAAACAAGCCCAGTGGCAGACAGGCTCGATCTGAGTGCGTTTCCCGATCGCGTGAAATACAGGTGATGTGGCAGCACAGACGCCACGCTTGATCGCCCTTGCCTTGACCGGACAAACACCTTACCTCCGATTTCATGAAAAACGACACGCTCCCTCCACGCGCTGAAGCGCGCCCCGTCCAAATTGAAACCCACGGCATTACCCGGCAAGACGCCTACAGTTGGCTGCGGGCCGACAATTGGCAGGAGGTCATGAAAGACCCCAGTGTCCTAGATGCCGACATCCGGGCGTATCTTGAGGCGGAAAACGCCTATCACGAGGCGCAAATGGCGCCGACGAAAGCGTTGCAGGAAACGTTGTTTTCCGAAATGCGGGGCCGCATCAAGGAAGATGACAGCGCGGTTCCCTCCCCTGATGGCCCTTATGCCTACAGCCTGAAATACAAGACGGGCGGACAGCAGCCGATCTTCTACCGAACACCGCGCGATGGTGGTGAAGAGACCATT
The DNA here is from genome assembly GCF_030733765.1 of Roseibium sp. MMSF_3247. NCBI lineage: Bacteria > Pseudomonadati > Pseudomonadota > Alphaproteobacteria > Hyphomicrobiales > Stappiaceae > Roseibium > Roseibium sp. MMSF_3247. The sequence goes on from NZ_JASHII010000008.1 coordinate 107,913, forward strand.
TTGTTGGATGGTGACAAGGAAGCCGACGGCAAAGCCTATTTCAAGATCGGCGGCGCCAGCCATTCCACGGACCATAAGCTGTTGGCCTGGGCCTACGACGACAAGGGGTCTGAGTATTACTCCCTCCAGTTCCGCAATCTAGAGACAGGTGAAGACACCGGTTACGTCATCGAAGACACGAGCGGCGGCGGTGTTTTCTGCGCGGACAGCAAATACGTCTTTTATATCCGCCTTGATGCCAATCACCGGCCGTCCAAACTTTTCCGCCATGAAATTGGTACGGACCCAGCGACAGATGTGCTCATCTACGAAGAAAAAGACCCTGGCTTCTTCATGGGTGTCGGCAAAACGCAGTCCGGCAACACGATTGTCATCGACATTCATGATCACGAGACGTCCGAAATCTGGATGATCCCGGCGGATCAGCCCACAACAGCGCCCGCCCTGATCGCTGCTCGCGAAACCGGCATCGAGTATTCCGTCGATGACCATGGCGACACGCTTTACATCCTGACCAACGCCGACGGCGCGGAAGACTTCAAGATTGTGACGGCTCCGAAAGCCACACCAGGCCGGGAAAACTGGCGCGATCTGGTGCCGCACAAGGCCGGGTGCCTGATCCTGTCCCACTGCGTCTACAAGACATTCATGACCCGTTTAGAGCGGGAAGATGGCTTGCCGCGGATTGTCATTCGTAACCTTGCAGACGGCGACGAACATTATGTCGCCTTTGACGAGGAAGCTTATTCGCTGGGATTGTCTGGCGGGTATGAATTCGACACAGAGATCATCCGCTTTTCCTATTCATCCATGACGACGCCGTCACAAACGTTCGACTACAATGTCGCAACGGGCGCACGCACCTTACGCAAGGAACAGGAAGTGCCCTCCGGCCATAAGGCCGATGACTACGTCACCCGGCGCTTGATGGCACCGGCGGCTGACGGCGAAACGGTACCGGTCTCAATTCTCTACCGGAAAGACACACCGCTGGACGGCTCGGCCCCACTCTTGCTCTATGGCTATGGGTCTTATGGCATTTCCATCCCGGCCAGCTTCAACACGAACAGTCTTTCGCTGGTCGATCGCGGGTTTGTCTATGCCATTGCCCATATCCGCGGCGGCAAGGAAAAAGGCTTCGGCTGGTACAAGGCCGGACGGCGGGAGAACAAGAAGAACACCTTCACAGATTTCATCGCGGCGGCAGATCATCTGGTCAAGGAAGGCTTCACAAGCCACCAGAACATCATTGCGCAGGGCGGGTCGGCCGGCGGCATGCTGATGGGTGCGATCTCGAACATGGCGCCGGAGAAATTCGGCGGCATCGTTGCTGAAGTCCCATTTGTCGATGTGCTGGCAACCATGCTGGATGACACGCTGCCCCTCACCCCGCCGGAATGGCCTGAGTGGGGCAACCCCATCACCGACAAGGGCGCCTATGAGTACATCGCTTCGTATTCGCCTTATGACAATGTCGAAACCAAGGACTACCCGCCGATCTTCGCCCTTGCAGGTCTGACCGACCCGCGTGTGACCTACTGGGAACCGGCCAAGTGGGTTGCCAAACTCCGCGCGACAAAGACCGGTGACAGTCTCGTAATGCTCAAAACCAATATGGACGCCGGACATGGCGGGGCATCGGGACGTTTTGACCGGCTGAAGGAAGTTGCCCTCGTGCAAGCCTTTGCGCTTCAGGTGACCGGCAAGGCGTAAACCCCTTCACAGTCTTGTGAAACTATTACCGGGTCCGGAAACGGATCCGGTTTTTCTTCGGCCGTGAAGTCGCTTAGTGTGATCAGAGTGACTTCATAATGACAAGCAGGGATATCATGACCCGTACATCGTCCAGATGGCTTCGGCGCACCGCCGGTTTCACACTGACCGCCGCCCTTCTCACGTCCGCCTCGGTGACCGAGGCTGCTGAACTGCGCTGGTCGTCACCGACCGATCCGCAGACGATGGACCCGCATGCAGTCAACTCCGCCCCGGTGCTCGGGTTCTTGAACAATGTCTATGAAGGTCTTGTCAGGCGCGGCAAGTCCATGGACATCGAGGGGTCCCTTGCCGAGAGCTGGGAGCCGATCGGAACGGACGGATGGCGCTTTAACTTGCGCAAAGGCGTGAAGTTTCATGACGGAGCTGAGTTTACCGCTGAAGACGTGTTGTTCTCCTACCAACGCGCTTCATCCGAGGCCTCGGACACCGCCTCCTGGTTTGCACCGGTAAAGAGCGTTGAAGTCGTCGATGACTTTACGGTCGATTTCCTGACCCACGCCCCCGACCCGATCTTTCCCGATTCCATCGCAAACTTCATGATCCTCGACAAGGATTGGGCCGAAGCAAATGATGCCGCCCTTCCCGCGAAGGACGCAGAAACCTATGCCACGCTGAACACAAACGGCACGGGGCCGTTCAAGGTCGTCAGCCGGCAACCCGGCGTCGAGACCGTGCTGGAACCGTTTGATGGTTGGTGGGATACCAAGGAGCACAATCTCACCAAGGCCACCTTCTTGCCGATCGCCAATCCGGCGACGGCCGTTTCTGGACTGCTCTCCGGTCAGGTCGATCTGATCAATCCGGTTCCGGTTCAGGACGTCAATCGGGTTGCCAATCAGCAAGGATTGAAACTGCATCAGGGCATTGAGGCCCGGGTCATCATGCTCGGCTTCGGGCACGCCCACGACACCTTGAAGTATTCAAAGGAAACGACCGGGAAAAACCCCTTCCAGGACGTTCGGGTTCGCAAAGCGGTGCAAATGGCGATCAATACCGAAGCCATGATCGACAAGATCATGCGCGGCAGCGCGGAAATGGCAACGCAACTCGTCAGCCCGCAAATGAAAGGATACAGCTCTGCAGCAACAGACCGGTTTGGCTATGACCCAGCCGCTGCCAAGGCCTTGCTGGCAGACGCTGGTTATCCAGATGGCTTCTCTTTCGGACTGATGTGCCCAAACGATCGCTACATCAATGATGAAGCGCTGTGCAAGGCAATGGCGGCGATGCTGACGCAGGCAGGCATGCGCGCAGAGTTGAATGCCATGCCGGTCCGCAGCTACTGGCCAGAACTCCGTTCTGGCAGTTTCGACATGTATCTCCTGGGTTGGTCACCCGGAACATTCGACGCCGAACACCCAATCCGGTTCCTCGTCACCACGAGAAATGATGAGAAGAAGCTCGGAAGCTGGAACTTTGGCGGCTACTCAAACCCCGAGGTGGATGCGCTCTTGCCGCAAATCCAGCGGGAGATTGATCCGGTCAAGCGGCAGCAAATGCTGGATGAGATCGCTCTCACCGTCCGCAACGATGTGGTCTACGTGCCGCTCCACATCCAGCCCCTGCTATGGGGCTCCAAGGACACGGTCGATCTGACCCAGCGGGCCGATAATTTCCTGATGCTGCGCTGGATTACAGTCAACTAGATCAGCGGGCGCTTAATCGCAATCGATTGAGCGCCTAAAGCTGATCGTTTCGAAAGGAGCCGAGCATCCGAGACTTATGAAACATACCGGCGCCGCTCGCGCCGGTATTTTTCCTTCCGGTCAAATAACAACAACTCTTCTCCAATATTTCTTCAGAGTATTTATTCGGATAACGAAATATAGATCAGAGATCTTGAAGAATAATATTAATATTACAGACATTTAATGACGACAGTTTAATTTGAAATATTCTCCGATCACGACCAAATCGTAACCGTCACCACCGGACAACAGTGTCCAAAACGATGGTCCTTGCGGAGGAGCAAAACAATGACTTACCAGCCTACCCATCCCCTGCCGTTTTCAATCAACACCGCGCCAGTCATGCCGATAGACCTCTATATCCCGGCTGGGCCGCCGGGTGATCAGAACGGAACCACCAACACCGCTCCCTTCATGACCGATCTGGATGAATTCGGCTGGACGGTGCCGGACGCATTGGATGTTTCGACCAGTCCGGTCGAGTTCAACGATCTGCCGTTCTTGAACCTGGACCCCTACAATCTGGACGGTAAAGACAATCTGCCGACTGGCAACCTTGCGGAGGGGCCGCAGGGCGGACTCAGCTCCCAGGTTGATGTCCAGGCAGGCTCAGGCGAGCAGCAGGTAAACTTTAGCCTCGAGATGGAAAACTACACGTACACCACAGAGTACGGACAGATTGACATCCTCACGCTGGCCGAAGAACGAACGACAGAAATCAAGACCATCAATTTCAACGGCCAAGAAGTCGCGGTGGAGTATCAGGTCGGCATTGCGCATGAATTTGAAGGCAGCTTCTATGACAATGCCTTCCGGGAGCTCTTTGTCGAGATGGCTTTCGAAACCGGGATGGAGATACAGGCTGAAGCCTTCGACGCCAACGGCAACCCGATCATGACTGCGTTCGGATACGAGCAGGCGCTTGAAATTTATGGCGAGGCCTTCGATTACGGCATTGAAGAATTCGAAATGGCCTTCGAACTCGGCATTGAGCTCGAGTTGAACGATTTCGGCATGTATGAAATGACACTGTCAGTGATGTTTGAAGGCGAAATCGTCTATATGAACGGCGCTGAGCGGACTTACGAGTTTGAAGACGAGCTGTTCTTTATGTTCTCCGACCAGGACCAGATCGACTTCAACCAAATTCCGGACGGGCTCTACAACGAGATCCAGAAATTTGCTGCCGGCATGGGTGATGCTTGGGGCGGCATGGAAATCCTGAACGCTCAGCTGGAAGCAATTTTCCTCCAGCTGCAGGAAGACGGTCACTACCAGGCATGGGATGACGTGGATCAGGGACTGGACAACCCGTTCGACTTCAACGTACCGCCGTCCGACTGGCTGACCTGATCGACTCGAACCACTCCGCAGAATTCATCTCTTTTGGAAGATCTGCCTTTCTCTTGAACGGACCGGTGGCAAAGCCATCGGTCCGTTGTCGTATTTCAGAAGGCCAACAATCTGGTCATATCGGATTTTGCGCCACAATAGCTTTTGACGTTTCGACCAGATGTTTGTACGACGGAACTCTGATTTGAAAGACATCTCTGGACAGAGATGCCGTCCGTGATTGCCAGAGGTCTTTATGCCGAATTTTGTGAGAAAAACTCGAAATGCCGGAAACCGCCTTGGACTCATTGCGGTTGGCACTCTCGCATTCGCCCTGAGTGCCTGCCAGATCCAGTCGCCTTCAGATATTCTTTTTGCACCAACCTACAATACCGACCGCGGCAGCATTCCGGTCGTATCCGGAACTCAGTATGACTGCCGCACGTTTCAGGGCAGCGGTTGGAAAGGGATTGCTGGCGGTCGCGCAGCGAACTGGGGAGAGCCTTTCCCGGTTGCCCGGACAGCCTGTTTTAAGACGCGGGACGAGTGCCAGGCTTTCCTGACCCTGATGAGCGGTTACATCGACTATCAACCCTACTATCGCTGCCAGCCCCACACAGCCTGATATGATCAGCTGATCTGTCGCGCTATTATGTCTCGGCGTTGCCGGAAAATGTGCAAGACCAGTACTCTGCGGCGGCGTTATCTGACCACTTAAGTCAAAGTTGATACCGCGGGTAGCTGTCCTTGAAACACGGGTCTTTCGGCCAGATAGGTCCACATAAACTCCCGTAGACACTTTGCACGCGCGCTCAAGAGCCTACCGGTTGGCCAGACAGCGTAGATATCCCGTTGCTGACCCTGCCAGTTCGGCAGGAGAAGTTTTAGTCGGCCCTGCTCTAGCGGCTCAGCAGCTTCAGTCACACTCAATAGACACACGCCAAACCCGTCCTCTGCAAACTGACGGACGAGCGCGATATCATCAACAATCACATCTCCCTTGAGATGCAACTCGGAAGTGCTGCCAGTCAACCTGTGGCTCAACCGCCAGGCCGGGATCGTTCGGACGGCGATGATGGCATGCTGCTCGAGATCGTCTGGACTTTCCGGCATGTTGCACCCCTCAAGATAGGATGGGGCTGCCATCACCGCTGTCGAAATGGATCCAATCTTTCTTTGATAAAGACGCTGATCCTGCTGCGGGCCAATTCTCAGGGCCAGATCAATTCGCTCATCCAACAGGTCGATGTTGAAATTGCTCAGTCGCAAGTCCAGACGAATGCCTGGATACTGCCGCATGAAGGCGGTCCACATTGGCTGGAGGGCCCCAACAGAAACATTGGTTGGCGCAGCGACAACGAGAGGCCCACTGAGCTCATACATGTCGGCGCTCAAGTTGCGCGCTGTGACTTCCGCCTGCTCCACGATCCCGGCGAAGGCTTGAAAATACGCTTCACCTTCCGACGTTAGTGCGAATTTGCGGGCGGAGCGATGAACCAGTTGATGCCCGAGCTTGTCTTCCAACCGCTGCAAACGGCGGGTCACAGTCGCAGCCGGCAGGCCCAGCGCTGTACCGGCACCCGTTAAGCTGCGGGCTTGGGCGACGTGTACAAAGAGCGCAATATCATCCAACATGATTACATTTTCGGAATTTAAATTGTCGATAATCGGTATTTATCATGAAAAATGAAATTCATATACCTCTCCTGTCCCCAAACAAAACAGGAGATAATCATGAGCCACTACTTCATCAGCGCCAGTATCGAAATGACCGAAGGCTCGAAGCTTGAGCAGGTTGAAACCGAACTTCAGAAGCTGGTTGCGCAAACGCGCGAAGAACCAGGCTGCATCTTGTTTGAAATTCGCCAGAACCTAAAAGAACCAACAAAATTCACCTTGTGGGAGTGCTGGACCAATCCGGATGCCTTGGCCGCACATTTCGAGGCACACCACACCAAAGCCTATATGGCACAAAATCTCACAGAGGTAAGGCACATCGAAGCGCTCGGAGAAATAGGAGACAAAACCTTCGCCGATGCGATCAAGGCACACGCATGAGACATCGCCTGATCTCGACCGCGTTGATGTCCTTCTTCTTGTCGTTTCTGATGTCCTGCTGGGTCACCTTGATCAATCTCGGCTGGAGCGACGCTTTCCTTGGTCAATGGATGTCTGCATTCCGGCTTGCATGGCCGGCTGCCGCCGTAATTGCATTCTGCTTTGGCCCTTTTGTCCAAAACGCCACCGCCTACATCACACAGCGCTTCCCGGGTTAGGCGCTCCGATCATGAGAGAAATCATGCTTCCAATTCGCCAAAACGTCGATCAACTTGGCCCCGTGGCCGGGCCATACAGCCATGCCGTGATCCACGGTGACACGCTCTACACGTCGGGCCTGACAGCCTTTGGCTCAAACAGCCAGTCCGAAGGCGCAGCAGAGCAAACACAAACCATTCTGGACCAGCTCTCCATTCTAGCTGAGAGCTGCAACACATCCCTGCAGCACCTGATCAAGGTCACGATCTTCGCGGTGGATCCGGCTGACATTCCCGAAGTCCGAAAGGTGCTCACAGACCGCTACGGTGAAAACGTGCCGGCCAGTTCTCTTGTGTTTGTAAAGGAGCTGTTTTCACCGGATCTCCGGCTGGAAATCGAGGCAGTGTTCGCAGTGAATCCCGCGTAACAGCCACATGCCGCCACTGCGGGTTTGATCCTGCAGTTTGCAAGACGCTTAATCAAAACCGGTAATGCGGCCATCACACCGCATTGCCGGCACCGCATAATTCAGTGGCGGTTTTACAAACTACACTGGAGAAAAACAGTCTCTTTTATGGGCGTATCATAATAGGCCGGGATCTCCACAAACCCTGCAGCCTTGTATAAACGAATAGCGCCTTCCATGGTGGGAAGTGTATCCAGCCGCATATAGCGGTAGCCTGCGCTTCTAGCCCGTTCCAGAACGGCGGACACCAGGCTGGAGCCGACCCCGCTGCCCCGTCCCTCAGGCGCGACATACAAGCGTTTCATCTCGCAAATGCCGTCATCAGCCATGGGCCGCAGGGCCACACAGCCGATCGAGACATCAGAGCTCGTCTTCGCGAGTATTAGCGCCCCTAAGGGCGGTACATACTTGCCAGGCAATGCAGCCAATTCTTCCTCAAAGCCCTGATACGACAAATCAATGCCAAGCCAGTCCACATAGGCCCGGAACAACCGTTTGAAGTCTTCAAGGTCGCGGGACGGATCAGCATCCGTAACGGTGAAATCAGTCATGCTTGGGAAAATCTTGTCCAGTTCAACTCGCGATCATTGGGCAGCGCCCGAAACATCCGGGATTGCTTTCAAATAAACCCCGATCGCCTCGCGGTCAGAGGCCGGAAGGCGGGCCATATTTTCCTGAACCGGCACCATCTCGCCACCCACAGAATCGTAATCCGGTGTAAATCCACTTTCCAGGTAATAGGCGATGTCAGATGCGCTCCAGCTGCCAAATCCTCCCGAGACAGGGGTGATGTTCGGCACCCGCCCCTCACCCGTTGCAGCCGGTGCCCCGCCCAACCAGTCGGAAAGGATCAAGCCTCCAGCAAAATCGCGCGGCGTATGACATTCCCCGCAATGGCCCGGGCCTTCCACGAGATACCGTCCCCGCTCCCAAACTGCGGGATCCACATCTTCTCCACCGACAGGTGCCGCAACAACCGGAGCCGGGTCCAGGAACATTCGTTTCCAAAGCCCGACGCCCCGCCGGATGTTGAAAGGAAAGGCCAGCTCATTCGGCCCGGCACCGCCCTCGACAGCCGGCAGGGTCTTCATGAAGCTGAAGAGATCATTGATGTCCGCGAGATCCATCCGGGCGTAAGAGGCATACGGAAAGGCCGCGTAGTAATTCCGGCCGTCCGGAGATGTCCCGTGTGTCATCGCGTTTGCCAGATCAGCGACCGACCAATTCCCGATACCATCATTCGGGTCTTGGGAGACATTTGGTGCCACGAAAACGCCAAACGGAGTTTCAAGACGCAGCCCGCCACCGAGTTTCAGCTTGTCATCACCTTTCGCCTCAGCCGCTGCGTGGCAGGAACTGCATCCAGATGCCCAGAACACAAGCTCACCATTGACGGGATCGCCCGGTCCGAGATTGGCAACTGTGTTTTCGTCCAACCGGGTTGGGGCGGAGAGAAACCAGCCCGCGAGCGCCGCAGCAACGCCCAGCACGATCACGAACAGCAAGAGCTTTTTCATGACGGTTCTCCCCTCACCCCGAGTTATGGATCCCGGAAACCCTAGTTTTTGACCCGGAACCCTTCATGGCATGACTTGCATGTCCCGAAGACTGGCCCCATCGCCGCTTTGAAGGCATCAAGATCGGCTGGTCCGGCGCGTCCGGCTGCTTCCATCGCCGTGCCCGTTGCAGCAGCGAACTTCGCGATCTCGGCATCAAATCCGGCCCGGTTGTCCCAGATCGCCGGAGCGGCTTCTGTGTCGCCCGCGTTTGATCCATCCGGGAAATAGTCTCCAAAAGTAAGGGAGGCTGCACGCATGGCGGCAATGGCCGCTTTGCCGGCAGCAGGCGAATAGGCGATTTCGCCCTTCATCAAGCCGCCGCCAAGCCCAGCGGCTGCACCAACGGACGACATGATCGCCTGCCGGTCACCAATTGGATCATCGTCCGCCTGGGCCGCCCCAAGGCTGGCTGCAATCGCGATCGAAACAATGGAAATGCACTTCGAAATGGTCCGCATGGTCCTCTCCTCACTGACAGGTCTCAGCTTTGCTCAAGCGGATCTGCGTGTGGGAGCGTCCATCCCGGCAGCCGCATAAGTCTAGGGGAGCGGAAAGTTGCGGGCGTTGCAAGCTTTGAAATGTAACAACCGTTATCAAGAAATAGTGCGCGAACGTCCGCCGAATACAAAAAAGCCCCCGGTCTCGATTGAGGCCGGGGGCGGAAACGTCGCAGAAGCGAAGATTTACTTCGTTGCAGCTTCGTACATCTCCAGGACGTAGTCCCAGTTGATCATGTTGTCGATGAAGGCTTCCAGGTACTTCGGACGCGCATTGCGGTAGTCGATGTAGTAGGAATGCTCCCAAACGTCACAGCCCAGGATCGGGCTTGCACCGTGAACCAGCGGGTTTTCCCCGTTTGGGGTCTTCATGATTTCCAGTTTGCCGTCCTTGACTGCCAGCCATGCCCAGCCAGAACCGAACTGGCCGACGCCAGCTGCAATGAAGTCCGCACGAAACTTATCGTAGCCGCCAAGGTCGCTGTCGATGGCAGAAGCCAGAGCGCCCGGCAGAGAGGTGCCGCCACCGTCTTTTTTCATCCACTTCCAGAAGTGGATGTGGTTGTAGTGCTGACCGGCGTTGTTGAAGAGAGGTGCGTTCTTGCCGAAGCTTTCTTTCACAACGTCTTCCAGAGACTTGCCTTCTAGGCCGCTGCCTGCGAGCAGCTCATTGCCTTTGGTGACATAGGCCTGATGGTGCTTGTCGTGGTGAAACTCGAGAGTTTCTGCAGACATATACGGGGCCAAAGCGTCATAAGCATACGGCAGATCAGGCAATTCAAAAGACATGGCAAACTCCTCATGTGTTCTATGAACAGCGGTGCTGACCAAAACGGCCGCGTACCGTGTTGAGCGGCAAAATAGGTTCGTCACCTGCGCTCGGCAAGGCGCGTTTTGAAAATAAAGAAAAATTTTCTTTGTTTTATCGCTTGTCCGGCTGAAATGCGTTCCGGATCAAGCGGGAATCGAAGTTGAGCGGCATCTCACCCTCGACGGCGTAGATATAAAGCGCAGCCCGCAAGATGGCGCTGAGTGTGGTCACCACGACAGACCCGACAAGGATCAGGGTCACGCCCACAGTGGCCAAACCACTGCCCAAAGTCGGATTTTGCTCAAAGGAAAAGATCCCAAGCATCAAGATTGGCATCGCCACAATCAAAATCAGGAAATTCAAAGCCCCCAAGCCTATATGCCCGACCAGCGCTTCGCCCCAGGTTTTTCGAACGGCTTGAACTGATCGCTTGATTGCGGTCACCGGACCGACACCATCCACCACCAAAATCGGCACTGCGAAATACGTGGCAACAGCCCAACCGGCCCCGAGCAAGTTGATGAAAAAGCGCATCAGCCCCTTCAACCGGCTTTCAAGAAGCTGCAGAACCCAACCAACAAATGCCGTCACCAAGGCCCAAAGCAGGATCTGCGGCAGTCTGCGCATGGACAGACTGAGACCGTCCATGACCGTCGGATCTCCACCGGCGAACCGGATTAGGGCACAGCCAAGAAGCGCCGCGTTGAAAAAGATCATGATGAAGTAATTGATGAACAGGAAAACGAACATCAGCGCCCAGAACCGAGGATCCTGATCCGGCTGCTCGCTGTCGAAGATGCTCTGGAAGAAAGCTTGAAGTTCGGGCGTCGTGTAGATCGCCCAGCCTCCGGACCCAATCACAAGAGCAAGTGCCAAGGCGCTCATGATCGGAAACAGGAGCATCTCCTTGTCAAGGAGCAACACTTTCCAGCAAGCCGCCCCAAGCGCCAGGGCCCGTTCCAGTTTCTCGATCATGTGTGGTTCCGCTCGCCGTACAAATCGACACGGTACGTAACCACATTTTCCGTTAAGGAAGACCGAAGACAGACACTTCACACTTCAGATGCGCCCGCGTCCATCCACAGACATCGGTCGCACTGGCGGTTAGTTCTGTTGTTCTAGCGGTGCGATCAGGGCAAGAATCCGTCTGTTACACCATTTGATTCGTTGAGTTTTTCCAAGATGGGCAGTGTTTATCCTGGCGCGGTGAGGCCAGCGCTGTGGCTGTTTGCTTTTACGATTATCGCTGCGTCGCAGCCCCAACAGATCCAGGCGGCTGACGTTCGGGTTGTTGACGGAGATACGCTCGTTGTGAACGGAGAGCGGGTCCGCCTTGAAGGAATTGATGCACCCGAACTCGCCCAAACCTGCCTCACGTCTGCGGGCAAAAGCTATCGATGCGGCTTAACCGCCAAGGAGCACCTGCAATCGCTGATAAAGCAGGGTGATGTCACGTGCAGGGGAAATGAAACCGACGCCTACGACCGGAAACTCGCCACCTGTTTTTCCGGCAAAAAGAACCTGAACAAAGCCATGGTTGCAGATGGTCATGCGTATGCGTTCTTGCGATACTCTGATGCCTATCGGACCGAACAGGAAATGGCTCGGCTGAATGGCGCAGGTCTTTGGGCGGGCATTGCTGAAGCGCCTTTGGACTTCAGGCAGCAAAAATGGCAAGTTGCAGGGTCAAAGGCACCGGCAGGTTTTCCAATCAAGGGAAACATTTCCGCCCGCGGACGGATCTACCACACACCCTGGTCACCGCACTACAGCAGGACACGGATCAACGAGGCTGCGGGAGAGCGCTGGTTCTGCTCCGAAGAAGAGGCGGTTGCCGCTGGCAGGCGTTCACCGTTGAGCTAATGCAACGCTTATTCTACTCTGTTCCTGAGGTCATGCCCCAAAGGCCGGTTTCAAGTTTTCATTGCGTATTCGGTAGACCAGGGTCGGATTGACCCTTGTCACCCGACGTTGTGAGATGACGATTGAACAGCTCCCTCGCCTCACGGCCGGCTGGTGAGTTCTCAAAACACACATAAAGACTGTGGTTGATCAGCAGCTTTTCGTGAAACTGCAAACTATCCGCCACAAAGGCCACACCAGCGTCTTCGGCCTTCAAATAGTTGAAGACATTTTTGTCGATCACAATGGCATCAGCCCGCCGAGCGGCGACCTTCAAGATATTCTGTGTGTCGTTTTCAGCCAGTTCTCCGATGATGTCCCCGTCTGCGATCATCTGATCGAGCTTTGCTTCATTCACATAACCTCGAACCACGCCGATGACGAAGGATCGCAAGTCATCGAGCGTTTCCCAGTCGAAAGAGCTGCTTAATGGTGTCAGAAACCCAACCGGGCTTTCGCCGAATGGTTTTGAAAACAGGCACCGGTCTCCGTTGGCTTCTGCGTCTATGTCAGCCGAATAATACTCTGGATAAACACCGATCCAGTTCGGGTCATCAGCGGCAAGCATGATTGCGCGGTTCCAGGGAAACAGTTGAACATCAACCTCTATCCCAGCCTTCGCAAACGTTGACCGCACCGTGTTGGTATTCGGCCCCTCGCCCGTCGCTTCCACGTAAGGCGGCCAGTGAAGCGTGGTCAGCCTTAGCGCCTCAGACGCAAAGGACAGCGAAGACGTTGCAATGATCAAGGCACTTAAGGCCAATGCGCAGCGCATTACATTCTCTCGGTTATGATCCGTATTACACCGCGGGTAATCGGAACTGTCTGGAAAGCGCAGCGTGCCGCGCTTTCCATGTTTTAGTGAGCTCTTAAGCGCTCGTCAGAGAGCGGAGTTGAACTTGTCCCGCGCCGCCTTTCCGGCATCGGAGTTTTCAAAGCAGATGAAAAGACCGTGTTCAATGAGCAGATTGTCGTTGAACTTCAGATCACCGGCAACCTTGGCAACAGCCGGATCGTTCTGTGCAAGATGCTCAAAAACCAACTTGTCGATCACGCCTGCAGCAGAACGGCCGCCCGCGACTTTCAGAATGTTCTGCGAATCGTCGTCAGCTTCCTCTACCGCGATGTCGCCAGCTGCCACCATGCTGTCGAACTTCTCTTCATTGTTGTATCCCCGAACAACGCCGATCTTGTGCGCTTTCAAATCGTCATGGGACGACCAGGAGAAGTCTGAATCCTTGCGTTGAACGAACCCAACCGGGCTAACACCGAAAGACTTTGAAAACAGGCAACGGTCGCCACCCTTTTCCGCATCGCTGTCTTCGGCATAATACTCAGGGTAAACGCCGATCCACTCAGGATCCTTTTGCGCCAGGTTGATTGCCCGGTTCCAAGGGAAAACAGCCACTTCAGCGGAAATTCCGGCCTTTTCAAACGCTGCCTTGACAGCGTCCGAGCTCGGACCGCTGGCATCAGCCATCACGTAAGGCGGCCATTCCAGCGTCGTGAGTTTTACGGTCTCGGCCCGAGCGGCCAAGGGGCTCATGAGAAAGGCTGCGGTCGCAGTAGCCAATAGAAGACGCATATGTTCGTCCTGCCTTAAATTTAAAAGTGTTTCGTGCTCACGAGTGAGCGTGCCAACACTACGAACGAACAATGAATAAGAAATTTCCGAAGTGAAACCATGTCGCTTTTACGCACGTCCAGTGCCGCGAATATTTGTTTTAACTGTTAATAATACTTATCTGCACACCAGACAATTTGATTAGACACAATCATGCCCCCCTTCAGTTGAAGGCTTGCAGGGCCATAAACCGGCATCTACAAACAGTTTCGGATATTTCCGCCCGCCGTTCCAGACACAAGACATCCTTCCATGAAACAGTCCTTTTGGAGTTCGGTTTGCCTCGCGCTTGGTGGGTTGCTGGCGCTGGCCGCGGCCATGGGCATTGGACGGTTCGTCTACACCCCGATCCTCCCCTCCATGGCCGAGGGCATCCCGCTGACGCCGAGTGCGGCCGGACTGATCGCATCTGCGAATTTCCTCGGTTATCTGACTGGCGCTCTGATCGGCGCATCCCGTTTTTTGGGCGGAACACCCAGAACCTGGTTCCTTGCTGGGCTCGCGCTCAGTGCTCTGACGAGTGCAGCCATGGCCCTCAACAGTGATGTGTGGTTCTTCATGATGATTCGCTTCATCAGTGGCCTGGCCAGCGCCTTTGTTCTAGTTTTTTCGACCACTCTTATATTGGAACGGCTGACCACAGCCGGTCACAGCGCCCTGTCTGCAGTGCATTTTTCTGGAGTTGGCATTGGCATTGCCCTCTCCGCTGTCCTGATCGCGGCTCTCAATCACAACGCTGCGGACTGGCAAACCTTGTGGCTTGCAAGCGGACTGGCGACCGCAATCCTTCTAGTCGGGGCAATCGTTCTTGTTCCGACAAGATCAAACACTTCACCGACGGCGCCGGCTGATGGCAATCGCGCCCCAGAAGACGGCCGACGCACCTGGTCCCCAACGGTCATCCGTCTGGTTGCTGCTTATGGTTTGTTCGGCTTCGGGTATGTCATCACCGCGACTTTTGTTTCGGTCATGGCACGCACGACCCCGTCCCTGACAAACATCGAGCCTTATGTCTGGCTGGTTGTTGGTCTGTCGGCAGCGCCATCAATCTATGTTTGGAACTTGATCGCCGCCAAACTCGGTGCCCGCCGGGCCTTCGCGTTGGCATGCCTAGTAGAAGCAGGCGGCGTCGCGATGACAGCGGTCAGCACCTCACCAACCATCTTTCTGACCGGAGCAGCGCTTCTGGGCGGAACCTTTATGGGCATCACAGCCCTTGGCCTTGCCGAAGGACGCCGTTTGACGGCAGAGGCCGGGACGGCCGCAGTTCGCCAGATGTTGGCAACCCTGACAGCCAGTTTTGGCCTGGGTCAGGCTGCAGGACCATGGATCGCTGGGCAATTGCATGGCGTGACGGGCTCCTTCCAGGCACCATCAATTGCCGCAGCCATCGCTCTTGTGATCGCGGCCGCTCTTGCCGGGCTATGAGCTACTGCAAAGCGCCCCTCACCAAAAAATGATCGAATTTTATCTAAATTGAAAACGTGTGATTTAGAACACGTCAGAAGGAGAATTCCGCCGTTACATTCCGCGTCACAGTCAATGACGACTGCAAATGACTTGGGAGAAAGATGTGAAACTTGTAAATTCGATTATTAAAACTGTTGCACTTGCAGGATCTATTTCATTCGGCGCAACAGCAGCGTTTGCTGCACCACCAAGTGATGGCTCAACACTTGGCGAATGCTACAACAACTGGATATCTCATTGTAACCAGACCACACCAGGCTACCCGAACAGCTGTTACGATGAAGTTTTGAACCATTGCGACAGCGTGCACAGCGCAAGCCTTGGAACACTATCAGGCTACAAGGTCAAATCCATGCAACGCTCCGCTCTCACGAAAGCCAAGCGTGCCAACACGACACTCGTTGCCCCGAAGGTTCAGCCGGTTCGCGTTCAGAACTGACCGGGCGCTACGGCTCAACAAAAAGCCCTGCAATGGACGCATTGCAGGGCTTTTGTCTGTTCAATTGAGCGGCCCCAATCAGGCGTGGGAGAACTCCCAATACAGGTCACGTGCCCGAGCGGCGATCGGACCTGGCTGCAGATCACGCTCTTCGATCCGATTGACCGGCGTCACCTTGTTGTAGTTGCCAGTTGAGAAGATTTCATCAGCTTCCAAAAACTCATCATAACCGAGTGTGCGCTCAAAAACGTCATATCCAGCAGACCGCAGCAGATGAATGACGCGCTGGCGGGTGATTCCGTTCAGGAATGTGCCGTTCGGCGCAGGCGTATGAACTTTGCCATCCTTTGCCATGAATATATTCGCAGACGTCAGTTCGGCAACATTGCCCAGCATGTCGCGGACCACGGCATTGTCGAACCCCCGCCCTTTGGCCTCCAGCATCGCACGCGCATTGTTTGGATAAAGACACCCGGCCTTTGCATTGACCGGCATGCATTCCATGGTCGGACGGCGGAACGGAGAAAGTGTGATACTGGACGCTGCATCCTTCGGTGCCATCGGTGCGTCGAACAGACACAAACAGAACCGTGTGCTGTCCGGATCACCGCTGATGACACCCGGACCGTCACCTTCCACCCAGTACATCGGTTTGACGTAGATCTGCTTGTCGCTGCCGAACTTGGCACAGCCCTCCTTGGTCAGCTCCACCATCTCCCCAACCTTCATGGTTGGCTTCATGCCGAGAGCGACTGCGGAATCGTTCACCCGTTGGCTATGGAGATCGATATCCGGCATCACGCCATCGAAAAAACGGGCGCCATCAAAGACGCTTGACCCGAGCCAGGAAGCGTGGGTCCGCGGGCCCATGATCGGCGGATTCCCTTCGTGCCAAGTCCCGTCAATCCAGGTCCAGGTGTCGCTCCAGCCGCTCATCGTTCTCCCTTTCGATCATTCTGGGTGTTTGTTATCCGTGACCGGACAGAACACCGCCACCGCCCGCGGGTCAATAGCTTACCCACAACATCTGGATTGCAAGTCATATTATTCCTCCAGCTGACTTTTTGGGACCGGAATCGGTCTCATGATTACGCGAACCAGGATATTTCTTCCAGACGAGTTTATTGAGATTGAGCAGGGTTGGCGTCCCACTTATCGCCAATGAACAATTTCATTGCGGTGCGAATTTGCGATCAGCGCTTGCAAGAAAACCGCGCCATAGATAATTTGTTCCCTCTTTGTTCAATAATTTGGAGATACTCGTAATGGATCAGCGCATTTCAATGATCACTCTCATTGTTCCCGATATCATGACAGCGCGGGCTTTTTTTGAGACCGGATTAGGGTGGCAGGTGAATGCCGCGCCCTCCCCGCATGTCGTGTTTTTCCAGATACCCGGCGGTGTGTTTGCACTCTATGATCGCAGCGCGCTTGAGGACGAGATCGGGTCTGAGGTCACCACTGCGCCATTTGGTGCGATGACATTGGCATGGAACGCCAAAGAGCGTGGTGATGTCGACGCGATGTTTGAAAAGGCGGTTGCTGCAGGTGCCCGCTCGATCAAAGAACCCCAAGAAGTGTTCTGGGGAGGATATTCTTCGTATGTGGAAGTTCCGGGCGGGCATTTGCTGGAAATCGCATTCAATCCGTTCTGGACAGTCAACGACGACGGCTCCGTGCAGCTCCCTTAGGCCCAGCCGTGACGGGATGGCAACGGCGATAGGCATTTGATTTTATTCGAACGGCTTTTGCTTGACCTTGGTTCAGACTCAAGGTTCTCTGCCGCGTTCGTGTATTTCTTGTGCTGAAGGATCCGTTATGGCTCACGCCGCTTATGTCTTTGATGCTTATGGAACTTTGTTTGATGTGCATGCCGCTGTGCGCAGACATGCAGCCAAACTGGGTCCCGATGCGCAACGGCTATCCTCTCTGTGGCGTGAGAAGCAGCTAGAATATTCCTGGGTGCGGGCCTTGATGGGCCAGTACAAGGATTTCTGGGAATTGACCCAGGAGGGTTTGGACACCGCGTTTGCGCTGGTCCCAACCGCTGATAAGTCGATGAAAGACGACCTCCTGAATGCGTACTGGGAATTGGATTGCTATCCGGAAGTCCCGCAGGTTTTGACCGACCTGAAAGCAACGGGAGCCAAGATCGCGATCCTGTCCAACGGATCACCGGCCATGCTTGATGCAGCGGCCAAAGCCGCGGGTCTCACCGAACTGTTTGACGAGATCTTTTCCGTTGATGAGCTGCGGACCTTCAAGACCAACCCGCAAACCTACGAAATGGTGACGACCCACTTCCGCATCTATCCGGAAGAAGTCTCCTTCCAGTCTTCCAATCGATGGGATGTTGCCGGTGCAACCGCGTTTGGCTTCCGGACGGTCTGGATGAACCGCACCGGAATGCCAGATGAATACACCGACCTTGCCCCAAAGGCAGTTCTCGCAGATCTGACCGGCCTGGCAGCTTTGGGCTGACCGGGTCGTCATCGCTGACAGATAACTTTTCAAAATGGATAGTTTCCATTACGCTCACTTAAATTGATAGTAGAACCGATTATTTCCAAAAAAGAAAAAATATTTATCTGAGATCGCATAGTTGCCGAACTTTGAAACTGTCCTATCCTTTTATCTTGCTGGGAGATAAAAAACTGAGGGCAATCTACTAACCCGTTAGATTTGTTGAACATTCGCAGCATTGCTTCGAACAATAAAAAACGGGCACATTCCACGGCACGGTTGGGAGGCCTGCCGAAACGCTCTTCAGATGATCTCTCTCAAGCGAATTGGGAGGAATTTATGACGAAGCTTACGACCCGCCGCGACGCACTTCGCGGCATTGCGGGCGCTGGCGTTGCCGGTGCCGCGACTCTTGCAGCCCCGAACATCGCGACTGCCCAAGGGCAAACGACCACCTGGAAAATACAGACCTCTTGGCCCGGCGGCGCTGGCCTGCAGATCTTCAAGGACTGGTGCGCAACGATCGTCGAGAAAACTGGCGGCGAATTGGCGTTCCAGCCGTTCGGCGCGAACGACGTGGTCGGTGACTTTCAGCTCTATGACGCGGTGAAAAACGGTGTTCTTGACGCCGTAAACCCGTTTACGATCTACGCGCAGGGCATCATTCCGGCGGCAACATTCTTGACATCGATTCCGCTTGGCCTGCGCAACCCGCATGAGTTTGATGTTTTCTACTACGGCCTGGGCGGCATCGATATCGCCCGTGAACTGTACGAGAAACAAGGCATGAAATTCGTCGGCCCGGTACACCACGGCCCGAACATCATCCACTCCAAAGTGCCGATCCGGTCTATCGATGACTTCCGCGGCCGCAAGATGCGCTTGCCGGGCGGCATGGTTGCCGAGGTCTTCACCGAGATTGGCGCGGAAACAACGGTTCTGCCGGGGTCCGAGATTTTCCCCGCGCTTGAAAAAGGCACCATCGACGTTGCCGACTATGTCGGTCCGGCAGTCAACTATGCCCTCGGGTTCAGCCAGGTTACCGACTACATTGTCATGGGTCCTCCAGGGTTCATGTCGCTCTACCAGCCGGTCGACATCATGGACATCACCGTCGGCATGGACGCCTGGAACAAGCTCAGCCCGCAGATGCAGCAGTTCGTCGAGATGGAAACACATGTTTACTCCGACGCACACCATGCTGCGATCCAGAAGGCCGACCAAGATGCCTGGGCGAAGTTCGAAGCAGACGGCACGGAAGTTACCCGCCTGACGCAGGACGACGTCGAGCTGATGACCGAGGTCGCTGTTCCGATCTGGTTCAACTATGCAAACCGCGACGCAGACAGCGCCCGTGTGTTCAAAATGCAACTCGACTACATGATGTCCGGCTCGCTGGGCTACGTGGATCCGTCGTTGACGGAAGGCCTGGAGCTGAAGCTCTAAGCCACAAACCGGCTACGTAGGATATCACCAAGTCCGCGCAGGAAACTGCGCGGACCTCTCACCTCGACGTTAGGTTCGCCGAACAACAATGCACGCCACCCTGAGCTGTGCGGCTTTTCTTAAAGCCGGGCGGCAACAGGTGTCAGGGCAGACGCCTCTTCGTGTGGAGACTGCGACTGCCCGGGGGAAGGACAAGGCATGCCTCAATTGGATTTCACTCTGCCGCACTGGGCCTATTGGCTCGGCCTGATCCTGTTTCCGATCATCGCGGCAACTCTGGCCAAGCGGCCAAAACCCAAAGAACGGAAATATTCAACCGTTCTGGGTTATTTCATCTTGGTAACCGGCGGCATATTAGGACTGCATAGGCTTTACCTCAAAAGCATGATTGGCCTTTTCTATATACCGGTCTTCATTGTCATTCTTTTTGCCAATTCCCAGGGGCAGGATGCGCGGTCGGTCGCCTCCGACATGTCCAACCTCGTTCGCCAGGCAGAACGGACACTTGACCGTGAAGGCGGCCGGGTCAGCTCTGCCGAAGCTGAACTGCCGGAAATGCGCCAAAAGCTCACGGAAGCTGAAGCCGGAAGCTTTGCCGAACGGCGAGCTCAGCGCGATGTCCGCAGAGCTGAACAGAGGATCCAACAAGGTCGCGAACGCATGGCCGAGGCCGAAGCGGACCTGGAAACCGCACGACCGGCGGCTGAAGAAGCGCAAGCCAATCTGGAATTCTGGCAAAACATCGCGAAGTATGCCTTCTGGCTTATCCTGGCCGGGGTGGCGATCGACGCGATCCTTCTGCCCGGTCTTGTGCGCAAGGCCAATTCCAACCTGCCGCCAGAACCGGAGCTCAGCGAAGCCGAACTCAAGCTGAAAGCCCTTGAAGAGGCGGAGCGGAAAGACGACGCGAGTTACGTTTCGAGCGGCTGGACCGGATGGATCGACCGCCTCTCGCTCTTCTGCGGCGAGTTTGTGGCCTATTGGGCCGTGATCGCGGTGATTGTCTACTACTTCGAGGTTATGAGCCGCTATGTCTTCGGCAGCCCCACGAACTGGGCGCATGAAGCCATGTACCTGATGTTCGGCATGCAATACCTAATTGCTGGCTCCTATGCGATGCTGACGGAGTCCCACGTCCGGGTCGACATCTTCTACGCGCCACTTTCCAAACGCCGCAAGGCGATCGTGGATCTGCTGACCTCGGTCTTCTTCTTCATCTTTGCCGGCACGCTTTTGGTGACGTCCTGGATTTTCGCGTTCGACGCGATTGCCGTTCCCTCCGGAAACTCCCTGATTTCGGATTGGGCCCGGGGCGAGATCGGCTTTGGAGAAGTCATCACAAGTTGGAACCTTGCCCAGTGGACTGACCCGAACATCCGCTGGGGCGAAATCAGCTTCAACGAGTGGGAAGTCCCCTTGTGGCCGATGAAAATGGTCATGATCATCGGCGGGCTGCTTCTGGTGCTTCAAGGCATATCGAAATTCGCGCAGGACCTCCGCGCGCTTGTGGGGAGGACCTAAAGAATGGGTCTTGAAATTGGCATTGAGTGGCTAACACTCATCATGTTTGGATCACTGCTGGTGCTGTTGATGGCGGGTCTTCCGCTCGCCTTCGTGACCGGCGGCTTGGCCTGCGTGTTCCTGTTCATTTTGGGCGACGAACGCGCGTTGAATATCGTGCCGTCGCGCATCTTCCCGCTGATGACGAACTACCAGCTCTCGGCGATCCCCTTGTTCATCTTCATGGCGTCGATGCTGGAGCGAGCGGGCATCATCAACGACATGTTCGATGTCATCTACAAGGTGCTAGGGGGTGTTAAGGGCGGACTGGCGGCCGCAACCATCATTGCGTCCACAGTTCTGGCGGCGATGGTGGGGGTCATCGGTGCGGCGGTGGTTACCATGGGCATCATCGCCCTGCCTGCCATGCTGAAACGTCATTATGACCCGAAGATCGCCATGGGATCGATCATGGCCGGGGGTACGCTTGGCATTCTCATCCCGCCGTCGATCCTTGCGATCATCTATGCCGTCGTGGCCGAACAATCCGTAGGAGAGCTGTTCATCGGGGCGGTCGTGCCGGGGCTGTTGCTCTCGGGGATGTACATCCTCTACGTGATCATTTCCTGCACGATAAGCCCTCAAAAAGGCCCGCCGATCCCGGAAGAAGAGCGCATTCCATTCAAGGAAAAAATGCGGCTCATGTCCGGCATGTCAGCGCCGATTGCGCTGATCGCAATCGTTCTCGGGGTCATCTTTACCGGTGTTGCAACGCCGGTGGAAGCGGCCGGGATTGGGACTTTCGGGGCCATCATCGTGGCGGCCATTCACCGGAACCTTGACTGGCAGACACTGCGCGAGGCCTCTCTGACAACCCTCAAGGCCTCCGCCATGGTTATCTGGATCATGTTCGGCGCAACCATCTTTGTCGGGCTTTACGTCCTGGAAGGCGGCCAGCAGTTTGTGCAAGGCGCTCTGGAAGCCACCGGCCTCGGCCCCTGGGGCATCCTGATCCTGATGCAGGTGGTGCTGGTGATCCTTGGCATGTTCCTCGACTGGGTCGGGATCCTGCTGCTCTGTGTGCCGATCTTCGTGCCGATCGTCAAAGCACTCGGCGCAGCGGCCTTCGGGCTCGACAACCCGGACGACCTCGTCCTTTGGTTCGGGGTGCTTTATCTCGTCAACATGCAGATGAGCTTCTTGTCGCCACCGTTTGGCTATGCGCTGTTCTATCTGCGCGGTGTTGCGCCCCCGGACATCCCGATGACGGACATCTTCAAGTCCGCCCTGCCCTTCCTGGCGCTTCAAATCATCGGATTGGTGCTCTGTATGATGTTCCCCGGCATCATCACCTGGCTGCCAAATCTGGTCTATGGCTAGGAACAACTGAAACAAAAAGACCTACGGCTGCGCGTTTATCGATGCGCAGCCGTAGTTGTATTTCAAGGATTGAGGTCGTTAGAAGGCACGCGAAATACCGAGCATCAAACGATGGTTGCCGGCGGTACGCTTGGCCTGCGTTCCGGCAAAGGTATCCTTGGTGTCGGCGATCCCGGTCAATGTGTAATCGGCGCGAAGACGCCAGTTGTCGTGCATGGCGACTTCCACACCGGCGCCAAGAACCGCACCAAGCCCGACCGAACTCTCGGTCCGGCCATTGGCCTTCAGGCTGTGATCGGTCGCAGCAACGCCAAGACTGATATACGGCATGAAATTGTTGATTGGCAGACCGACCCGGGTTTTTGCGGTCACCGACCACTTGGACCCGGTCTCGATCGTTCCAAGCACCGGATGCTGACCTTTTTTCGTGTCACCAATATAGGTCGCGGCCCCTTCCACACCCAAGATCACCCGGGAAACTTCCCAGTTGTAGCCGCCAAAAACACCAAACGCGGCATCGAAACGGGAATAGTCTTTCTTCTGACCGCCCGCTTTCACATCCGTGACTGT
The DNA here is from genome assembly GCF_030733765.1 of Roseibium sp. MMSF_3247. NCBI lineage: Bacteria > Pseudomonadati > Pseudomonadota > Alphaproteobacteria > Hyphomicrobiales > Stappiaceae > Roseibium > Roseibium sp. MMSF_3247. The sequence goes on from NZ_JASHII010000008.1 coordinate 131,092, forward strand.
TTGAGACCCACCGGCCTCAAATCCGAGATACGGTCCTGCCCAAATGGACCCGGCAGGAGCCATTGGAACAAAATCAGTTCCACCAGCGACTGGCATGTCGGCGGCTTTGGCCCCGCCGACCAGAACAGCTAGGGCTGCGCATAATACAAAGGGCTTTACCAGCCAATGCCTTGTATTCGGTAAGGAATTCCGGAGGCGCCGAAACGGTTTTGGCCGCGGCGAACAGCCATAAAAAACGCAACTATCGCGATTGGTAAAGGAACTTACCATGGGAGGTCTCACTTCGGTTATCTCGTCAAACCCGCGCCACAACAATCAATAATTATTGCGAAACGATAATTTTAAAAATCACAACGATGATTATTTTGTCAACCGCAATGTTTTGAGTTTGCGTTTTTTTTCAAAATGGACTAGAGGCTCTTTTCGTCAAAGGGCAGCACTCACCCGCGTGCCAACATCTTCCCTTACGGATGAACGCGCGCTGAATGCACTGGCCCAAAGGCTCTGAGTTCGTAGAACTAATTGATTTATCAAAGTATATTGGCCTTTTCCCAATCAAGGCCGGAGGAAATCATGACAGAGATGGAATGGTCCGAACGCGAAAAACGACTGACACGGATCAGGCGGGTATCTGCGTTCATGAAATGGATGGTCAGCGGAATTCTGGTCCTGATCTTGATTTTCGGCCTTATCGTGATTGTTGGGATTTCTCTGCCGAACGAACTGATGATCGCACCTGACGAAACCATCGATTTCGCCGACATCGAACGTCCGCTGGGCGAGATCCCTCAAATCCAGCGCTTCGGCTTGTCGATCGTATCCGGCATCGCATTTGTGCTTTTGATGCTGGCCGGCTGGAACATTCGCCAGGTTTTCAAGCGGTTCCAAAGCATGGAGTTTTTCTCGCCCCAAACCCTCGCCAGTGTCATTTCCTTTGGGGTCTGGCTCATCGCCTTTGCAACTTTTGACCTGATCAGCGATCCAGTTGGCTCGGTGCTTTTGACGTATGATTTTCCACCCGGCGAACGGTCAATTGATGTGACCCTGGATGGGGGAGAACTGTTCTTCTTTGTTCTTGGGGCCTTGATGCTGCTTTTTGGCTGGATCTTGCGGGAAGCAGCACTCATCGCGGATGAAAACCGCCAATTTATCTGATTTGGGCCGAGGGATAAAAATGGTCGACGCATCCATCAATGAACAAAGCAAACGCCTGAAGCGCATTCGTATTGTCGCAAGACTGGTCAAGTGGATCGCAACCCTCTCCCTATTAATCACCTTGACGGTCGGGATCGGCCTGACCTTTGTGTTCCTTTTTCCTCAAGGGCCAGCGTGGAGCATCGACGAAACAATCTGGGTTGGCGAAGGTGAAAGAGCGCTTGCGGCCATCCCAATTGAACAACGGTTTATCCTGGCAGTGCTGCTGGTGGTCAACTTTGTGCTTGCTCTTGGAATCATTTGGGCGCTGCGATCGGTATGCCGGCATTTTGAAACTGGGGACTACTTTTCCCCGCAGGCTTTGGAAAATGTCTTTTCGCTCGGCGCATGGATGATTTCATTTGCGGTATTTGATATTGCCAGTGATCCGGTCGGGATCATGGTCGCGACACTTGATTATCCGGAAGTGGAGAGTGTCATTGACGTTTCCCTCGATGGCGGCGAAATTTTCACAATGATTCTTGGGGCGCTTATGTTGTTGTTTGGATGGATCTTTCGTGAGGCGGCCCTGCTTGCGGAAGAAAACCGGCAAATCGTCTAGCATCAACGCATCAGGGTCTCGAATATGCCGATCATTATCGAACTGGATGTGATGCTCGCCCGCCGAAAGATGCGGTCGAAGGAGCTTGCCGAACGGATCGGCATCACCGAGCAGAATGTGTCCCTGCTCAAGTCCGGAAAGGTGAAGGGCGTCCGCTTCGAAACTTTGGAAAAGATCTGCGAAGTTCTGGACTGTCAGCCGGGCGACATTCTGGTCTACCAGGCGCCAGAAGATCCATAACCCGTCAAACTTTCATCAAATACATATGAAATTGCGCGGATTACTGTAATTTCATCGCAAATTTTGACAATTAAAACGCTCCGGGATTATTGCGCATCATATCCTTTGGAGCTCATTTCTTATGTATGCACCGTCAGTTACAGACAAAACTGGAATACGGCTGGCACCGGCCTCCCGAACACGGTTGAGGCACGGAAAACTCCTCACAGTCGACAAGACCGATATTTGTGATTGCACACTTTACGACCTTCAGAACGGCGGGACGGGTGTCGTCATCCCGGACGCCGAAGCTGATCTACCCGACACGCTTTATGTCGCTGATACCAAGCTTGCGACCGTGAACTTGGCAAAGGTGCGCTGGCGTGTGGGTTCTAACTTGGGGGTTTTGTATTTGGAAAAGCCCGTTCAGCTCAGCTTGAAGCAGTCAGCCAAAACAAAATAACCGGCTGCGTTTCCCGCAGCCGGTTCGAATTTTGATTGCCAATTACGTTTATTCGGCAGCCTGGGCCGGCGCGTAACCGAGCTGAACATTCAGCTTTTCAATCAAACCGACAGCTGCTTCCGCAATGACAGTCCCCGGCGGAAAGATGGCTGCGGCTCCGGATTTGTAGAGCTCATCGTAGTCTTGCGGCGGAACCACACCGCCCACGACGATCATGATGTCCTCCCGGCCCTCGTCGGCCAGCGCCTTTTTCAGTGCTGGGACCAGCGTCAAATGACCTGCGGCAAGGGACGACACGCCAACCACATGGACATCGTTCTCAACCGCCTGCCGGGCCGCCTCTTCCGGGGTTTGGAACAACGGGCCGATATCGACGTCAAAACCGAGATCGGCAAAGGCCGAGGCAATCACCTTCTGGCCGCGGTCGTGACCGTCTTGCCCCATCTTGGCAACGAGGATACGCGGACGCCGGCCATCGTTGTCCTCAAACGTTTCAACGAGGCTTTGTACTTTTTCCATGGTGCCGGACATTGCGCCAGCCTCCCGCTTGTACACTCCTGAGATCGATTTGATCTCCGCTTTATGCCGGTCGAAGACCTTCTCCATTGCAAACGAGATTTCTCCGACGGTCGCCATCGCCCGCGCAGCCTTGACGGACAGATCCAGAAGATTGCCCTCACCAGTCTTCGCGCATTCTGTCAGGGCATCGAGCGCAGCCTGCGTCTCCGCTTCGTTGCGCTCTGCTCGCAGCCGTTTAAGTTTGTCGATCTGAGCGGCCCGAACTGTCGCATTGTCGACTTTGAGAACGTCGATGGCCTGTTCACTCTCAGGCTTGAACTTGTTGACGCCAACAACCGTTTGCGCACCGCTGTCGATCCGCGCCTGGGTCTTGGCCGCCGCTTCTTCGATCCGAAGCTTGGGAATACCCTTTTCAATGGCTTTTGCCATGCCGCCCAGCTCTTCGACTTCGCGGATGTGCGCCATCGCCTTTTCGGCCAAATCGGCGGTCAGTTTCTCGACATAGTATGATCCGCCCCAGGGATCGATGACCTTGGTGGTGCCGCTCTCCTGCTGCAGGAAAAGCTGGGTGTTCCGGGCGATCCGCGCCGAAAAGTCCGTCGGTAGTGCCAGCGCCTCGTCCAGCGCATTGGTGTGCAGCGACTGGGTGTGCCCCTGTGTCGCTGCCATTGCTTCCACACACGTACGGATGACATTGTTGAAGACATCCTGCGCCGTAAGCGACCAGCCGGAAGTCTGAGAGTGGGTGCGCAGAGATAGGGATTTTGGGTTCTTCGGCTGGAAGTTTTCTTCCATCAAGGTCGCCCAGATCAGGCGCGCAGCGCGCAGCTTTGCAACTTCCATGAAGAAGTTCATGCCAATCGCCCAGAAGAACGACAGGCGCGGCGCAAACTGGTCAATGTCCATGCCAGCCGCGACACCGGCGCGGGCATATTCGATGCCGTCCGCAATCGTGTAGGCGAGCTCCAGATCCGCCGTCGCACCCGCTTCCTGCATGTGATAGCCGGAAATGGAAATCGAGTTGAACCGCGGCATGTTCTGTGAGGTGTAGGCGAAGATGTCGGAGATGATCTTCATCGACGACTTCGGCGGATAAATGTACGTATTGCGGACCATGAACTCCTTCAGAATGTCATTCTGAATGGTGCCCGAGAGATCCTTTTGATCAACGCCCTGCTCTTCCGCTGCAACGATGTAAAGTGCCAGCACCGGCAACACTGCGCCGTTCATGGTCATGGAGACGCTCATCTTGTCCAGCGGGATGCCGGAAAAGAGCGTGCGCATGTCATAGATCGAATCGATCGCGACACCGGCCATGCCAACATCACCCGAGACACGCGGATGATCGCTGTCATAGCCCCGGTGCGTGGCAAGATCGAAAGCAACCGAGAGACCCTTCTGACCAGCAGCAAGGTTCCGCCGGTAAAACGCATTTGAATCTTCGGCCGTCGAGAACCCAGCATATTGGCGCACAGTCCAAGGCTGCTGGACATACATCGTGGGATACGGCCCCCGCATGAACGGCGGAAGACCCGGCCAGGTGCCGATATGTTTCTGGTCGGCAATGTCACCGGCACTGTATGCAGCAGCAACATTGATGCCCTCAGGAGTGGTCCAAGCCGCCTCGTCCGCGACATTGGCCGCGCCAAGCGCGTCCTGAAACGGAACCTTGGAATAATCCGGAACCCGGCTCATGCTTGGCCCTCCAGTTCTTGTTCTGCTGAAGCGCTTGGGAGCCCCAAGAGGCTGTGCGCATCACGAAGCAGTTCCAATATATCACAACCGGCAAAAACGAAGGTTCCGACACCGGCAGAACGATAAGCGGCTTCCTTGTCGCCCGGCTTTCCTGCAAGGTAGATGTGTTTGGCCCCGCCATCGGAAAGGGCTTTCGCGGCAGCTTCGGCCTCATTTTCGTAAACAGCGTCTGACGACACGATGCACGCTAGCGCTGCGCCACTTTCCTTAAAAGCGGCCGCCATTTCCTCAACAGATCCATAGACAGCCGCTTCACTTGCCTTCAAACCGCCGGCTGCGAATGCGCTGGCCAGCCACGTGGCACGAGCCGTGAACTGCGCGAGCGGGCCAAGGGTCGCGAGGAAGATGCTTGGCGCCTGTCCCGCTGCCTGTTCATGTGCGTCCGCGGCAGCCCGGAGCACCTCAAAAGGTTCGGCATAGCGCCAACCGGCGCCTGAGTTTGTCTTAGCAAGCACTTCCACGGGTTTTTCGCCGAGATTTGGGAACTCACTGACGCCCGTGATCGGGCGTTTGCGCCGGGCGATATCCTTTTCGATTTTCGCTCTGGTTTCGGCGATATTCTTTTCTACCAATCCGCTTTTGCGCGCAGCAAGCAATCCACCCGCTGCCTCGATTTCCTGGAAGAATGCCCATGCAGCTGCACAGAGTTGATCAGTGCGCGCCTCAATCGCTCCAGAACCCGCAGACGGATCCATGACCTTCGCCAGGCTGCTTTCTTCCAAAAGCATCGACTGGGTGTTGCGCGCGAGCCGGCGGGCGAACGCATCCGGCAAACCGATTGCTTCTGTGTGCGGCAATACACAAACACTGTCAGCTCCACCGACACCGGCTGCAAAAGACGCCACCGTGTTGCGGAGGAGGTTCACCCAAGGATCGCGCTGGGTCAGCATTCGCCGGGAGGTGACCATATGTAGATCGGCAGGATCTTGCTTCACGCCGGCACCTGCCAAAACGGATGCCCAGAGTTTCCGGATGGCCCGGGCCTTGGAAATTGTGCCGAACTGATCAGCATCGGCAACCAGAGTGATCGAAATCCGCGTAGCCCATTCTTCAGGCTCAAGCCCCGCATTTTCCAGAGCGCGCATGTGCGCAACAGCAGAGGAAAGCACGAGCGCCAGCTCTTGCGCATCGCTCGCGCCGGCATTGTGCCAAGTTTGCCCGTCCGCGGTCAGCAGGCGCAGTGGACTACCACACGCTACACTTTCTTCTGCTGCGACCTTCAGCGCCGAGAGGTCGGCCCCATCAGTCTCTGCGGCCGAATTCGGATCATAGGAGGCGGTGAGACGCACGGTCGAAGGTTTAATACCGGCGGATTTCAGATAACCAAGGAACTCGCTAATGAGCCCTAAAGTCTTGTTTCCTGCGTCGATGCGGGTTTCGATCAGGTCTGGAAGCACGCCAGCATAAAGTCGGGCAAAGTCACGCGCGGTTTTTATTTGGATACCTCGACCGGTTCCCAATCCAATTGGATCCAAGACAAGATCCAAACCGCTAGCGCCACCTTCCAAGTCCTGCAGGATTTGCGCATTGGCAACCGAAACGTCGGGAAGGTCGATCCGCTGTGATATGGTCCAGGCACCCGGCTTAGCTCGCAAAGCCCGGGCTGGCTGGTCGGTGCGGTTGGCGTAAAGCGGCTGGACCGGCAGACCGTCATCGGTGAGAGATGTCAGTCTATCCCTCGGAGCTCCTTTCAGAGCCTTGTCGACCGCAGACCACCAGGCCTCTTCATCGGCAGTGTAGAAATGATCTGGCCCAGAAAAACTAAGTGGCATGGATACAGTCTCCCTTGCCGGCGTTTTTAGTCTGCAGGTTAAGCCTAAGCAACTCAGCATAAAGGGTAAGACTAATCAGAAGAAAGCCGCAAAGCACAAGTCTCCGCGATCCCACCAACCTCCAGAAGCATATTTGGAGCTGATTCCTTGACATAATTAATTAGGGGTTAAAAACAATTAATATTGTTATTTTTTACAATATATAGGAAGATGAAAAACAACTCCTGATAAACAATTCAGTAATTTATACACCCCTTCCCGCTGGGGAAATGCAAACAAAATGGCATATAAAGCCAACTTGCAGGTTTTTCCATATTGGTACGATCATCAATTGTATTGTAGCGTGAGTTTGTTGACGCATGGGAAGTTCTATCCACGGAAGAACAACAAATGTCCCACCAAAAAATGCGCGACGCTTCGAGTTTGGCTGGGGGCAGGTCACCTGTGCCATGCGCGAGTTAACCCATCAGGATCGCCAACAGCGTGTCTGTGGCGTGTCCAAAAAAGCGGCTTTCAAGCCGCAAAGGATGTGCACAATGCTTGATCAAACCGAATTGAAAAATAAACTGAGAGCGATCTCTGAGGCTAACGCAGCCCATCATGTTCTGGACATTTTGGAATCGAACCTACGGCGTATGGGGGCAACCCATATCCTGATAACCGGTCTGCCGATGCCCAACCGTCCGATCGACAACCTGGTGCAGCGCTTCCGCTGGCCGGATCAACGCAATGATGGCATCGAGAGCACGTCTCTGTCGGCAAATGACAGTGCCTTGATGCTGGGGCTGGGCTCGAACCGGGCCCGCATCTGGACGATCACTGCTGGTGACATGGAGCATTCCGATCTCATGGCCTCCGCTGGAGAGGGAAGCCAGATTGTCGTCGTGCCTGTTACCGAGCTTTACCCGTTCCAGGCATTTGTTTTTGCCAGTGGACCGGCCCTGCAAGTCAGCAAATACGATCTGTCCAATCTTGAGGCACTGTCGGCAGCAGCATTCTCACGCTTGCGTGAACTCGGTGTGGTCTCCGGCCAACGCCCGGGCGCCCTGTCGACCCGCGAGCGCAAGGTTCTCGAACTGACAGCCTACGGCAAAACCGCAGGTGAGATTGCAGATGTTCTGGATATCTCTCAGCGGACAGTCCATGCGCATTTGCAAAATGCCAGCGTAAAGCTGAATGCATCCAACAAGACCCACACAGTGGTTGAGGCTCTGCGTTACGGACAGATAAACGTCTAGCAAACTTACCAAGGTGCCTGACTTGGCACCTAGACCTGACTGCTTACAAATGCCCCGTGGAGTTACCGCGGGGCTTTTTTTGCCACGATTGCAGAGATCTCACGGATCGGGACCTACATATCGATCGAAGTCATGCGAAACCATCTTCAATCAGAGATGTCGCACGCCAGTTTTTCAAGGCACTGTCGAGATCAGTCTCGAAAACGTATCCCGATGACTTGAGCTTCGCCGGAACAATATTCGTTGATACGACCAATTTCTGAATACGCGCCCGGTTAATGCCGTTCCTGATGCCAAACGCATTCAGAATTTCAAACGGCATGCTCGCCAACTTCATCAAAGGCAAGGGAACAACGCCCCGGGGCTGAGACAGGCCACCAGCTCGCTCAAAACTCTGGCAGATTTCTTCAATTGTGTACGGGTGCGGATAGCAGAAGTTATAGAGCGACTGCCCTTCTTTCTGCCCCAGCATGAAATCGAAGGACCGGATCAATTCATCAACATAGCCACACGCTTTGATCGTGTCCTTGCGGCCCGGATAGAGGAAGAACCCCTTTTTTAGGGCACCAGCGAGCCGGGTGAAGTTGCCGTTTTCTCCAGCACCGAAGACGACTGCCGGCCTGGAAATCACCAGTTTACGGTCGGGTGCTTCTTGCTGCCAGCTTTGCTGGATCTGCTCGGCCAAAAGCTTGGACCATCCGTAGGCGGATTGCGGCGCGGTAGGAGTGGTTTCTTCTTTCGGTGCCTCATCGGGGCCATACACTGCGATCGAGCTGGTAAAAACGATCTTTTTGACACCTAATGCCCGTGCGAACTCGCAGATATGCGTCGCCCCGGCCACATTCGTTTCATAATACTCATGCGTTTCATGGCCAGGCGTCCGGTGGATGGCTGCAAGATTGTAGATAACATCAGGGGCCTGACACAGATCCACGGGCAGCGGCCGGCGAATATCTGCGATTTTGTAATCGACTGTCTCGACCGGTGCGCGCGGGGCGACCAGATCAACGCTCACCAGTTCCTTGAACTTGCCGCTTTCTTTCAAGGAACGAAGCAGGTGGGATCCGATAAATCCGGCGCCGCCAAAGACTACAGCCCGCGACATGCTTTTCCCTCATCCTGAATTCGACCTAGTCAGAAAGCCCTAAAGACCTGAATAAATTACTGACAAATACGAAACGTTATCGTCAAAACTGCTCCTGACAGAATTTTTACATGAGGCATTCTTGATCTTTACACGCAAGAGTTCAGATGAAATCGAGATGCACCACCTGACCTCCGCTCAACCGACAGGCTTTCGGCTGGACCTCAGGAAAAAAATATGGTTTCACGCAGCGCCTAGAGCTTTGCCCAACCCCAAAGGTGCCTTGTCTTGAAGATTTCCGAAACCGACATCCTGCTCATTCCCGGCTACGGCAAAACCTTGCCGGGCCATTGGCTGTTGCGCTGGCGGGACAAGATGCCAACCGCACGCGTTGTGGCTCAAAGAGAACTGCATCGGCCAAACAAAAAAGACTGGGTGGACACGCTGGTCAAAGAAGTCGAGGCCTGTCAGCGCCCGGTTGTCCTTGTTGCCCATTCGCTGGGCTGTATTCTTGTTGCGCATGCTGCGCATGCTTTAAGGGACAAGGTCCGCGGTGCCTATCTTGTTGCACCCTCCGATTGGGATCGCGACGGCCTCGTTCCGGAGTTTGACGGCGGTGACTTCAAACCGGTGCCAACTCATCCCCTCACCTTCCCGGGCCATCTTGTCGCGAGCCGGAACGATCCTTACTGCGATTATGAGCGGGCCCAGGATTTTGCGAACGCCTGGGGCACGACGTTCCAGGATGCCGGCGAGGCGGGCCATATCAATCTGGAAAGCGGGCACGGCCCGTGGCCGGAAGGCATGATGTCCTTTGCCCACTTTATGAAAAAGCTCGGCTAAACTGGCGGAGTTCTCTTAAGTTCACCTCGCCCGCAAGCCTGTTCATATTGCCTCGCCAATAGTCTACCTCAATAGCTGGCTGCGGGCCCTGATCCGGTTGCGGCATCGACCTCTTGAAGGTGAGCGCGCGCCGCCTCATCGAACATCATCATGTCTGTGCCGTGGGCCATAAGCCTGAATCCTTGGGCGATGGCCTCCTCAACTTTTGCCGCACCAATGCAAAAGATACCGGCGATCTTCCCCGCCGCTTTCGCTCGGGCTGCGATTTCGCCGCAAACCCGGGCCGTCTCTTCGCCGTTCGGATCAAGTTTTTCGCCATTTGACAGAGCCAGCGACAGATCGCTTGGTCCAACAAATACTCCGTCCAGACCCGGCACCGCCAAGATGTCATCCAGCGCGTCAACAGATGTACGCGTTTCCACCATGGCCAGAGCCAGCGTTTGTTCGTTCGCAGTTTCCAAGTAGGCATCCGGAGTTTGCTGGTTGAGCATAACCACTCGGGACGGTGCCCAGCTGCGCTCTCCAACTGGCGGGTACTTGACGGCCTTCACAAAGGCTTCGGCATCCGCACGGGAATTGATCATTGGAGCAATGAGACATTCTGCACCCATGTCCGCCAATCGGCTGGCAGTTGCATTGTCGTCAACGGGGATGCGCGCAATCCGATGAGCCCCACCGAGCACCAGGGCTGCAAAGCCTTCGCTGGCGGACTGGAAGTCATGCATCCCATGCTGAAGGTCCAGTGTAACCGCTTCATAGCCACTGCGAGCAAAAAGCTCAGACACAATTGGTGCCGCCAACATGGACCAGCCTGTGATCACCGGCTGTCCGGAGCGCAATTTGTCGGCAAGGGTTTTCGGGTCGGTCACGGTCGTCTCCTCCTGATTGGCCACCATCAGACAAGGATCTCAAGCTGCCCGCAAGCCGGATATGTGCCTCATCCGTACGGGTCCAGCCAACAAACAAAAACGCCCGCCGGTTTCGGCGGGCATTTCAAATTCGACAAAGACCAGTCCGATCCCCTGATCAGCCTTCGTTTTGCAGCTGATCCACGGCGGTTGCCATCAGTTCGTCCATGGTGCGCCGAATCTGGTGATCCGACTGATCGACATTGTTGGCATCAAAGTCTGCGCGGATTTTGCGGAAAACGTCTTCGTCACCCGGCTCTTCGAAGTCAGCCCGGACAACTTCCTTGGCATATTCTTCGACCTTCTCGCCTTCGTATCCGAGAAGCCCTGCAGCCCAGAGGCCCAGCAGCTTGTTGCGGCGGGCGGTTGCCTTGAACCGCAGCTCCTCGTCATGCGCGAATTTGTTTTCAAATCCCTGCTCGCGCTTGTCGAATGTGCTCATGCTTCTACGTCTCCTGAACTGCGGTGCACATCCCCAATATGGGGATCATTTGGCTCTTTCAATATCCCCCACCGCTTCGCAAATCAACGTAGTAGCGACACGGATTGGCCAAAAGCATGACATTCCCCGGAAATTCGCACAAAACATAAGATTGTGCTTTCGCCTCGCTTCGGGTAAGTTCCGCGCCGCAATCGAGGATTTGCGGCCATACGGTCCCCACCTGGTCGAAGCCAAATTCCCAGTGAACGAGACGTATAGGCGCAGATATCCCTCGCAAGGTTTCTCTCAATAACGAGACGGATAAGCCCATGAACCGCCGCCGGCGCATTTATGAAGGTAAAGCGAAGATTCTCTATGAAGGTCCGGAGCCAGGAACCCTGGTTCAGCACTTCAAGGATGACGCGACTGCTTTCAACAACAAGAAACACGAGATCGTTGACGGCAAGGGCGTGCTCAACAACCGCATCTCCGAGTACATCTTCAACAACCTGAATGCCATCGGCATTCCGACGCACTTCATCCGCCGCATGAACATGCGCGAGCAGCTGATCCGCGAAGTCGAGATCATCCCGCTTGAAGTGGTTGTGCGCAATGTTGCTGCCGGATCAATCGCAAAGCGCCTGGGTCTTGAAGAGGGCACACAGCTGCCGCGCTCCATCATCGAGTTCTACTACAAGAATGATGAACTCGATGATCCGATGGTGTCTGAAGAACACATCACGGCCTTTGGCTGGGCAACTCCGCAGGAACTCGACGACATGATGGCCCTGGCCATCCGGGTCAACGACTTCCTGTCCGGCCTGTTCCTGGGTGTCGGCATCCGCCTCGTTGATTTCAAGATCGAGTGTGGCCGCCTGTTTGAGGGCGATCTGATGCGCATCGTGGTCGCGGACGAGATTTCTCCGGACAGCTGCCGTCTTTGGGACATTGAGACCAACGAAAAGATGGACAAGGACCGCTTCCGCCGCGAAATGGGCGGCATGCTGGAAGCTTACCAGGAAGTCGCCAAACGTCTGGGTCTCGTGACACAGAACGAGCGCCCGGTCGGATCAGGCCCAACGCTGGTCAAATAAATCTTCAAAGACCCCTGCCCTGATCTCACTTGGCAGGGGTTTTTCTTTTGAATAGCCGTCTTTGACTTTGCGAAGCGGTTCAGCTGGTGTATGGAGCGCGCAACACGCCCACCAGATGCTGATGGAGACAACAATCATGAAAGCTCGCGTGATCGTCACCTTGAAAAACGGTGTTCTCGATCCTCAGGGAAAAGCCATTGAAGGCGCGCTCGGCGGTCTTGGCTTCGGCGATGTCGGCTCTGTCCGCCAGGGCAAGGTGTTCGACTTGGAATTGATCGGGTCCGACAAAGATGCCGCCAAGGCCGAACTGGAGCAGATGTGCGAAAAGCTGCTCGCCAACACCGTGATTGAAAACTACGCGATCGAGATCGCATAAGCAGGGGAGCGAAATGGATAAGGATGCAAAGAGAGCTGTTCTCTTTCTGGCCATAAAAGCTGCAATCTTCATCCTGCTGCCCGCATTTGTTGCCCTCGTTGCTGTGTTTTACCTGCTCTGAACTTCCGGAACTTGCTCCATGAAAACCGCCGTCATCGTTTTCCCAGGCTCCAACCGCGATCGTGACATGTTTCATGCGCTGGAACTGATCACCGGCACGCGCCCTGTCGGCGTCTGGCATACGGAAAGCTCCCTGCCCGACGCCGATTTGGTCATCGTCCCGGGCGGTTTCTCCTACGGCGATTACTTGCGCTCCGGCGCGATTGCAGCGCGGTCCCCGATCCTGAAGGATCTGGTCGCCAAGGCCGAGAGCGGCGTTTCAGTTCTTGGTGTGTGCAACGGCTTTCAGATCCTGACAGAAGCGGGCCTGCTGCCGGGTGCCCTCATGCGCAATGCCGGACTGACTTTTGTCTGCAAAGAAGTGATGCTGGAAACGGTGAACAGCGTAACACAGTTTTCTTCCAAGTTCGAAAAAGGCCAGGTGTGGCGGTGCCCGGTTGCCCATCACGACGGTAATTACTTCGCCGACGCTGAAACCCTCAAATCCGTCGAAGACAACGGGCAAGTGGTGTTCCGCTATGCCAACGGCACAAATCCGAACGGCTCGATCAACGACATTGCCGGCGTCACAAACGCGAAAGGCAACGTGCTCGGCATGATGCCCCACCCGGAAAACCTGGTTGAGCAGCTTCACGGCGGCCTCGATGGCCGCCTGCTGTTCGAAAGCCTTTTGGAGCAGGCTGCCTGACCGGCCAATCTCTTCACCTGATTGCTGGGGGCAACCAGACATGCCGGACCTGAAACTGGACAAGGATACTCGCGCCCGCCTCAACCAGCAGATCCGGCAGTATCTGAGCGACGAACTGGATACCGATATCGGCAACATGGAAGCCGATATCCTGATCGACTTCCTGACCAAATCACTTGGCGCGAACTTCTACAATCTCGGTCTGAAGGATGCTCAGGCGCTCCTCGCCCGGAAGATGGACGACATCAACGACGAGCTTTACGGCATGGAGCAACCGGACGATCCTGTTCGCTGACCTGCGTTCAGTTGTGCTCCAGTTGCCGCGCGCGGCGTGGCGGAGCGCCATATCTCTTGGCGAAAGCCCGGGAAAAGGATGCCGGGCTGGAAAAGCCGCACATATTGGCGACAGCCTTGACCTGACGCCCAGCGGCGAGTTCATCCCGTGCAATGTCGAGCCGCCAATTCGACAAATACGTCATCGGCGTTATCCCGATCAGGCTCTTGAAGGTCACCGCAAATTGGGTCCGCGACATGCCGGCGATTTCCGCGAGCCGTTCTAGTGTCCAGTTTTCGCCCGGTGCCTCGTGAATGGCGACAAGCGCCTGCGCGACTCTTGGATCAGAAAGCCCGTTCAAAAGCCCTGAATCGATCTCATTGCCTTCCATCGCATGGCGCAGCAACCGAATCACCACCACCTCGCACAAGCGCTGAAAGACAGCCTGGCCGCCACAGCGGGGCCGCATCACCTCTTCCACCAGCGGCATCACCACTGACGACAAACTTGGATCGTCCGAAAGGTCAACGGACAAACAAATGGGAAGCGCGGCAAAGAGCCGTTTTCCAACTCCGGATATCTCGATGTTTGTCGATACGATGATGCTTTCATCAGCCCTCGGGCGAACGAGATCAAGAGCACCTGAAGCACTGTCTTCTGGCGGGCGCAACACAAGACGAAGGTCCTGGCGCGGATCTTTGCAGATCATCAGCATGGCATGCTGTACATCCGGGCCGCCTGCTCCGCCGTCGCTCACATGAACCCGCAACCTGTCGATCAGAGACGACAACCGGTCCAGCCGGCCATTGAAGTTTGTGCGATAAGGCGCCTGCATATCCGTACTCTCGGCTTCTTTATTTGTACTTTTATATCGAGATCGTTCGATATTCTAGCCCAAGTCGATCCGATTTATCCAAGACAAAGGAAGCATCATGCTCATCCCCAGACAGACCGTTCCAGCACTGACCGTTGAGACACTCGGCGGCGGGTCGTTTGATCTTTCATCGGAATCCGCTGACTTTGCAACATTGGTCGTCTTTTACCGCGGGCTGCATTGTCCGATTTGCGCCACCTATTTGAAGGAACTTGGCCGTCTTTTGCCCGATCTGAAGGAACGCGGCGTTGAGGTCATTGCCCTGTCATCCGATGATCAAGAGCGGACACAACAAATGGCTGACAAGGTCGGATTCGATGACCTAACGTTCGGTTACGGATTGCCGCTCACAATGGCAAAGGATTGGGGGCTCTACATCTCCACGGGCCGTGGCAAGACGTCTATCGGAATTGAAGAGCCGGACCTGTTCTCAGAGCCAGGTGTCTTCTTGGTCAAGCCCGACGGCACACTCTACTTTGCATCCGTCCAAACCATGCCGTTTGTGCGGCCGCATTTTCAGGAGATGCTCGGCGCGCTGGATTTCGTCAAGAAAAACGACTACCCGGCACGTGGCGAGTACACCGGCGAAGTCTAACCCAGGACACCATATGAATTGCAGGCGCCCGCGGAGGTCGGGCGCCTGCGAAATCCGGGGCCTATCGCTTCAGAAGCTGAAGGCTGCTGCTTAAGAAGGCCGGACATCGGGCCCCGGACATTTGATGACCAAGCACGGTGTTTCAAAAGATGCGCAAGGCGCATTAACAGGTCACCGGAAGTCCGGGCCCTGCCAAAACGGCTTTTCAATCTCAACCAGCACATCGGATCTCTTCAAACCGATATCCTTCAATTGATCATCCGTCAGGCTGGCCAATTCGCGCCGGCTTCTGGCGACGGCCATCCATTGCAAAACCAACCTCACCAGGTTCCAGCGCGGGAACGAGACTCTTGGCTGGTCTGTGCAGCTGGGTGCGAAGATTGATTCCAATGCACTCATTTTAGATACTCCAAGAGATACAATCGACACAATAACTGTGTCCTTTACGGTGACAATCTTATGAATTGACTCCTTGACGGCGGCAATATACTAAATTGTCACCATGACAAATTGGCTTCCTCAGATCCCGGACGGGCAAGGCCCGATCTATCTGCGGCTCGCAGATCAGATTTCCGCAGACATCGCCTCCGGCGCACTCGCAGCCGGAACCAAACTGCCGCCACAGCGTGATCTCGCCTATGATCTTGGCGTAACGGTCGGCACCATCGGCCGGGCCTATGCCACTATCCGTCAACGTGGTCTGGTGAATGGCGAAGTGGGGCGTGGAACATACGTTCTTGGCAGTGCAGAGCCGATCCAGCTTCAAGAATCTACAAAACCGAACCTTGACGCCCCCGCAGGCAATCCTGCACCGTCCGCCCCAACCCTCAGACAACGCACCGAGGGGACTTCATGGGTTCAAGGCGCGATGCAACCGCCAAAAGACCGAGCGTTCGCTGGCACACGCATCGCGGTTCCCCACGAATCTTCCATCCGGTTCGACAGCACATCAGCACCGGAAATCGGACAGGCAAAGCTGATCGCGCAAATCACCTTGGACATCACACGCGACCATCCGCACGAGATCGCCAGTTACACCCGCGCTGTCCCGCCGGACTGGCGCGCCGCCGGTAAGATCTGGTTGTCACGCGGCGGCTGGGAACCTGATGAAGGCAGCATTGTTCCGACTACCGGTGCTCAAGCGGCAATCATGTCGATCATTGCAGCGACCACAGCTCCTGGAGACAGAATTGCCTTTGAAGATCTGACCTACAGCTCTATCGCGCGGGGGGCGGCCCTGTCTGGTCGACGGCCGGTGTTGGTCGAGCGGGATGAAGAAGGGCCCTTGCCAGAGGATCTGGCTCGCGTCTGTGCCCAAACACACCCACGCATCCTGTTTTTGATGCCGACCATGCACAATCCGACAACGGGGTTCATGAGCGAAACGCGCCGGCACGAGCTTATCGAGGTTGCCCGGCAGCACAATCTCTGGATCATCGAGGACGAGGTCTACGGCTCGCTGCGGGACACATCGGTTCCGCCGATTGTCTCGTTGGCTCCGGAGCGGACCTTTCACGTTGGATCCCTGTCAAAATCCGTGACGGCTGGCGTGCGCGGCGGCTGGCTCTCCAGCCCTCAGTCCTACGCCCAGCGCATTTACACCGCCCACAAGATGCTGACAGGCGGCATTTCATTTCTTCTCTCAGAGCTGTCCTCCAGGCTGATCTTGTCTGGTGCAGCTTCTGACTTTCGAGAGAAAGTCGGTGAAGAGATCGCGGCCCGCCACGCTCTTGTGCGGCAACATCTCAGCCCGTTCGAATATCGCTCCGCCGCCGACTGTCCCTTCCTTTGGCTAAAGGTGCCCGAACCCTGGAACCCCGGGACTTTCAAAGCGGCAGCGGCTGCAGAAAATGTTCTGGTGGATGATGAAGACGAGTTCAAACCAGGTCGCACCGGCAAGGTCTATCACTGCATCCGCATCGGCTTCAGCAATCCGCTAACCCGGGATCAGACCGTTGAGGGCCTTGTGGCTGTGCGCGACCTTTTGAACGACAACTGCGCCTGCTACGACAGCTTCGAGTAACGTTGCCGGTCGCGCAGCCGAAAGCCTTACGGACAACATGCAAATGAATCGTCTGAGACCTCTCCCATTTTGAGGTTTTGTCTGCTAAACCGGCGCGAAACTGGCCCAGGCGCACAAAAGCATTTTGTAAAACGCTCTAAACGCCGCAGATTTCCGGACCGACATGATCCCGAACGACATCAAGATCACGCCCGAGCTCATCGCTTCCCACGGCCTCAAACCTGACGAATATGACCGCATTCTGGAACTGATTGGCCGCGAGCCGTCGTTCACGGAACTTGGCATCTTCTCGGCGATGTGGAACGAGCATTGCTCCTACAAGTCTTCCAAAAAATGGCTGAAAACCTTGCCGACGGAAGGCCCGCGTGTGCTTCAGGGTCCAGGTGAAAACGCCGGGGTTGTCGATATCGGCGACGGTCAGGCCGTTGTCTTCAAAATGGAAAGCCACAATCACCCGTCCTACATCGAGCCCTACCAGGGTGCGGCAACAGGTGTTGGCGGCATCCTGCGCGATGTCTTTACAATGGGGGCCCGTCCGGTCGCAGCCATGAATGCCCTGCGATTCGGTGAACCCGATCATCCGCGGACCCGCCACCTCGTCTCAGGTGTTGTCTCCGGTGTGGGCGGTTATGGCAACTCCTTCGGCGTTCCGACCGTCGGCGGTGAAGTCGAGTTCCATGCCCGCTACAACGGAAACTGTCTTGTGAATGCCTTTGCCGCAGGCCTTGCCGACAGCGACAAGATCTTCCTGTCCGAAGCCAAGGGCGTCGGCCTGCCGGTTGTCTATCTCGGCGCCAAAACCGGCCGGGATGGTGTTGGCGGTGCGACCATGGCGTCAGCCGAATTTGACGACACGATCGAGGAGAAGCGTCCGACCGTTCAGGTGGGCGATCCGTTCACGGAAAAATGCCTGCTCGAAGCCTGCCTTGAGCTGATGGAGACCGGCGCGGTCATCGCGATCCAGGACATGGGCGCAGCCGGCCTCACCTGCTCCGCCGTTGAAATGGGCGCCAAGGGCGACCTCGGCATCGAACTGAACCTCGACCAGGTGCCCGTGCGCGAAGAGCGCATGAGCGCTTACGAGATGATGCTGTCGGAAAGCCAGGAGCGCATGCTCATGGTTCTCAGCCCGGAAAAGGAAGCTGAAGCAGAAGCGATCTTCAAGAAATGGGGCCTCGACTTTGCCATCGTCGGCGTCACGACCGACACGCTGCGCTTTGTGGTCAAGCACCAGGGCGAGACCGTTGCGGATCTGCCGATCAAGGAACTCGGCGACGAAGCTCCGGAATACGACCGTCCGTGGATCGAACCCCAAAAGCGTCCTGTTATAGCAGCCAGCGACATCGCAGAACCGGACGACTATGCCGAGGCGCTTACGACACTGGTCGGCAATGCCAATGGCTCGTCGCGCCGCTGGGTCTATGAGCAGTATGACACGCTGATCCAGGGCAACACCGCGGCAACCCCCGGTGGCGATGCCGGTGTCATCCGCGTGGACGGCACCCGCAAGGGTCTCGCCTTCTCCGTCGATGTGACCCCGCGCTACTGCGAGGCGGACGCCTTTGAAGGCGGCAAACAGGCGGTGGCCGAAGTCTGGCGCAACCTGACGGCGGTCGGTTCAGAGCCGCTTGCGGCCACCGATAACCTCAATTTCGGCAATCCGGAACGCCCGGAAATCATGGGGCAATTCGTTGGCTGTATCAAAGGCATCGGCGAAGCCTGCCGGGAACTCGACTTCCCGATCGTCTCGGGCAACGTCTCGCTCTACAACGAGACCCACGGCGAAGCAATCCTGCCGACCCCGGCGATTGGCGGTGTTGGCCTGTTGCCGGATGTGACCGTGCGCGCGGGTGCGGCGTTTGCGAACGAAGGCGACGTTATCCTCGTCATCGGCGGCCGCGGCACCCATCTTGGCGCTTCGCAGTATCTCAGCGACATCCTTGGCCGCGAGGAAGGCGCACCGCCTCCGGTCGATCTCGCGGCAGAAAAGCGGCGCGGCACGCTTGTCCGCCAGCTGATCGGCGCTGCGCGCCTCACCGGTGTCCATGACATTTCCTCCGGCGGCCTCGGCGTCGCTCTTGCCGAAATGGCGATGGCCAGTGGAATGGGTGCAAGCGTCGAGATCGACGGACCTGCACACGCGGCGCTCTTCGGCGAAGACCAGGGCCGCTATGTCGTCACTGTCAGCCCGGACCGGCTTGATGCGGTTCTGGAAGACATTGTCGACGCCGGCATTGAAGTCGAGCGGATCGGAACAACCGGCGGAACGGATTTGACAGTTCAAGGTGTTCTCACCATATCCGTTGCAAAGCTGAAAAAAGCACATGAAAATTGGTTTCCTGATTACATGACAGCCGTGTGAGTCGGCCATGAGGGGGAAACAGGCAATGAAGGGGCGCGCATAACATGCCAATGAACGCAAATGAGATTGAAACCCTGATCAAGGAGGCATTGCCCGACGCTCAGGTGGAGATCCGGGATTTGGCTGGCGATGGCGACCATTACGCGGCGAATGTTGTCTCCGAAGCATTCCGGGGCAAGAGCCGCGTCCAGCAGCACCAGATGGTCTATGAGGCGCTCAAGGGCAACATGGGCGGCGCGCTGCATGCCCTCGCCTTGCAAACCAAGGCGCCGGATTAAACCGAATTTGCCCCGTGCATTTGACGGCGTGATTGCCCATATACGTATTATCACGCATTATCAGGCATCATAAGGTTAGCCGCCCGCTGCAGGCAGACAGACAAGGACAAGTGAAATGAGCATCCAAGACTGGATCAAGAACGAAGTCGACACCAACGACGTTGTGCTGTTCATGAAGGGCACACCGAACTTCCCGCAGTGCGGGTTCTCCGGTCAGGTCGTTCAGATCCTCGACTATGTCGGCGCGCCGTACAAAGGCATCAACGTTCTGGAAGATGACGAGCTGCGCAACGGCATCAAGGAATTCACCAACTGGCCGACCATCCCGCAGCTTTATGTAAAGGGTGAGTTCGTCGGCGGCTGTGACATCATCCGCGAGATGTTCCAGAACCAGGAACTCCAGGGCCTGATGAGCGACAAGGGCATCCAGACAGCCCAAAGCGCCTGATCGGCAGCTTCAATCAGACGGGTTTCGAAGGGGCGGTTTTCCGTCCCTTTTTCTTTGTGACATGCCTTTTTCCGAGCGCTGGCACCCAGGCAGCATCGGCACCTATGCATCTAATCGATTAAACAAAAAGTGGGTCTGGACATTGCGTTTGGTCTAGCGATAAACCGCACGCGCAGGCGGGAAAACCCGCCAATCATTGTGCGTTAATCACCCAAAGGGAGTTGGTCGGCATGGCGGCTATGGATAATCACTTCGATAACTGGAAGGAACAACAATCCGCCGCTGAGCAGATGATCCCGCTGGTTGGCCACCTTTACCGCGACTACGGCATCAACATCCGGATTTTCGGCCGCCGGCTCCTCAACAACTCTGCCATCGAGATCATCAAGGCGCACCGCTACGCCCTGCAGATCACCGGCCAGGAGCTGGACGTTGCCAAGAGCCTTGAGATCGTCAAGGCGATGCTGGAAATGGATCTCGCTGCCTCCCGCGTCGACCTCGGCAAGCTGTGCCACCGCTACATGACGGAAGGCGGCGATGCCAAGACCCTGGTTGAAGAGCAG
Organism: Roseibium sp. MMSF_3247; assembly: GCF_030733765.1. Taxonomy (NCBI): domain Bacteria; kingdom Pseudomonadati; phylum Pseudomonadota; class Alphaproteobacteria; order Hyphomicrobiales; family Stappiaceae; genus Roseibium; species Roseibium sp. MMSF_3247. The sequence continues at coordinate 151,765 of NZ_JASHII010000008.1, forward strand.
CTCGCCAGCATCAACACCGGCAAGACCTCAATCCTGCAGGAGCCGCAGGACGTTGTCCTTTACGGTTTCGGCCGCATTGGACGCTTGCTCGCCCGCATGATGATCGAACGCGTTGGGGCCGGCAACAAGATGCGCCTGCGCGCCATTGTCGTGCGCGGCGGCAAGGAAGGCGATCTCAAGAAACGCTCCAGCCTGCTGCGCCGCGATTCTGTTCATGGCGCCTTCAGCGGCTCGATCACCGTCGATGAAGACAAGAACGCCATCATCGCCAACGGCAACTACATTCAGGTGATCTACGCCAATTCTCCGGCGGAGGTCGACTACACCAAATACGGCATCAAGAATGCGCTGGTCGTCGACAACACCGGCATGTGGCGTGACGAGGAAGGCCTCGGCCAGCACCTGAAGTGCCCAGGCGCCGCAAAAGTCATCCTGACCGCACCGGGCAAGGGCAACATCAAGAACGTTGTTTACGGCGTCAACCAGGGCGACATCACCCCGGACGACGACATCTTGAGCGCCGCATCCTGCACCACCAACGCGATCACGCCGGTCCTGAAGGTAATCAACGACGAGTTCGGCATCGAGAACGGCCACGTGGAAACCATCCACGCCTTCACCAACGATCAGAACCTGATCGACAACTACCACAAGGGCGACCGCCGCGGCCGTGCCGCCCCGCTCAACATGGTTCTGACCAGCACGGGCGCTGCCAGCGCGGTGGCTAAGTGTCTGCCGGAGATGAAGGGCAAACTGACCGGCAACGCGGTCCGTGTGCCGATCCCGAACGTCTCCATGGCGATCCTCAACCTCAATCTCAAGCGCGAGACATCAGCTGAGGAAATGAACGACTACCTGCGCCAGGTCTCGATCCAGTCGCCGCTGCAGGACCAGATCGACTACACGGCCTCCACCGAACTGGTCTCGTCCGATCTCGTCGGCTCCATCCACGCCGGCGTCGTCGACAGCCAGGCCACCATCGTCGATGGCGATCGTCTGGTGCTTTACGTCTGGTACGACAACGAGGCCGGCTATAGCACCCAGGTCATCCGCCTGATGCAGGAAGTCGCCGGCATGAAATACCCCTCCGTCCCGGTGTGATTTTTCTGGGACTTGGGCTGAGACTTAATTGAGATGAGTGAGAAAGGGGCGGTTTTCTGCCCCTCAGACTGCTGACAAAGTCCGTTAATTCCTCCGGCGTCATGTTCGGACTAGTTCCAAACATCCATAACATATTGAAAAATATGGACCCTCGGCACAAGGCCGAGGGTGACTATTGAGAGGTATGAGGTTTGTCGTCACGCTCAGAGGCGGTTTTCCGCCTCTTTTTTGTTTTTCGGCTCGTGATCCTGCAACAGTCCCATTCACGTCCCCAACGTCATCCCGGCCAAGCGCAGCGCAGAGCCGGGACCCACTCGTTCCCAGAGCGCCAGCTATCCGAAGACCGGAGCCGCCGGAACAGTCAAAACCAACCGTATCAGCAAGCAGCCCCGCGAGTGGGTCCCGGGTCTCGCAATGCTCGCCCGGGATGACGGCGGAGGGGCGGTCGGCAACGCGCTTCTCCCTTCGCTCCGTTATCCTCGGCCTTGACCCGAGGATCCAATCCGTTTCCTCGCCCCACGCAGGGCTGATCGAATGGACCGCTCACGGCATGGATCCCGCATCAAGTGCGGGATGACAGCAGAGGGTGTGGTGGGCAGTCGGAGAGTTGTTTGCGCCTTCTTTTTTGATCGCGTGGCGGAAGGCAAACTCGGCGCAACGCCGTTTCGTTTCAGATCGACCTGTGCCGCGGAAGGTCCGGGAGGGGAACTACAGGTTTCGGCCCATAGCGAACGAAATGACCGCGTGCGGCGCGTGACCAGCTGGAACCCAATTTCAAAAAATTTGGGTCTTGCGAGTAGTCCTGCTTTTGCAATCAAGCAACCCGAATCGCAGAAGGACGGCCAACTTCAATTGCGATTTCGTTCAGCAATGCACGGGCGGCGTCGTTGCGGCTTTTGGGAGTAGAGCGCGCGACATAGGCGATTGCCGGAGGCTCCGGGAGCACACGTTCGATGACCTCCAAGTCCAAAGGCACGTGCAAGCCGTTCATGAGGGCTACGCCCAGCCCCGCGCGCGTTGCCGAAAGAATGCCGGATACGCTGGGACATTCGAGCACAACCTCGAACTGATACTCCGTTCCCGAACTGTGAAATTGCGCCCATTGTTTGTAGAAACAGTTCTCATCGAAGGCCAGGAACGGCAAAGGTGCATTTGGTTTCAAAGGCAAGTCTTGTGACTTTATCCAATGCAGCCGATCCTCGAAGAGTACGACATCGTCGCGCCGGATTTCGTCCCTCCAAACTTGAATGACTGCTACATCAATCTCCCCCGTTGCCAGCCATTCGGACAGAGTCAGGCTTTGGCCGATCCTTGTGCTTACCTTGGTCTCGGGATGTAAACGCGAGAATCGCCCGAGAATGCGCGCTACGTCACCACCCGTTGTATCTTCTGTCATGCCTAATCGTATGGTGCCTACCAACGATTTTTTTCCAAGTGCGGCCAGTGCTTCGTCATGCAGATCCATCATTCGCCGCGCATACTCCAATAGGCGCGTCCCGGCTTCTGTAAACAACGGTCCACCTGCGCGGCGAGCTAACAATTCACAATCCAAGACGTTCTCAAGCCTTTTGATTTTGTGGCTCACTGCGGGTTGAGATAGCGCCAAATGTTCGGCAGCGCGCGTAACGCCTCCATGGGTCGCAATCGCGACTAGGGCTCGCAGGCCTTCAATGTCCAAGCGCTCTGGCATTCAGATTATCTATCACTCTATGACAATCATTCATTTGATGCATTGAATATACAAACACTAGTGTTTGGGGAAGAAGAAATTGGAGATCCCCACATGGCACACCTTGTTGACCAACATGCACTCATAAACGAAACACGCATTGCGCATGGTGTGCATGGAGAAGGGACACCCGTGGTGCTTCTTCATGGCACACCATCCTCTTCCTATATCTGGCGGAACATTCTGCCGACCCTGGTTGAGACAGGATACAAGGTTCATGTCTACGATCTACTTGGCTACGGCTTGTCAGAGCGTCCACATGACCCGGGCATCGATACGTCCGTGACGGGCCAAGTCCCGGTCTTTGAGGGGCTTCTGGATGTATGGGGGCTTGAGGACTTCCACCTCATCGCACATGACATCGGCGGAGGCGTCGCTCAGAGGTTTGGCATTCATTCCCCAGAACGTATGCGCAGCCTAACCATGATTGATGTGGTCAGCTTTGACAGCTGGCCTTCCAAGCGCACGCGGGAACAGATGGCGGCCGGTTTGGAAAAACTGATCAAGGCGACCGACACAGACCACCGCGAGCATTTCCGCGATTGGCTTTATTCAACGGCTCAGAACAAGAAACGCTTGGCTGAAACGTCGATGGAGACCTACCTTGATTTCATCAGCGGACCAGTCGGACAAGCAAGCTTCTTTCAACATCAAGTCATGCATTATGACCCCAAACACACGGATGAGGTTGCCCCGCGCTATGGCGAGCTTGGCCAAAAGCCGGTGCAACTAATATGGGGGGCAGATGATCAGTGGCAGGTCGTTGAATGGGCCCACAAACTACATGAAGCAATTCCAGGATCAGAGCTGCATGTGCTTGAGGATTGTGGTCACTTCGCAATGGAAGATCAGCCGGAAAAAATCGCAACACTGTTGACAGACTTCCTCGGCAGGAATTCGTGATGCAAAAAAGAAGATGCTGTCAAGAATGATGACTTGGAACTCAGATTCACTCGCGAAGTAAACCGTCGTTTCTTCTACAGCGAATGTCGACGTTCGCACTTATATATCTTTTGTGTTGCTTCAAAAACTGACGGCTTCGAGCAATTGGATCCGAAGCTTCGTACCTTCGATTAAGAGTCGCGAATCCGTCCCTCCCCTCCTCCCC
>NZ_JASHII010000009.1:0-131668 GCF_030733765.1 Roseibium sp. MMSF_3247
CAATATCAATAATAATATCACAGCTCATAATATTATTTGGCGTGTATTTTAATACTATAATATATTGGAGATTATTTTCGATTTATTATCTAATTTACTTAGGATTTGAATTTGAGACGTAATAAGTGAGATGCCGTGAGTCCTGCAAATAATGTTCTCGATCTGCAACCGTCGAGCAAATTCAATTTCAGTTCCTTGATACTGATCCACAAGACATAAAATCGGGAAAGTTTTTAAGTAATTCCAACGGCTTTCCAAAATCTTGCATTCACTGGCGGTCACATTCGAAAAATCGATTAGTATGATATCCGTTCCATTTAGATTTATAGGATTGGCGGCCTCGGGCCGCATATAATTTACAGGAAAGAACACGCTTAAGAACTGGCATGTTGCCAAATTTTCCAATTTGTCGCAGTGGATAATTGTTAATTTCATCAATGAAATCCCTGCTTTAATTCAACCCTAAATAATAATATCAAGATATGAAATATTCATTAATTGGCTGATTTTTTATATTTTGAATAGCAATATTGATTCCAGGGTCTCGCCAAAGTTTGAGGAAATAAATCGACCTGACGCCTGATATTTACGTACTTGTTCTTTGCGACATTTTTGGTGAACATAGACCTGACGTTGTGTTTATGTCTGAACGGCCCTTCATGCTGCTTCAAGTTGGCGGTTGCTTCGACGATCATGGGAGGGAGCTTCTTGATGGCGTTGAAGAACCGGCTATAAAGCAGAACAGATCCGTTAACTTGTGTTTGCAACCAAGCATGTCGTCTATGACATGGTAAGATAATCTATCGGCTCTGTGTTGATCTACTGTCCTCTAGCGACCCACGATCACCTGCTTGGGGCCACCATAATCCAGCTGTGTAGCGATGTGCTTCGTCAAAAGGCAAGATTGTCCGTACTTCGGACCTTCGTCCTCTCCGCAGCAAATAATTGCTCTCCGCCCCAAAAGTGAATTGGAACTCTCGGCCCGAAGCGGACATTGGTTGGAACCGCAGAAGAGGTCCGTTCTGAGCCCGAAGTGTGAGTAGTCGCTTCCGGCCCAGCGCAGCCGAAAGCAGGGGTGTCAATCAATGGCAGCTCGGCGTTCCCTAATCGACGGTCGGCCAAGCGTCGAGATGAAATGGATAGTGGCCAATTATATTAGACCACCCGCGTTCAACACAGATGTCAAAGGGCGCACGATCAAACCACAAGACACCAGCACCCCCGTTGGGATCAGCGCAATTCGTAAAGGGTCTGGCTTTGAAGGTATTTCAGAGCCGCGGCGCGACAGACTCGAACAGGGGAAAGTATCTAGAATGGCGGGCATGTGGCCCAAGCCCTTTATGGCCATCCGCTTAAGTGCATGGATTGTAGCGGGTTTCGCCTTGCTCCAGCCAACTGCTGTCTCCGTCCCTGTAGTCCAGGACTTTAGAGCCATCTTCGCCGAGCAATGCCACCACAAAACCGCTTAGTTGTTTTGAATTACCGGAATAGCTGTTTGCCGTCATTGCGCGGATCTGCGTACCATCGGACGAGACAAGCGCATCCCATTCTCCGTCAGCACGCTCAAGGATGTGATAGGCAATTTGTCCAGGCTGGTTGTCAGGGCTGCAAAAGATACCGAAATCCTCCGTTTTCTGAAACATAACGACGAACCACTCAGGTGGGGGAGGACTACAGCCTTACCGGGCCGGCTCCAGCTTGTTGAGCGCAACAGTTGAGCGCAGGCCGGCCGCGACCGCATGATGGAGCGAGTGGGCAAAGGACCGCCCGGCAAACAGCCGGTAGCGATGTCCGCTCTCCAGGCAAATGAGAAAACAGCCGACATGCTCGATAACGGTGCGGACTGCCGTGCCCTGTTTGAGGTCATGAACATCCACGTTGACCAGACGCTCAAAGACACCTGCAAGGTCCGGCCCTTCCACATCCAGGCAGACCCAGCCGTCATTTTGTTCGCTGACAGAGACCTGTCCCCCAAGCTTGTCCTGCAACTGGCTTGCCAGCAGCTCGTTGCCGTCAAGCGATGCGCACACCATCCATTGATCGGGGCTCATCCAGAAAGCGGCGAATTCATCGCCGGCTGCATAGGAGCCAGGCCCCGGCGCAGCGAAGCCCAACACCTGGTCTACGGCGGATCGGACAGCCCGTGCATCGCCCGTGCGCAGTGCAAGCGAGGCCAAGGCAAAGCCGGTGTTTTCTTCCAGCCGGAACGGGCCGATTTCCGTCGCTCCGGCCGCCGTGCCGCCAAGGGCGGGGCTTGCTTTCAATTGAAACTCAGGCACGCAGGCGCTCCCCTTCCGGATCGATAAAATGCGGGCTGACGACTTTTGCCTTGTGCGTCGTGCCCTCAATCGGGTTGGCGATCTCGATTTCCTCGCCAAACCGTTGATCTCCCTTTAGAAGATATCCAAGGGCTATCGATTTTTCCAGGTGCGGCGAATAGGCCGCAGAGGTGATCCAGCCCTGATCATTGCTGGCTTGATGCGGCTTGCCCCTTTCAAACAGATGGCCTCCAGCCGGCAGATCCACATCTGCCTCCACTGCCTCCAGGCCGACCAGACGCCAGCCATCTGCATCGCTCAGCGCCTCTCGCCGGGACAGGACCGCACCGATGCTGTCTTTCTTGGTCGAGACCATCCGGCCCATGCCCAAATGGGCTGCGGATGTCTGTCCGTTCAGCTCGTTGCCCGCCGCATGCCCCTTTTCGATCCTGAGAACACCGAGGGCTTCCGTGCCATAGGGCGTGACATTGAAGTCCTTGCCGGCCGTCATGAGGGCACGCATCAGGTTGTCGCCATACCGGGCCGGAACAGCCAGTTCATAGGCCAACTCCCCAGAAAAGGAAATCCGGAACAGGCGCGCGCGCACCCCGCCACAAATGGTGATTTCGCCGCATGCCATGAACCGGAACCCCTCGCTCGACAGATCGAACTCCGGGTCCACGATTTTCTGCAGCAGTGCCCGCGAGTTGGGGCCTGCCACCGCATATTGCGCCCAGGCCTCCGTGGTTGAAATCAGCTGAACATCCAGATCCGGACACAGGCACTGGCGCACGAACTCCATATGCCGGTAAACACCAACCGCGTTGGCGGTCGTGGTGGTAACGACAAAATGGTCTTCGGCCAAGCGTGCCGCCGTTCCATCATCCATGGCCATGCCGTCCTCGCGCAGCATCAAGCCATACCGAACCTTGCCGACCGGCAGTTTAGCAAACCCGTTGCAATAGACCTTATTGAGAAATTGCGCCGCATCCGCGCCCTGAACATCGACCTTGCCGAGGGTCGTCACGTCGCAAACCCCAACGGACTTGCGAACCGCCAGAACTTCCCGGTCAACGCTCTGGCGCCAATGGGTTTCCCCCTCGCGCGGGAACCACTGCGCCCGCAGCCACATCCCGACTTCCACGAAGACCGCGCCCTGTTCCTCGGCCCACCGATGGCTGGGCGTATGGCGGACCGGGCGGAAATCCTCGTCGCGCGACCGGCCGGCGAAGGCGGCGATGGGCACCGGTGTGTATGGCGGACGGAAGATCGTCGTGCCGGTGTCCTGAATGGACTTGCCGGTGAGTTCCGCCATGACGGCCAGTCCGCCCAGATTAGACAGCTTGCCCTGATCGGTCGCCATGCCAAGCGTGGTGTAGCGTTTCAGGTGTTCGACGGACTTGTAACCTTCCTGATGCGCCAGCCTGACATCCTTGATCGTCACGTCGTTCTGGAAATCGAGCCACGCCCGGCCCTTGCCTTCGCCCGTGTGCCAAAACGCGGAAACAGCCACCGGGCTGTCTTCGCCAACCGGGAGAGGAAACGGGGCTGCCTGGAACCCGGTGGCCGAAAGTGCCTTGGCCGCCTTTTCTGCTGCATCGGCAAAGGCACCGTGTGTCGACAGCCGCCCATTTGCGGCGCCGGCAACGCTCATGCCGACCGGCAATGAAGGTCCGGGAACGAACGCAACAATGTCGTCCTGCCAGACGGGTCGCCCCCGCTGATGGCTGGTCAGCGACACGGCCGGGTTCCAGCCGCCGGAAACGCCAAGCGCACCGCAGGAGATCTGCCGCAAGCTGCCGTCGGCCAGACGGACCTGAATTTCCTTCAGCCCCAGACGTCCGCCGGTATCCACGACCCTGGCACCGGCCAGAAGTTCATAATCGCCGGTCCTGGGCGCATCCGGCCTGACGTCAACGACCGCTACCACGTCCACGCCCTTGGCCAGCATGTCCCGCGCGGTCCGGTGGCCGTCGTCATTGTTGGTGAAGACGGCGATCCTGGTGCCGGCCGCGGCTGCCCAGCGGTTGACATAGGCCCGCATGGCCCCGGCCAGCATGATGCCCGGACGGTCGTTGTTTTCAAAGGCGATCGGCCGTTCCGTCGCACCGGCACACAACACCGCCTGTCTGGAATGAATCCGCCACAGGATCTGGCGCGGCAAATCCGGATCCGGATTACCAAGGTGCTCGGAGACCCGTTCCAAGGCACCGTAAACGCCGTGATCAAAGGCGCCGTAGACCGTTGTCCGCGACAGAATGCGCACGTTCCTGGACGCGCGTAGTTCCTCCAGTGCCGCGGCCAGCCACTCACCGGCCGGTTTGCCATTCACCTCCATGTTTTCCAATGTCAGGCGGCCGCCCGGTTCGAAGTCCTCATCCGCGAGGACGACACGGGCACCGGACCTGGCTCCGGTCAGAGCCGCGGCCAAACCGGCCGGTCCTGCGCCAATCACCAGAAGATCGCAATGCAGGAAGCCTTTGTCATAAGTATCGGGATCTGCCTCCATGGACAGCGCGCCGAGGCCCGCGGCCCGCCGGATGACCGGCTCGTAGACCTTTTCCCAGAAGGCCTTGGGCCACATGAAGGTCTTGTAGTAGAAGCCGGCGGTCAGAAAACTAGAAAACGCATCATTGATGCCCATGCCATCAAAGCGGAGCGACGGCCAGCGGTTCTGGCTGACCGCCGTCAACCCGTCAAATAGCTCCGCAACCGTTGCCCGTGTGTTGGGATCGCGGTGGGCCCCGGACCGCACCTCGAACAGTGCGTTCGGCTCTTCCGACCCCGAGGCGACGATCCCGCGTGGGCGGTGATACTTGAAGCTTCGGCCCATCAGCCGGACGTTGTTCGCCAGAAGCGCGGACGCCAGTGTATCACCCTTGAAACCCGAAAAATTCCGGCCATCGAACGTGAAGGTCAAAGGGCTGGACCGGTCGATCAGTCCGCCAGACAGGCGGTTCAACTGGCTCATTTGGCGATTCCCCCGGCTCTGGCAACATCACGGGCCAGCTCGGCCTTGAGGATTTCGTGGGTCGTGGTGTCCCGGGTGACCACCAGCCAGGACCGGTCGCCTTGTTCATGGAACCACAGTTCCCGGTGGATGCCTGCCGGGTTGCCCCGCAAGTATTGATAGTCGCAGAACTCGCGGGCCGCGTTATCACCTTGCCAGTCCGGCCGGTTCAGCAGCGAGGCATCTCCAAGATAGACGAACTCCTGGGCGTCTCTCGGCCCCAAAATCGGGTGCGGAATGATCATCTTTTTCGTCTCGCCCTCAGTGCAGGTTCGGCTGGGCACCGGCGCCCCGCTCGTCGATCATCAGCCCCTTTTCGAAACGGTCGAACCGGTAGGCGATCGCCGTGTCGTGGGGCCTGTCATTTGCAAGAAGGTGGGCAAAGACCATGCCCGATGCCGGTGTTGCCTTGAAGCCGCCATAGCACCAGCCGCCGTTGAAATAGAGGCCGTCGACAGGCGTACGGTCGATGATGGGCGAACCGTCCATGGACATGTCCATGATGCCGCCCCACATGCGCAACAGCCGCGCCCGGCCAATCATCGGCATCAAGGCCATACCGCCCTCGCACACGTCCTCGACCACCGGCAGATTGCCGCGCTGCGCATAGCTGTTGTAGCCGTCAATATCGCCGCCGAAGACCAGCCCGCCCTTGTCCGACTGGCTGACATAAAAGTGGCCGGCGCCAAAGGTGATGACCCCCGGCAAGACCGGCTTCAGCCCCTCTGAGACGAAGGCTTGCAAGACGTGGCTTTCAATGGGCAAGCGCATGCCCGCAAAGGACATGACCTTGCTGGACGATCCGGCAACCGCAACGCCGACCTTTCCGGCCCCGATGTAGCCGCGGGACGTTTCAACGCCGCGCATCTTGCCGTTCTCGATCCTGAAGCCGGTCACTTCGCAGTTCTGGATGATGTCCACGCCATGGCGGTCGGCCGAGCGGGCATAGCCCCAGGCCACCGCATCGTGACGCACGGTCCCGCCGCGCCGGTGCATCAAGGCTCCTTTGATGGGAAAACGCGCATGGTCGAAATTCAGGAACGGCGCCTCTCGCCGAACCCCCTCCCGGTCCAGGAGTTCGGCATCGGAGCCGTGCAGGATCATCGAATTACCGCGGCGGCGGAATGCATCGCGCTGCGCATCGGTGTGGATCAGGTTCATGATTCCGCGCTGGCTAACCATGGCATTGTAGTTGAGATCCTGCTCCAGACCTTCCCACAACCTTAGGGAATGCTCGTAGAATGGCTCGTTGCCCGGAAGCAGATAGTTGGCGCGGATGATCGTGGTGTTCCGACCGACGTTTCCGCCGCCGATCCACCCCTTTTCCAGAACCGCGATGCTGGATTTCCGATACACCTTGGCCAGATAGTGTGCCGTTGCCAGGCCATGTCCGCCGCCGCCCACGATAACAAAGTCATAATGGGGCTGCGGCTCGGGGTCCCGCCAAGCGACCTTCCACCCCTTGTGCCCCGTCAGAGCCTCCTTGATCAGCCTGAAGCCTGAATATGTCACGATCACCTCGCCAGATTTCGTGACATGAGTTTGCCGGACTACACAAATCAGTCTTCTCTATTCTTGCCGTATTGTTTTCCAATTACGCCATTGATATTGAGAAGGCATGACCCAAGATCCCGAGTTGAAGGCTGCCAAAGGCAACGACCTACGCAGAATCGGTTTTTTCTTTATCGACGGTTTCGCCATGATGTCGGCGTCCTCCGCTGTCGAACCGCTGCGCGCTGCAAATCTATTAAGCGGGAAACAGCTGTACGATGTGAAGTTCTTCTCCAAAGGCGGCGGGCAAGCCATCTCTTCCTGTGGCGCAATGTTCGAGACCGAACCTTTGAAAAACGCCGCTAACCGGATCGACATCCTCTTTGTGGTTGCCGGCGGCAATCCAATGAGCTTTGACGACGAAGAGGTGATCGAACGTCTCAGACGGTTTGGCGTCCATGGATTGCCTCTGGGTGGGATTTCCAGCGGCGCGGTTCTCTTGGCCAAGGCCGGCACACTTCGCAACCGCCGTTTCACGGTACATTGGGAACACTTTGAGGAGTTGAGAACGCTTTCCGGCGACTTTCTGATTGAACGCCGGCTGTTTGTCATGGACCGGGACCGTTACACCTGCGCGGGCGGTGTTGCGCCGCTGGACATGATGCACGCCTTGATCCGGTCGAGCCACGGTGCGGAATTGGCGTGCGCGGTCAGCGACTGGTTTATTCACACCGGCATCCGCGCCGCCAACGCGCCGCAAAAATCCGGTTATGCCGGACACGATAAGCAGCTCCATCCAAAGGTTCTCACGGCCCTTGAACTCATGGAAAACCACCTTGCCGATCCGTTGAGCCTTAATCAGATCGCGATGCTGTCGGGTATTGGGCCCCGTCAATTGCAACGCCGGTTTGATGAGGACTTCGGCAAGGGGGTCATGCAATGTTATATGGACCTGAGGCTTCAGAAAGCCGATGAACTGGTCCACAAGACCAGATTGCCGCTCATGGAAGTTGCAATGACAACCGGTTTCGTCAACCAAGGTCATTTTGCCAAGTCCTACCGCTCCAAGTTCGCTCTGTCCCCGTCAGAAAGGCGCAATAAACAAACCGGATAGGGAACACCTCTGTCCCGGGCCGCTTTACGCCGCTCACGAACTCGTTCGCCTTGCCGAAGTATTCCATGGAACCGTCAGGTCGGCGTGATCGTGCTGTGCACCGGGCCCAAGGTTTACCTGTTTTTGTCGGCCGACTCCTAGGACGCTTCGTTTCTGCCGGCAGTCGAAGCATCGGTCCGCAACATCGCCTCACCCACCGCCCGTTCACGCTCCTGAAATTTCAGAAAAACTGAAATTAGAATAAATTGTTTCGAATTGTATGAAGTTTAGGCCTGACCTAAGCTTTTTACAGTTCGGTTTGCGCCCGAGAGCACAAGAAAGAAATCAGGCGAGGCAAGCGGACATCCAAAGGGAGTAAGACATGAACAATACCATTAAACTCTTGGCTGGCCTTGCGACCGGCTTTGCACTGACAACTGCAACTGCGGCCCAAGCCGAATGCGGCGACGTGTCGATCACCGAAATGAACTGGGCCTCGTCACAGATCATCACCGAGGTCTCGAAGTTCTTGATGGAACAGGGTTACGGCTGCACGGTCGAGAAAGTGCCGTCCGCAACGACCACCTCGGTGGCATCACTGGCCGAGAACGGCGAACCCGACATCGTCACTGAGCTGTGGCTCAACTCGACCGGCGACGTCTATGCAAAGCTCGAAGCCGATGGCAAGGTCTCCCGGTTGGCCGACGTGTTCGATCCCGGTGGGGTCGAAGGATGGTGGATCCCCAGCTACCTGGCCGAAAAGCATCCCGAGCTGTCTACGATCGAAGGCGTGATGGCCAATCCGGAGCTTGTCGGGGGACGCTTCAACAACTGCCCCGATGGCTGGGGCTGCCGGATCGTCAATGACAACCTGATCAACGCGCTCGGTATGCGCAATAGCATGGAAGTCTTCGACCACGGTTCGGGTGAAACCCTCGCGACCTCGATCGCGGCGGCTTACGAAAACCAAGAACCGTGGTTCGGATATTATTACGGTCCCACCGCGGTGCTCGGCAAATATGCGATGACCAAGGTCGCGATCGGCGCCGTTGATGCCGACATTCACGCCAGCAACCAGAACAAAGACACCGCGAATCCGGGCGTTTCGGATTTCCCGCCGGCGCCGGTCCTTACCGTTGCGACCGCTGCTCTGACCGAGAAAGAGCCAGAGATTGCCGCCCTCATGGGCAAAGTCAGTTTCCAGACGGGGCTCTTGAGCTCGGTGCTCGCCTGGCAGGAAGAAAACAGCGCTTCGGCTGAGGAAGCTGCCGTGTACTTCCTGACCAACCATTCGGGTGTCTGGTCGCAATGGGTCAACGACGCTGCACGCGAAAAACTCGCGGCCTTCATTAAATGATCTCAGAGCGCCGCCGCTGACGATTTGTGCGGCGGCGCTTCCTACTCCGATTATCTATGTTAGCGGGGCGGGACCGGCCCGTTGTCGTTGGGGGGTACTTCGTCATGGCCACATATGATTTCGTTTTTGACGGCCTCGGGTTGCGAGACTGGTGCGACACTGGAAATACCGGTAATGCAACGATGTCGATGGCGGACCTGCTTGCGCAAAGCGGCGCCCGCGAGGAAAGCTCTATCTGGAACCTTCCATTCCCCTCGCTCGACGAATTGAACAAAGCTTGTGCGCCGATCGTGCAAACGCGCGATGTCACCAAGGGCGTTGAAAACGGCTTCCTTGCGATGAAGGACGCGTTGCGCTTCGTCCTCGACCCGCTTACGCAGCCGCTCAGCTGGATCCTGGAATCAACGCTCGCGCTGTTCGAGGTCACACCATGGTGGATCATGCTGCCGCTCCTGATGGTGGTGGTCTACTTCGCGTCAAAGTCGATGCGGCTGGTGGCCTTCGTCATCGCCTGCCTAGCGTTCCTGGCGTTTATCGATCATTACGATTACGCGATGCAGACCCTAGCGATCATTTTCGTCTGTGCTTTCCTTTGCGTTCTGTTGGGGGTCCCCATCGGCATTGCGATGTCACGCAGCGACAGGCTGCAACGCATGACGATCCCTGTGCTTGACATGCTCCAGACGCTACCGCCATTTGTCTATCTCATCCCGTTGATCTTCTTGTTCTCGGTCACTGAACCGAAGCTTTACGGCATCGCCATCATCCTATACGCGATCGTGCCGGTAATCCGTCTGACCGACCTCGGCATTAGGCTCGTCGACAAGGACGTGATCGAGGCCGCAGACTCCTTCGGAATGACCAGCCGACAGAAGCTGTTCGGCGTGCAGATCCCGCTGGCGCTGCCCAACATTATGGCGGGCGTGAACCAGACCATTATGATGAGCCTCGCCATGGTAGTCATCGCATCGCTGGTTTCGGCGCCAGGGCTGGGCGTGCTCGTGCTTCGCGGTATCCGCAACCTCGAGCTTGGCGTTGGTCTGATCTCGGGCCTTGGCATCGTGCTCCTGGCCATCATTCTCGACCGCGTCACCAAGGCGGCGCTCGACCGCGTGAACGCGGCACAGAAGCACTGAGGGGCGCGGCGACATGAGCGACAAGATCAAGATTTCGATCCGCAATCTCTACAAGATCTTCGGTGCCAATCCAGAGGACGCGCTGAACCGCGTGTATGGTGGTACCACCAAGTCGGAGCTTTTGGAACAGAATGGCCATGTGCTCGGCCTGAGAGACATCAACGTCGATATGCGCGAAGGCGAGATCACGGTGATCATGGGCTTGTCCGGCTCGGGCAAGTCGACCCTCATCCGCCATCTCAACCGGCTGATCGAACCCACCGCGGGTGAGATCGATATCGATGGCGAGGACGTCTTAGCCTATGGCGAGGAGAAGCTCCGCCAGCTCCGCCGCGAGGCCATGTCGATGGTGTTCCAGAAATTCGCGCTCCTGCCGCACCGAACGGTGGTTGACAACGCCGGCACCACACTCCAGGTCCGCGGCGTGCCTAAGCAGGAGTTCGTGGTCGAAGCCCAGAAATGGCTCCAACGGGTCGGTCTCCAGGGGTTCGGCGACCACTATCCACATCAGCTTTCCGGCGGGATGCAGCAGCGTGTCGGCATCGCACGCGCGCTGACCTCCAACTCGCCGATCATGCTGATGGATGAAGCCTTTTCGGCACTCGACCCGCTGATCCGCACCGATATGCAGGACCTTCTGCTCGAGCTTCAGACCGAGCTGCACAAGACAATTGTGTTCATCACCCACGATCTCGACGAGGCGCTGAAGCTGGCCGATCACCTTGTCATTCTGAAGGATGGCTCCATTGTTCAGCAAGGCGAACCGCAGCATATCCTGCTGAACCCCAACGACCCTTACATCGAAGACTTCGTCAGCGACATCAACCGCGCCCGTGTGCTCAAGGTGCGCTCGATCATGACGCCGCTCGACGGCAATCCGGTGCCGCCGGGAGCCCACGGGGAAGTCGACTACGACAACACCCTCGAAAGCATGATTGCCCAGTCTGGTGGCGACACATCGCATTCCTATATCGTGATGAAGGACGGCGCAGCGGTGGGAACGCTCGACATGACCGAGCTCGTGCGCGCCTTAGTGCCGCGTATGGCCTCGGAAGCTGGCGCGAGGAAGTACTGAAGCGCAGGCCTACTTGACGACGAAAAGCAAACCCGGCCATCTAATGATGGCCCGGGTTTCGTTTGGTTTGAACTCACCGCGCCCGCGTTTGCGGCGCCTGCCGGTCAGGTTTCGAGGATCGCCTCGATCCTGTCGAGTGTGGCCAGGTTGACGCCAACCGCGTGTGCGCGGGCCTGCATCCGCTTCGCCGCGCGCCCATCACCGGGCAGGTGCGCGCCTTCTTGATCCCGAATCGCGGCAACGAGATCCGTCATACGGGCGGCGAAGTCTCCTCCCGAAGTGGCGGCTGGGTCAATTGCGAGGAAGAACTGCCCGGTCTTCGGAGGACCACCGACGGCTCCGGAGAAGGGCGAGGCATTAATGCCGAGGGTTGCCCCGGTCATCGCAGCAGCCATCATCTCGACCATCAGCGCGACGCCGACCCCCTTGTAACCACCCGACGGCGCCATCGAACCTTTCAGGCCCACGTTGGGATCAGTAGTCGGGTTGCCGTCTGCATCGAGAGCCCAACCCACTGGGATCGGTCGGCCCTCGCGAGCGTGTTTCATCACCTCGCTCTTTGCAATGGTACTGGCGCTCTGATCGATCAACACGGCCGGTTCGCCGTCAGTGCCGGGGGCTGCGATGGAAAACGGATTGGTGCCGACCACAGGTTTCGACCCGCCCGACGGCGCGATCGAAGCCGGTGCGTTGGTGAAGCCGATCCCGAGCAGCCCGGCACTGGCGAGGCGCGCGGTGTGGTAGCCAAGTACGCCGCAATTGTAGCTGTTCCGGATCGCCAGCGCCGCTATGCCAAGCTCGCACGCTCGCGGGATCAAGGCCTCGAAGCCGATGTCGATTGCCGGATGCGCAAACCCGGTCGCGGCATTGACCGAGATCACCCCGGCTCGTGGCTGAGTGAGTATCGGCACCGCCTTGCCATCGACCTTGCCGCACTGAACATGCTCGCAATAGATCGGGATATAGGCCAGCCCATGGCTTGCTACCCCGTCGGCCTCGGTCGCCGCGGTTGCAACAGCAAGAGGCCGGGCATTTTCCTCCGAGGTCCCTGCGGCGACCAGCGCACGAAAGGCGAGATCCTCGATTTCAGCAAGTGTCAGAGATTGCGTGTCGCTCATGACATCCTCGGTTCAGTCGTTGTCGGAAATGCCTGCACCGGCACCCGACAGGCGGGAGGTGTCGGTCGCAGGCGCATAAGTTCGATGTGCAAAACGTTCGAGAATGGCGCGGCTATTCTCGTTCGGCCGCGCTCGCTTTGAATGAGATTGCACTGAAGGAGCTTCGAATACCTGCTGAAACCCGATCGAAACGGTTGCGACAGTCACGTTTGTCTCGCCCACAACTCGGAACGTTTCACCGTCCGTGGCGATTTGGGCGCCCTCCCATGATAGCACCAGAGATTTCTTGAGATGTCGTGCGAACGATGCTGCAAACGGCGCCAGCAGGATTGGCCGCCTGACGTTTTCGATCCGCAAAGCGTTATTGCTCAAGGCCTCTGCACGATCAGACAGAGCACAGCCGGTCGCAACCGGACAAAGCCAGTCGCCCCGCGAAATCCACGACAAACCAAGCACGGGTGCGCTGTCCGCATAGCCGTTGCCGTCTCTTGCGGCCAGGAGTTCGGCCAGTTCCCGACAACCGTCGATGTCGCGTGCGCACAGCCAACGGGTAGCCATGGCGGCTTCTTCCGCCAGGCCCCAAGAGTAACCGGCTCCACGTGCCGCTTTTTTGGCCAGAGCCTCGACCTCGTTCAAAGACAGCGTCATGGAGCACTTTCCGGGTAAACCCACTGGTCGGCGTTTTCCTCTGAAAGTTCCTCGGGATAGGGCGCACCAGCAAACATGCATATCCGCACCCACCGGTCCGAGCGCGGATCAAAATGGGTCGCACCAAAGAACGAAAGTTTTGCGCGCAGCATATCGATCGGCAAAACATCCACGGCGATAGTGTTGTCACGGATCTCACCATACGGTGCGTATCGGCTGAGCTGTGCGCGGCGCACGGTATGCCGGTGTTCCGGGTGTTGCAGCAGAAAGTCTGCGACGGTTTGTTCCGTGTCCCAGTCTGCCAATGTGCAATAGGCCGCGGCTGCGTCCCGGGCGGGGGCAAGCGGTTGTTCATAGGGTTCTATTGGCTCCTCGAACCGTTCACCCAATCGTGGCTCAAGCTTCTCTTCAGAAACGTACCAGGCCCGCGCGCAGTTCACCTGTGCGTTCCAGTCCAGATCGAGCGCCCAACTGAAATTGTCTTCGATCAGCTCACGCAGGTCCGCCACGTGCATGCTTCCATCGATCCGGAACGTCTCATCTCGGTCGTCGGCCATGCAATCTGCCAACCCGTCAACAAGTGCTGCGTGGGGCTCAAGAATTAGCGAGGCGAGCAATTCCTCACCCTCTTCGCTCAACGTGCGTTCTGCCCAGTCCATGAGACGGTTCCAGGGGTAGGGCTGATTGAAGTCGCAATCCGCGATCTCAGCGTTCAGCACTGTCAGGTCCCGGTACAGCCGGCTGAGCTTTTCGATCTGTATTTCGTGCTCGGAGCGCCAATTCCGTAGAGACATCTCCGCCCGTTTGAGGATGGCCCGGAAATCACGAACTTCTTCTTCACGTGCCCGCTTCACCGCGCGTACACGGGCAATTGCCTCCTCGCGGACCATAATCCAGTTGTTGAACAGCACAGGGTGGTTCACGATATAGGGTGCCATTCCGAGCCCGGTGGAATTGCCAATCCCCAACTGGCGGGCAATTGACGGATCGAGCGTGACGGACTTTACACCCCCCTTCGCATGCGCCATGTGCTGCACGAGATCGCGCACGAAAGTCCGTGTGAGATAGACCGACAGCATCTCGGCTTGGAAGGGCACATGCATTTCTGGCCGTGCTGCAATATTTGCACGATCTGCTGCGCCGAATTTTCCTGAGCCATAGACGGCGGTGGTGCGCATCAGGTATCCGACATCGGCTATTCTCTCGGTTTCAGGCTGGCGCCCTGCGGCAAGCGCGTCGACGACATGTTCCCAGAGCCGGACAGAGCGGTTGGCCCGCGAGAGCGAAAGTTCGGTTTCGCTAACGCGACCCGCCTCCTGAAGCGGAACGTTCGCCGCCAGACGGTCAAGGTCAGAGTCGGTTGGCACCCCATCAAACAAGGTGAAGGTCGCGTCCCATGCCTCTGCAATGACTCGGTCCGACCGCTTCTCGGCAGGCAGATCGTGTGCAAAGGCGACAAGCGAATAGGTGCGCTCTGGCCCCGTCGCAGAATAGACCGCGCGACCCACGCCGTTTTCGTCGATTTCAAAGACTGTGCGCGAGAATGACCAGCGGTCACGGGCCATTTGTCTCGTAAGAATGCGCATGAAACTCAAGCGGCACTGATGCAGCGACCCAAGCCGTTTCAAGCGCATGACACGCGCTGGGTCACGCCGTGCGATGGTCAGGGCCTCGGTCAAGCGCTGTCCTCCGGCCCGAAATTCTCGCGGAAGAAACGATACCAGTTTCCGCCCATGATACCCGCGATTTCGTCCGCATTCAGGCCGGTCGCGCCAAGTCCTTCTTCGATTTTCCCGAAGTCGCGGTTGTCCTGGAACCAGTTGGGCATGGGCGGAAACCCGGCATTGCTGGGCGATCCTTCCCCGTAATCCGTTGTCTTGGTCCAGCGCCCCATGCGCATCCACTCGACCACGCTGTCGGGCTGATCCTGGCAAAGATCGCTGCCGATCCCGAGGTGCTCTGCACCGTAGCGCTCGGCGCTACGTGCTACCATTTCGCAGAAACTTTCCAGCGTGCAGGCCGTGCTGTTCTTCAGGTGATGTGGGTAAAGCGAAAATCCGAGCATTCCACCGTTCTCCGTGACCGCGCTTATCACCTTGTCGCGCTTGTTCCGCAGCGCCGGGTGCCAGTCGTGCGGGTTGGCATGTGTGATGGCAATCGGGCGAGTAGAGTGCTCGGCAGCCTCGATGGTCGAACGGTCCCCGGAATGGCTCATGTCCACCACTAGGCCAACCCGGTTCATCTCGGCGATCACCTCCCGGCCCATCCGTGTCAGGCCAGCATCGTAGTCCTCGTAACACCCGGTCGCCAGCAGCGATTGGTTGTTATAGGTTAGCTGCATGAAGCGGGCCCCGAGGCTGTGGAGGATTTCGACCAGGCCGATGTCATCTTCCATCGGCGACGGGTTCTGGAAGCCGAAGAAGATGGCAGTGCGTCCACTCTCGCGGGCGCGGTCGATGTCAGAGGCCCATTGACCCTTAACAATTAGGTCGGGGTATTGCTCGAACCACCGGTTCCACTGTTCGAAGTTTAGCACCGTCTCGCGGAAGGTCTCGTGATAGGCGATGGTGGCGTGCACCGCATCGACGCCGCCTTCCCGCAATTGGCGGAAGATCTTCTCCGACCAATTGGCATATTGCAGGCCGTCGATGCGCATCAGACCGGGCTGCCCGCGCTGATGTATGCGGTTTTGACGGTGGTATAGAACTCGGCTGCCGCCTTACCCTGTTCACGCGGCCCGTAGGAGCTGTCACCGCGCCCGCCGAACGGAACATGGTAGTCCGTGCCCGCAGTCGGAAGATTAACCGTGACGACACCCGTCCGGGCATTTCGCCGGAAGTGCGTTGCCCGGGCTAAATCACGCGTGACGATGCCGGAAGTGAGGCCGAAATTGGTATCGTTCACGGTGGCCAATGCTTCGTCATAGCTGCCGACCCTGATGACGCTGGTCAACGGCGCGAACATCTCCTCCCGATTGATGCGCATGTTATTCGTCGTGTTCAGGAAGACGCCCGGGGACATGTAATAGCCTTTGTGCGGCCGTTCGAGCCGGGATCCGCCGCAGGCAAGCTCCGCCCCTTCGGACCTGCCAAGTTCGACGTAGGCCAGATTTTCCTGAAGCTGATCGTCACTAACCACCGGCCCCATCTGTGTCCCTTCTTCGAGTGCGTGACCCACTTTCATCGCTTTTGCGCCCGCAATCAGCTGGTCTACGAAGGCATCGTGTATCGCGTCATGGACGATCAGACGGGAAGAGGCGGTGCATTTCTGACCCGAGCCTCCGAATGCACCGCCAAGCGCGAGGGTGACGGCAAGATCAAGATCGGCGTCCTCCATAACCGCGAGCGCGTTCTTTGACCCCATCTCCATCTGCACCTTTGTCAAGTTCTGGATGGCAGACGTAGCAATACTTTTGCCGACTGGTACGGAGCCGGTGAACGAAATAGCATCGACAACCTGGCTTTCTACCAGTTTTTGACCGACGGTTCGGCCAGATCCCATAACAAGGGAGAAGAGCCCTTTTGGAATATCCTGTTTTGCAATGATTTCGGTCAGGGCGACAGCGGATGCCGGGGTGACATTGGCAGGTTTCCAAACCACGGCATTGCCGTAACACAGAGCCGGAGCGATCTTCCACGATGCCGTGGCGGTTGGGAAATTCCAAGGCGAAATGACCGCCACAACGCCGACAGGCTCCCGGCGGACGTCAATTTCCACACCGGCACGGACGCTGTCGGCATTTTCGCCGATCTGCCGCAGGCATTCCGCCGCGTAGTAGGTGAAGAATTGCCCGGCGCGATAGACTTCACCCTTACCTTCGGCCAGCGGCTTGCCTTCCTCGCGGCTGAGCAGCGTGCCAAGCTCTTCGGCCCGCGCCATCAGCTCGTTGCCGATGTTCATCAACACCGCCTGCTTGCGCTCCAGCCCATAAGCGACCCATTCGCGCTGCGCCTGTTTGGCTTGCGCAAGCGCCGCTTCCAGATCGCCTTGACTTGCCTGGGTGAAGATGCCTACCAGATCGCTCAGATCCGATGGGTTGCGGTTCTCGATCTCGCTCTCGCCCGCGACCCACGCACCGGCGATGAAATTCAATTTGGTTTGCGTCATTCCCCAACCTCGGACTGGTTTTCTCGGCAGAATGTATTGCCATCTGGACATCAGTCAAACTAAAATTATTGAAAATAATTTCAGGGAGATTGAAGTGTGGCAATAAAGATCGAAATGCTGCGATGTTTCACCACGGTTGCCGAGATCGGCAATCTCGCTGAAGCCGCCACCCGGCTCGGCCGCACCCAGTCCGCAATCTCGATGACGCTCAAACAGCTCGAGGAAATTCTCGGTGACAGGTTGTTCGAAAGCGACCGGAAAAACCGCCTGACCACGCTCGGTGAGCAGGTTTTCGAGCTCGCGCGCTCCCAGCTCAAACAGTTCGATTACACGCTCGAAGCTATCGAGACCTGCGCGAGATCGCCGGAGGGACTGCTGCGGATCGCGTCGATCCCGTCGGTTGCTGCGCAGGTCTTTCCCGCTGCGATCGAAGTGCTGACCGGCCGCCACGACAACCTCAGCATCGAATTACGTGACACCAATACGCAACAAGTGATCGATGCACTGGTTCGCGGCCAGGCGGACGTTGGGATAGTTTCCGGCCAGCACCGGATCAACGGGATTAGCGAGGTCCGGCTGTTTGCTGATCGTTTCGGGTTGCTCTGCGCCGCAGATCACCCGCTCGCCCGGCAGAAAGCGACACCAACCATCGCGGAGGTGATCTCCGGGGCCTTCATCCGCAACGACCTGATCAGCATGATCGAAACTCCGGCTTTCCGCGAGGGTATTAAGGGATCGCGCGTTTCGGTCCAGAACACGATGTCTCTCATCGCCATGGTTCGCACCGGCCAGTGGGTAACGATCCTGCCACAATCCGTCACACAGTTCATGAGCCCCGACCTCGCCTTTCGGGAATTGGCAGACCTGCCCGACAGGCGCCAGGTCTCGCTGCTCATGCCTGAAAAGGCGCTGTTTCCCCAATTTGCCGAGGAGTTGAGGGATTTCCTGCGCGATTTTGATTGGAACCGGTCAATCAGCTGCGGAGACCGGCGGCCGGATTTGATCTTTGACTGACAATAGCAGCCAGTTAGGTGCATCCGGCGGCGTCTTTACTCATCTATTGGTTCCACGCCAGGGGCGTTCCTGCTCGTGCGGCTCACACCCGGCGGCTCGGAAACAGAAACCAGATTTGGGAGGTGTTCTGAAACGCTGCGTGGCTCGTAATTGAGATCGATCGGCGCAGCATAAATCACGGAAACCGCATCGCAGTCCAACCACGCAACGCCGTGGCGCAGATCGGATTCGAGCGGCGTTTTCGGCCCCAACGATTATGGAGATCACCAGGCAACAATCATTGTCGTGAAAAAAGCCGGCATCTCTTGGCGCTCATGCCGCCAATCCGAACGGTCAATTGCTACTGTTTTCCCTGTCATAGGCAAGTTTGGACGTTTTCCCGCGAAATGGCATTCGAATAGATGCTCTTCATGGCGCGCTATCGCAAATTCCCGGTCACACATGCTGGGCATGCACTGGCCATTTTGTCGTCAATTGAAACAGGGCACGATGCGCGGCGAACAGACGGTTTTGGTTTCCGCGAGTTTAACGTGACAATTGCATGCTTCGGGGAAATCGAGCCGCGCCCCCGCGAGTTGTTTTTAGGATTTGGTCGCTAAGCGCAGATAAATCTCGCGGCATCTGCATCAGGGAGCTTTGTCCGCAGTCCGGACCTCTGTGCATAACGCGGCGAATTCACAGTTACCGCCCTTCTTCAACATTGGGCGTTCGGCTCGTCTCGATCTGAGCAGCCGTTCAGAAATGGCACTTCCATCGCAAAGAAAAGCTCCAATCAGACCTTGGTCGAGAAACACCCGTCAACGGTGGCACTGACGCATGTGACGGACTTGTTTGCGTGCATACGTTACACGACGCCGAGCGCGGCCGACCCTAAAGCTAGCTGGCTTCGGTGCAGTCTTTATTTTTTCAATCCGATGTAGAAGTGATGGCCGCTCACGCTGTCCTCAGCGATGCCGAAATTACAGCGGCTGCGACGGCCGACACTGAGAACATTCCAAAAACCCGCGTGTCAGAAACGTGCCACAATAGGCGGAATATCCTGCTTTGTTCTGCCATTTGCTGCAGGACGCCGATTTTGGTCGCGTGCAATTTCTCTATGATTTCAAGTGATTTAATGGTGCTGCCGGAGAGATTTGAACTCTCGACCTCTCCCTTACCAAGGGAGTGCTCTACCCCTGAGCTACGGCAGCATCGTTTGGGGACCAGTTTCTGGTCAACCCAGCGTCGGCAAAACAAGTGTTTTGGGACGTAAGTGCTGGCCCCGAGCAGCGTGGCCGCCCGGAATGAGGGGGCTTTTGCCATAAGCGGTCCAGGGACGCAAGCGCCGTTTGCGATTTTTTTCAGTCTATCTGGAAGAGCGGAGGATCCACTGTTTGGTTTTCATCGGCAATGCCGCCGATCCGTTCAGATTTCCTTGGTTGCGGGGCTGTGGATATTTCAGGCAAGAGTTCCTTTCCTGTGGGAACAAGTCAGGATAGGTGTCCTTTGTATAAAGCCCTTGAAGGGCGGCTGATCCCAATGCCTTTGACCTGGCGTGCGGACCCTTGATAGGTTGCGATCCTCTTTTAATGCACAAGCCAAGCCATGAGTGAAAAAGACA
Organism: Roseibium sp. MMSF_3247; assembly: GCF_030733765.1. Lineage (NCBI taxonomy): Bacteria > Pseudomonadati > Pseudomonadota > Alphaproteobacteria > Hyphomicrobiales > Stappiaceae > Roseibium > Roseibium sp. MMSF_3247. Next base: position 19,908 of record NZ_JASHII010000009.1, read on the forward strand.
AGCCAAGCCAGGATGTTGCGAAACAGGAAACCGGGGCCAGCGCAGCTTCAAAACCAGGCGGTGCAAAGACGCCACCTCAAAGCCGCGAGGACCGGCTAGCCGAAGCCCTGCGTGCAAATTTGCGGCGGCGGAAATCGGCTGCGCGCAAATCCAAGGCGGATTAAACCTGCCGATCCTTAGCGAGACCTTGCGCCATCGGCGAGACTGCGCCAATGGCCTGCCTTGCAAGGGCCATAAGTTGCGTGTAGATCGCACGTTCTAGATTAAAAAATTCTTGGGAACGCCGCGGCTTTGCGGCTTGGGTTCGGGGAAAAACATGGACAGCATCAAAGTCACCGGCGGCGCGGAGCTGAACGGCATCATTCCGATTTCCGGCGCCAAGAACGCCGCACTGCCCTTGATGATTGCGTCCCTGTTGACCGACGAAACCCTGACGCTGTCGAACGTGCCGCGCTTGCGCGACGTCGCCCAACTGATGCAGATCCTCTCCAATCACGGTGTTGATTATTCGGTCAATGGCAAGCGGAACGGTCAGGACGATCTGGCCGGGCAGACATTGAACCTGACAGCCCGTGAGATCGTGGACACGACGGCGCCTTATGAGCTTGTGTCCAAGATGCGGGCCAGCTTCTGGGTTGTTGGCCCGTTGGTTGCCCGGATGCACGAAGCTCGCGTTTCACTGCCGGGCGGCTGTGCGATCGGCACGCGGCCGGTGGACTTCTTTATCCAGGGCCTGGAAGCCCTCGGTGCGGATATTGAAATCGAAGGCGGTTATGTCGTTGTGAAGGCACCGGGCGGTTTGACCGGCGGACGGGTTGAATTCCCGCGTGTTTCGGTCGGCGCGACCCACACCATCATGATGGCGGCGACCTTGGCCAAGGGCGAAACCGAAATCGTCAATGCCGCCCGTGAACCGGAAGTGGTTGATTTGGCCCGCTGCCTGAAGGCGATGGGGGCCAAGATCGAAGGCGAGGGGACCTCGACCATCCGCATTCAGGGCGTTCAGCGCCTGCATGGCGCGCACCATGCCGTCGTCCCGGACCGGATCGAAACCGGCACCTATGCCATGGCCGTTGCCATGACGGGCGGCGATGTGCTGCTGCAGGGCGCAAGGACCGACCTTTTGGAAAGTGCTTTGGATACGCTTCGCCAGACCGGTGCTGAAATCACCGCGACCGATGAAGGTCTGAAGGTCTATCGCAACGGCAACGGAATTCAGCCGGCCGATGTCACGACAGAACCGTTCCCGGGCTTCCCGACCGATCTTCAGGCCCAGTTCATGGCCCTGATGACCAAGGCCGGCGGCAAGAGCCGGATCACCGAAACCATTTTCGAAAACCGCTTCATGCACGTTCAGGAGCTCGCCCGACTTGGCGCCCAGATCGCGATTGATGGCCGCACGGCCACTGTCGAGGGCGTCTCCACCCTGCGCGGTGCGCCGGTGATGGCAACAGACCTTCGCGCGTCCGTGTCGCTTGTGATTGCCGGACTGGCAGCGGAAGGCGAAACCACCGTCAGCCGGGTCTATCACCTCGATCGCGGCTTTGAGCGCCTGGAAGACAAGCTCACCCGCTGCGGCGCCCAAATCCAGCGGATTTCCGGGTAGGACGTACCGGAACAGACAGACACCCCGGCTGCGCCGCCGTCCCGGCCAGGAGCGGGCCGCGCCACCTTTGGCAAACGCGGGAGGGAATGAGGCATGGCTTGGCTTGTGGCTATGGTGAATGAAGAATTTGGGTTGGAAGAAAAATGGGGCCCCGAAGGGCCGCGTCGCATAGGAAGCCTATCCCACTCTGATCCAAGGTTCACAGAACGTGATGTTCCTGTTCGTGTAACGCTTGACAGAGATGTTTCCGATTGCGCTCGGTTTGTACTATCTCTAGGCGGCGGTGAGTGGATCGTGTCCCAACGGTTCAAGGATCTCGTCGAAAGCGTTGAGCCAGGGGTTCATAATTTCCTTCCTACTGAGTTGATCTTTTCCAAAGGGGCTCCGGCAAAAGAGCCCTACTATTTCCTGCAACACGGGCAGGATTTTGATTCCGTTATTCTGAATAGATCTCGTTACAAGGAGATCGAGAAATACGATGGTGGCAAAGCATTCATTCTGAAACGCGATAATCACTCAATTGTAATGGACAGATCTCACACACAGAGCATCCACTTATGGAAAGAGAAAAAAGCGAGTTATCGCGACTTTTTCTGTCGGATGAGCTATTCGGAAAAATCAAAGAACTGGGCTATCGCGACTGTTTTCAGCCGCTGATTTGCGACGAGGTATTTTTATGAGCACTGTTGTTCTTGCGCCTGTTTGATGAAGCAATTTGGGTTGCGGCTCGCTGACGGCCAAACTCAGCGCATAGCTTATCCTACTCAGCCGCCGTCCGGCTGATGACGCGCCCGCGGGAGGTGAAAGATGGGCCCGGAGTTCCGGGCCCGGTCACCATGACCGCTTCGGTCAAGGGGCTTAAGGCGCCCTGGTCTGCCGACCATTCCACGAGGAAATTCGCGCCGACACCGCCGGTGGTGTCGTTGCTGGGGACTAGAAAACTGGCCGAGCCCAGCGGTTCCAGGCGCAGCGGTGCATCCAAGATGCTTTTCAGGAGCTTGCCGTCTTCACCGTGGTAATCGACTTTGGTTACGGTTAGCGGGGTCTGCGGATCGACATTGTGAACAGTCAGTGTTGCGGCCAGGAGCTCTGACCGGTCCGGAAAGGAAAAAATCCTGGAGTAGGCCGGCACATAAATTGTTTCTGCGAAGGCTTTTGTCAGATCATCGGCCAAAGCTGTGGGCGCCGGTGATGCGTTTAGCATCAATGCGAGGGCAAAAAGTCTTGTGCTGAAGCGCATGGTGCAACTGTTCCTATCTGTCTTCGGAAACTTTTGCAGGAATGGTCAAGAATGAGAAGAGCTGATCTTCTGCGCTTGTTCCATCTGAAATGCTCGTTCGAGCATTTCAACGGCCAATTCCCGTCTGTCCCTGACTGAAACGACGGTTCCTTTGTTGCCATTCTAAAAAATCCCGGCTAGGTCATCAGCCTTGGAGTTGGCGCGGAGAACCCTACATGAGTGCCGCGACACCACGACAAACGGACACTTGTTTGAGCACCATGGATCAATTGAAACTTGCCGCTTTGGATGAGGAAGACCTGCAGGTTCTTTCCGCCCATGTTCAGGACGCCGTGATCACCATTGCGGATATCCGGTATCTGCCAAAGGAAAAAAGGGCCGTGTTCGTCATGAACCGGTTCGTCTGGGACAAGAAGGCCGACAAGCGAAGCAAGGAACATGAGCGCCGCCGGTCAGCATTTGCGGTCTCGCGTGTGACCGGCATGAAATCCCAGAAAATTCAGCAGGACGCCAAGGACGTTGTACTGGAATTGCTGGCGGTTACGTTTAAGCCGGCAGAAGACGCGCCGGCCGGTCAGATTGAGCTCGCCTTTTCCGGAGGATCCAGCATCCAACTGGACGTAGAGTGCATCGAGGCCCAATTGTCTGATCTGGGGGCTGCCTGGTCGACACCAAACCTGCCGCAGCACGACCTTACCTGAACAAAAAAGATTTGCTGGCGCTTTGAGCGCCAATCGAGATGGAGAGTTGCGTGGTCCAACGCCTCACGAATACCAGCGCTGATTTTGAAGCCCGTTTCGCCGAACTTCTGGCTGGCAAGCGGGAAGCGTCGGAAGATGTCGATCAGATCGTCCGGGATATTCTTGAAGATGTTCGAAAGCGCGGCGATCAGGCCGTTCTGGAATACACCGCGAAATTCGACCGCCTGAATGCCGTTAAAATGACGGACCTCAGGGTCACGCAAGCGCAGATCGACGCGGCGGTTGCTGAAGTGCCGGCAGAAACACTGGACGCTCTGCAGTTGGCGCATGACAGGATTTTTTCGCACCACAAACGTCAGCTCCCGGCAGATGATCGCTACACCGATCCGATCGGCGTTGAGCTTGGCTCCCGCTGGACGGCGGTCGAGGCGGTTGGGGTGTATGTGCCGGGCGGATTGGCAAGTTATCCAAGTTCTGTCCTGATGAATGTCGTTCCGGCCAAGGTGGCTGGTGTTGAGCGCATTGTCATGGTCGTGCCGAGCCCGGATGATGTGCTGAACCCGCTTGTTCTGGCAGCCGCCAAAATCGCTGGGGTTTCCGAAATCTACCGCATTGGCGGTGCGCAGGCCGTCGCAGCCCTGGCCTTTGGCACGGAGACCATCCAGCCGGTTGCCAAGATTGTCGGGCCGGGCAATGCGTTTGTCGCCGCCGCCAAGCGCCGCGTGTTCGGCACGGTTGGCATCGACATGATCGCTGGTCCGTCCGAAGTTCTGGTGATTGCCGACAAGGACAGCAACCCGGACTGGATTGCTGCCGATTTGCTGGCCCAGGCTGAACACGATCCAGTCGCCCAATCTATTTTGATTACGGATGATGCAGCGCTCGCAGACCACGTTGCGGGTGCGGTTGAGCGCCAGCTGAAGACGTTGCCGCGCGAAGAGGTTGCCCGTGCCAGCTGGCAGGATTTTGGCGCGATCATCCTGGTCGACAGCCTCGACAACGCGATGCCGCTCGCGAATCGCCTCGCGCCGGAGCACCTGGAACTTGCCGTTGAAGATCCGGAGCAGCTTTTGGACAAGGTGCGCAATGCGGGCGCTGTGTTCATGGGCCATCATACGCCGGAAGCGATCGGTGATTATGTAGGCGGGTCCAATCACGTGTTGCCAACAGCAAGATCGGCCCGGTTTTCCTCTGGTTTGTCGGTGCTGGAGTTCGTCAAACGCACGTCAATTCTCAAGTGCAACGCAGAAAACTTGCGTGCGCTTGGTCCTGCCGCTATCGCTCTAGGTGAAGCGGAGGGCTTGTCGGCGCATGCGCGGTCTGTTTCCATCAGACTGAACATGTAGGCAGGGTGTTCTGAGAAAGGCTTTGACAGCATGAGCGATGCACAATCGGAAAGTTCTGCGGAAACAGCGGGCGGCCGTTTGGTGGACGTGGTGCTGGACGAAGCCTCGATTGCCCGCTCCACACCGGAAGTGGAGCATGACCGCGCGGTCGCTATTTACGATTTAATCGAGGAAAACTGTTTTCAACCGGTCGGACATCCAGTTGCGAAATTCGTTCTAAACCTGTCGGTCATTGAGAAAAAGCTCGTCTTCCAGATCCAAACCGAAGACGACCAGCCGGTGGTCACCCACGTTCTCTCACTCACCCCCTTGCGAAAGATCGTCAAGGACTACGATCTCATCTGCGAGAGCTATTATGAGGCGATCCGCCACGCGACTCCCAGCCAGATCGAGGCTATCGATATGGGCCGCCGCGGCGTGCACAACGAAGGCTCCGCGATCCTGATGGAGCGTCTTCAGGGAAAAATCGAGGTGGATATGGCAACCGCCCGGCGGTTGTTCACCCTCGTCTACGCCTTGCACTGGAAGGGCTAAGGTCTGTGGCCGGGCCGGACCTGCGTCCGACTGCGGTTTTGTTTGCGTGCGGAATGAACTCCGTGCGCTCCCCCATGGCCGAAGCGTTGACGCAAAAGCTGTTCCCGGGACAGGTCTATGTAAAGTCGGCCGGGGTGCGTGCCGGTAAACTCGATCCCTTTGTGGATGCAGTGATGGCGGAGATCGGCGTCGACATGAGTGCACACCGCCCCAAGAGCTATCTCGAGCTCGAAGATAGCGGCTTTGATCTCATTGTGACGCTTGCTCCAGAGGCGCACCACTGGGCTCTCGATCTGACCCGGACCGATGCGGTTGATGTCGAATATTGGCCCACCATGGATCCGACTTTGGCAACCGGTTCGCGGGAGCAGATCCTCAATGAATACCGTGCAGTGCGGGACATGCTGATGATGCGGATCAAGAAACGGTTGAACTGGACACCCCCGCCGAGCGGATGATAGAGCGACGTCAAACATCGCTTTGGGACCGATGCGAAAGAATGGTTCACATTCTGAGCCTAATCAGCTAGGTTCCGCGGCACCTGCGGGCAAGGCCCGCCATAATCAGGATATCAAATGGCCAAAGAAGAAGCTCTGGAGTTCCCGGGCGTCGTGACAGAACTGTTGCCGAACGCGACGTTCCGCGTAAAACTTGAAAACGATCATGAGATCATCGCACATACGGCTGGACGTATGCGCAAGAACCGCATCCGCGTCTTGGCGGGCGACAAGGTTCTTGTCGAAATGACCCCCTATGACTTGACCAAGGGTCGGATTACCTACCGCTTCAAGTAAGCGGCAGGTCGCCTTGCGCCGGCAGGAAAGCACGTGCATCCATGACGAATGCCCCTCAGTTGATCCTGGCGTCCGCCTCGCCGCGCCGTCTTGCGCTGCTGCAGCAGGTCGGGCTGGAACCGGATCATCTGCTGCCCGCTGATATTGATGAGACCCCAAAGAAGTTCGAAACGCCGCGGGCGTTGGCCTTGCGTCTTGCGCGAGCCAAAGCTGAAGCTGTGCTTGAGGTCGCCAAGAACACCGATGCCATGACAGGCGGCGTTGTGCTTGCCGCAGATACGGTGGTCGGTGTCGGACGGCGGATCTTGCCCAAGGCCGAACTCACCGATCAGGCCGTCATGTGCCTGTCTCTGCTGTCTGGACGGGGGCATCGTGTTTTTACTGGCGTAGCCGTGGCAGAGCCGAACGGGAAAATACGGACGAAGCTTGTCGAAACGCGTGTCCGGTTCAAACGGTTGTCCCGCCAGGACATGGATGACTACATTTCCGCAGGAGAATGGCGCGGCAAAGCAGGCGGGTACGCGATCCAGGGGCTTGCAGGCAGCTTCGTGGTCAAGCTTGTTGGCTCCTACCCGGCGGTTGTTGGATTGCCGCTGGCGGAGACCGTGAATCTTTTGCAAGCAGCAGGCTACCCTGTCCATGCAAACTGGACGACTGCTGGCGCTTAACGCTTTGTGCGTTTCGTTGATGGTGAATGCGCTTCAGGAGGGGACCACATTGACTGAAGAAAACGGCAATAAACCGCAGCGCCGGATGCGTCCGTGCCCGATCTGCTCAAAGCTATCCACTCCGGAAGACTACCCGTTCTGCTCTGATCGCTGCGCCAAGATTGATCTTAACCGGTGGTTCTCCGAAGGGTATTCCATCCCGGTCGTGGAAACCGATGATCTGGACGACGAAGAGTTTCCGGACCGCGGCTAAGGCTGAGGTTAGCTGTGGTCTCAATACTCAGTGGCCTAATCTGCAAAAATATTTATCTGGCAAAATTTTTTTCACATTCCGTTACGTCCTCTATTGCTCCTGTCATAAAACTGCACCAAGATTTCCAGACACCGGCGATCCGGCTCTCGGGAGAGCGCTCCGGCGTCTGCTCATTGCTGAGTGGGCAAGTACGAATGCTCATCCTGGGAAGGCACGGCAGGTGAGGGTCCGGCAAAAAGCCTGACCTCAAGAACAATCTATCCAAGGGCGAGTATCAAATGAAAAACCATCTTCTGAGCGCCGCAGTGCTGTCGCTGACGACCGCATTGTCGACTGCGGCATTCGCCGATTATTCCCTGACCATCCTTCACACCAATGATGTTCATTCACGCATTGAATCCATCAACAAGTACGATTCCACCTGTGATGCTGAATCCGAAGCTGAGGGAAAGTGCTTTGGGGGTGTCGCCCGCATCAAGTCCATGGTGGATGAGCGCCGCGATGCGTTGGCAGACGAAGGCAAGAACTTCGTCGTTGTTGACGCTGGCGATCAGTTCCAAGGCTCGCTCTTCTATACGACGTACAAAGGAGCAGCGGCGGCCGATTTCATGAACGGTATCGGCTATGATGTCATGGCGGTCGGCAACCATGAATTTGATGATGGTCCGTCTGCACTGGCTGCTTTCCTGGACAAGGTCGAGTTCCCGGTTATCTCCGGCAATCTTGATCTTGAAAATGAACCCCTGCTCAAGGGCCGCATCCCAGGCACATTGGTGCTGGAGCGCGGCGGCGAGAAAATCGGCTTCGTCTCGAGCCTTGCCGAGGATACGGCAGAAACCTCTTCGCCAGGCGCCGGCGTTAAATTTCTAAACTCAATTGAGTCCCTGAAAGCCCAGGTCGCAGAGCTGGAAGCTGCCGGGGTCAACAAGATCATCGCGCTGACCCATGAGGGCCTGTCGATGGATGCGAAAATCGCCGCAGCTGTTCCAGGCATCGACGTCATTGTTGGAGGGCACTCGCACACATTGCTGTCCAATACTCAGGACAGGGCTTCTGGTCCTTATCCGGTGATGGTTAAGAACCCGGACGGTCAGGATGTGCCTATTGTTCAGGCCTACGCCTATAGCAAATTCCTGGGCGACCTTGTTGTGACCTGGGACGATGATGGTAACGTGATCAAGGCTGAAGGGGAGCCTATCCTCTTGGATGCGTCTGTGGAACCGGATGCAGAATTTATTGCGCGCATCGAAGAACTGGCGCAGCCGCTCGATGAAATCCGCAATGAAGTTGTGGCTGAAGCGACCGCGGCGATCGGCGGTGAACGCAGCGTCTGCCGGGCTGAGGTCTGCGAAATGGGCGTTCTCGTGACCGAGGCCATGCTGGACCGCGTCAGGGATCAGGGCGTTCAGATCGCGATCCAGAATGGCGGTGGTTTGCGCGCATCGATTGACGCCGGTGAAGTCACCATGGGCGAGGTCCTGACAGTTCTACCTTTCCAGAACACGCTGGCAACCTTCCAGCTCAAAGGGGCAGATGTGGTGTCGGCTCTTGAAAATGGAGCCAGTCAGATTGAGGAAGGCGCAGGCCGGTTTGCCCAGGTTGCAGGCCTGAAATACACGATCGACAAATCGCAACCGGCCGGTCAGCGTATCTCAGACGTCATGGTGCTTGAAAATGATGCCTTTGTGCCGATTGATCCGGAAAAGGTCTATGGTGTCGTTTCAAACAACTACATGCGCGGTGGCGGAGATGGGTACGCGGTTTTTGAAACCAACGGCATAAATGCTTACGATTTTGGTCCCGATCTTGCCGATGTGGTGGCCGCTTACCTCGGAGAGCAGAAAAGCTACAAAGCCTTTGCGGATGACCGCATCACTGTGAAGTAAGGTCGAACGATCTGAAGCACTTTTCGCGCCGGTTCTGAGGAAACTTAGGGCCGGCGTTTTTGTTGTTGAGTTCGGGGAGTTAGGTGCCGTTGCGTTCAACAGGTTAATTGGACTTGTGGTCCGGACTCATATACGTGTGGTAACGTACTGTTAAGAATTTGATATCGGTGATGGAAAACCAGAACGTGGTTCCCAGGCATGCGTTTGACGTCTGATACGATATTTTGTCTGCTGATAATGGCCGGTCTTCTGTTTTCCTCTGCAGTAGCCGAGGCTCAGGAAGCGGACATTAGCAGCCCGCCGAAAATGTCTGCAGATGCGTTGCAGGCGCGGCAAACCGTGCTTCTGGCAAAAATGCTTGAGCGGCCGGCCGACCTCGATATTGCATTCGAATATGCCACGGTTTCCGTGATGGTCGGCGACTACGAGGCTGCGATCTCCACCTTTGAACGCATGCTCATATTTGCGCCGAACCTGCCACGCGTGAAGCTGGAACTTGGTGTCCTCTATTACCGGCTGGGATCGTTTGAAACGGCGCGCTACTATTTTCAGTCGACGCTGGAAACCCCGAATGTGCCGGAAGAAGTCCGGCAGCGGGTCGAAACATATCTGTCCGCAATCGCGTCGAAACAGCAGCCAACACAATTTCGCGCGGATGTCATCATTGGTGCCCGCTATCAGTCTAATGCCAACGCCGCCCCTGGCGGGCGCCGCGTCACCTTGAACGGCAGGGACTTTATCCTCGACGATACCGCGACGGGTCAGGCTGATATCAATGCGTTTGTCGCTGGCCGCGCCTACGGGTCCTATGATCTTGGAACACAAGGAGACCTCATCGAAACTGATGTGGTGTTTTATGCCGCGCGATTTGCTGATCAAGTGCGGCTCGACACTGGTCTCGCAGAAATTACTCTCGGTCCGTCCTTCAATATGGCGCGCTTCAACTTTGATGATGTGCAACTTGGCTTTTACGGCGTTGCTTCCGGTGTCCGTCTGAATCACGCGAACTACAATGGCGCGCTGGGCGTTGGAACCCGGCTGGTTGCCCGGCCGGACATTCAAACGGAAATCAATGCGAAGCTGGAGTGGCGCCAGCGCTGGTTCAACGACACGTCCGAGTACCCGACGGTGTCCGACCGGAACGGATATTTCGTGCAGTTTGCCTCCAAGATCTCGCGCCAGTTGACCAAGGGCTTGCAGATGCGCGTCCTTGCGCTCGCGGATTTTGAGGAAACCCGCATCAAGTCACAACAAAGCTGGGAAGCCGGAGGCGGGGTGGGGGCAACCTACCAGTTCGCATCCCCTGTCAAACAACTGCCGCATCTATGGTCGATTGATCTGGAAGCGGGATATATTTACCGCGCCTATGACGAACCGGACCCGTTGGTGAATGCCGCCGTCAAACAACGGGACCATGAGGGATGGCTGCGCGCGGCGCTGAATGTTCCGCTCAAATACAACGTGTCGGCGGGGCTCGTCGGCGAGGTCCGGAGGCAAAACTCCAACTATGACCTCAGCAGTTACTCAAACGTCTCCGCAATGTTTTCGCTGCGAAAAGCATTCTGACAGGGAGGGAAGCGCATGATGCCGACATCAAAGTTCAGTCCTCCCGCGCATAGGCGTTGGGGGGCTGTTGGTGCGACAGCGCTTTTGTCGTTGTTCTTGAATGAAACAGTGCAGGCAACGACCGTTGGAACGGCGGCTGCCGTCAATACAGATGCATTCGGAACGCCGCCCGGTGCTATCCGCCAGGTGAAGCTGCTTGGCGACAACGTGCTCTACAATGAACGCATAGAAACGTCCGGCTCTGGCCTCGTTCAAGTGCTGTTGAATGATGGGTCCACCTTCACGGTCGGGGCAAACTCCGATCTTGTGATCGATGAGTTTGTTTACGATCCAAATGCGGGAACAGGAAAGCTTGTCGCGTCGTTCGGCAAGGGGGTCGTCCGGTTTGTCGGCGGAAAGGTCAGCAAGCAGAAGGGCGGCGTTTCGGTTAAGACGCCGGTTGGCACGATTGGCATTCGCGGCGGCATGGCCAATCTCAACTTGAATGGCGAAAACCCGGTTTTTTCGCTCCTCTTTGGCGATGAGTTGACCTTCACCGGGTCAAATGGAACGAACCGGCGCATTTATTCTGCAGGCTATTCCCTGCAGGTTGGAACCGGCGGTCAGGGTGGTGGTGTGAGGCGGACAACGCCTTCCGATCTGGCTTCGGCACAAAGTGGCCTGACTGCGAGATCTGGTCAGTCCGGGGGGACACGCACGCCGCCGACGGCTCGGCAAATCGTGCGATCTGGTGTTCCGAATATCAATTCACGTCTTGGTCACATACGTACTGCGCCCGTGCCTAAACCAAGAAGTGTGCAGCCGAGATCACCCGGTCAGACCGAACCCGACCTGTTGCAAGTCCAAAAGGACACCCAGCAACGCACAATCAATCAGCTTGCCGATGAAATTACCGGTGGGAATGACCCTGCCGGGGGCGGAGGTGGTGGGGACGGCGGAGACACGACCGGCGGAACGGGAGACACCGGTGGGGAGACTGTCGAAACGACGGACGTTGTGCGGATCCTGACTGCCGGCGTTGAATTCACACCATCCTGGGACAAAACTCGAACCGTCTTGGCGCCAGGTGCGCAAGGACTGATTGGTGGCAGCAGCGGCACCGATATGCCGGTCACTTTCGCGGTAGGAGAAATCACCACCGGCACTGCGACAGCCCTCTACAAAGCGGAGGTCGAAGGCAACAAGATCTATCAGTTCGCCTTCGAGGGCGACGGGCAATACTACTATGCCCAGACCTATACAGATCAGGATGTTGTTGCACAGCTCGGTGAGTCCGACTTCATTCCGGTAGCGCCGACAGTCGACCCAGAAACTGAAGGAAACGTCACGTCGTACGCGTGGGGCGTGCAATATTACCACGAAGACTTTGCGGCCTTCGCGCATCTGCCAAATGTCACGCCCGGTGGAACCACCAAATTCGACATTGAAAATATGGTGGTCGGCGTTCGTGGAGTGGGCACTGATTTTTCAAGTTTCGGCGATGCAAGCGGAACCCCCTCCATTCGGATCTATGATCTGGCGACCGATCCGACCCTGGCCTTTTCGCTTGGCACGGCGGGGAACGGCCGAACCTTCACGCCACTCATCACCGAAGCGCTGTTCGTCAATCCGCTGGCCGCCGCAGAGCTCGGTGAGAGCTTCCTTCAAGATGTCACTTCGACCGGGTTACTGATGATCGAAAGCGACCCTGTAACCTTGGAGAGCGCTCATTATCTGGCCGGATCGTTTCACATTGACGGGACTGGTGAAAACCAAAAGTCTTTTATTTCATTGGCGGTTGGAGAGGTTGACGCGGATGAGGCCAGTGGCCTCCTTTCGATGAAAACAGATCGGCGCGGCGGCCACCGGATCGCCAGCAGCCAGAGCGCCGGGCTTTACAGCGGTCCGGTCGGAACAATCGCCGGGCCTGATGAGGGACACTTCTTTGGCAGCAACGCGCAGAGCTTTGTTTTCGGCAACGCCCTGGCAGACGGCGGTATCGATGATGCCTATGACGACAGCTATGTCAGTCAGCCTGACATCTTTCCAGCACCGGCGACAGTCTCGTCGAGCCTTCATGTTGCGCGGCTCAGTGGCACCGTCGATGCCACCATCTTGACCCGCAGTGATCGGACGCTGTCCGGTTATGCCGCAGGCGTTTTGGAGAGCAGTGTCAACTTCCCGGGACAAGGCGTTGGTCCGGTTGTGTTTGCCAGCGAGAGCGCTGCGGATCTTTCCGTAACATTCAATGGTGCTGAGTATTCGCTCGGCGGCAGTTTGACCGTCCGTGACAGTCAGGACCTCGATCCGGATGTTGCAGCTTACACCGTGCGATTTGGCTCCAACAGCGACGGATCCGGCACGGATCGCGCCACCTTTATTGGCAACGATCTCTATGCTGCACGCGACGCATCAAATCATTTAGAGACTTACCTCACGGTCGATACGGTGGAGCCTGTCGTTCCCGGTCCAGGACCGGATCCAGATCCGGACCCCGCAGGGGGCGGAGGGGGCACAGGACCTTACACAGGTCTAGCCGAGCCTCGGAATGAGGGACTTGAAGGTGTGCAACAGGCAGTCAGCAATGTCGCGTCGGCCCTTGCCAGTGATGCGGGGCACATCTTGCAGCAGGATCCGTCTCAGGATGCCAACACCTATTTCGTGCCGAACACACTGATCGGGACTGCAGATGATGCGATCATGGCCGGAACCACAGAGTGCACCTGTGCCTTTCTGGAGTGGGGCTATTGGGGCACAAAGCTTGCTTATGACGACACAGGTGGTGTTTTGGACGGTGCCAATGGCCGGAAAGACGCTTTTCATCTCGGGACCTGGGTTGCCGGCGACGTAACCAGTGCCGCCGATCTGCCGACCAGTGGCAGCGCAAGCTACGTTGGGCATGCCGCCGGCAGCGTTGTGAACAATGGGGCGCAGTATCTTGCGGCCGGTGACTTCCGGATGACGGTTGATTTCGCCCGCCGCACCGGATCTGCCAACATTGCCAATTTCGATGGCCGTACATTTGGCGCGGATCTGACCGAACGCGCCGTTGATATCGGAAACCAGTTTTCCGGAAACTTGGTCGGCAGTGTTGGATCAGGTTCGATTAACACCTCTATCGTCAGCGGCCCGTCAGCCAACTACGAGGGCGTGATCGGCAACTTCAATGCAGTTGACGGAACTTGGTCGGCGAGCGGCATCGTTGCTGGCGAGATGAACTGACCACTGCAGACAGAAGCGTCTCTATAACCTGCGGGCGAAGGGCTGCTCCCAATGGCAAATAGTCAGCCCTCATGCAGCATGTTATAAAAGCGGGCCGCCGTTTCCCCAAGCTTGCAACGATCCTTAAGTAACTGAAAGTCTTGGTTTTCCGTTGGTTTTAGGTAGTGGCGCGCAGTTTTCCGACAGGTATTTTCCCATGTTGTGAAAAAACTTTGCCGGGGTGCTGGACAAGGATCAAACGAGCTTCTATAAGGACCGGGCTTTCGGCGGACGGGGCATGCCTCCCGCCACATAAAAGCACGCCCAGATAGCTCAGTTGGTAGAGCAGCGGATTGAAAATCCGCGTGTCGGTGGTTCGATTCCGCCTCTGGGCACCACTTTTTCCTTCAGAGATTTCGCCAGTTTAAACCGCACGTCCGTGTGCTGTTCTCGAGATTCTGACTTCTGCCCGGCGGCGCCGATTTGTAAAATCGAAACCGGGGTAACCGGCTATTGGTTGGGGACGATGTGGGCGCATTTGGAGTACCATCACTCCTCCATTTGCTTAATCCCTCACCACACCAATATGCCAAAAAACGCTTCCAGCTGCGTGCCGTGGATGACTGCGGTCCTGAATACTTTCAACCCGCTTGCACAAATTCAACGAATGAGCTCTGGCTATCGCAGATCACCGTACAAGGAAAGCAAGCCATCAATGGTTTGAGCCCTGGGACCTAGCAGCCAAACTCCTAACGCACAACAGGATTAAGGGGTGGTAGGGGCGTTTTGGATTTGCGCCGGGCCTGCGTTTTCGCTTGGTGACGGACACCGGCGGCAGAGGTCTTGATCTGCGACCAGGCATCATGGACAGATGCTTTTGAAGCTTGGCTTTGACTGCCATAAAGGGCACTTCCCAAAGCTGTAAACCCATGCTCAAGGGGTGCCCAGTCAGGTTGGATCTCCGAAGATTTTAACCGCTGCTTCCACAAAAGTCCGCTTGTGATAGCTGCCGAATAATCCCGGGCGTCGATGGCCTTGTTGAAGTGCCGGTAAGCAAAATATTCGGTCGCCTCATACTTTGCTTTTGCTCCATGGAACAAGGTCACTGCTTTCGGGCCGAACTTGCGCAAAAGCCACACGAAAAAACCTATCAGTAGCAGCGCGGCGGTGCCCCAATACGCCATGGATCGCCAGTTCAATGCCTCTGATTGCGGTTCTGCCGCCACCGGCGGGCCAGTCACAGCCAGATCAATCGCTGGAACGCTCACCGTTTCGACCTTTTCGCTGGTGAGGTTGTACCAGGAGAGTTTCTGTTCAGGAATCCGATAATTGCCGGCGTTTTCAGGGACGATTGTAACTGTTTCCGTGCGGGTGCCGGATAACTGGCCCCGGTTTTCGGTCTCATTTAGGACCGGGGACGCGGGATAGTAGCTGAGGCCCTCATCCGGGTCTCCAGCACCAATCGGCGGTACAAACATCGGAGCGACCCCGGTGACCTTGATTGTGGTGGTTAAGGTCAGTGCATCTCCGGCAGACAGATCATCCGGTGTTCTGTCGACCTCCCGGGTCAGTGTCAGGGCGATTGCGGCCACGAAGGGCGTCAGATCCCTGGCGCTATCTGGCGCTTCGCCAACAATGGCAAAAGGCGCAACGTCAACCTTCGCTTTGATTGGCTGGCGGGTATCCGGATCCGCATAGGTGATTGTCACCGGGCCCCCGGGGATTTGGAAGGTTCCGGGCACCATGGGATAAAGACGGTAGGCGCGTGAAACCCCGGACCAGGTGTCGCCATTGACCCGTTCGCTGGTTGGACTTGACGCGCGCGATGGGATCCGGACGACGACATTTTGCGCTTCGAAACTCGGGAACTCTGGTGCCGTCGGCATCCAGGTCGGCACCAGGATCGTAATCCGGAAGATCAACGGCTGGCCAGGGATTGCGGTGTCCTGTTCAAGCGTCGTCCGGACGATCGGCTGCGGCGTTTCCTGAGCCTGAACGGCAGCGGAAATCAGAAAAAGCCAAAGGGCGAAGATGGCGCGGATCATTTTTGACCCCGTGCAGCTTCAAGTGCGAACCGAGATCTCAGGAAGTCGCCTGTGCTGGTGTCCACCGTGCGCATCCATTGTTCGGCGGTTTCCGGAACGGTTTCTGATGTGCTCTGCGGTGGCTGCTGACTGTCTGTGCCGCGCCCTGCCTCATTGTCATAAACAACATCGTCCGCGCCGATGCTGCTATCTTCTCCGGTATCTGATTGTTCGCGGGTCGTTTCAATATAGTCAAGAATGTAACGCGCAAGTTCGAGATTGTGCTGAGCTGCCTTGTTGTCCGGATCCCGTTCGACGGCCTTTTCAAAGGCGGCAATGGCAGGCCGGTAAGAGCGGGATTTGATCAGTGAGAGACCTTCCCCCATCGCTGCATCCGGACTGTCCTGCCAGGCATAGAGCTCTGCTGCTTCTTCATATTTGCCGGCCCGGTAGAGCGCGGTCGCCTTCCACAATGGATCTTCAAAAAGGTCTGCTGCTGTTTGATAGTCCTTGTTTTCAAAGGCCATCTGCCCCTGCTGATCGGGAGTGAAGAACCAGTCTTTCCAGCCCTCAGCACGGGCCTCTACGCCGGAAAATGCAAAACTGGCCGCAACCAAGACCACCGCTCATTGCATGGTCCATCCCCGGCGGAACCAAAAGAGCAACAAGACCGCTGCGGGCAGAGCAAAGATCCACCCCTCGTCCTGCCATTGCTGGCGTTCATCCTGTGAGAGTGCGGCCTCATAGGCCGCCGTAATGCGGCGCTGGACAGTCGAGACATCGCTGCGGTCTGCCGTTAGCTCGACTACAGTTGCCCCGGCAATCTGGTTCAGTTTATCGGCCGCACCAGGGTCCCGGCTCGCAAGCCAGAATAGGACCGGAGCGCCGCCTTCAGCGACATGCGTGTTGAAGGCCGACAGGTCTGCATCGGTAATTCGGTCGAGCAAAAAGAGGATCGTCCCGGGCGCCTCCTGCGCGGCAAGGATAGTGGCGGCCAAGGAGAGTGCGCCGCGAGCAGTTTCGCCGTCCCGCGGCATGACACTCGGGTCGAGCCCCTCCAGAAATGGTTTGATCACATCCGGATCTTCCGTCGGTGGGACAACCTGATGCGCGGTTCCTGCATAGGCGACGAGCGCTGTTTTGGAACCAGCGCGCTCTTTCAGCAGATCCAGCACCTTGTGTTTGGCACGCTCCAGCCGGCTCGGCGGAATGTCGGTGGCCGCCATTGACTTGGAAACCTTGAGGACGACAACAAGCGGCGCAGTATCGGCGATAAGCGGGTTTGCAACCCGCGACCACGCCGGCCCGGCCGCGGACAAAACCAGGAGAGCGAGCAGCAGGGCTACACCATCGATCGGGAGCAGGCGTTGGCGTTCCTGACTGCCCACGGTGAGGGCGGTGGCCAGATGAGGGGCGATGACATCGGGAAGGTCGATCCCTTGCGCCGCTGCCCGGCGCACCAGCCACCAAAGCGCGGCGATGGGGGCCAGCAACAACAGCCACAAGGGGCGGATGAAATGAAAGGCGGCGAGGATGTCGGCGACATGATCGGTGGTCATGCCGCCCTCCGCCGTGTTTTACGGGTATGGAGGAGTGCCAGCGTGCCAATGCCGAGTAGCGCAGCCAATATCAGAAGCAAATGCCCAAGCGGTTCTCTCGGGCGGAACGAGCGGGTTTCCACTTCCCGCGGCTTTTGAGCGTCGATCCGGGCATAGATCTCAGCAAGGCCGTTCTCATCTCCCGCAAAGTAGTAGGTTCCGCCTGCCTCATCCGAGATACTTTTCAAGGTACGTTCGTCTAGCCGCTGATCGCCGGTTCCTGCCGGATCGCCGACGCCGATCGAAATGATTTCTATGCCTTCCTTCGCTGCAATCGCGGCCGCATTGACCGGGGTCATGCGGCTGCCGGTATCAGCTCCATCGCTCAGCAGAATCAACAGCCTGTCGTCAATATCGCTCGCCTGAAAGGTCTTGATCGACAGGCCGATTGCATCTCCGAGCACGGTATGCGGCCCTGCCATGCCAACTTCGGTTTGTTCAAGAAGCGCACGAACGGAGGCAAGGTCTTCGGTAAAGGGCGCCTGGACAAAGGCCTTGGCGCCGAAAACGATCAAGGCGACCCGGTCGCCATCGCGGTCTGAAATGAAATCACCGACAACCCGTTTGACCGCATCCAGGCGCTGCGTGCGTTCGCCGTCTTGCGAGATAAAGTCGACCTGATCCATTGAGCCGGAGATATCGATCGCGAGCATGACATCACGGGCCGTCTTCTCCTGAATGATCGGCTCGCCGACACGTTCGGGCGCTGCAAGCGCTGTGATCAAAAGGCCCCAAATTGCGATGGCGGCAAGGTTTTGCAATGTCGTGCGTTTGAAAATCAGCGAACCGGCTTTCGGTGATTGGCCGGCCGCATCGGCAAGCCGGCGGAAGAATGGAAACCGCAACGCTGAAACGCGTTCCTGGTGGGGCGGCACAAGGAGATAAACAACAAGCGGCAGTGGCAGCAGAAAAAAGGCATAGGGGTGGGCAAATTCGATCATGCTGCCGCACCTTTGTGTCTTTTGATCCAGGTCCGGATTAACGGCTTCAGATCCGCGCCACTATTGGTTTTCTTGTAAGGCGCTTCGGCGATGGCCTTTCCCAGTCCGTCCGAAAAGCCAGTTCCGCCATACGCATGATCCAGAAAGGTGAGCCAATCCGGGCCATGCAGTGCGGCCACGTCCTGACGCGCATAAGCTGAGAGGGCTGTCCGGCGCAGCAGCTCGGCAAGCCGCTGCGGGTCGTTTGGGCAGGACGCGAGTTCGGCCAGCGCCTCACGACGGTAGGCCGTCTTCCGGCGCCAGAGCAGAAACCTCCAGCAGCCAACTCCAATGATCACAAGCAGAATAGCGCCCAGCCAAAGCCATCCGGCCGTTTCTGGCAGCATGGAAACGGGCGCGGGATCAGGCACTGGCTCCAGCAGATCGATCAGTTCGGTAAGATTTAGGCCGTCCCACGTATCAGTCATGGCAATAGCCGCCTGCCTACAGAGGTCAGCCCGGTTAGCCGTCGGACCTGCGGGATCGTGTCTTCACCAGCGCTCAACGGCAAAACCGGGAGACCATAGCGTTTTTGCCAGCTGAGGATTTCCGAAAGCCGACCGGAGGAGAAATCGGAAAGGCGTTTGTGGATCTCTCCGCTGGCCGTATCAAGTTCGACCTGGAGCTCCCCGTCCGAAACAATCAGTTTGAGACCGGCCGGGATCTCTCCGGCGATTGGATCGGTTACGGGGCACAAGATCAGGTCATTGGTGCTGGCGATCCGGCCAATCAGCGACGCGGTTTCTTCGTCCACACCATCGAAGTCGGAAATCACGATGACAAGGTGGTTCCTGCGGGCGATCCGGGCGGCAGTTCTCAGCGGTGTTTTCAGGGGCATTGGTGTGCCGATGGCAGGGGCGTCCGCCCGCAAAAGCTGATTTGCCCGTGCAATTGCCGTCAAGAACCGGTCGCGTGTAGGACGGTTGGCTTTTGGTTTGATCTCTGCACCAAACTCATCTCCGAATACGATCCCGCCAACCCGATCACCCTGGTCGAGAATACGAAACGCTGCCAGCGCAGCCGTTTCCGCTGCGATGACCGACTTCATGGCATGTTGCGTTCCGAAGAACATGGACATGCGCTGATCGACAAGGATCAGGGCCGGGCGGTCCCGCTCTTCGCTGTAGACCCGGACATGTGGCTTGCCGGAGCGCGCGGTGACCTTCCAGTCAATCGTGCGTGGATCATCACCGGGCAGATAATCACGCAGTTCTTCGAAGTTGAGCCCCCGGCCGCGCAAGCGGGAAGCATGGCGGCCATTGAAAACGCTCGCAGCCGGCTGGCGCGGCAGAAAGCGCAAACCGCGTGCCTGGCCTTCTAGGGCGCGGAGTTGCGGGAGAGTGACATGAATGCGCGGGTCCACCGTGCCGGGCGGTTTCGTTGGCTTGGCTGTCAAACCTGTCCGGGTTCTGGCCGCGTGGTCGCGCATCTCCGGGCTCCTTTTTCAGCACCTTACGTCAGAGCGACGGTCTTGATTATCTCATCGACCACGTTGTCTGGAGTGACGCCGTCGCCTTCTGCCTCAAATGACAGGGTAAGACGGTGGCGGAAGACATCCGGTGCGATCGCCTGAACATCAAGCGGGTCGACATAATCGCGCCCATTGAGCCAGGCATGCGTACGGCCGCATTTGTCCAAGGCAATTGACGCTCTTGGGCTCGCCCCAATTTCAATCCAGCGGCCGAGTTCATCTGAATAGGCCCCTGGTGTTCGGGTCGCATAGACGAGATCAGCCACGTATTTGGCAATCGCATCAGAGACATGAATGCCGGCAATCTCAGCTCGTGCTTCAAAGATGGCTGATTGAGGTATCGCCGGATATTCATCGCTTTTTTCGGGTTCGTGAGCATCTTTCGCGTTTTTCGCGGATGCTGCCAGCGCCTTTTGCTCTTCGCCCCGGACCAGCTCAATGACCTTTACCTCGTCCTCGACTGGCGGATAGCCGATCAAGACATGCATCAGAAACCGGTCCATCTGGGCTTCTGGCAGAGGATAGGTGCCCTCTTGTTCCACCGGGTTTTGCGTCGCCATCACCATGAACAGCGGTTCCATCTTGTGGGTCGTCCCGGAAACCGTCACCTGCCGCTCTTCCATGGCCTCCAGAAGTGCTGCCTGCACCTTGGCCGGGGCGCGGTTGATCTCGTCGGCCAGGACGATGTTGGCGAAGACAGGACCCTGTTCGAACCGAAACGTGCCTTCACCGCCAGCCTGATGGTAGACCTCGGTGCCGGTGACGTCCGAGGGCAGGAGATCGGGTGTAAACTGGATGCGGCTGAAATCGGCTTCCAGGTTCTTCGCCATCGCCTTGATTGCACGGGTTTTTGCCAGTCCCGGCAGGCCTTCGACAAGCAGGTTGCCGTTGGCGAGCAGTCCAATGATCAACCGGTCAATTACACCCTCTTGGCCGATGATGGATTGCTGCATGCGGGCCTTGAGGTCCTTGATCCTGGAAAGCGCATTCGACATTGGCGGGGTCCAATCAGCTGACTTCAAGAAATGGTTTTCAGGTTTTTTGTCGTTTGAGCTCTTCAAGTTCTGCCCGCAGTGCCTGGATTTCAGCCGGCACGGTGCTCTTTTCCGGCGGATCGGACGGGGTCTCTGCAAGATCTGCAATCGCAGGCTTGTCGGCAAACCCGCCAGCCTGAAGATACTCTTCCAGAACGCTCCAGATGGTGATGAAAAGGCCGGCGATCACCGGCCCGATCACAAGACCGACCGCGCCAAAACTGGCAAGGCCGCCGAAGGTGCTGACCAGAACTAGTAAATCCGGCATCTTGGTATCGCGACCAACCAGAAGCGGGCGCAGCAGATTGTCCACGGTGGTCACAGCCAAGCTGGTCCAGGCCGCGAGCCCTATGGCCGCGACATACTGCTCGTTCACCGCGAGCACGATGACACCCGGAATGAGGACAAGCGTCGGGCCGATGCCGGGTATGACAGACAGCACGGCCATCACACAGCCCCAGAACGCCGCGCCCGGAAGGCCGGCTGCCCAAAACCCGAGACCACCCAGAAATCCTTGCGCAACGCCGATCAGGAAGGTGCCCTTGATCGTGGCGCGGCTGATAGAGATCACACGATCGCTCAAGGTTTTCTGGACATCGCTCGGGAGCCCGGTATGGGCAAGAAGCTGATGGATCATGTTGGCGTTCTGCGGCAGAAAGAAAACCATTGCGTAGATCATGATGAAGAGATGTAGAAAAAACGCGACCGTCCCGCGGGTGGCCTGTGAGAGGGCGCCAACAAAGAAGTCTGCGATCTGTCCCGCCGCCTCGCCAACTTTGGTTGCAACGGTCCTGCTGAGTTCGGCAAAGTCGACTTTAAAGGGGATCCATGCTGGCAGCTGATTCTGTATGGCATCCAGGTCGAGCGTTTCCACCCAGTCGCTGATGCTCTTTGCAACGCTCGCCGCTTGATCCGCGCCCAGAACAAAGATTGAAATCAGCGGGATCAAAACGCCGACGGTGAGGATCAAAAGCGTGAAGGTGACGGCAATGCCCGCTTTTGATCCAGTGTGCCTGTACAGCCAGCGGTAAAGAGGCGCCGACATGGCACTGAAAATGGCGGCCATGAAAAGGGAGACCAGGTAGTCCCAGACAAGACCCAGGAATGCGGCGCCTATGGCCAAAGCTGTCAGACCGATGAGAAACAGTTGAAACCGGTGTTTCTCGCTTGGAGCGCCGTCCGCTGAAGTCGTGCTTTCCATCCGGATCGATCTCCCCCCGTGATTTCCCGGTTTCAGGTTAGGACCGAACACGACACCCGGACAAGGCAAATATTCTGCCGCTAAGTCTTTAATATGTCAGGGCAACAAGCTAGCATTGACTTCCTTTCTCAAGGAATTGGCTCCATGGGTACCTCGAGTGATCTTCAAAAAGAGATCTTAAAGCTGAAGTCTGATGCCGGTGGAAGGCGGTCCCGGCGCCGGCGGGATAGAACATCGGCTGCCAACGGGAAGCAGGAAACGCAATCTGATGTACCGGATGCGGGTAACCCGCAGACGGATGCGGTTGCTGCCTGGGAGAATTCAGTCGCCAAAAACGATCTTGATGACTTGGCAGACAAACTATCCGGTCTGGTGGATGAAGCTGAGAGCGAAATCCGAGAACGACCTGTCACGATGGTTCTTGGCGCCTTCGCCTTAGGAATTGTTGTTGGTGCGCTGCTTCGCCGTTAGGAGGTATCCATGGATAGTATAGTAAGGACGATGCGCATCGTCTGGCGCGCGGAACTGCTCATCATCGAAGCCAAACTCAGTGTGGCTGCCAAGAAGATTGGAGCGACAGCCTTTGCCGGCCTGATCTTTGTTTTTGGTCTCGGAATGCTCAATGTAGCAGGTTTTTTCGCTCTGGCGGAGATTTGGGGACCGGTCTATGCGGCTCTCGGTGTGGCGATAGCCGATTTCTTGATCGCAGCTCTTCTTATGGTCTGGGGATCCCGGCTCACCACGGGCCCAGAGCTCGACCTGGCGCGGGAAGTACGGGATTCCGGACTAGAGGAGCTCGAGGCCAAGGCCGAAGATATTCAGGACGAATTCGAGGAGTTGCGGAGCGAACTCTATGCCCTTAAAGCGAACCTCGTCTCATTTTCAAAGAATCCGCTGGACGGTGCAATCACAGCTCTGCTGACTCCGATTTTGACACTCTTGATCAAATCGTTATCGAGCAAAAAGGATTGAGGAAGAAGGAGTCGATAAGTGGATTTGCAAACCAATTGCGCTCTTGTCGTTAACGTGTGATCCGAACCCCAACCCTCTTGCTCTTTGGAGCGGGTACCGCTTCTAAATATTTGGCTTGTTGGGTGCCTTGAGCCAGAGGTGACCTCTCAGCAGTAGAAGCTGATAATACCGATCCAATCCATGTCTTACTGCGTAAGACTTCGCCTGTAGCTAGGCTGGGAGTTACTGCGCCCAAATCGATTTTGCCGCACGTGCATTCGAACGACGAACAACAAAACCCGAAAAACGCAGGTTTTCGGCCAGGGCATTTTGGAAACGGACAAGAATGAGCAACATCACGATCCTGGACGGCGGCATGGGGCAGGAACTGGTTCACCGCAGCGGGCGGGTGCCGAGCGGGCTTTGGTCCTGTGAGCTGATGATGGAGCGGCCAGATCTCGTCCGCGCCATTCATGACGACTTCTTCGCTGCCGGTGCACACGTCGCGGCCGTCAACAGTTACACGCTTCACCGCGACCGGCTGCGGCCCAATGGGCTGGATGATCAGTTCGAGCGGCTTCATCACCTTGCCTGCGACCTTGCCTGTCAGTCGCGGGATGCGCATGGCAGCGGTCTTGTGGCCGGTTGTCTTGGTCCCCTTGGCTGGTCGTACAGCCATGATGGGGCGCCTCCGGAAGACCAATCGATCGATCTTTATGACGAAATCTGCCGGGTTCAGAAGGATTACGTCGACGTCTTCCTGATTGAGACGATCGCCTCTGTCGAACAAGCGCGCGCCTCCCTGACAGCTGCCCTCAGGCACGACAAACCGGTCTGGATAGCTTTGACAGTCGATGATCAGGACGGCGTTGCCCTTCGGTCCGGCGAGCCTCTGGGCGAGGTGGTGGAAGTTATCCAAAAACTCGGACCGGAGGCGGTCTTGATCAATTGTTCGGTGCCGGAGGCGGTGACCAGGGGCATGGCCGTTCTCGGACAGTCGGGCCTGAAGACCGGTGCCTATGCCAACGGGTTTACGGCGATCAAACCTGAATTTCTCAAGAAGGGCAGCAGCGTTTCCAAGCTTGCCGCGCGCACCGATCTGACACCTGAGGTCTATGCGGGTCACGCGGCAGACTGGATTGATCTCGGAGCCACGATCGTCGGCGGGTGTTGTGAGGTCAGCCCTGCCCACATAGCGGAACTGTCGCGCCGGTTTAACGCTGCGGCGTGATTGTGCGTAGCGCGGCTTGAGATTATGTCACCGCCGCGATCGCCGCCTGACCAAGCGACAGCCCGCCATCGTTGGCGGGCAGTTTTCCGGGAGCCAGAACGTCGAACCCGTGTGCCTTAAGTTGTTCGCAAAGCTCATCGGCAAGGATCGCATTTTGCATGACGCCGCCCGAGAGCGCGATTGTCCTGATATTCCGGTCCCCGGCAAGACGCGTTGCAAGGGTGCTAATTGCCTTGATGAGCCCCAGATGAAACCGGGCTGCGATCAAACCGGGAGCGGTTCCGCGCCCAAGGTCGCTCAACAAAGCGTCCCACATCACCTCCCAGGACAAGATCCCCGGCGCGCCGCTTGAAATGTCAACCGGGTAGGCGGTAGCGCCTTTTAGATAAGGCCGGGCAAGAGTCTCCAATAACGCGCCGGTCTGGCCTTCATAGGATTGGCGCGTGGCGCAGATCCCAAGGGCTGCGGCAACAGCGTCGAACAGTCGTCCGGCAGAAGAGGCCATTGGCGTGTTGAGGCCGCTGTCGATCATGTGTTCGATCACGTCCATAGTCTTGCCGGGGAAGATGGGCCGGAGGGACGAGTTGGCACTCGAATGGAACCAGTCCGCTCCAAAGGCCGCCCGCAGATGGGCCACCAGATTGCGCCAGGGCTCGCGCACGGCGGCCGCCCCGCCCGGCAGGGCAACGGGAAGAAAATGACCAGCCCGCTCAAAGCCCTCATAACCGCCAACAAGAAATTCTCCGCCCCAGATCGTGCCATCACTGCCAAGACCGGAGCCGTCCAGAACAATACCGAGCACCGGATCGCTGCACGGGGGCAAGCCGTGTTCAGCCATGCAAGCGGCAAGGTGCGCATGATGATGCTGGACCTCGATCAGCGGAATGTGAAGGTCTGCCGCCAGCCGCCGTCCGGCCTGTGTTGAAACATAATCTTGATGGAGATCGACCGCGATGCGGTCCGGTTCAAAATCATACAGGTGCTGGTAGAGGGTTAGGGTCTTTTCATAGTCCTCTAGAACCGGCCTGCTCTCCAGATCGCCCATGTGCTGGGATACGACGGCGCTTGCCTGCCTCAGCTGGCAGAACGTTGATTTGAGTTCACCGCCCATGGCAAGCACGGAGGCGCGCGGCTGAAAGCCGTTGTGCAAGGCCAATGGTGAAGGAGCATAACCTCTGGCCCGGCGCAAGTTGACGGGGCCGCCTCGATCCGCCCGCATCACACTGTCATCCAGCCGGTTGACGATCTCCCGGTCATGCATGAGGAAACCGTCGGCAATCCGCCCAAGATTGCGTCTCGCATCCTCGTTGGTCGTGACTTGCGGATCTTCCGAGCGGTTGCCGGAGGTCATGACAAGCGGGCCCGGAACCGCTGCCATCAGGAGATGATGCAGCGGCGTTGCCGGCAGCATGAGGCCGCATTGATCAAGGCCTGGCGCAACGTGTCCGGAAAGGGCAGGCGTCTCTCCGGACTGTGGTCGCAACCTCAGTAAGACAATGGGGGCAGTGCGGTCCTCCAACAGCGCTGCTTCCCTGTCGTTGACATGGCAGATTGTCCGTGCCTGCACCAAATCGCGCACCATCACGGCAAGCGGCTTGTCCGGCCGGTTTTTCTTCTCCCGAAGCCGGGCAACGGCCGCATCATTCGTGGCATCAACGGCCAGATGAAACCCGCCAAGGCCCTTCAGGGCAATGATCTCACCTGCCGCCAGTCGGGATGCTGCCCAGTGGATCGGGTCGGCCGTTTCAATTCGCGTTCCTTTTGCTTCTGCCCAGAGCTGCGGGCCGCAGGCCGGGCAGGCGTTGGGCTGCGCATGGAAGCGCCGGTCCGCCGGATCGTCATATTCGCTCTGGCATTCCGGGCACATTTTGAACGCGGCCATCGAGGTGCTGGCCCGGTCATAGGGAATGGATGTCACGATGGAGAGGCGCGGCCCGCAGTGGGTGCAATTGGTAAAGGCATAGCCGTGGCGCCGGTTGGCCGGATCAAAGATGTCGGCAAGGCAGGCAGGGCAGGTGGCCGCATCCGGGACAATGCCGGTGGTGACCGGCCCCGCGACGCTCTCGACAATCTGAAAGTCTTGTGGCGGTACACCCAAAGGCTCCGCAAGAACTGCTGTTTCGACGCTCACTATTTCAGAAAGCGGCGGCGCTTCGCATCGGAGCCGCTCCAAAAACCTTTGTTGCCGGGCAGCTGGACCGAAGATTTCCGCGCGTACACCGTCGGCATCATTGAGAACATGGCCTGTCAGGCCTTCTTCCCGTGCCAGATGCCAGACGAAGGGCCGGAAGCCGACGCCCTGCACGAGGCCCTTGATCCGGACATGTGTTGCGGTCACGATCATCAGCCGGCCTGTCAGCAGATCCGGGGCAGCTGTTCGCCCGCAAGCCAATCGACCACACGCACGCCGCCGATCTCCGTTTCCATCTCCACCAGATGGGCATCGTCCTCGGTGACCGTTCCGATCAAGGCCGCATCCCGGCCAAGGGGATGTGCTCTCATGGCTGCCAGTACCGCATCAGCATCGCCAGGCTCGCAAAAACACACCAGCTTGCCCTCATTGGCGACATAAAGCGGATCAAGCCCGAGCAGTTCGCACGCGGCTTTCACATCCGCCTTTATCGGAATTGCGTTTTCTTCCAGATGGATGCCGACCTTGGCGGTGCGGGCGATCTCGTTCAAGGTTGCCGCCAGACCGCCGCGGGTCGGATCGCGAAGGACCGCAATCCCGGGTGCTGCTGACATCATACCGGCGACAAGTGTGTGCAGCGCGGCGCTGTCGGAGCGGATTTCCGTTTCGAATTCAAGGTTCTCCCGCTTGGAAAGGATGGCAACACCGTGATCACCTAAGGAGCCGGACAGGAGGATCGCCTGGCCGGGCTCCGCGCGCTCGACCGAGACATGAACGCCGCCCGGCACAACCCCCAGGCCGGTCGTGGTGATGAAGATACCGTCGCCCTTGCCCATTTCGACGACCTTGGTATCTCCGGTGACGATCGGAACGCCTGCCGCCTCTGCGGCCCGCGCCATGGAGATAACGATCCGTTCCAGATCGGCGAGCGGAAAGCCTTCCTCCAGGATAAAACCTGCGGTGAGATAAAGTGGTTTGGCGCCCGCCATGGCGACGTCATTCAAGGTGCCGTGAACGGCGAGCGACCCGATGTCGCCACCGGGGAAGAAGATCGGCGAGATGACATGACCGTCCGTCGACATGACAAGCCGCCCGGCCGCTGGAGGCAGCAAGGCCGCGTCATTTCCCTGATCCAGGATCGGATTGGTCAGATGGCGTTGAAAGAGATTCGAGATCAGCTCTGCCGTTGCGCGGCCGCCGCCGCCATGGGCCATGTCGATGCTGCCGGTGCGCGCGGACAATTTCGGATTCTGAATATTCATGCCGCAGCCTCTTTTTGCGGCCGGGCCGCCTTGGTGCGGAAACGGCCATAGGTCCAGTAGGCCGCGCAGGCGCCTTCCGACGACACCATGCAGGACCCCATCGGCGTGTCAGGCGTGCAGACCGTGCCGAAGAGCTTGCAGTCGGTCGGTTTTTTTACGCCGCGCAAGATGGCGGGACACTCGCAGGACTTCACTTCGCGCGACTGTTTGGGTGTTATCTCGAACCGCCGTTCGGTATCGAAGGCTGCAAAGGCCTCCCGGATCTTCAAGGCGCTCTTGGCAACTGTGCCGAGCCCGCGCCATTCGAACGCGTCGCGCACGTCAAACACCTCTTCGACCAGCGCCTGAGCCTTGAGATTGCCCTCACGGGTCACGACGCGCGTATATTCGTTCTCGACCTCGAAGCGGCCCTCGTTGATCTGGCGGATCAGCATCAGGGTCGATTGCATAACGTCCAGGGGTTCAAAGCCCGCGATCACCACCGGTTTGCCGAAAATCTCCGCGGCGGGCTCATAGGGCTTTGATCCGATCACCGAGCTGACATGGGAGGGGCCCAGGAACCCGTCAATCTCCACGGTGCCAAGGTCCTGAACATCCGGTGACTGCAGGATATGGGCAATCGCGGGGGGCGTCAGAACGTGATTGCAGAAGACAGAGAAATTACTGAGGTCTTCCTTTTTGGCCTGTTTGATCGCAACGGCAGTCGGCGGTGTCGTGGTTTCAAAGCCGATGGCAAAGAAGACCACTTCACGGTCCGGATTGTCGCGGGCAATCTTCAGGGCATCCAGCGTGGAATAGACCATGCGAATATCCGCACCGTCTGCCTTGGCGCGGATCAGGCTGCGCTGTTTCGTGCCCGGCACCCGCATCATGTCGCCATAGGTGCACAGGATCGCATTGTGCCGTTCGGCGATTTCCACGGTATCGTCCAACCGGCGCACCGGCAGCACGCAGACCGGGCAGCCGGGGCCATGTACATAGGCCACGTTGTCCGGCATCAGGTCCTGAACGCCATAGCGGAAGATTGCATGGGTGTGACCACCGCAAAACTCCATGAAATTGTAGGTCCGGCCGGGATCAGCCTCGCGCCGGATGGCAGCGGAAACGGATTTCGCGAGATCCTTGTCGCGGAATTCGGAGACGTATTTCACTGGTCCGCTCCTGTCATCTCGTCGAGTTCTTCCTGAAGCACACCGGCCTCGGCCATCAGCTGAAGCGTGCGGGCCGCTTCGTCCGGGCTGACCTTGTGCAGCGCATAGCCGACATGAACCAGAACGTAGTCGCCAACGGCGAGATCCTCGACCAGCGCGGTCGAAATCCGTTTCTTGATGCCTTCAAGCGCAACGACGGCCATGTCGTCGCCGTCAAGTTCCGTGATCTTGGCAGGGATTGCGAGACACATTGGCGGCTCCTATTCCGCAGCATCTGTTGCGGAGCATCCGGCGAACAGCTCAGCCCGGGCGGTGCCGATCCAGTCGACCCAGTCCTCAAGACCGTCTCCGGACTGCGCGGAGACAGTGAGCACCTTGATGTCCGGATTGATTTTCCGAGCGTTTGCCGTGGCGATTTCGACATCGAAATCGACGTAGGGCAGGAGGTCCGTCTTATTCAGGAGCATGACGTCAGCTGCGGCAAACATGTCCGGATACTTCAGCGGTTTGTCCGCGCCCTCGGTCACCGACAGGATAGCGACCTTGTGGGCCTCGCCAAGATCGAACGCCGCCGGGCAGACAAGGTTTCCAACGTTTTCTATGAAGACATATGCGCCGTCTTTCGGGGCAAGCCGTTCCAACGCATGACCGATCATGTGACCATCCAGGTGACAGCCCTTACCGGTGTTGATCTGAAGGGCGGGGACGCCGGTCTCGCGGATCCGGTCGGCATCATTGGTGGTTTGCTGGTCGCCTTCGATCACATAGCAGGCATGGGTCTTGCCGAGTCTTTTGAGCGTCTCCACCAGAAGCGAGGTTTTGCCCGAGCCGGGGCTTGAGACAAGGTTTAGAGCGAACATGCCGTGCTCTGCAAAATACCGGCGATTGGCGTCCGCGTAGCTGTTGTTCTTCGACAGGATATCCTGTTCCAGCTGGATCAGGCGGGATTGGCTCATTCCGGGGACCGAGGCTCCGGCATCGCCCGTGCCATTATGATGGTGAGCATGATGCCCATGTGAATGTTTCGCGCCTTCTTCGATCCGGGTTTCACCGCTCCCGCAGCCGCAAACCGTACACATTACGAGACCTCCAGTTCCTTGATCCGCAGTTCTTCACCGGTCTTGATCTTGAGCAGATGCGAGCCGCAGGACGGGCAGGGATCGAAACGGTCTTGAATGACAGCAGTCGTGCCGCACGCAGCGCAAGTCGCGGTCGCTTCCGGCTCGAAGATGTCCAGCTGCGCACCGTCCGCAAGGCTGCCCCGGGTCACCACGTCAAAGCCGAACCGCAAGGCCTCCGGCTCCACTCCCGACAGGGGGCCGACTTCCAGGCAAACTCGGTCAACCTTAGAGAAGTTCTGGCTGGCCGCTTCGTCTAGCAATATCCCGAGTATGTTTTCGCATAACGACATTTCGTGCATCGATTGATCCTCAAGCCCCTCTATTGCTGATCCCAACCGCACTGCAATTTATGACAGTCTGCCAGCCCACTTTGGAAGCGGTCCACGACATGGATCAAATGGCTGAAATAAGCAGGCGCGAATGTGACCTCGGCAGTCACACCTCATGGCGCCACGACGCCCTGAGACAGCTGCGCTTTCAAGCGACGTCCATGTTGTCGTCCCGGCTCTCCGTTCTGCTGCGTCCGGGACGATCTTAGCGGGGGCAACGAGGCGTGGATCTCGTAGAACGTGTCGCGAGGATCTGTGGTCTTGCGCCGGAGACAAAGCTGTTCCACAAGAGCGCCATCTTTCACTCAACACGGCGCAACGATGAGCGAACTCAAGCAAATGACCGGGACGGCAGATGGCCAGGTGGAATCACTCTTGAACTTGGCAGTGGCTGCCGGGGCTGAGATCCTGAAGGTCTATGCCGAAGACTTCAGCGCATCGGTCAAGGGGGATGGCTCGCCGGTCACCGTCGCCGATCAGGCGGCAGAAGACGTCATCCTAAATGGCCTCGCAAAACACTTTCCGGATGTGCCTGTGGTGGCCGAAGAATCCGTCGAAGCCGGGCAGCTGCCGGAGGGCGGTGCTCGGTATTTCCTTGTTGATCCTCTGGATGGCACCAAGGAATTCGTAAAGCGCAACGGTGAGTTCACGGTCAATATCGCGCTGATCTATGAGGGAACGCCACTTTTTGGCGTGGTTTATGCGCCCGCGCTGAAAGAGATCTACTGGGGAGGCGCCTTGCCGGGTGGCGAAGCGCAGGGTGCCTTTCAGGGGCAGGTTTCAGGTGGTGAAATCGTTGATGTTGGAAAAATCTCTGTTCGAAAGCCGCCGGAAGCGGGCTTGAGTGTTCTGGCAAGCCGCTCGCATTTGTCTGAAGAAACCGAAGCGCTGATCGCAAAGCTGAATGTTGCCGAGAAGGTCTGTGTCGGCTCGTCGTTGAAGCTGTGCTGGGTTGCTGCGGGACGGGCGGATCTCTATCCGCGCATGGCACCGACCATGCAGTGGGACATTGCGGCCGGCGATGCGGTGGTCCGGGCCGCTGGCGGCCATGTGGTGCTTGCAGAAACCGGTGGGGACTTCGTTTACAGGCTTGCCGAGGGCGCGACTAAAGACGATCTGCGCAATCCGCATTTCATCGCGGTGAGCGATCTGGCGCTCTTGCCATGATGGGCGTTGGGGCGCGTAAGGAAACGTGAAGGTCTTATCAGCAAATATGTCGTTGGCATTATAGGCGTTCGGCACGCGGGAAAGGCAACAGTGACATGACGATCCTGATCACCGGTGGCGCAGGCTACATCGGATCCCACTGCTGCGTGACCTTCCTGGAAGCAGGTCACGATGTCGTCGTGCTCGACAACTTTTCTAACTCCAGCCCGGAAAGCCTCAAACGGATTACCGCGATTACGGGCAAGGAAGTTGCCCATGAAGAGGGCGACATCCGAAACCGTGCCACGCTTGAACGAGTATTGAGGACGTACAACTGCACAGGCGTTATTCACTTTGCCGGGTTGAAAGCGGTTGGTGAGTCCACAAAGGTTCCGCTCAGCTATTATGCCAACAACATCACCGGATCCCTCGAGCTCTTGGCCGCGATGGAGGCGTGCAATGTGCGCCAGCTCATTTTCTCCTCTTCGGCCACAGTTTATGGCGAGCCTAAGTTCTTGCCCTTGACGGAAGATCATCCGCTCAGCGCCACCAACCCTTATGGCCGCACAAAGCTGATGATTGAGGAAATTCTGGGCGATGTCTCTGCGAGTGACCCGCAATGGCGCTTCGGCATCTTGCGCTATTTCAATCCGGTCGGCGCTCACAAAAGCGGCCTGATCGGTGAAGACCCGCAAGGGATTCCGAACAACCTGATGCCGTTTGTCTCGCAAGTCGCCAGCGGTCGACGCGACAAACTCTCGGTCTTTGGCAACGACTATGACACTCGCGATGGCACCGGTGTCCGCGATTACATCCACGTGGTCGATCTGGTGGAAGGGCACCTGCGCGCCTATGAGGCCCTGTCTTCGCTCACAGACACGGACAACAGCTTTACCGTCAATCTGGGGACCGGAACCGGCTACAGCGTTCTGGAGATGGTGAAAGCCTTTGAACGGGCGTCAAACCAGGCGATCCCTTATACAATCGCTCCGAGGCGTCCCGGGGACGTCGCCGAGGTTTATGCCGACACAAACAAAGCGGCGGACAAGCTCAACTGGACCGCTGAACGCGGCCTTGAGGACATGTGCTCCGACACCTGGAACTGGGCCTGCAAAAACCCGAAGGGCTATGGCGCGTCGAGCGATTAAAACCCTACGACAAAGGCCCGTAAAAGCCACAGCGCAATGAGCGCCCCCAGCCTGGGCGCTTGTTCTTTTCCGCTTCTAGTGCCGCAGCTTCCCAGTCGTAAGGCAGGATCTTTTCCTGAAAACTCCATCCGGATGCACCTTTGGTCATCAGCGCATACCGCGCGTGCGGGCTGCCAACTTCCATTGTGTGGCGGTTCGGGTGATCATCTTCATAAGACGGCAAGCCGACGCTGCCGGGGTTGAGGATCGTCTGCCTCGTCTCATGAAGATGAATGACCCGCGGAATATGCGTGTGACCGCAGCAAATGATCGGGGATGTTTCGCCCTTGAGCTCAGCAATCAGCGTTTCTTCATCCGGCAGATGGCCTTTGGGGCCCTCCACCTTTTCGGTCAAATACCGGTCGTCATTGTCCGGAGTGCCATGGCAAAGGAAAACGTCATCACTCAACCGGATGGTCGGTTCAGAGGTCTTCAGCCAGTCACGGCTCTGGCGGGACAGCCGTTCGGCTGTAAAGGCGTCCGTGGGGCCCATCTTTTCAATCGGATTTTCAAGGACGATCCGATCATGATTGCCGCGCACCGTTGGCCACTTGCTGTCCCGCAGGATCGCAGCCGTCTCCTCCGGCCACAGAGGACCAGAGACGCAATCGCCAAGATTGACGACGACATCAGGAGCTTCGCCGGTAAGATCCGCCAGCACCGCTTCCAGTGCCAGTACATTGCCGTGAATGTCCGAAACAACCGCAATTTTCATGAATGATTGCCTCATTTACATTCTGCCATCCCTGCGGAGGCAGGGATCCAGTAACCCGGAAAGATATGCAGGAGCCCTGACAGCCGTTTGAAGGTCCCGAGCCCCTGCCTACGCAGGGGCGGCACAGGGTCGTGCGGTCAGCTCTCCCCGAACACCCGCTCAAAAATCACGTCGACGTTCTTGGTGTGATAGCCAAGATCGAAACGGTCGCGGATTTCGTCCTCTGAGAGATACTTGCGGACATCGTCATCGTTCAAAAGCTCGGTGAGGAAATCGACCTTCGCATCGCCCGAAACCTGGTAGCTGTCCCAGACCTTCATGGCATTGCGCTGAACCAGGCGGTAGGCATCTTCGCGGGACGAGCCGGCCTGGGTCAGCGCGAGCAGGATGCGCTGGGAGTGCACCAAGCCGCCAAGGCGGTCCATGTTGCCGACCATGCGCTCCGGATAGACCACCAGCTTGTCGACAACGCCGGTCAGGCGGGCGAGGGCAAAATCAAGGGTCACGGTCGTGTCCGGGCCGATCATGCGCTCGACGGAGGAATGGGAAATGTCTCGCTCATGCCACAGCGCAACGTTTTCCATCGCTGGAACCGCCGACATGCGCACCAGCCGGGCCAGACCGGTCAGGTTTTCCGTCAGCACCGGATTCCGCTTGTGCGGCATGGCCGAGGAGCCTTTCTGGCCTTTGGAGAAGAACTCCTCCGCTTCCAGGACTTCCGTGCGCTGCAGGTGGCGGATTTCGGTGGCAAGGCGCTCGATGGAGGACGCGATAACCCCGAGTGTTGCGAAATACATGGCGTGCCGGTCCCGCGGGATCACCTGGGTGGAAACCGGTTCCGGTTTCAGGCCGAGGGACTTGGCAACGTGTTCTTCCACGCGCGGATCGATATTGGCGAAGGTGCCGACAGCGCCCGAGATCGCGCCGGTGGCGATTTCTTCGCGTGCATTCAGAAGGCGCGCCTTGCAGCGGTCGAACTCCGCATAAGCTTGAGCCATTTTCAGGCCGAAAGTGACCGGTTCGGCGTGGATGCCGTGCGACCGGCCGATGGTGACCGTGTCTTTGTGCTCAAATGCCCGGCGCTTGATGGCCGCCAGCAGCTCGTCCATGTCCTTCAAAAGAAGATCGGTTGCCTTGACCAGCTGGATGTTGAAGCAGGTGTCCAGAACATCGGACGAGGTCATGCCTTGGTGCACGAAGCGGGCATCTGGTCCGACGATCTCTGCAAGATGGGTCAGGAAGGCAATGACGTCATGCTTTGTCTCCCGCTCGATCTCGTCGATGCGGTCGATGTCGAAGGTGGCGCTTCCGCCTTTTTCCCAGATCGTCTTGGCAGCGTCTTCCGGGATCACGCCGAGCTCCGCCAACGCATCGCAGGCATGCGCCTCGATCTCGAACCAGATGCGGAATTTCGACTCCGGAGACCAGATATCGACCATGTCTTGGCGGGAATAGCGCGGGATCATCGCAGGTTCAGTCCTCGTCTTGGGAAGTGTTGGCTGCGGGATAGCAGAGCGCGCCCGGCCCTTCAATGGAAAGCCGCCGTTTTTGCTTGCAGCGGGCCGGGGAATATGACTGATTATCGCGCAACTCAACCATTTCTGGTGTCGGAGGCCTTCATGACCATCTGGCGACCCGCCAATTTCATCACTGTCAAAGCCCTGGCGCTCATCTGGCAAGATGACGCTCTGCTCCTGACCGAGATCTATGACGATCATGGCAATGTAAAGGGCATGCGCCCCTTGGGCGGAACTGTTGAATTCGGTGAAGCTTGGCGCGATACGTTGCAGCGGGAGTTTTTGGAAGAACTCGGTGCGCGGATATCTCTGGGCACTGACCACTTTGTCCTTGAAAACATCTACGAACACTACGGCCAAACCGGCCATGAGATCGTTTTCTTGTGCCACGCGCATTTTTCAGATGGGCGCTTCTACCGGCAAGATGCCATCCCTTTTCTGGAGCATGACGAAACCGAGTGTATTGCCAGATGGATGTCGGTTGCAGAATTGAAGGCCAAACAGATCGAACTCTACCCGGAAGGCTTGATGGAGCGGCTCACCCAACCTGTCGCC
Organism: Roseibium sp. MMSF_3247; assembly: GCF_030733765.1. Lineage (NCBI taxonomy): Bacteria > Pseudomonadati > Pseudomonadota > Alphaproteobacteria > Hyphomicrobiales > Stappiaceae > Roseibium > Roseibium sp. MMSF_3247. The sequence continues at coordinate 55,286 of NZ_JASHII010000009.1, forward strand.
GGCTCGGCTGTCAGCCGCCGATACAGCTAAAACGACGCGCGATCGCTTGATTCTTTGTGTGTCCGCCAGAAATACTGTGAGGAAGGTGTACGCGGAGACGGAAAGGGAGGCCGGTTTTGGTGCTTACACGGAGCGCAGGTCTGCCAATCGGTTTCTTGGCGGTTTTCATTGTTTGGATGAGTGTGATTTCCGGCCCAACGTTGGCGAACGGGGGATTGGAAGATGTTCAGCGGGTTTTGAACACGCCGGAACGCTTGTCTCTCATCGTTGAAAAACGCCGACGGGAAATCAGCGCTTATTACGGGTCTGAAGATGCGTCTCTCTTATGGCTTGGAACGGACAGGGCCGCGGCCTTCTTGGATCTCCTTAGAAATGCGCATCTCCACGGTATTCGTCCGGAAGACTATCCGCGTGCCTATCTGGAAGCCGAACTCAAGTCCGTTGACGAAGGCCTCAACCCTTCAGAGATTGCATGGATTGAGCTCCTGTTCACAGGCCATTTTCTTGACTTTGCCAATGACCTCCGGGCTGGCCGGGTAACGCCTCGGGTGCTCTATCCTGACGCCTACATGCCCGTCCACACAATCAACGGGACAGATGCCTTGAAGCGGCTCGCGGCCGCGCCCCAACTGCCGGATTTCGTGTCGATTTGGGAACCGCAGGACGATACCTATCGCTTGCTGAAGACCCACCTTGAGCGGCTGTACTCAGTTAGGGATGACGGCGGTTTTACATATTTGGATATTAAAGAAACGCTGTCGCCGGGCACACAGAGTGATCAGGTGCCTGATCTGCGGCGCCGGATGTTCGAAGACGGTCTTGTCGGCGAAAGTACAGGTGGAGAGCTTTTCGACAAGCGGCTTGCATTTGCGGTCGCCCAATCCAAACACAGATACGTTCTTCCTGTTTCCAGCGAGGTGACACCCCGGCTTGTCCGCGCGCTGAACATTCCCATTGAGCGCCGGATCGAACAGGTCAGCAACGCCATGGAGCGCATTCGCTGGATCCCGCCGGAGTATTCCCGGGTCAAGCTGTTCATCAACAAGGGCGAGAACCAGTTTGTATTCTCTGAGTCGGGGCGTGTGGTGATGGAAGGTCAGGCTTTTGCCAACTGCCCGGACCGAAACCACGCGAATACGGCGACAGCCATTGAAGCTGTGACCTTTCATCCAACCTGGCAGGTTCCGCTGGAGTTTCTTGGAAATGAATTGCTGCCGCGGTTGAAGGACGATCCGGCGGAGGTTGAGGGTGTTGGGTACTATTTGAGACGGAGAGGGGCGGATGTGCCGCTCAGTTCGCTCCCTTGGGGACAGGCAACGCCGCGCGCCATCAACCGTTTCAAAGATGAGTTCAATCTTTATCTGCCAGCTTCAGACGAAAATCCTCTCGGAAGCTACGCATTCCGGCTCCGGCAAGAACAGAAACTGGCGTTGTTCCATCTGGATTCTGCCCCGGAAGACGGTGTGTTCTGCAACCCCTATCTTCCGGCCAATGCGTTTGGAATTGTCGATGGGTTGGCGTTGCTGGAGCAGGTGATCGAGCCGAGGGTGTTTCCCGCCGAGGGAATCGAAAATCGGCTCGCACGGGGGGATACGATTACCTTTCCCGCCCGGTCGGGCCTGATGGCCGTTGCAACGCACCAGTCCGTCTGGCTGCAGCATCAAGGCGCAATCCGCTTCGGCCATGACCCCTATCTAGAGGATGCACGGCTCACTGCCGCTTTGTCCGGGAGACCAAAACCCTAGGTCTCTCTCGCGGAATGCAGTCATTCGCGTCCTGTTTTTCGAAACGGCCCTTCATAGATGTCGTCTTCCAGGGTGCCGTATTCAGCCAACTCTTCGATCTTCTCCTGCGCCATGTAGCGGGCGAATTTTTCTTGCGGCAGTCTCAGGTGAATGGCTCCGATATAGATCACCGTTGCGAACCCTGCGATCAGAAGAATGTCCGGGCCGAGCGGCAAAATTCCAGATCCGCCCCCAAAGGAACCCAGATAAGAAAATACAACAATCCCGATGAGATAGGGCACCAGCCAGGATGCCTCCCGCCAATCGAGGTTGGCGTAACCGATTTGATATCCGCGGATCATCAGAAGCACAAATCCTGCCGCAAGGCTGAGCCCCAAATGAAGCATGGTATGCCAGCCGGTCCAGTAGATGATCAGCGTTGCAACGACAAAGGCCAGACAGCCAAGAACTGGCGCGGCAGGCAAGGTGAAGGCACGGGGCGCATCAGGAAGCAGCTTTCTCAAGGCGACCACAGCGATCGGTCCGACAATGAAAGACAGAACGATGGTCGAGGTGTTTAGTGCAAGCACCTCGTCGAAGGGGAGCGCAAAGAAAAAGAGCGCTGCGACCGCAAAATTGACGAGCAACGAAAACAGCGGCACGCCCTTGTCCGACAACGTTTCCATGAATTTCGGGAACAGCCCGTTCTGAGCCATAGCAAGTCCCAGCCGGGCGTTGGAGCCCACCGAAACGAGGCCGGAGGCGAAACTGGAAATCCTGGCTGTGGTGTCCAGCAGGCTGACGACCCAAAGTGCGCCAACGGCTGTGGCCAGTGCCGCGAGTGGGCCGAGGTCGCCGCCGAAATGAAGTCCTGACCAGCCATTTTGCAACTGAGCTGCATCCAATGCGCCAAGGAAGGCAATCTGTAGTCCGCCATAGACAAACAAGCAGATCAAAAGGCTCAGGATCAGGGCGAGCGGGATATTGACCTTCGGATTTTTTGCCTCACCGGCCAAGTCGATGACATGCCGGAAGCCAAGGAGCGAGAAAATCACGCCGCCGGAAGAGATGGCGGCGAGGATGCCCTTCAAACCCTCCGGTGCAAAGCCGCCATGGTTCGTGAAGTTGGACGGTTTGAAGCTGAGACTGATGATCACGACCGCCAGGAGAACCGGCACGAGGATTTTCAGCCAGGTCAATGCCGTGTTGATCCGGGCAAAGAGCTTGACGCCAAATGCGTTGATCACGGTGAAAACGGCCAGGAGCACCAGAGCGACTGCGAGCCCTCCGGTGCTAAGCTCGTTGTCGTTCAAATAGAGCCAGGGGGCCAACGTCTTGGAATACCGAAGGATGGCCTCGACCTCGATGGTGGCTGCCGTGTTGTAACCAACCCAAGCGGTCCATCCCATGGCCATCGAGACGACTGTTCCATGAGAAAACTGAGGCACCCGCCCGATGCCGCCAGCGACCGGCAGAATTGTTGAGATTTCCGCAAATGTGATCGCAATCAACAGCATGGCAACGCCGCCGATCAACCAGGCAATCAGCGAGGCCGGACCGGCAGATTGCGCGGCGATCATCGGAACAAACAGCCAGCCTGACCCAAGAATGCCGCTGATCGCGACAAACGTGAGGCCAAGCAGGCCAATGTTGCGTTGCATATGTGCCAAACGACACCCCCCAGACTTTGCACTTCAGCTTAGCCGAAGGGACAGCCGGATCAAAAGGTGTTTGGCGAAGAGTTTTTGCTTCTGTTAGGCGTTCGCAGCCGCAGTCCGGATTGCATCGATGTTGGACTTGTAGGCGTCGACTGTACCGCCCTTGAAAACGGCGGATCCGGCAACGAGGACGTTGGCACCTGCTGCTGCAACCAGCGGAGCGGTCTCGGGCGTGACACCGCCATCGATCTCCAGATCGATTGGCCGGTCACCGATCATTTGTTTGATCCGGGCTGTCTTTTCCACCATTGCCTCAATGAACTTCTGACCGCCGAAGCCCGGGTTCACCGTCATCACAAGGATGAGGTCGAGCCGGTCGAGCACGTACTCCAAAACGCTTTCCGGCGTTGCCGGGTTCAGCGACACACCGGCCTTTTTGCCGAGCGCGCGAATGGCCTGCAGCGACCGGTCAAGGTGGGTGGTTGCTTCTGCGTGCACGGTGATGATGTCCGACCCGGCTTTGGCAAAGGCTTCCAGGTACGGATCGCAAGGTTCAATCATCAAATGCGTGTCGAACACCTTGTCTGTGTGCGGGCGCATCTTGGCAATGACATCCGGGCCGAAAGTGATGTTGGGAACGAAATGGCCGTCCATCACATCAAGGTGGATCCAGTCTGCTCCCGCCTCGACAACATCGCGGACTTCCTGGCCGAGCTTGGAAAAGTCAGAGGCAAGGACGGACGGTGCAATAATAATCTCGCGCGGCATTTACGGATCTCCTGCGGGCGGCGGCAACGCCGGTCATAGACTGTTGGCGCCGCGCTACCACGTGTCCGGCAGACCGGCAAGTCAAAGAGCTCGCTCCTAATCGGTTAAACTGTTCACAGCCGTCCGGAGATGGCGAGAAACCGGCCGTCAGGCCCTTCAAAGCCGTGGGTTGCCATGTGAACGATCACCGTGATGACAGGTGGCTTGTCTTCCGGGAAATAGCTGACGACCGTGTCTATACGGTAGCCGATCGGGCACCCGCGGCTTTTCGGGAGGCTTTTGTCCAGATGCCGGACGCGCGCTTCTCCGCCATAGATCGTGTTGAGCTGGAACCCCTTGGTGGCCGCGCCATAGCTGGCACACGTGTCGTCGGGCAGGGGAAATTCCATCAATTGGATCTCCATCGGCTCATCGATTGGGGGGACGACTGGGCGCAGATTGACCTTCATGTTGAAAGGATTGGCGGAGATTTCCGTGATCGGATTGCTGCCGACTGTCAGTCCGTGGCCGTCAATACCGAGGGAATTGAGAAGCGGGTCTGCAGCGGCCCTGTTGGCGGCCCGGGCAGCCTTCAGGAGCGCCACAGGATTGTAGCCGTCGCTGTCGTCGATTTCATCGCGGCGGCGAAACGGAGACGGGCTCACCCATTTGTCCTCATGGACATCGATCACGAATATTTCTGAATAGGGAAAACCGGAGCCGTCCTGAATTCCTGACTGCTCAAAGGCAAAGTAACGGCCATCTTCAGAGTAGCCGAGAATGTCCAAACGGGCCTGATCGCCAGCAATGGCTGCCGACATCGAGCCTGTTATGAACGCAAGATAAGCAACGAGCAGTTTGCAGAAACGCATGACCGGTCTCCCTTCGATTTGTTCAAGAGAGTATCGCCGGGTTTTAGGTCTGTCAGGTCTGCGGCGTCACAGTTTTGAGCTTTAGTCCGCAAAACCATCCGACAAACGGTTTCAGGACCATCGGCAAAATATAGATCGGGAATTGTCCGACTGCGAACCAAAGCCACGTGAGCTCTGGTAGTGTTCCGCCAAAGGCGGCAACCATCAGCCCCATGTTGCGCGTGCCGCAAGTGTGCGCAATGGCATAGGCATCTTCTCGGCTTGCGGGCGAAAACAGGAGCAGGGTCACACCGATCTGTGCAAAGGCGAGGCAGAAAGTGATCGCGGTCAAGCCGAGGGTAAAGCCAGGTTTGTCCGCGAAACTCGCCGCAACGCCATCCATCGCAGCAATCGCAAAGATCAAAAGCAAGAGAACATTCAAGCCGCTGATCATATTTGCACCGTTTGCAATTCGTTCCTGTCCGGCAATCCGGCGGATCACCATTGCAGTAAGAAACGACCCAACAAGCAGAAATGACAGTTGCGCAGCCAAGCCACCGATACTCAGCGGCAAGGCGTCCCCCAACATCAACTCGCCGATGAAAGGTGCCGAAAGCGGCGTAATGATCAGGGCCGCAACGGAAAGCGCAAGGCTGAGCGTTCCATTCAGGCCCAGGAGATAGATAAAGGCCGGCGCGGCCATAACCGGCGGGGCGGCCGTGGAGATAAACAAGGCCAGCACAAGTTCAGGTCCAAGCGTTTCCGGTCCAATCAACTTAACCGCCGCAAAAGCAATCAACGGCACACCGAGCATCATCCAAACGAGTGCGGTGAGGAGAAGTGTCGGTCGTTTCAAACGCAGTTTGATGGCTTCGATATCCACCCTCAAGAAAGCCAGCACAAGCAGGCTGAAGACGGAAACACCGAGATAGGGTCGCAGATGTTCCGATAGGGCTGGTAGCGCCATGCCGATGAAGATACTCACAGCCAAAGCGGCCGTTCCATGCTGGCCGATCCATGCCACAGCTACCGCGAGCATCCGAATCATTTAAAATCAACTCCTGAAAATCGCGTGTGGGCAGGGACTTGCGGTTCTTTTAAGGGAACTTGACCGGACTTGCCAATCACGATGGCGTCCTGCCGTCGGACTGTGGGCCATGACAACTTCGAAACAGATGCAGACATTTGATGTGATGGTTCTGGGAGCCGGAATTGTCGGTGTTTCGACCGCAGCGCATTTGCGCCGCCTTGGCTTGGATGTCGCTTTGATCGATCGGAAGCATCCGGGCGGCGAAGCTTCTGCAGGCAATGCAGGCGTCGTCCAGCACAATGGATTCGTCCCGCAAGGTCTACCGAAAAACCCGGTGGCGTTCCTAAAGTCATCCTTCAATCTTGGCGGACCATTTTCGTACAGACCGCTTACCTTGGCGAAGATGCTCCCGTGGATCCGGCAGTACGTGCGGGCAAGCTACGGCGAGGCGGCAGAGACGTATTGCCGGGCCATCATGCCGTTGCGCCAACAGGCGGTCAAAGCGCATCTTGATCTTGCCGAGCAGTCAAATGCCGGCCGGTTTTACCGGAAGGGTGGTTGGCTGCACCTGTACCGAACGCCAGCCAGTTTTGATGCAGATGATATGTCCCGGTACTACGCCCGGATCTACGGCGTTGATTACAAGGAAATGGATGGCGCAGAAGCCAGTGTTCTGGAGCCTGGGTTGAAGCTTTCAGGCATCAAGGCCGTGCATTGGACAGAAAGCTGGTCGGTCTCCAACCCGGCTGCTGTCGTCGATGCATTCTGGCGGGGATACATCCAAAACGGTGGCCAGTATTTTCGCGCGGACGCCAAAAAGCTGATCCGCCAGAGAGGCGGGTGGAGCCTCGAGGGAGAACGTGGGCCCGTGTTCGCCCGCAATGCCGTCGTTTGCCTCGGCGCCTGGTCCATGGATGTCCTGAAGAAACTTGGCGAGCAGTATCCGCTGGCCGTCAAGCGCGGCTACCACATGCATTATAGGCCGCTCTCCGGGGCGTCCCTGTCGCGCCCCGTGGTGGACATTGACAACGGGTTTGCATTAACTCCCACCGACTCCGGCATCCGGCTGACGACGGGAGTGGAGCTGGCAGGACGCGACGCACCGCCGAACCTGCAGATCATCAAACAAGTCCGGCGCAGGGCAGAAGAGATCTTTTCTCTCGGACGCGCGCTTCACGATGAACCATGGGTGGGAAGCCGGCCCTGTGTGCCGGATTCTCTTCCGGTCATCGGACCGTCGCCGTCTGTAAAAGGGTTGTGGCTCAATTTCGCCCATGGCCATGATGGTTTTACGCTCGGACCGGTCTCCGGCCAGATCATGGCCGATATGATTGCCAACAAACCTCTTGGTGAGGATGTAACGGGCGTCTCGCCTAACCGGTTTCAGACACAAAAGATATGACAACCCGGATTTAGCTGGAAGGCCCGATATAGGTCGCCTTGATTTGGTCGATCGATCCGTCGTCTTTCATGCGGCGGATAATCCGGTCGTAGTCGGTCTTTAACTTGTCCATATCCGGGTGCGTGGAGGCTTTGGAGAAGACGTTGTAATAGGCTTTCGACTTCATTGGCTTTGGAAGAAAATCGATCTTGTTGCGATAGCCGCCGATATGAGCCTGGTGCAGTGTTGAGATGGTGTTCATCGGAACCGCGTCGATCCTGCCTGCGAGCAGCTTGTCGATCTGCAGGGAATTCTCTGAGACAAGTTGCAGCTGGAGGCCCGCGTCCCAGAATTCCGGGGTGTAGGAAATTCCATGCGTTGCACCGATCGTCATTGAGCGCAGGTCATCGAACTTCGAAAACGTGAACTTGCCGCGATCTTCCGCCCTGATGAAGAAATTCCAGTCCAGATCGATGTAGCTTTCGCTTGGATAGTCCAGAAAGGTGCGGCGGTCTTCGTTTTGCGAATACAATAGCAGCACATCGATCCGACCAGCTTTGGCTTCGACCTGCAGGCGCTGGTCGGATTCAATAAGCAGCACTTCATAGTCTATCGCGAGTTCGCGCAGGACCTCATCCATGACTTCGATGTCGATGCCGCGGACTTGTCCGTCCGCCTCGTATTTGAAGGGGGCTTGAGGATTGGCGGCAATGATGAGAGGGCGTGCTGTCGCCGATGTTTGCCACATCGCAGCCAAAAGACAGCATATGCAAAACAGACCGATTTTCCGAAGCACGCCTAAAAACCTTCCCAAGTCACTGCCTGACAAACACACGGGAGGATTCACTGTTCCATGCAATAGCCAAACAAACAGTGAATTTTGGAGAGGAGGCAATGTACAGCGCGTCTCAATTCTCGCGAAGAGGCAGTGCGGCGGTATCCTTTACCGTGTTGACAACGATACGTGACTGAACGTCAGATACCAATGTATTATCGAGAAGCTTCAGACGCAGGAAGTCGTCATAAGTCTTGATGTCATCGGTTACCACCTTGATGAGGTAATCGACAGCACCTGTGATACGTTCGCAAATAACGACTTCCGGCCAATGATGGACGAGCTTGTCGAACGTTTCCATGTTTTCGCGACTGGGAACGGCAAGCTTGACGAAGGAATAGGCGACAAAGCCAAGGCCCACAGCTTCGCGGTCTATAATCGCGGTAATTTGCTTGATGATGCCTTGTTCCTTCAACCGCTTGATGCGGCGCCAGCAAGGGGTCTGGCTCATGCCGGCCTCTTTGGCGACTTCTGCGATTGAAAGGGAGGCATCCCTTTGCAAAACGCGCAAAACACGGATGTCGGACGGGTCCAGAAGATTCTTTTCGGTCATTGGGTCATTTTCGGAAATTTTATGCTGCCTAGTGACGAATTGCAGTGACGATAGCACAGAAATCGCTGCTGAAAAGGACGATATTAATCGGAAATGGAAGTTCGCCGCAGAGGGCCGCCCCGGGGGCGTAGGAGGAGAATACCGAATGGATGTGCTTGTGTCCGATATCAGCCTTGAAGACAAATACACCGCGACGGACGGTCGTGTGTATCTGACAGGCATTCAGGCGCTGGTCAGATTGGCTCTGGACCGCGCGCGCCTGGACCGGCAGGCAGGTCTTAAAACCGGTGGTTTCATTTCCGGATACCGCGGGTCGCCGCTGGCTGGATATGACACTGAGTTGGAGCGCGCCCACCGGCACCTGAAGAGCCTTGAAGTTGTTTTCAAGCCTGGCGTGAACGAGGAACTTGGGGCGACCGCAGTTTGGGGAAGCCAAAAACTGCGCGGTGAGGGCGGTGTCGGACGGCCCACAGAATATGACGGCGTCTTTGGCATCTGGTACGGCAAGGCCCCAGGTGTTGACCGGGCTGGCGACGCGCTACGTCAGGGGAACGCATCTGGCACGGACCGCAACGGCGGTGTTCTGGCTTTGGCCGGTGACGATCACCTTGCCAAGTCCTCCATCCTGCCTGCGCAGAGCGAATTCTTCTTCGAGCATGCCGAAATGCCGGTTCTGAACCCGGCGGATATTCAGGACGTTCTCGACTACGGTCTGCACGGGCTTGAGATGTCCCGCTTTTCCAGTTTGTGGACGGCGTTGATCTGTGTGGCCGACACAATGGATGCGTCCGCCACCATCAATGTATCGCCAAACCGTCTGCGGATGGTTCGCCCTCTGGAGGGTGATCCGCGCAAGGATTATCATCAAAACCGCGATCTGCTGCTCGGCAACCGGTTGGAAACAGAGCGCTTGGTGCGTGAGCTCCGGATCCCTGCAGCCCAAGCCTATGTTCGCACAAACGGCCTGGATCGTGTGACCTTCGGTGCCCGGCAAAATCCGAAACTCGGCATTGTTTCTTCCGGCAAAGCCTATCGGGACCTGCTTCAGGCGCTCGATCTCATGGGTGTGACCGAAGACAAGGCCAAAGCGCTGGGCCTCGGCATCTATAAGGTCGCAATGACCTGGCCGATGGAACCGCTTGGCCTGCGGGATTTTGCCCGCGGCGCAGAGAAACTGTTGGTCGTGGAGCACAAGCGGGCCTTCATGGAACCACAGATCAAGGAAATCTCCTATCACTGGCCGGACATGAGCCGTCCTGAGATTTGGGGCAAACGCCGGCCAGACGGATCGCCGTTCCTGTCGGATGTTCTTGAGATCTCTGTCGCTGAACTCATCGAGGGTTTGATGAAGTGGCTGCCGGCAGATGCTGTCACCGAAGAAATGCAGGCCGTTGCTGGGCGCATGACCAAACAGGCCATGTGGGCGCAGGGCCATGCGGAACGCGCCTCCCGGGTGCCTTACTTCTGTTCCGGCTGTCCGCATTCAACCTCGACCAAGACGCCGGAAGGCTCCCGGTCTATGCCGGGTATCGGCTGCCACGCCATGACCGAAATGGCAGGCCGGACCACGGAAGGCCAGATCCAGATGGGCGGAGAGGGCGTCCTTTGGGTTGGTCAGCAGCCGTTCTCGGGCGACAGCCATGTGTTCGCAAACGTCGGCGATGGAACATATTTCCACTCCGGTATCCTTGCGATCCGTCAGGCGCTCGCGGCCAAGGTGCCGATCACCTACAAGATCCTTTACAACGATGCCGTGGCCATGACCGGTGGTCAGAAGCATGATGGACAGTTGAGTGTTCCGCAGATTACCCGTCAGCTGGAAGCTGAAGGCGTAGAACGCATTGCGGTGGTCTCCGAAAATCCGGATGCCTACGGATCGTGGACACCGATTGCAGCCGGAACCAAGGTCTATCATCGCGACGAGTTGATGGATGTCCAGAAGGAGCTGCAGACCTTCAACGGCGTTTCCGTAATCGTTTACGACCAAACCTGTGCAGCCGAGAAACGGCGCCGCCGGAAGCGCGGGCTGTTCCCGGATCCGGATCAGCGCCTGTTTATCAACGATCGCGTCTGCGAAGGCTGCGGTGACTGCTCGGTCCAGTCCAACTGCCTTTCGGTTGAACCGCTGGCAACGCCGTTTGGCGAAAAGCGGGTCATCAACCAGTCCAGCTGCAACAAGGACTTTTCCTGCATCAAGGGTTTCTGTCCGTCGTTCGTCGAGATCGACGGTGCGGCGCTCAAAAAGCCGAAAAAGGCTGACGTGGATATCGATGCTCTGGTCGAACAGCTGCCGGAACCGGTTCTGCCAGCGCTGGATCGGACGCAGAACGCGTTGGTTGCCGGCATTGGCGGCATGGGCGTCACCACAATCAGTGCTGTTCTAGCAATGGCGGCGCATATCGATGGCAAGCAAGCCTCGACCCTGGACATGACGGGACTGGCGCAAAAGGGCGGGCCGGTGACCTCGCATGTTCGCTTCGCATCCATTGACCGCGCCATTGAAGGTCCCCGGGTTCCGGCCGCAAGCCTCGATCTTTTGATCGCAAGTGACATGGTCGTTGCCACGAATGCGGAACAACTGGCACTCGCCCACCGTGGCCAGACCGTGACAGTGGCAAACACCAAGGTTGCCCCGACTGCAGAGTTTGTCCTGAAGCAAACCCTGTCTTTCGATGAGAAGAAGATGGACGCGGCCTTGAAGGCGGCATCCGGAACATATCTCGCGATGGATGCGGCCGGAATTGCTGAAAAGCTGCTCGGCGATGCGATCTTTGCCAACATGCTGCTCGTGGGCATGGCCTATCAATCGGGCGCCCTGCCGGTTTCCGGCGATGCCATTGAAACAGCCTTGCAGCTGAACGGGGCGGCAGTGGCCGGCAACATCAAGGCATTCCGCGCCGGCCGTGTTCTGGCTACCGACGCTGAACTGTTGTTGAAGGCTTTGCCAGCGAGCGAAAAGCCGCGCACGTTCACATTGGATGAAAAAATTGCATTCAATGCCGACGAGCTCGTCCGGTATCAGGACGAAGCCTATGCGGCCCGTTACCGGGATCTCGTTGAAAAAGTGAAGGCAGCGGACGAAGCTCATGGCCCGGGGCAAATGCGCCTCTCCAGAACCGTTGCTGATCTGCTCTATAAAGTGATGGCTTACAAAGACGAGTATGAAGTCGGCCGCCTTTATTCCGATCCGGCTTTGAAGGAAAAGATCGCGCAGCGGTTCGAAGATCCGAAGAAGCTAAAGGTCTATCTGGCCCCGCCGATGCTGGCTCACCGGAAAGACCCGAAAACCGGACGCCCGGAGAAGATGGCATTCGGACCGTGGATCTTTACCGCGTTCAAACTCCTTGCCGGGTTCAAAGGCATGCGCGGCAAATGGTACGACCCATTCGGCCGGACCGCGGAGCGCCGTGCGGAACGGGCCCTAATAGGTCAGTACGAAAAGGACATTGCGGAGATCATCACCCGTTTGCCGAACGGCAATTACGGTCTCCTCGTAGAGCTGGCACGGGTGCCGGATCTGGTCCGCGGGTTTGGCCCGGTCAAGGAAGCGAACCTGGAAAAGGCCGTGGACAAACGCCGTGTTGTCCTTGAACAACTCAATACCCGCAAAGACGGCGGCAATGATGGCGATCATCAAAGCGGCGACTTCCTCCAAGCCGCCGAATAACGCGCGGTATTCTTATTGAAAACTCAGGCCGGCGCAGCTTCTGCGCCGGTTTTTCGTTTGAAGACATGGCAGCGCACAGCGCTAGGCTGTGTGGACGAATTGGGGATGCATTTCGCCGGGATTTGCATCGTTCAAGATCGAGGAAATCCGGTCAAGGTGATGCTTGTGCATCATCAAGACGGATTTGCGCTGGAATTGAGCAATGCAAACATGGCCCAAAGGGTGAGACAAGTGCCTGCGATCTGGCACCGCCGGTCCTTTGACCGTATATCGATACGCTCTGCAGGACCGTCGCCGTCATATCTTGGCACTTGTCTCACGAAATACGTCTCCAATTCGTCCACACGGCCTAGGCTGACGCAAGAAAAAAACGGCATATCTATCGAAGCTAAGGAAGCGGCTTGGGCACGTGATTTTCATTATATGCAACGCCGCTTTCGGACCTGCCCATCAGGGCAACGCGAATTAATACTCCGGTTAAAGAATTGGGGCATTCGGCGTGAAAACGAGGCTTGGCCAAGACAAAAATGCGCCCAGCTAACAAAAATTAATACTCGAATTTTTGACCTTCAGAGAGCGCTGAAACGGGATGCCAGATCCGATAAATTCATAAAAAACAATGGAATGTAGAGTAACTGGCAAATCTAGTTAGAGTTCTTCGTAAAATTTATAAAAACACGATTACATTCTCCAAATACCTGTTTCTGTCTTCTTTAAATCTCCAATTCATTTTGTGGCCAGAGCCGAAGACCGGCGTAAGATTCAATCTGGTAATGAAAATGAGTGAAGCGTTGAAAACAGAACTGGTGAACTTCTCGGAGCTGACCGGGGAAGCAGCAAGCGCCCGCCGGGCAGAATTGGCCCGCCATGTGGCAACGCTCTTTGCGTTGACATCCGACAGATGCTCTGACGAACAGGTCGATATTTACGACTCCGTGCTGCTACGCTTGGTGGATATGGTGGAATCTGAAGTCCGCCGTTTTGTCGCCGAGCAGATGAGCACCTTACGCCGCGGTCCGGAAGAGACCATCCGGCGTCTTGCAAGTGATGTGATCGAGGTGTCCGAACCGATCCTCGTGCGCTCAACCGTCCTGCGCGATGCTGATCTGGTGTCAATTGCAGAAGAGCAAGGCAATGATCATCGCTACGCAATTGCACAACGTGAAGTGCTCTCCGCGGACGTCAGCGAGATCCTTGTCCGGCGCGGTGATCTGAAGGTCAAGCGGAAGATTGCCAGCAACGAAGGCGCAAGCCTGTCAGGGTCTGCCATCGAGATCCTCATCTCCGATTCCGCTGCCGACGCAACGCTTCAGCTCAGCTTGAGCGACCGGCCGGATCTCGCCGAAGCGCAGATTGCCAGCCTGATTTCCATCGCGAGCGACGAAGTCCGCAAGAAATTGCAGACATCCGGCCGTTCCGATGAAACCGCGCAATTGAATGAGGCTGCCGATATTGCCGCGCGGCGCATGTCCAATCAGTACTGGTTGGGCCGGTACGATTTTGAAACAGCTCGTAGCCGCATTCTTCTTTTGGCGAAAAAGGGCATGGTGAATGAAGCCGCTTTGCGCCGGTTCGCGTCCGAAGACAGGTTCGCCGAAGCCGTCGCCACCTTCGCGTGGTTGGTTCGGTGCGGCGTTGAGGAAGCCAGCCACTGGATGGTGCGTCCGGACCCGGAGCCGTTTGTCATTCTCGCAAAAGCCTCCGGCTTTTCGTCGATCACCGTCGGGGCATTGTTGAGCATCGGCCCATGGCGTCATCGCCTGACGCCTGAGACTCGCAGCAACGCGATGAACCTTTATGAGCGCATGACTGTTGCAGAAGCCAAGCGCAAGATCGCCCATTGGAGCTACAACGTTCTGAAGTGATTTGACCAGGCAGATTGTGCAAGACATCAAGCCCGGCCTCTGTGCCGGGCTTTTTTTCGTCCGCAACTATCGTGCGAGATGTCTTTTTTCCTTAGCGGAACCGTGCTTTACAGGGCGAAACAGATTCTGCAAAGAGCGGGGCCAAGGGGTATGCGCAGATCCGTCCATCAACTACAGCAACATAAGCTGCCTCCGGCGATGCGCGCTTTTTTCGGCCGCGTTCCGGTCCTCGCAATTGCGGTCCTGAGCTTGCTGTTTGTGAGTTTAAGCGCCGGTTCGGATTATGCCCATGCCCAAGGCCCCGCGAGCTTATTATCGGCGGTAAGTGGCGGTTCGAAGGAAAAGGCTGCGGAGACAACCGCAAAACACACAGAACCTGCCTCTGAGGGAGGCGGTGTCAGCGCCGAAGAGGGCGGCGGCGCGATGATGGAGTCTATGGACGAGTTTGCGGATGAAGCCGTCCGTGCCCGCGACACTTTAAAATCAATCGTTCAGAAGATCCCGAATATTCGCGCTGCGATGGTCGATACGCTTCGCTCGCAAGGCGAAGACCAAGGACTGGGCTGGATATCATCCGCGCTGATCGATGTCGTGATCGCGGTTCTCTTCGGTCTTGCGGCCTCGACGTTGCTGGCGCGTTGGGGTCGGCGGCAGTTCGCGGGAATGTATAAACCCGACGTCTACACCCGTTCCGACAAGATCATCTATCTGTATTTGCGGGCGATTTTGATGATCGCCGGGGTGGTCCTCTATTTTGCCGTGGCGACGGTTGTTTATCTCCTGATTGGCACTGGTCTGGAAGCTGCCAATGAAACCGCCCTCGTCGCCTTCAGTATGAGCGCCGCCTTCATGGCACTGCGGATCATATGGATGAACCTGCTGGCCCCGGATGCGGAAAGCCATCGGTTGGTCGCGCTGAGCAACAGGGAAGCGAAGGGTCTCTACCGCTTCTTGCTGGTCGGCAGTGGCATATCAATAGGAGCGATCGCGTTCTGCCTCTGGATGGAGCGTCTTGGTCTGCCGCAGGACATTCACAAACTGGCGCTCATTGCAGCGTCTGGTCTGTCAATGGTTATCCTGTGCGTCATTGCCGTGGCGTATCGAGCGGTGATAGCGCGCTTGATCCGCGGAGGTGCAGGTGACCAAGCCCCGATGTGGCGCCGGGTGCTCGCCGCTGTTTGGCATCTCATCGCCGTTATCTACTTTGTGATTGCCTGGGGAATTTCTGCTCTTCGGATCCTTTTGGACTTGCCGTCCGCGACAGGACTTGTGGGGGCTCCGATCCAGGTTTTGCTGGTGGCAGCCGTTGCTTATGGGCTGCTTATCCTTCTGATCGACCGTGTGTTGTTGCCGCGTCTTGATACCGCCAAAGCCGAAGCGAAGATTGCGGAAGACATTCAGCGGGCGGAAGAGAGCGAGGGTGCTGAGCAGGACCCGGAAAGCACGCTGGCCCAAGCACATGCTGAAGCTGCTGACCGCGAAGCCGATCGGTCCCCGTTCCGTGCACTGTTGGATCGCGGCGCTGCGATCCTAGTGGTCTTCGGCGGACTGGACCTGTTGACGTCTCTTTGGGGTGTCGGCATGGCCGGGGAAGGGTCGATCATTGGATCCTTCATTGAGGTCCTGCTGGTTATGTTCCTTGGATACATGGCGTATGAGGCGGTCAAGATCCTGATCGACCGGCAGATCGCCAAGGAATCTCCAGCGGAGAAAGACGAAGAAGCTGAAATTGGCGGGGCCGGTGAAAGCCGGATTTCGACCCTGCTGCCGATCTTCCGGAACTTCTTGCTGATCACCATCGTGGTGATTGCGGCCATGGTTGTTCTGGCTGAGCTGGGTGTCAATATTGCGCCGCTCTTCGCCGGTGCCGGTGTTGTCGGTTTGGCGGTCGGTTTTGGCGCGCAGACTCTCATTCGGGATATCTTTTCCGGTGCCTTCTACCTGATCGATGATGCTTTCCGGAAAGGCGAATACATCGACATTGGCAGCGCCAAGGGGACTGTCGAGAAAATCTCGATCCGCTCGATGCAGCTGCGCCACCATCGCGGTGCGCTTACCACCATTCCGTTTGGCGAAATCCAGCAGGTGGAAAACTTCTCGCGCGACTGGGCCATCATGAAGCTCGCCTTCCGGGTCACCTATGACACGGATGTCGAAAAGATGCGCAAGATCATCAAGAAGTTTGGCCAACGGCTTCTTGAGGATGAGTACTATGGACCGATGTTCCTCGCGCCGCTGAAATCCCAGGGCATCATGTCCATGGAAGATTCAGCCATGATCGCCCGGGTGAAGTTCACCGCAAAACCCGGCAAGCAGTTCGAGTTGCGGAAGGTGATCTACGCAGGCCTGCGCGATCTCTTCGAAGAAAACGGCATCAGGTTTGCCCATCGCCAGGTTACGGTCCGCGTTGCCGGCGCCGGAGATGATGAGGACGATGGTGCCAACGGCAAAATATCACCGGAAGCGGCCAAGGCTGCTGCAGGTGCCGCGGCCATGTCGGGAATGCTCGACGAAGAAGCCAATGGAGACAGCGGTCAGGATGACCCGATCTGACGGTGGATAAGCTCTTATAGAAAAAGGCTCTGCGGAGATATCCGCAGAGCCTTTTTCATTTCTGGCAAGGCCTCTCGGCCATTGCACCGAAACCTTACTGCGCCTTGCTTGCCGCCGCCCTTAGAGAGTCGGCTGTGCCCTGGATAAACGCCAGCACGTTTTGAACGTCGCCATCGGTCAAATGGGCATCAAAGCGCGGCATGCCGTTGTGCAGTCCGGCACCTTGCAGGACCCAGGCGTCCGCGTTGGTTAGGACTTCCGGTTCCGAGTAGCCAAGGTTTGGTACTGCACCGCCATTGTTGACCCCCGGCACACCGTGACAAAAAAGACAGTTGGAGACATAGGTCGCCAGCCCTGCCGTGACCTGTTCCGGGTCATAAGGAACGCCGGAGACGAGTTCGGTGCGTGTCGACAGTTCCGCTGTTGGAATCTCCTCGGTGGCGCCAATCCGGAAAGTAAAGACCCGGCCCGGCCCGACCTTTTCGGTTGCCCGCTGCATGAGGCCATAAACCCCGCCCCAGCCGGCTGCAATCGTAACGTATTGTTCGCCCTCGTGTTCCCAGGTCATGGGGGCGGCAATGACGCCGGATGTCATGGGAACCTGCCAGAGCGTCTCTCCGTTCGTGGCATTGTAGGCAATGAACCGGCCGTCAGCGGTTCCCTGAAACACTAGATTTCCGGCCGTGGTTAGGGTGCCGCCATTCCAGGGCGAGACATATTCCGCGCGCCAGGCCTCCCGCTGGTTCACCGGGTCCCAAGCCAGTAGGTGTCCGAAGGGCGTTGCTTGTGGCGCCACCACGTTGAAGAGGTAGCCAAGGTTCCAGCCTACTCCTGACATGGTCGACATGGGCTTATGCGAATTGAGCTCCCAACTCGGATCGGTCGACTGCACCAGCGGCACACCTTGGGCCGGAATATACACAAGCCCGGTATCCGGATTAAAGCTCATGGGATGCCAGTTATGCGCACCGTAAGCGGATGGAACCGGTTCGAACGGCTTGTCTTTTGAGCGGGCATCCGGGTTTTCGATAGGCCTGCCATCGGCGTCATAGGCCTTGGCCCAAGTCGTCTCAACGAATGGTTCTGCTGAAATGAATTCGCCGTTGGTGCGGTCAATCACATAGAAGAAGCCGTTCTTCGGGGCCTGCATCAGCACTTGGCGCTTATCGCCGTCGATCTCGAGATCGGCAAGAATGATGTGCTGCGTAGATGTGTAGTCCCAAGTATCCCCCGGTGTATTCTGGTAGTGCCAGACATAGTCACCGGTGTCCGGATTGAGCGCGACGATGGAGGCGAGAAACAGGTTGTCGCCGCCGGCGGGTGAGCGCAAATGCTGGTTCCAGGGAGAGCCGTTGCCGGTTCCGATGTAAAGAAGGTTCAGCTCCGGATCATAGGCCATGGCGTCCCAAACCGTGCCGCCGCCGCCAGCTTCCCAGTATTTGGCTGACGGATCCCAGGTTTCCGCCGCCATTTTCATGGCGTCATTTTCATAAGGCTTGGCCGGGTCGCCAGGCACCGTATACCAGCGCCAGACGGTGTCTCCGGTCTCTGTATCATAGGCTGAGATGTAGCCGCGCACGCCAAACTCGGCGCCACCATTGCCGATGATGACCTTGCCGTTGACGACCCGTGGCGCCCCGGTCACGGTGTAGGACATATCCCGGTTTTCAATGGTGTCGATCTTCCAGAGTAGCTCGCCGGTGACAGCATCCAGGGCATGCAGATAACCGTCATAGGATCCAACGAAGACCTTGCCTTCATAGATGGCAACGCCCCGGTTGACGACGTCGCAGCAACCCTTGGCGGCATATTCGCCGGGCACCTCTGGATCATACACCCAGAGCTTTTCTCCCGTGATGGCGTCCAGCGCATGAACAACGGACCAGGATGCGGTGACATACATGACACCATCAGCCACGATCGGTGTCGCCTGAACACCGCGGCGGGACTCCAGATTGTAGGACCAGGCCAACCCAAGCTCACCGACATTGTCGGCCGTTATTGTGTCGAGTTGAGAGTATCGTGTTTCGGCGTAATTCAGGCCGTAATTGAGCCAGTTTTGATCTGACGCGTCGTTTTCGATGATCGTTGCCGTGTTGATGCCGCCGGTAGCCGCGCGAATGGCGTCAGCCGTAATTGGCTCAGCCGCCGCCAGATGGGGGCTGACAAGAAGTGCCAGTGCCCCGCCAATAAAGCGTTTCATGAATTGTTTCCTCCCTCACGAATTTATTGTTTGCCCCGCGCAGGGCACCGTCCAGCGGTCCAACCTCAGGCTCTCCTCCAGGTGGTTGAACTCAGTGACGGGCAAGCGGGATAGAAACGTGCCTCCCTGTTTTGATGTTAGTGAATAATACTAATGCGAATTAAGTTGGGCGCAACTGAATGCGCGTTTCTCGTGCTAAAGTACAAGAAGCACTTATCGCGCGTAGTGGCGGGTGTGACAAGCGATTAAAAGGATTTGCTGACGTCTTCGGCAGGCTTAACTGCTTGATCTGTTTCGGCTGAAACCAAGGCGCTTTGCAGGCATTTCAAATTGCACAATCTCAGCATTCGGCCGTGTATCATCTACACGTGTGAGCTCGGCCTTTAGAAACTTGCGTGAACGCAGCTGTGTGCGGGTGAGGCCAAGATCAGCCAAAACACTATCGGGTTCCTCCCGGAGCAAGTGTTGTCTCTCCAAGGCCAATTGCAGGAACTGCTTTATTTTTGTGGTTTTGTCGTGCAACCAGTTTGCCAGACGGTATTTGTGAGAAAATCTCTTAAGGCAGTGGTTTTGACTGGGGAAGGAAATAACTCGTGCCGTTTGCGGCGTCGAGATGGGTTTGAAAACGAGCTTTTGTGTCTTCACGGTATTTGTCCGGAATAAGAGCGGAATGATTTCACTATCACGAAAAAATATCGCCTGGTCGAAGGAGAAGTTGTCAGTCTATTGTGAGAAAAAAGAACATATTTCGCGAGGTGAGAGACTGAGATGAAACGGCTGCCACCCTTGAATGCCTTGCCAGCTTTGGAAGCGACGGCGCGGCTCGGATCCATGAGTGCCGCTGCAGATGAGCTTGGCCGGACCCATGGCGCGATCAGCAAGCAGCTCGCTCATCTGGCAGAGCAGGCGGGTGTCGCCTTGTTCCGGAAGGACGGGCAGGGGGTGGCCCTGACCCCGGAAGGGGAAAAGTTTGCAAAGACGGTCGGTGGGTCGTTGCAGGAGATCGAAGCGGCTTGGCGGGGGCTCACGCAGCTTGCTGACAGTCCGACCCTCGACATCGGAATCAGCGCGACGTTTGCCATGCGCTGGCTGATGCCGCGCCTGCCGCGTTTCTATCAGAGGTATCCCGATGCACAGGTCAACTTCCGGATGACCGGGAAACACTGGCTGCCGGAAGAGCAGATGGATGCCATCCTGACCTGGGACCGTTTGCGCTGGCAGTTCGGAGGTCGAACGGACATTGAAATTCTGGGCGATGTCGCTTTCGGTATTGTTCACGCACCCGGTCTCGGCGTTGACGTAAAGGAGCACGTGCTGACGGTTAAAAACCGCTGCGTTCAGGAGTTGCCCGGCGATGTGTGGGGAGCTTATCAGACGCTGGCCGGAGTTGAAGTCGTCTCGGAAACAGCGACGGCTTACCCGCATACGTTTTTGGTGATTGAAGCCGCCTTGGCCGGTTTGGGAGCAGCTCTGGTGGAAAAGCGCATTGTGGCGGAGGAGCTGGCGGATGGCCGCCTTGTGGCCCCCTTTGGATTCACGCTGATCAAGGATGGTTTCGGTGCGATTATTTCTCAACGAAAACGGCCGAAGCGTCTGGCGCGCGCCTTTCTGGGCTGGCTGCGTGAGGAAGCGGAAGCTGCGCAATAGCAGTCCCGTTAACTGTTGATTTGCCAATATTGTCGCTCAGAGACAAGAGCGTGACGCATTTGGGTCGCTGGGCTTGCATCGTCAATGTGTTTGATATAAAGATATCTTTATATTGACATTGGCGGTGAGTAAATGACCGAGCGAAACACCCTATCTGTGGAAGAGACCCTGGCCGCCTTGCGGGCAGTGGGGGAAGCAACGCGGATCCGTCTGATCGCTCTGCTGGCGCAAAACGAACTCACCGTGAAGGATGCCACTGCGATCCTCGGTCAGAGTCAACCGCGCATCTCCCGTCATTTGAAACTGCTTGCTGAAGCCGACGTCATCCAACGCTTCCCGGAAGGCTCGTGGGTCTACTACCGTCTGTCGGACGGCCCCGAGGGCGCATTGGCGCGTGATGTCGTAGCCCGGATCTCTGATGAAGACGCCGTTCTGGCAGCCGATCAGGAGCGTTTTCAGGCTATCCGCAAAGCCAAGGCGGAAGAGGCAGCTGCCTTCTTTGCCGCCCGTGCGCTCACTTGGGATCGGGAGCGCTCTTTGCATGTGCTGGAGGCCGACGTTGAAGCGGCTATGCGCAATGCGCTTGGCGATGCACCGTTCCAGACATTCCTTGATCTTGGAACTGGCACAGGCCGTCTTCTGGAAGTCTTTTCTGATCAATATGTCTCAGCGCTTGGGGTCGACGCCTCCCATGACATGCTGGCCGTCGCGCGGGCGAATTTGTCAAAAGCAGGCCTGAATAATGCCCAGGTTCGTCATGGCGATGTCTACGCCCTGAATGTGCCGCCGAAATCCTTTGACGTGGTCGCAATCCACCAGGTGCTGCACTTCCTGGATGATCCGGCACGTGCGCTTGCAGAAGCTGCACGGGCTTTGCGCCCCGGCGGGCGCTTGCTGATTGTCGATTTTGCGCCGCATGAGCTTGAGTTTCTGCGGGACCAGCATGCCCACCGCCGCCTCGGCTTTGCAAGCGAGCAGATGGAGCGCTGGCTGGACGCGCTGGATCTCGATCTTGAAAAAACAACCGACCTCGTTCCCGGCGAGGCCGATGACAGCAAACTGACCGTTACCCTTTGGCTGGCCCGCGATCGGCGGATCATCACCGACGTGCCTGCCCAGAATTCTTCCCGAGAGGTTGCCTGATATGACCGTTTTGTCATCCCGACTGTCCCGAGGTGCTACCCAGACACCGATCACCGCATCTTTCGAGTTCTTCCCCCCGAAGTCCGAGAAGATGGGTGAGACACTTTGGGAAACGGTCCAGCGCCTTGCGCCGCTCAACCCGTCCTTTGTGTCGGTCACCTATGGTGCAGGCGGATCGACCCGCGAGCGGACCCACAAGACCGTCGAGCGCATCTTGAACGAGACCGATCTTGCTCCGGCGGCACACCTGACTTGTGTCGGCTCTCCGAAAGCGGAAGTCGATGCGATTGTTAAAGACTATTGGGATCTTGGTGTACGCCACCTTGTGGCTCTTCGCGGTGATCCGCTTGCGGGCATCGGCGCGGTCTATGAGCCGCATCCTGAGGGATATGCCTACGCGACCGATCTGGTTGAAGGCATCAAGAAGATCGCCAACTTCGATGTTTCGGTATCCGGCTACCCGGAAAAGCACCCCGAGAGTGGCAGCTGGCAGAAAGAGATCGACAATCTGAAGCGCAAGGTTGATGCGGGCGCGGACCGGATCATCACCCAGTACTTCTTCGACAACGATCTGTTTGATGATTACCTGGACCGTATTGCAGCGGCGGGCATCAATATCCCGGTGATCCCCGGCATCCTCCCGATCCATAATTTTGAGCAGACCATGGTGTTCTCCGCAAAATGCGGCACCTCGATCCCCGAATGGGTCGCGCGGCGCTTTGCCGGTCTGCAAAACGATCCGGAAACCCGCAAGCTCGTCGGTGTTGCCATCGCTTGTGAGCAGGTGATGGATCTGGTCGACCGCGGCCTGACGGACTTCCATTTCTACACGATGAACCGTGCCGATCTGACATACGCGATCTGCCACATGCTCGGTATGGGGCAGCAAGGCACCGAGAAAGTGGCAGCCTGAAATAAATCCTTTCGCTGCCATCCCGACAATGAGCCGGAACCGCATGAGTTTGAGATATGAGGGCCCCGGATCAGGTCCGGGGCGGCATGAGCTTAACTGATGTCCCGGTCTTGAACCGGGACCTCACGAGTTTGGAATAACGCGGCCCGGAGCAAGTCCGGTGCGGCAATGTCAAAAATACAGCCGTCCCGGCCTCAAACCGGAATCATGGCCAAGAGGTAGGAAATCCCCGTGACCAAGTCTGACGCCTTCGCGCGCCTTCAGGAGATCGCAAAATCCCGCATCCTCGTGCTGGACGGAGCCATGGGGACTGAAATTCAGTTGCTCAAACTGGACGAGGCAGCCTATCGCGGTGAACGCTTCAAGGACTGGCCGTCGGATGTGAAGGGCAACAATGACCTCCTCAGCCTGACAATGCCGGACGCCATCCGTCAGATCCATGTCGACTACCTGGAAGCAGGCGCTGATATTGTCGAGACCAACACGTTTTCCTCCACCACCATTGCCCAGGCCGATTACGGCATGGAGGACTTGGCCTATGAGCTGAACCTGGAAAGCGCTCGTCTGGCGCGAGAGGCCTGTGATCAGGTAACAGCCCAAGACCCATCCCGTCCCCGCTATGTCGCTGGGGCGCTTGGGCCGACCAACCGCACTGCATCCATTTCACCGGATGTGAACAATCCCGGATACCGGGCCGTCAGCTTTGATGATCTCCGGATCGCCTATGCAGAGGCTGTTCGCGGCTTGATTGAAGGTGGTGCGGATATTCTTCTCGTTGAAACCATCTTCGACACGCTGAATGCCAAGGCTGCGCTGTTTGCCATTGAAGAAGTGTTCGAGGAAATCGGCAGAGAAGTGCCGGTTATGATTTCTGGCACGATCACCGATCTCTCTGGCCGGACACTTTCCGGGCAGACACCGGAAGCTTTCTGGAATTCCGTGCGCCACACCAATCCGCTGACCATCGGCCTCAATTGTGCGCTCGGCGCAAAGGAGATGCGGGCACATGTCGATGAGCTTGGCCGTGTCGCCGATACGCTCGTCTGTGCTTATCCGAATGCCGGTCTGCCAAACGAATTTGGCGAATATGATGAAAGCCCGGAGCATATGGCTGGTCTCATTGAGGAGTTCGCCTCCGCCGGTCTCGTCAACATGGTCGGCGGGTGCTGCGGCACCACGCCTGCGCACATCAAGGCGATTGCCGAGGCGGTCAAGGACAAGGCTCCGCGGCAGATCCCGGAGGTTGACCGGTTCATGCGCCTGTCGGGTCTTGAACCCTTTACCCTGACGCCGGAAGTCAATTTTGTGAACGTCGGCGAGCGGACGAACGTCACCGGCTCAGCCCGGTTCCGCAAACTGATCAAGGAAGGCGACTACGCCACCGCGCTCGACGTTGCCCGGAGCCAGGTCGAGAACGGCGCCCAGATCATCGACATCAACATGGACGAGGGGCTTCTGGATTCCGAAGAAGCCATGGTCACCTTCCTCAATCTTGTGGCAGCTGAACCCGATATCGCCAAAGTGCCGGTGATGATCGACAGCTCCAAGTGGACGGTTATCGAAGCCGGACTGAAATGCATCCAGGGCAAAGGCGTGGTCAACTCGATCTCCCTGAAAGAGGGCGAAGAGGCGTTCCTGGAGCAAGCCAAGCTGATCGGGCGCTACGGCGCGGCTGTTGTCGTCATGGCCTTTGACGAACAGGGCCAGGCGGACACCTTTGAACGCAAGACCGAGATCTGCGCGCGCTCTTACAAGGTTCTGACTGAAAAGGCAGGATTTGCACCGGAAGACATCATCTTTGATCCGAACATCTTCGCGGTTGCGACAGGGATCGAGGAACACGACAACTACGGCGTCGACTTTATCGAGGCGACCGGCTGGATTCGCGAGAACCTTCCGCATGCGCACGTTTCGGGCGGGGTGTCCAACCTGTCATTCTCGTTCCGTGGCAACGAGGCCGTGCGCGAGGCGATGCACTCCGTGTTCCTTTTTCACTGCATCAAGCGCGGCATGGACATGGGCATCGTCAACGCCGGTCAGCTGGCGGTCTATAACGATCTCGATGCCGAACTGCGCGAGCTTTGCGAAGACGTTGTTCTGAACCGCCGGTCTGATGCGACCGACCGGATGCTGGACGCGGCCGAGCGCTGGAAAGGCGAGGGTGGCAAGAAGAAGGAAGCCGATCTCACTTGGCGGACATGGGGCGTCGCCAAACGACTGGAGCATGCGCTGGTTCACGGCATTGACGACTATGTGGTGGAAGACACAGAGGAAGCCCGTCAAAGCTTCGACCGTCCGCTGCATGTGATCGAAGGTCCGCTTATGGACGGGATGAACGTGGTTGGTGATCTCTTCGGATCCGGCCAGATGTTCCTGCCGCAGGTGGTCAAATCCGCTCGCGTCATGAAAAAGGCCGTTGCTTATCTGATGCCCTTCATGGAGAAGGAAAAGGAAGAGCAGGGCCTCACCGGTCATTCCTCGCAGGGCAAGATCCTGATGGCAACGGTGAAGGGTGACGTCCACGACATCGGCAAGAACATTGTCGGCGTGGTCCTTCAGTGCAACAACTTCGAGGTCATCGACCTTGGGGTCATGGTGCCAGCTGCAAAGATCCTGGAGACGGCCAAGCAGGAAAAGGTCGACATCATCGGTCTCAGCGGACTGATCACTCCGTCGCTGGATGAAATGTGTCACGTTGCAGCTGAAATGGAGCGCGAAGGACTGGATATTCCGCTGCTGATCGGTGGAGCCACCACGTCAAAGATCCACACGGCAGTGAAGATCCATCCCAACTACGCAAAGGGACAGGCGATCTATGTGACCGATGCGGGCCGAGCGGTTGGCGTTGCCTCAAAGCTGATGAGTGAGGGAGGGCGTGCGCCGTATTACGGTGAGGTTCGCACGGAATATGCGGATATAGCCGAAAAGCATGCCGCTGGCCGGGGAGCCGCCCGCCGGATCCAGTTGTCGGATGCCCGAGCAAATGCTTTCAAGGTTGATTTTGAAGGTAAGGCGCCCGTCAGACCGAACCAGTTGGGAACAACGGTGTTTGACGACTTCCCGCTGGAAGAACTGGTGCCAGTAATCGACTGGACACCGTTCTTTGCGACTTGGGAAATCAAAGGCCGCTACCCGCAGGTTCTGACCGATGACCGGTACGGCGTGGCAGCAAAGGCGCTTTTTGATGATGCCCGGCGGATGCTGGACGAGATCGTCGAAAAGAAACTTCTGACAGCGCGCGGTGTTGCGAAGCTGTGGCCGGCAAATGCGGTTGGCGACGACATTCTCGTCTACACTGGCGAAAACCGCGGCGAAGTCGCGGCGACCTTCCACACACTCCGCCAGCAAATGGCCCGCACGTCCGGTGGCCGAGCCAATGTCGCCATGAGCGATTTTGTGGCGCCGCTCGACAGCGGCATCAACGACTGGATCGGCGGATTTGCTGTCACCGCAGGTCACGGCGAGGACGAGCTGGCCGGCCGTTACGCGAAGCAGGGCGACGATTACAACAAAATCCTGTCACAGGCTCTCGCGGATCGTCTTGCAGAGGCATTTGCCGAGAAGCTGCACCAAATCGTGCGCAAGGATCTTTGGGGCTACGCCGCGGATGAAACGTTGTCCAGTGAAGACCTGATTGCAGAGAAGTATCAGGGCATCCGTCCGGCACCGGGCTATCCGGCACAGCCGGACCACACGGAGAAGGACACGCTCTTCCGCTTGCTAGATGCGGAAAAGCTGACGGGCATTCAACTCACCGAAAGCCGGGCCATGTTGCCGGGCTCATCCGTCTCCGGCCTCTATTTTGCGCATCCGGACAGCCACTATTTCGGTGTCGGGAAGATCGAAAAGGATCAAGTCGTGGATTACGCAAGGAGAAAAGGCTGGGATGTCGAGTACGCAGAACGCTGGCTCGCTCCAATCCTCAATTATGATCCGGCGCAGCTACAAGCCGCGGAATAGATCACCTCTTTCAATCTGTTATGCTTTGAGCAAATCCCGCGGCCGGTCCGCGGGATTTTTTTCGATGGTTAGTGATAAGTTGGCTAACAAATTGCGTTCGCCATGCTGCATCAGCTTTACGTCGGGAAGTTAAAGGAAATTTCATAAAAAATGCACATTGTGCGCCTTGAAAAGGTGCACGTGGTGCGCTAAATTTGTTTCCATAATAAAAGAACCCCACCCGGTTTCCGGGGAAAGGAGATAACAATGATTGTGCAAGTCGCTAAGACACTTCTGGTCAACCATCGTCAGGACTACAACCGTGACCGTTTGCCGTGGCTGCCCGCACGGCTATACCGGTCATTGCGTGAAGCCCGTCAGGGCCGCAAGGCGAGCTGAGACAGCTCTTTAGTGGCCCCGTACCGCATCCGGCCCAAGCGGAAAAACAAACAAAATACTTCGGATAATTTGAAACACTGAAAACCCGGCCTCGGCCGGGTTTTGTTTTGGTCTGGTCAAGCCAGAACTCGGGTATGGAAACGGGCTCCAATCAAATTGGAAACAAGGCCGTGAGTTCAGCCTCGCCCTTTGAAGAAATATGGACCACACGGCTGTCAGGTTCGCGACGGAGCCATTTGTTTTGCTGAAAGCGGGACAACAGGGCAGCTCCCACCGCACCGGCCAGATGATTGCGCCGTTCGCTCCAGTCGAGACAGGGGCGGCACAATGGTCTGCGAGCGGCCTTCAAAGGTGCAAGGTCAACGCCGATCGTCGCTAAAAAAGCCTCACCGGTCTCCGTCAAAGCAATCCCGCCGGCATCAGTGGATGTGGTCAAAAAGCCGCGCGTTTCGAGACTGTCATAGATCCGGACTGCCATATCGCCGGCAAGATGATCATAACAAACACGGGCTGTGCGCATGGCCGGATCACGAGGTCCGGTGCGGGTGCGCAAATGCCCCTTGTTTGCCGCAAGCCCCATCAAGGCCTCAAGGGTCGTGCCAACGTCCGGGCCTGCCAGAGTGAAATACCGGTGCCTGCCCTGTTTGGCCTGAGCGAGCAGCCCGCCTTCCATGAGTTTTTTAAGGTGAGAGCTGGCTGTCTGGCCGGTGATCCCGGCTTCGACTGCCAGTTCTGTTGCAGTGAGCGCCTTGCCGCTCATCAGGGCTGACAGAATGTTGGCTCTGGCGGGATCGCCAATGAGTGCGCCAATCCGTGCAATGTCCGGTCCGTCTTTCATGGTTCGATCTCCATCAAAGTGTGGCCGTAAGATTGGCATGTGGCGGCAGGGAGCGCCAGTCACAATGCTTCGATCCGCGTCGAAGCATTCGAAGCGGCAATTGTGGCACATCCTCGGCCGGCACAACGAAAGAGGACCGTCGCCATGATCACTTGCTTCATCCGCTATCACATCGATCCTACCAAAAAGGCTCAGTTCGAAGAATATGCACGCAACTGGGGACAGGCGATTCCCCGCTGTGGAGCGGACCTCATCGGGTATTTTTCTCCGCATGAGGGCTCGACCACTCTGGCGTATGGCGTTTATTCCATTGAAAATTTGGCAGCCTACGAAGCATACCGGGCCCGGCTTTCCGCCGATCCGCTTGGACAGGAGAATTACGCCTTTGCCATGCGCGAAAAATTCATCTTGAGAGAAGACCGGACGTTCTTGAAACTGGCCTCAACACCGCATGGCAAACTGATCGGGTTTGAGGGAGAGCATCAATGATCGCAGTCATTTTCGAGGTCATACCGCAGGAACACAAGAAGCAGGATTACCTCGATATGGCCGCTGAAATGCGGCCCTTGGTCGAAGAAATCGACGGTTTCTTGTCTGTCGAGCGGTTTCAAAGCCTGACCAATCCGGAAAAGCTGCTCTCGCTGTCCTTCTTCAGAGATGAAGAGGCGCTCGATCAGTGGCGTCAGCTGACCCAGCACCGCAAGGCGCAATCGGTCGGGCGGAACAGTTATTTCAAGGACTATCGTCTCCGGGTGTCACATGTGCTGCGCGATTACGGCATGACGGAGCGGGCGGAAGCGCCTTCGGACAGCCGCGCCTTGCATGATCGCGAAGAGGGATGACCGGGCTGAGATTGGAGTTCGGCCTACTGGGTCTGCTCGCGCTTCTTTGGGGCTCATCCTACATGTGGATCAGCCTTGCGCTAGACACCATTCCGCCGCTGACGTTGATTACATTCAGAGTTGGATTGGCGTCGCTGATCTTGGTTGCGATCCTGAGTTTTCGCGGTTTGCGGTTGCCGTCTGAGATGAAGACATGGCGCGCGCTCTTTATCCAATCCATCGTCAACAGCACAGGACCCTGGCTGCTTCTTGCCTGGGGACAGCAGTCCGTCGACAGCGCAGTCGCCAGTGTCCTGAACTCCACTTCTCCTCTGTTTGTCTTTTTCTTTTCCCTTTTCCTGATGTCCGGCAGTGACAGGCCAGCGGGGCAGCAGCTTCTCGGTGCCCTTGCCGGGATTGCGGGAATCGTTCTGATTGTCGGGACCGGAGCTTTGGAGAGTCTGGGCGGTGCTTTTGTGCCGCAAGTCGCGGTTCTCACCGGCGCGGCACTCTATGGGATTGCCGCGATCCGGGGACGCCAGTTTGCCCATCTGCCGCCGCTCGTCACGGCTGCCGGGACGCTCATTTGCTCGACCCTGACGCTGCTGCCGCTCAGCCTGATGTTCGATCATCCCTGGACCTTGCAGATTTCGCCTCAAAGCCTTTGGGCCGCGGGAATTCTCAGCGTTTTCTGCACTGCGTTTGCGTTCCTCATTTATTTCCGTCTGATCAATACGATCGGGCCCATGGGGACGTCCAGTCAGGCCTATCTGCGCTCCGGAATTGGTGTTCTTCTGGGTATCGTCTTCTTGAACGAGACACTGGATCTGGAAACGTTTGCCGGGATTTGCCTTGCCATATTCGGTGTAGTTCTGATCAACTGGCGACGCCCAAAGAAGCAAGCATCGAGTAAAACGGCACAGGAGAGCTCCGGATGAGTGTGTTGACGGTTTATGAGGCGGGATCCCGGCCAACAAAACGGGCTAACCCGGATTATTTCACAGGAACCGTTTGGCAGGACCCGGTGATCGAGGCCCCGGCTCCGGCGCGGGTTCAAGCGGTCAAGGTGACCTTTGAGCCAGGAGCCCGCACGCATTGGCACACACATCCCCTTGGCCAGACCCTACAAATCCTGAGTGGCGCCGGCTTCGTGCATTTGTGGGGGCAGGAAAAGCTGTCGATCATGCCAGGCGACGTCATCTGGATCCCGCCAGGTGTCAAACACTGGCATGGCGCGGCCCGGCACGTTTCCATGGTGCATATTGCGATCCACGAAGCCGAGAACGGGTCCGTCGCAGAGTGGCTGGAACCTGTCGATGAGGCCACCTACCGAGGAGATCTGGAAGCGCGGCGGTAAGGAGACTACATGGACGTTTTCATACGCAGACTGTCGGAAGCGGATGTCGCAACCTACAGGCAAATCCGGCTAGAGAGCTTGCAGCGGCATCCCGACTTGTTCGGGACCAGCTATGACGAAGAAGCGGCCCTGCCGGATGAAGTATTCGTGCAGCAACTGAGGACAAACCTAATCCTCGGCGGAGGGGCTGACGAACAACATATCACTGGAATTGTTGGTTTTATCGTTGGTGGAGCGGCGAAGGTCCGGCACAAGGGTATCCTCTGGGGGCTTTATGTGCAGCCGGAAGCCCGTGGGTCTGGATTAGCAAAAGTGCTGGTCAATACGCTTATTGATGCGGTGAAGGATGAAGTTGAGCAAATCCAATTGTCTGTTGGTACTCATAACATCCCGGCGGCCAGACTGTATCAGGGGTTTGGGTTTGAACCCTACGGACTTGAAAACAGCGCCCTGAAGGTGGGGGAGCAGTCCTTTGACGAAGTTCTCATGGCCCTCGATCTGCGCAAATTGAAGCAGTCCTAAGTTCGGCGAACCAAAAGCCGCCGCTCAAGAAACCTGAGGACTATTCTGGCGATTTCCCGAACGCGTAAAGGAGCGGCATTTCCGCATGTCGCCGGTCGATGAGGCACTAGCCGGAGGGGTCTGGAATCTCAACGTTAACGGGGTCCGGTCTGCTGCGAAACTCCACAGCCGTTAGTTCGCAGAGGCGAGGGATGTCCGGCTCAATCGCCACCAGGCAAGGCCGATCACCAGAGCCATTGCAGCGAGCAACGCCACACTTGCCAATCCCCATCCGCCCTCGACGGCCGTTTGAACCTGCGCACCGAACACATAGCCCGCACCGACCAATACTCCTGTCCAGAGGGCTGCCGACGCAGCATTCAGCAGCGTGAAAGTTGGCCAGGGCATCGGACCAAGGCCCATGGGCAAGGCCCCGATGGTGCGCATGCCTTTCGGATACCGGTACATGAAGACGTAAAGCCATCCGTACCTGGTGACCAACGAGGTGGCCGTTGTAAACGCACGTTGAAGACGGGGCCGGTGCGACAGGTCCGGAAGCCCGTAACGGCGGACCAGACCGAACCGCAACTCATCGCCGAGATACCCGCCCAAAAACGTAGCTGCTGCGACGGGGCCGACCTCAAGAGCACCCGTTTGAGCAGCAAACCCCGCGAACAATGGCAATGAGCCGCTCTTCAGCGCGCAATAGCCAAAAAGCAGCACATAGACCAAAGGGCCGTAAGAACTGATGAGGTCCAAGAGCGGTTCCAGAGAGATCTCCTGCGGGCACAATGTTTGAACTCAGGAGATCGAAGATAGGTCGTCTCTTGTCTGCGACCAGATCTGAAATGCCGACAGCTCTAAACCCGCCAGATCAGAAGCCTGCGTTCCAGGAACCCGATGACCATGTTGAGGATCACGCCAAGCAGGGACAGGATCACAACGCCGGCAAAAAGACGATCGAGGTCATAGAGCGATCCGGCCTGCAGCACATAGGCACCAATGCCGTATTCCGCGCCCAGCATTTCTGCGGCCGTCAGCAAGATAATGGCGATCGCCAGGGATATGCGAAGACCGGACAGGATACCTGGCATGGCGCCCGGCAGAATGATTTTTCGCACAATCGACAGCCAGGAGAGGCCGAAACTCTGACCCATGCGGATCAGCGTTCTGTCAACGTTGTCGACGGCTCCATAGGTCGCCACGACAGTCGGCGTGAAGGTGCCAAAGGCGATCAGGGCGTATTTCGACCCCTCGTCGATGCCGAACCAGATGACAAACAGTGGCAAAAGCGCGATCTTCGGCACAGGAAACAGAGCCGCGATCAGAGGTACGAGCCCTGAGCGGACATAGCTAAACAATCCGATGAGAATGCCGGTTCCGATCCCGGCCACGGCGCCGAGGAAGCCCCCAACCGCCAGCCTTGTCAGCGAAGGCGCCATATGGGCCGTAAACTGGCCCGACTGATAGAGTTCGACAAGAGTGCTGAGCACATCCGATGGTTTTGGAAGTGTCAGCGCCGAGATCCAGCCAGACTGCGTTCCCCATTCCAGAACCAGAATGAGCACAACAAAAACCGCGATGCCCGTCCAACGGCGCGGTTTTGGTGCAAAGCCGCCGCCGCGGAACCGAACGGTCTGGGCCGTGCCCTTGTTGCTGTCTGACAAAGAGGCATCAGCCATCGATCAATTCCGTATCAGCGGTCCGGGCTTCTTCCCTAAGAAGAGACCACAAGTGTTTCTGTGTTTTTTCCAGGTCTGGATCGCCCAGTTGACGCTCTTCCAGAGGCTTTTCGAGTGTCACGATCTCGCGGATCTTGCCCGGTCTGCGGGACAGGACCACGATGGAATGCCCAAGACGCACGGCCTCTGCTAAGTTGTGGGTGACATAGACGGAGGTAAAGGGTGTCCGCGTCCACAGCCCCACCAGGTCGTCCATCAACAGTTCGCGGGTCTGGCTGTCGAGGGCAGACAAGGGTTCGTCCATCAGCATCACAGCCGGCCGGACCGCCAAGGCTCTTGCAATTGCAACACGTTGTTTCATGCCGCCGGAGAGCTGCTTGGGCAGAGCCTTTTCGAAGCCGGTGAGATTGGTCCGCGCAAGGACATCGGAAATAATCTCCCGCGATTCCGAGCCTTTGATGCCATGGTCTTCCAGGACCAGCGAAATGTTGCCCTCTACGGTTCGCCAGGGAAGTAGCGCAAAATCCTGAAACACATACGTCAGCGGATTGAGACTTCCAGGCGGCGGCGATCCGATTTGAACAACGCGGCCCTTGGTCGGTTGTTCCAAGCCCCCGATGAATCGCAAAAGTGTGGATTTTCCGCAGCCGGACGGGCCGACAATGCAGACGATATGGCCGCTGGGGACGTCGAGCGTGATGTCTTCGAGCACGGTGACAGTTTCATAAGCGTGCCCGACGCCCTCAAGACGTAGGTCCATGAGTTACTCCGGGAAGTGGGGGGGCTTGGCGCCCGCCTTCATGCATTTGATCAGGATTTCAGGATCTCGACATAGGACGGATCGACCAGTGTATCCAGCGTCACGTCCTTGGACACAAGATCCTCGGCCTGGAACCAGGCCAGCTGGTTTTCGATCGATGTGACGTTCAAGGCTGCGCCTTCGTTGAGGTACATCGCGCCATTGATGATCGACGGAGCTGCCTTTTCCCGCGGACGGTCTGTGTAGACATACTTGTGAATGAGATCGACCATTTCGTTCACACCGGCGTCGCCGTTGGATTTCGAAACAAGATCAGCATCGTAATCGGCAACGCCCCTGGAGAAGGCAGTCAGGAAATCCGTGGTCATGCCTTTCTCGTCTTCCGCGTTCTTGGTCGACGTGAAGACCGTGGTGACCTGATAGTCCGGGATGTAATCAACGACGTTGCCGATGATGTGCACGGCACCGGAGCCCGAGAGCGGCTTGGCGATGTGCGGAACAATGGACCAGGCATCGATCTGGCCGGACTTCAGGGCACCAATGATCGCACCGACCTTCTGCAATGGCTTGAACTTGAGCTCCACGCCTTCTTTCGCAGCAATCGTGGAGCCCATGTAGTGGAAGGACGAGCCGGCCGTCGTGATGCCGAATGTCTTGCCGCCGAGATCGGCTGGGGTTTTCAGACCGCCTTGGAAAGCTGCGTCGGAGGCGAGGATCTTCTGCCCGTCGACACCTTTCTTTTCAGACAAGGCTCCGCCGATCACCTTGATCGCGCCTTTGTCCGCAAGCGAAATCAGGCCGCCGGAAACAGCTGTTACGGCATAGTCGATATCGCCGGAAGCAATGGCGACCGCCATCGGCTGGGCCGCCTGGAAGAATTTGAATTCAACGTCGAGACCGGCATCTGCAAAATAGCCGCGCTCATAGGCAACAAAGCTGCCCGAGTGCGATGTAAAGCGCAACGCGCCGACCTTGATCTTCTTGTTGCTGGCAATCGCAGGGGCGCTCAGCGTGGTGGATGCTGCAGCAGCACCAAGCAGCGTTAGAGCCTTGCGGCGGTTCATCGAGATCATGGTGTCCTCCCTTTGGTATTAACCTCCGGCCATAAAGACATAAAGGAGGCGTTTTGAAAAACGCCCGGCCGGAAAATCATCAGCTTAATCAATTGTTGGACAAAATGCTTAGCACGCAGCCGTGCCGTCGGCCAGACCGTGAAAGACGCAGATCAGTTCCCTTTCGGAAGGCGGACTTCTACCCTCAAGCCAGTGCCAGCTACATTGGAAAGCGTGATCGTGCCGCCATGAGCGTGGATGATTGATCGCGCGATCGCAAGGCCAAGACCGATACCACCGGTTTCTTCGTTGCGGCTTTCTTCAAGGCGCACAAAGGGTTCAAAGACATCCGCCAAACGGTCTTCCGGGATGCCGGGGCCCTGATCAAAGATCTCGACGATCACATCCGCCTCCAGCGCCTTTGCCGTGATCTTGACCGAACCGCCGTAGCGGATGCCGTTTTCTATGAGATTGCGGAAGGCGCGCTTCAAGGAAAGAGGACGGCACGATAGGACAATCCTTTCCTCCACATCAACTTCGCAAGTATGGCCGAGGTCTTGCTGGTCGTCCGCCAGGCTCTCCAGCAAAGCACCAAGATCCGCCTGCTCGGCAGGCTCCTGGCTCGCGTCGTCTTTGGCGAACCGGAGTGCCGCTTCGGCCATGGCTGCCATGTCGTCGAGGGTCTCGATCATTTTTGTTCGGTTTTCCTCATCATCGATGAATTCTGCCCGAAGGCGCAATGAGGTGATCGGTGTTCTAAGATCATGGCTGATTGCCGCCAGCATCCGGGTGCGGTCGCGCACAAACCGGGTCAGGCGCTCCTGCATCTCGTTAAAGGCGGACGTTACGGCGCGGACTTCGCTCGGGCCGGTCTCCGGCAAACTGTCGACATCTTCGCCGCGCCCGAGCCGGCCGGCGGCATCTGCAAGACCGCGCAAGGGGCGGGTGACCCGGCGCACGGCAAAGGCAACGATGCCGATGATCGCCAATCCCATAAGTGAAAGCTGGACCACCAGGGGGATGAAGGCGCCGGGCGGCGGCCGGTAGCTTGTGGCCATGTTCAGCCAAGTACCATCGTTCAGCTCGATGGAAAGGGACAGATCCTCCGGCTTGTTCATGACCCGTTTCAGGTGCCGTGGCCGCTCGGACTTTGGCACGTCGCGCCAGCTTTCCTTGCCGTCATCACCCCGTTTGCGCCAGGACGGGCCGCGTTTTTCATCTGAATGAAGATTGATGTGGATCGTCCGCTCAGACCCAAGTTGCCGCGCCGCGTAGTTTTGCACACGCTGTTCGAACCGGCTTTTGCCCGGCTCCTTTGCAAGCGGCACTTCGCCGGTCCAGAACGCGACATAGCGGGTGCTGCTGGCTTCCAGAACCCTGCTGTGCAGGTAAGGCGGTGTCTCTTCCAGGAGTTCTGCAATGGAGACCGCACGGGCAAGGATGCTGTCACGGGCAAGGGCAACAAGGGCAATCCGGCGCTCATCGTGGAAAATGTAGATCGAGATCGCCTGAACAACCACAATCGCTGCCAGTAGAAGCAGGATGAGCTGGGATGCCAGGTTCCGCGGCCACAGGCGCTGAAAAATCGAGGAGCGGGGAGATGATGCGCTCATTCCACCTGCTCTTTCACATCGGCCGTAAACATGTAACCGCCGCCCCAGACGGTTTTGATCAGCTTGGGATCTTTCGGATCCTCTTCGATTTTCCGGCGTAAGCGCGAGACCTGATTGTCGATGGACCGATCGAAGACGGCCGGCGTGCGCCCCGTTGTAAGATCCATCAGCTGGTCGCGGTTCAGGACCATTTTCGGCCGTTTCAGAAACGCGCAGAGCAGTTGAAATTCACCGCTGGAAAGGGCGACCGCGATGCCGTCCGGATCCGTCAATTCCCGGCGGGTCACATTGAGGGCCCAGCCGTCGAAATGCATCCGGTCCTGTTCGATCGGGTCGCGGTCCTTCGGCACCAGCGATGTCCGTCGCAGCACAGCCCGGATGCGGGCAAGCAATTCGCGCGGATTGAAGGGTTTGGTGACATAATCATCGGCGCCGATTTCCAGACCGATCACTCGGTCCGTGTCATCGGCCATGGCGGTTAGAAGGATCACCGGCATAGAGCCCGTTTCGACAAGATGACGGCACAGCGACAGCCCATCTTCGCCCGGCATCATGATGTCGAGAACAACAAGATCAATGGACGCGGCCTTCAGCGCCTTGCGGGCGGCGGCCGCATTTTCGCAAGCCGTCGCGCGCAGACCGTTCTTCACCAGATACCGGGCGAGAGTCTCGCGGATATCGCGGTGGTCATCGACGACAAGAATGTGTGGGCTCGGATCGCTCACCTTTATCTCCACTCGGTCACGGTGCGAGGCGCCGTTTCAGCACAAGCATTTGCGAACTGCGTTGTATCTAGAGGAAAAGTAATAACAACCCGGCTCCCGTGCGAGCAGAGTTTGTAACAAACTGTATCATCGGCCTGTCCCGTGACAAGTTGCGACACTAGAACGGGTTTTTGCAGGTAATCCTGCGACAATTGCCACCTACCTTGAGCTCATCAACGAACCAAGGAGTTGTTGGAATGAAACCGTTCAAGACGATTGCAATCGCTGCCCTGGCCGCAAGTGTTGCCGGCACCGCACTCACCGCGGGCCTGCCCGCCTATGCCCAGTCCGGCGCGGCAAACTCGGGCGGGGGGCAAAACAATCAGGCAACAGCCGAGCAGAGCTTGGCGCATATGGGTGAACGCGGCGGATATGAGTTTGGTCATGGTCCGCGCGGCGGCCGCCGAATGGCCAACCGGATTTTCGAGCGCTTCGACGTCGATAAAGATGGCGCCATCACCCAAGCTGAGATCGAGGAAGTCCGCACCGCCGATTTTGCGGCAGCAGACACCAACGGTGACGGCGAGATCAGCCTGGAAGAGTTCAAGGCTGCTTTCGTGGAGCGCTCCAATGACCGCATGGTCCGCGTCTTTCAACGTCTCGACCGGGATGGTGACGGCATTGTGACCCAGGCCGAGGCGGATCGCGCGGCCAACCGTATGTTCAACCGGCTGGACCGGGACGGCAACGGTGTCGTTGAGAAGGTGCGCGGCGGCAAACGCGGTCATGACGGCGGCGGCAAGAAGGCCGAAGCCGGCAAGCGCGGCGAGCATGGCAAGCGCCATGCCCACGGACGCCGCGGTGGACCGGCCGGCATGTTCATGGCGGTCTTTGACACTGACGGCACCGGCTCTGTGACCCGTGAGGAGTTTGACGCCAAACGTGCGGAGCTGTTCGCCCGGGCCGACACCAACGGCAGCGGCTCTTTCACCCTGGAAGACTTCGGGCCGCTGTGGCTGGCAATGAATGATGCCCGCATCGTCAACATGTTCCAGCGCGCAGATGTTGATGGCAGCTTGGGCATAACGGCCGAAGAGCAGGAACAAGCCTTGTCGAAGATGCTGAACCGGGTGGACCGGAACGGCGATGGTGTGATCACCAAGTCCGACTTCAAAAGCGGTCACAAGGGCAAGCACGGCAAGCACCGCGACCGGAGCTAAGCCATAAGGAATAGCTTCCTGCGCCCGCCTCTAGGAAGCTGACCGGGTCCAATCCCCCCTTCCCTGGAACCCGGATACAGAGAGGGAGTCGTCCGCGCGGCTCCCTTTTTTGCCGACAAGCTGCACCCCGCGTAACCCTATCTTCAATGTTGTTGGCAGATAGTGCGGTGCCAGATCGATGGGGGACACAATGGCAAAGCCGGGCTTGGGTGAATTTCTGGACGTCAAGATTTCGGACGGCCAGTTTTCAGAAGATGATGTCATTACGGTGCGCCGGTACATCTATGGCGACATGCATGTCACGCTGGAAGAGGGCGCGGGTCTCTTCCGGCTGAACAATGCCGGTCTTGTGATGCCTCAAACCTGGTTCGAGCTGTTTCCTGAGGCGATCGGCGATTTCCTCGTCCATCAGGCAAACCCTCAAGGGTACGTTTCTGATGAAAATGCCCACTGGTTGATCGGTGAGATCACTGCGAATGGCCATGTGTGCAGCCGCACGGAGCTTGATGCAGTGCTGCATGTCCTGGAAAAGGCGCGCCAGGCCCCCCGGTTCCTGGAACAATTCGCTCTGAAGATTGTGGCCGATTCCGTCATTTCAGGACAGGGGGCAACCCGCTCTGGTGCAACCCTGACCCCAGGTGTGATTTTGGACGCGGAAGTTGAGATCCTTCGGCGCGTTCTTTATGCCGGAGCAGGCTGTGGGGGCATCGCCATATCCAAGGCGGAGGCTGAAATCCTGTTCGATCTGAATGATGCCACCAGCGAAGCGGATAACGCCCCGGCTTGGTCAGAGCTGTTTGCCAAGGCGGTTGCCAATTATCTGATGGCGCTGTCCGGTATTGCGCCGCCGCCGAGGGAGGTTGCGCTGGCGCGCGAAGACTGGATCAACAGTCCCGGTGGCTTTGATGGCGGCATTTCCGGGTTTTTTAAATCCATGTTCGGCGGCGGTGTCAGCGGGATCCGCAATGCCTACTCTGATCAGCCGGATCCGTTTGCCGCAAAAGGGGCTGCCATGGCAGCCGGGATTGCGGTGAACGAAGTAGTGACCGAAGATGAAGCTCAATGGCTTGTCGACCGGATTGGCCGCGACGGTGTTCTTCACGAGAATGAAAAGGCCTTGCTGCGCTTTATCCAGCAAGAGAGCCCGGACATTCACCCGGCGCTCAAGCCGTTGATGGAAAAAGCCATTTAAAGCAAATCGCGTTTAAACTGATTCAGATTTCGCTACCACTGTGCTTTGCCTCGTTCGCGAACCCTGAAGCAGCCTGAATTCAATGAAACGCGACACGCTCCATGTCCGGCGCTTAGTCGACCCGCCAGGCTTCCGTTTCGATGATCACCTGGACGTCATCTCCAACGAAACCGTTTTCAACGGCATAGGTCATGCCGAAGTCGCTGCGTTTGACCACGCCTTGAGCACTGATGCCGAGCGTGAAACGGCCGTGTCCAAACGGATATTTGGCGGCCTTGTTGAGGGTGACATCAAGTGTTAACGGCTGGGTTTTGCCAAGGAGGGTCAACTCACCCTCCACGACGCCGGATGTGTCATCAGCCGGTGTGCCGCTGTTAGCAGTGAAGGTCATCACAGGATGGTTGGCAACGTCCAGAAAATCCTTGTTCAGGACATGATTGTCACGGGCTTCGTTGAAGCTCTCAACGCTAGCAGTTTGAACGGTGACCTTCAGATCGCTCAGTTTCTGGGTGTCCATGTCATAGGTGAAGCTGCCCTCAAATTCCAGAAAGACACCGAGCGTGTCCGCATATCCCAGATGGTCTACCATGAACGCGATCGTGGTGTGTTCCGGATCAAGCTCATAGCGATGCGGCTCTGCTTGCGCTGCTGCAGATATGACAAGGCCTGCAGAAATCGTGGCGCCTGTGACTGTCGACTTGAAGTTACCAGCTAATGCCATTTTTCACCCTCTCTTCTCGTTCTCCGGCAAACAGTCCGGACACACTCCGTGTTTAGGAAGCTCGTCGGTTCACATAACGCTTAGACGATCCGCAGCAACCACTCGCTTTGTGATTGTTTGTTTGGTCATTGCGATTTGTGTCGAGAAAAGATCTTCTGGAACCTTTTTGCCGCAAAAGTTGAAAAACTCCGCTGTCTCACTCGGGAAAGCGTGGTGCTAAGGGAGCGCGGTAGTGCTTTCTTAATTTCAGGACTAGTCAAATAATCAGCGTCCAGTGAGGATGTCAGATGACGAACACACGGTCCACGATAGTCAAAAGGTGCCCATGCTGACTGAAGACGACATTGTGCGACGCAACAACGTGCGCATGACCGGCGGTGGTGATACCACGCTTGTCTTGGCGCATGGCTTTGGTTGTGATCAAAACATGTGGCGTTTCGTGGAAGGTGATCTTGCAAAGGATCACCGGGTTGTCCTGTTCGATTATTGTGGGTCCGGTCAGTCAGACGTTTCGTTTTATGACAAGGACCGATACGCGTCTTTGGACGGTTACGCGGAGGACGTCGTGGAAATCCATGACGCACTTGGGCTAAAGGACACGGTTCTTATCGGCCACTCGGTGAGTTCAATGATCGGGCTTTTGGCCAGCATTTCTCGACCGGAGCTTATTTCAAAATTGGTGATGGTTTGTCCTTCACCGTGTTTTTTGAACGACCCACCCGGCTATCATGGCGGTTTTGAAAGGGCTGACTTGGAGGAACTGATCAGCCTGATGGACAAAAACTATATTGGGTGGGCCGGATACCTAGCGCCGCTGGTCATGGGACAAACAAATCCGGACGATCTTGTTCAAGAGTTGAACGACAGTTTTTGTTCAACCGATCCAGTTCTAGCCAAGAATTTTGCTATGGCGACTTTCTTCGCCGACAACAGGCAAGACTTGTCGCGTTCCAAGGCCCCCGCGTTGGTCTTACAAAGCGCTCGGGACAGTCTCGCAGCGCCGGAGATCGGGGCGTTCATCCAACAAAATATGCTGGATGCCGCCCTTCGCATCGTCGAAGCCGATGGTCATTGTCTTCACATGACACACCCAAGGGACGTCGTGCGTGAGGTAACCGCCTTTGTTTCCGCCGCCTGACCTTAACCTGTTCAATTGCGGTCTGATCGTCACGGATGAAGACCGGCGGGTTCTTTATGCAAATTCCTTCGTCTTGAATGAATACGGCCACGACCCCGATCTCATTTCAGCCGAAGGGTTGAGCGCGCTATTCACGAGATCGAGCCTGATCCTGTTCGACAGCTATCTCTACCCGATGTTGTTGCAAGAGGGCGTGTGCCAAGAGCTCCAGGTCATGGTGCAAACAGCCGATGAGGAGCGCGTGCCCGTGCTGATTTCCGTAAAACAGGATACGACCGGAACCGGGCATCATTATTGGGCGCTTTTCGATGCGACGAACCGCTCCAAACTGTATGATGAGTTGATCGAGACACGAGAAAAGCTGCAGGATCAGGCCGAATCTCTTGCCAACCTCGCCAAACGGGATGCGCTGACCGGTCTTTTGAACCGGCGCGAGTTGACCGAACAATTTGCCATGCTGTTGTCACAGGCCAACCGGGCCGACCGTGCAGTCTCGGTGCTTCTGATCGATATTGATCATTTCAAGACAATCAATGATGAGTATGGGCATCAGCGGGGCGATATGGTGCTGAGAGAGTTCGGAGGACTCTTGCAGAAGTCGTGCAGGACCGGCGATGTGGCGGCACGGTATGGCGGCGAGGAATTCATTGTTTTATTGCCGGACACCGGGATAACAGATGCAGCAAAACGCGCCGACCGGATCCATGAAAAATTATCTGGAATTGAGGTCGGGGGGCTCAGGGTTTCCGTAAGTATCGGAATTTCGGAGAAAAAAGCTCCGGTTGCGACCGATGCAGAAAATATGATCAGAAAAGCCGATGAGGCGCTGTACATGGCCAAAAATGCTGGGCGCGGCTGTACACGGCTGGCTGACGCCTGAATTGCATTCACCAAAAATCAGCCCTGCAAAAATTTCCTGTTGCGCAAGGGGGCAAATCGGGTCATACACCCCCTGCCCAAATTCGCACGTGCCCGTGGTCGTTCATGGGATTTCGATGAAATCTCTTAAGGGGTAGCTGCCAAGAAACACCGCCAAGGGGCGGGGCAGTCAATCCGGACGGCTTAAAGCAACGACGTAAGAGGGCCCTTTTGGTCTCTGCCGGGGTTTCCAACCTCCGGGGTAACAGAAGAGGCACTTGTTACATCCTTGCCCGACGTGCGGTTCGGTTTCTCCCGATCCAATCAACGGCATTCCCGACGCGGGAAAGCTTTGCGCATCCATACCACGGTGCTGCATGGCCCAACCGTCGCTGAAGCTCCTTGTACGCCCTCCGGTTCCATCCCGGGGGTGGCGCGCTCGCATCTTTGGCACCCTGCGACGTGAAACTGCAGCGCCTAACAGCGATTTTTAAAGGCGGCTGCAGCCAGACATTGGAAAGGGGTAAACCCCATGAGCGAACGTATCCGCGAATTCCTCCGCCGACGCGACGAGGATGGTCCATGCGTTGTTGTCGATCTTGACATCGTCCGTGACAA
The DNA here is from genome assembly GCF_030733765.1 of Roseibium sp. MMSF_3247. Lineage (NCBI taxonomy): Bacteria > Pseudomonadati > Pseudomonadota > Alphaproteobacteria > Hyphomicrobiales > Stappiaceae > Roseibium > Roseibium sp. MMSF_3247. The sequence continues at coordinate 97,469 of NZ_JASHII010000009.1, forward strand.
TTTCGAAGCCTTTGCCCGGTCCCTGCCGGACACGTCCGTTTATTATGCGGTGAAAGCCAACCCGGCGCCTGAAATCCTGAACCTCCTGGAAAGCCTCGGTTCTTCCTTCGACTGCGCCTCTGTCGGCGAAATCGAAATGGTTCTGGCAACCGGTGCCGATGCGTCCCGCATTTCCTATGGCAACACAATCAAGAAGGAGCGGGACATTGCGCGTGCCTTTGAATTCGGTGTCCGTCTCTTCGCCGTCGATTGCGTCGAAGAAGTCGAAAAAATCGCGCGGGTCGCGCCTGGATCTCGCGTCTTCTGCCGAGTCCTGTGTGACGGCGTTGGTGCCGAGTGGCCGCTCTCCCGCAAATTCGGCTGCGACCCTCAAATGGCGCCCGACGTCCTTGAACACGCCCACCGCCACGGTCTCGAAGCCTATGGTGTCTCCTTCCACGTCGGCTCTCAGCAAGCCAACCTCCAAGCCTGGGATTTCGCTCTCGCCATGGCGGCAGGCGTCTTCCGAGAAATGGCGCTGCGCGGCATCGAACTGAAAATGGTCAACATGGGTGGGGGCTTCCCGACCCGTTATCTGAAAGACGTGCCGGGTGTACCGCGGTACGGCGAAGCCATTTTTCAGGCGTTGTCCAAGCATTTCGGCAACCGTTTGCCGTCGACCATCATTGAACCGGGCCGCGGGATGGTCGGCAACGCCGGTTTGATCGAAGCAGAAGTCGTTCTGATTTCCAAGAAATCCGAGATGGATGAAGTCCGCTGGGTTTATCTGGACATCGGCAAGTTCCACGGTCTGGCCGAAACAATGGACGAAGCCATACGGTATCCGATCAAGACCCCGCGTGACGGCGATCGTACGGCGCCTTGTGTGCTGGCAGGTCCGACCTGCGACAGCGTCGATGTTCTTTACGAAAAGACACCGTATGAGTTGCCGGTGAGCCTGTCGATTGGCGACAAGGTCCTGATCGAAGCCTGTGGTGCCTACACCACGACCTATTCCTCGGTTGGGTTCAACGGCTTCGCGCCGCTGGCCTCCTACGTCATCTGACGCAAAGCCATGATCGATATTGTTGACGAGGTGCAGGCGCATGTCTGTGCCCGCGAGGCGTTGCTCGACCTGAGTTTCGGCCTCGACCGGCATTTGAAGACATCGGAACGCCTGAGAGAAGGCCGTCTTCCGGTGTTCGCCTTCACAGCGCTTGACGCTAGCGGGAAGGTTGTTGGCACTGTGCGCCTGTGGGCCGTTGCAGACCGCTGGGGGCACCAGTCTCTTCTGCTTGGGCCCCTTGCTGTGGACCCTGAGTGCCGCGGCCTGAAAGTCGGCGACCGGTTGATGCGGCATGCGCTCAACCAGGCGGCCCTTCATGGTCATGGTTCAGTCCTGCTCGTTGGGGATCTACGCTACTACGAGCGCTTTGGCTTTGCCGCTGGTCTGCTGGAGGATGTAACGCTGCCGGGACCGGTGGACTATCGCCGCTTTCTTGGGCTTGAGATTGCACCTGGTCATTTGGCCGGATTGGAAGGAACACTGTGTGCAGCCGGTGTCCTTGATCCCATCGCGTCCTTTTCCGACGCCGACGATGGTCTTGTGCTTTCCAAGCTCGCATAACTACACTCAGTTGAATTGAAAATTTGCCCGGAGGTCTTGCGCTTCCGGGCAAAAATTGTCATGCCTACAATAGGGTGCAATCAGTGCGCTTTTTGTGTGAGGGGAAACAAGAATTACCGGGCGCGAACATGCATTCGAAGCAGCGGACCGGACAATGAATGGAGCTTTGGAATATGACAGACGACCCGAAGGGCGACGCACCAAAAACCGCAGCAGCGAAACCGGCAACCCGCCGCAAACCGGCTGCAGCGAAAACGACCACCGGGAGTGCGTCCGGTTCGAGAACGTCCCGCACCAAAGCTTCTGCGAGTAAGACAACAGCCGCCGCGAAGCCGGCAGCTGCCTCTGCAGCACGCAAACCCGCGGCGTCCAAAGCTGCCTCTAAACCGGCTGCCACTAAAACAGCGGCGACAAGGGCGTCTGCCGCCAAGGCGGCAGCCACGGCAATCCCTGCTAAGTCAACCGCTGCCAAGCCTGCGACAGCGAAGCCAGCTGCAGCGTCCAAAACCGCTGCACCGGCAAAGGCTTCTGCTGCAAAAACCGCAGCCGCCAAGCCGGCTGCTTCGAAGGCAGCTCTAAAGAAACCCCAAGCGACCAAGACAGCGACGACCAAACCAGCCGCTCAAAAGTCTGCGGTGGCTAAACCGGCCGCTGCAGCCAAAACCGCTTCAGCGGCCAAAGGGTCAGCCGCTAAAACGACACCTGCCAAAACACCTGTAAAGAAGCCTGTGACCCGCAAAGCGCCTGCGAAATCAGCCGCGAGCAAATCCTGGCCGATCCATGGCACGATCACGGGTCCGCTTGTGATGATCGGTCTCGGGTCGATCGGCAAGGGGACACTGCCGCTGATCGAGCGTCACTTCAAATTCGACCAGTCCCGGTTCACCGTAATTGACCCGGTCGATACCGATGCCAAACTGGTGACGGACAAGGGTTACAAGTTCCAGAAAGTGGGGCTAACCCCGGAAAATTACGAGGAAGTGCTGACGCCTTTGCTGAGCGAAGGCGAGGGACAGGGATTTGTTGTGAACCTGTCGGTTGACACGTCCTCCCTCGACCTCATGAAGTTCTGCCGCAACCTTGGTGTGCTTTACATCGACACAGTCGTCGAGCCCTGGCCCGGCTTTTATTTCGACGACACGGCGAAGGCCGCCGATCGGACGAACTACGCGCTTCGTGAGACGGTCCGCAAGGAAAAGAAGAAGAACCCCGGCGGAACCACGGCTGTGTCGTGCTGCGGTGCCAACCCCGGCATGGTGTCCTGGTTCGTCAAGCAGGCGCTGGTCGATATCGCGACAGACACCGGTGTTAAGTTCGATGAACCGTCCAGCCAGAAGGACTGGGCGAAGTTGATGAAAAAGGTCGGCGTCAAGGGCATCCATATCGCAGAGCGCGATACCCAGCGCGCAAAAGAGCCCAAGCCGATGGACGAGTTTTGGAACACCTGGTCGGTGGAGGGCTTCCTGTCAGAAGGGTTCCAGCCGGCAGAACTCGGCTGGGGAACACACGAAACCTGGAAGCCAAAGAACGCCAAGGAGCACAAGAAGGGCTGCCGGGCTGCGATCTATCTGGAGCAGCCAGGAGCCAGTACCCGGGTGCGCACCTGGTGCCCGACACCTGGCCCGCAATACGGCTTCCTTGTGACTCACAACGAGGCGATTTCGATCGCGGACTACTTCACGCTGGAGGGCGGCAAAAAACTGAAGTACCGCCCGACCTGTCACTACGCCTATCATCCGGCAAATGTTGCGGTTCTGTCGTTGCATGAGCTCTTCGGGTCGGCCGGCAAGATCCAGGAAAAACTGCACGTCCTTGATGAGAACGAAATCCAGGATGGCATCGATGAGCTGGGTGTCCTTCTCTATGGGCACAAGAAGAACGCCTATTGGTACGGTTCCCAATTGTCCGTTGAAGAAACCCGCAAGCTGGCTCCGTACCAGAATGCGACCGGTCTTCAGGTCACGTCCGCTGTTCTTGCCGGTATGGTCTGGGCGCTGGAAAACCCGGAAGCCGGGATCGTTGAAACAGACGAGATGGATTACAAGCGCTGCCTGGAAATCCAGAAGCCGTACCTGGGGCCTGTGAAAGGCTATTATACCGACTGGACGCCGCTTGATGGCCGTCCGGGCTTTTACCCAGAAGACCTCGACACCAGCGACCCCTGGCAGTTCAAGAACATTCTTGTGCGGTGACAGACGGGCTCACAAAAACGGACGGGCGGTGCTCCTTCAAAGCGCCGCCCACAATCCGATGCCACCGACCAGGATGAGGCTGAGGGCCCAGACCACATCCAGATTGAACCAGCTCTGGGAGACGAATTTCAGTCCCAGAATACGGTAGACCGCGTAAGCGACAGCGCCGCCCGAGAGGATCATCGCTGCGGTGTGAAGAACGGCGACGCCAAGGGCAATGCCGATGTTGAAACTCATGAGCTGAACAGGCGCACCGTAGTCGGGTCCCGGACCGCCCGGCCCGCAGAGACCCAGATAGATCGGGACAAGCATCAGTCCCGCGCCATGCGCCATGGCAACCAGAAACGACCAGAGCGCAAGGCGGGACGGTTTGACCCGGGACAAGAAGCGCGGGTGGCGCCGGTTGATCACGAGGTAGAGCCCGGCCGCGATCACGAGACCCGAAGCGCCAATTCTGATTTCCCGTTGATACTCGACCAGCACAAACATCGCCGCAAAGGGCAAAAGAATGCCGAGCATGGCGAGCAGGTGGCCGAAGCCGAGTGCTGCGAGCGCACGGAGCAGGGCCGTCCGCTGGCCTTCAAACAGCGCTGCGGATACGGCAAGGGGCCAGCCCATACCGGGATTGATGCCGTGATAAATGCCTGAAGCCACAACGACGAGCCAAAGGCCCGCCGCCGAGGTCATGTAGTCTGACAAGCTCAGTTCCTAGACGGACGGATAGCAGAAGCTGTCGGTTGAGCAGTCCCCGCCCTCAAGCCGGATCTGGTGGCTGCGGTAGCCTTTCGGGAACTCGACATAGAAGTCTGGATCAAGCTCCAGTCCGCCGCCTTCTTGAACGTGGGCGACGACCATCGCGGCACCCCGTTCCCCTGGATAGAACTGGTCATCCCAGGTGGAGTAGAGCGAATTGGTCCAGAAGACCCGCTTTCCGTCGCGGCTGATCTCGACCATCTGCGGTCCGTACCCGAAATCCTTGCCGCTGGGATGTTTGGTTTTCTTGACGATCCCACCGATCTCGACCTTGCCGGCCAGTTTCGGGTTCATCGGGTCGGAGACGTCATACTGGTGCATTTCACCCTGGCCCCAGCACGAGACATACAGGTACTTGTCATCCAGGCTGAGATCGATGTCGGTAACCAGGGCCGGAACCGCGCCAAACCCGGCCAGCAATGGTGGCAGAACTTCGGCATCGGCCGGTTGAGGCGCAATGGTGATGGTTTTCTTGGCTTCGAACGTCCCATCGTCGTTCCGCCACCAGGTGAAAATCGCACCTTCCAGATTGGTCGTGTCGACGACGACACCAACAAAGCCATACTGCTTGACTGGATCATGCGCAGGGCGGATTTCCAGCGCCATTTGATGGTTTTCACCCAGATCAATCGTCTGGATGTTTTTCCGGCCGCGCAGATCCCAGAAGTGAATCTTGTGGCCGTATTTGTTGCTGAGAAGATCTTCCGGGACGATGCCGTTTTCGAACTGCGGCGGTAGCGCCCACTCGGACGAGACCATGTAGTCGCGCGGCAGGTTCCACCAGAAATCATAGTGTTTGTCCTGGATGCCGCGTTCGATCTCATACCGGCCGATGATTTCGAATGTCTGGCAGTCCATGATGAAAATGCCGGGAGGCCCATCCGTTCCGTCCTCACCGCCGCCGCCAAGGGTGGAGACGTAAATGCCTTCTGGACCGCAATGGATGGTATGAGGGCGGGAGTAACCAGTCTTATCAAAGACTTCTTCCGGCTCGATGATCTTGTGGATCTTGGCCTTGAGCGGCTCCTTGACATCAATGACGTAAATCCGGCTCGACCGGATGCCGGGAATAATCAGATATCGGCGCTCCAGGAATGCATGTCCTGTCAAAGGGGAGAGGGCGGAGGAACAGGCGTTCCAACCGAAATGGTGGAACTCGTCGCCCGTGTTGGGCATCATGACGGAGTGCAGAATTTGTCCGTAAGTCTTTGACTTCGGATCGACATCAACGACGGCCAGACCGTCGGGCTGCGAAAAATCCGGGCTCAGCATCAAAGTGAAAGCGAGCGTTTCCGCAGGGGCTTCCATGGCGATTTTCGGCGACGCATAAAACGTCGGATCAGGTCTGACTGTCATGCTTTTCCTCCCTAAGCGCCTGTGCCTGGCCGCCTCAAAATCGGGCGGATTTAACCTCAGGTGACAGGCGCAATTGGAAGTAAACGCGCGGGTTCGGTAGCGGTCAAGAAAAATGCATGCCGCAGCGTCTTCATTTGGTTACTTGGGTTTGCTGTCAAGCTGGTCGGGCTGACCCAGGTCAGGAGCCCGCGGCAGCCTGGTCCTGAAACCTTTTGATCCAGTCAGCGTTGATGCTGTCTGCGAGTTTTGCAACGCCGGGTTGGACAGGGTCTGCGGCGGATGTTGGAAGGCCAAGTGCGGTCAGGCTCTTCTTAAGACCGGCTTGCGGGTCGGTACACAGATCGTTGTAAGACAAGCGAAGCGGCTCAATAGCCTGCTCGGCAAACCAGTCGTTCCAATCCTGATCGAATTGAATGAATTGATCGCGGCAGTTTTTCAATGTTGCAAAATCATAGACCGGATCTGCAGGAGGCGAGAGACGTTCCAGCTCCGAGCCTTCGGCGGCCCTGTGCCATAGGCCGCTTTGTTGTGCTTTGACGAACGAAACCGCCTGGGAGAGCTTGTCCGGTCGTGTGAGGTGAACGAACAGTGTGCGGCCAAACACGGCCTCATAACGATCCTTGTCCGTTGTTTCATCCGGGCGAAGAATGCGGAGCTGGCGGAAGAAGAAGTCGAAGCTGTGCCGCTGAAGCCGCAGTCCGAACAGACCTTTGTTTGCGGTTCCTTGTTCGATCGCGGTATCAATCAAGAGCCTGAGGTACTCCAACTCGCTCATTCCAGCTGGGCAGGAGACGCCGAGATCAGACGCCCATTCTCCAAGATCCGGTTTGTGAAAATAAGACTTCGGGTGGCCTGCAACACCGGTCTCGGCGAGCATTTTACAAAGCAGTGTGCTTCCACTTCGAGGAGAGGTGCACAGTACGTACGTCTGAAAATCTGACATCAAAACGAGCTTTAGAAATCTATGTTGAGCTTACGGGAGGATCCGCAGAACGGTCACCGGTTCGTCCCGGCCTTTTACCTTGTGCGGTCCAATAGGTTCAAGGTCAAGGTTGTCCGAAAGCGAAGCTGCAACTTCTTCAGACGCCGTGATAATCACATCCGCGTTCGGATCGATTTCTTTGCCGAGGCTTTCAAGGCGGGCGGCGATGTTTACCGTATCGCCGATCACCGTGTAATTGACCCGCTCCGGCGCGCCGATGTCGCCGACAACCAATGGGCCGATATGAAGTCCGATGCGAATGCGCACGGGTTTTTCGCCGCGCTCGACGCGTTCCAAGTTGTCCTGACGGATTGCGGCGGCGATGCCGACGGCCGCGGTGGCAGCCGCTCCTGCCGGATTGTCGAGCGTTTCCGGCGCACCCCAGAAGGCCATCACCGCATCGCCGATGTATTTGTCGATCGTGCCGTTTTGTTTGGCAATCTCCGCCCCGATCAGAGACAGGTGGTGGTTGACGAACGCAGCGGTTTCGGCAGCGGACATACCCTCGGAAAGGGATGTATAGCCCGCGATATCGGTGAAGAGCACCGCGACTTCGCGTTCCTCCGGAGGCGTTTCGGTCCGGCCTTCCTGCAGAAGGCGTTTGACCAGGCTCGTTGGAACGTACCGGTTAAAGGCCTTGAGGCCCGCGACCATGGAATTGAAGCCTTTTGAAAGATCGTCGAGTTCGCGGATCGTGCTTGGCGGCAAGTCCTCCACCTTCCCAAGGTTCAAGTCCGCAACATCCTTAGCGGCGATTGACGCTCTTTTGACAGGCACCGAGATCCGGCGTGCAAGAAGACCCGACCCCAGCAGCGAAATCCCAAGCAGGCCAAGGCCGGTGAGTGCCGCGCTCGACAGCTGATTTATGGAATGCTCCAGAAAATCCGCCGGAAAATGAACGCCGATGCGCACGGGCAGTCCCCGGAACCGCCGATTTTCATCCTCCAGGACGAGAAACCGCTTTTGACCGTTCTCGTCATAACCGGAATACAGCGTGTCGCGCGGGTTCAGATCGTAGGTCCGGTTGCCGATCTGCCTGAGTTCAGAAAATCCGGCGAGAAAGGGATCGGGCACATCGTCGACATCCACCAGAGTGTTGTCGGGGCTGAGATCTGCAAAATGATGGTTGAGACCTGGGTGGGCAATGATCTCGGTGGTGCCCACTTCCATCAGGAAAACTGTAACGTCTTCGTCTGAGAGATACCGGGTGATGTCCGACATCCGGTAAAGGGACATTCCGAGGATAATACTACCGAGATACTCATCCGCCTCGTGAAGCGGTTTGACGTAAAGCAAGTACGTGTTGTCCCGTTCTGGAAGGAAGATCGGCTTGCTCCAGAACGAAGAATAGGTCGAGCGCGCCCGGTTGAAGATCGGGGCAACAAGCGGTTCGTCCAAGTTCACCGAAAACGTCTCGGACAAGAGCGTGCCATCGCCAGGGCCGCGGTCAACCATAAGCCCCGCGCCATCGGCGTCAATCAGCAGCGAGAAGGACACAAAATCCAGCGGAGCGAGAGACCCGAAGAGGTACTGTTCGGCCTTGTCGGTGTCATCAAAACTGAGCGTTCCCATGTCGAGCGCGCGCGCTGTGTACCGAGCAGTCTTTCGGATCGCATAAAGCTGTTCGGCAACCGCAGCTTCCAGACCGTCCATGCCATTGTCGATGAGCTCTCCACCCAGCTCCCGCACGACGTCTCTGGAAATGACGGCCTGGACAACAAGGACGGCACCGGCTGTCAAAAGAACGAACAGACCCAAGACAGTTGTCAGGGCCGGTGTTATGCGAAACTTTTTGGCGTGAGACACTGTGCTGGTTTGTCTTTCTTGTTTGCATGCTGCTTGTCTCACCGAGTTAGAATCAAGAAACCCCGCAAGGTCAATGACCCTGCGGGGTTTCTGTCTAACTATTCAGGTGGATCGCTCGCCAGCCCGAAGCAGTGTTTCTTATTTTGCTTTTTCAGGCGTGTCGAACGTGTGGCCGTAATCGACAGCGATTTCGTAGTCCGGGTCTTCCAGTACGGAGACCTCCACCAGATTGCCGGCCTTGTTCAAAAGCCTCTGACAGTCAGGCGACAGGTGACGCAGGTGCAGGCGCTTGCCAGCCGCCAGATATTTGGAAGCCAGCGCATCGATTGCTTCCAGGCCCGAATGGTCGACAACGCGGCTGTCCATGAAGTCGACAACCACGTCTTCCGGATCGTTCTGCGGATTGAACAGATCGACAAATCCGGTCGTGGAGCCAAAGAACAGCGGGCCTTCCAGGCGGTAGACCTTCCAGCCTTCCTTGCTCTTGCCGATCTTGGCGTTGATGCGGCTTGCCGCATTCCAGGCATAGGCGAGGGCTGAGATGATCACGCCGACAACCACCGCGACGGCAAGGTCGGCATAAACAGTTACGCCCGTGACGATAATCATCACCAACGCGTCGGTCAGCGGGATCTTGTGCATGATCTTCAAGCTGGTCCAGGCGAAGGTGCCGATGACCACCATGAACATGACGCCGACCAGCGCGGCAACCGGGATCTGCTCGATCAGGGAAGAGGCAACCACGATAAACGACAAGAGGAACAGCGCCGCCGCGATACCGGAAATCCGGGTGCGGGCGCCGGATTTCACGTTGATCATTGACTGGCCGATCATGGCACAGCCACCCATGCCGCCGAAGAAGCCGGTGACGATGTTTGCCGTCCCTTGAGCAACACATTCCTTGGAGGCACCGCCCTTGGTGTTGGTCATGTCCGCAACGAGGTTCAGCGTCAGAAGGGATTCAATCAGGCCAATCGCGGCGAGAATGATCGCATAGGGCAAAATGATCTGTAGCGTTTCAAGGTTCAGCGGGACCATCGGAATGTGGAACGTCGGCAAGCCGCCGGCAATGGACGCAAGATCGCCAACTGAACGGGTGTCCAGGCCAAGGCCCAGGACCAGGCCGGAAACAACGAGAATGCCCGCAAGTGGTGCTGGAAACGCCTTTGTAAATCTGGGGAGCAGGTAAATCACAGCCATGGTCAACGCGATCAGGCCAAGCATCAGATAGAGCTGCGAGCCGGTCATCCATTCCTGGCCGCCGGCACCGTCCGGAACCTTGAACTGGCCGAGCTGGGCAAGGAAAATCACGATGGCAAGGCCGTTGACGAAGCCGAGCATGACCGGGTGCGGCACCATGCGGATGAACTTGCCCCAGCGCAATACGCCAACGGCGATCTGAATGATCCCCATTAACACGACGGTGGCGAAAAGGTATTCAACACCGTGTTGGGCAACAAGCGAGACCATCACGACGGCAAGTGCGCCGGTTGCGCCGGAGATCATGCCCGGGCGGCCGCCGATGCAGGCTGTGATCAGACCGACAAAAAAAGCGGCATAGAGGCCAACCAGTGGATTGACGCCCGCCACAAAAGCGAAAGCAACGGCTTCCGGCACCAATGCGAGTGCAACGGTCAGGCCGGCAAGGAGTTCGGTTTTGATGCGCGCAGCATCGAGTTTTGTCGATTGAACAGGCGCAACGGCCTCGGCTCGTCCGGTCAAGGCGGGCTCCAACATATCTAGCGTGTGTTTGGCAGGTCTTGGGCCGCGGTTTGGCCCCCCACGGCAGACTGACCTCAGTCAAGTTGCTTGTCTTTTACTGGAAATATTGCGCCGCAGCAAGGCGCGCTGTGCCGGGCAGCCATGCAACGGCGGGAACCCGCCGGTTTCAACAAATACTCCCTGTAAGAAATGCTTAGAATTTCGAGAAGTATTTCTGAAAGTTCTTGGGTTTTGAAATCATTATCTTTTTTGTGATTTTTAATCTTATTGTACGAAAAGAAAAATGGTGCGGCGGAATACGCAGTTCATGTTGTGTCGTTTCTATACATATTGCTTTGTGGTGTTGGTTTGGGCTGCTCCTTCTCGGGCAGAGCAGGACACGCTCGTGATTTCGACGATCGAGAACTCGCCGTTGACCGAGATTGTCGAGATCATCATGACACAAGCCTATGACCGCTTGGGCATTCCGATTGAGATCTATCCAACGTCTGGAAACAGGTCTTTGGTGGTGTCCTCAAGCGGCAAGGTTGATGGCGAGCTTGTTCGAATTGGTGCAGTCAAAGAGCATTATCCCACCTTGGTGCAAGTGCCGGTCCCAAACATGGAATTGAAAGGGGTCGTCTATGTGCGCGCCGCCGACAAAGATCAGATAGTAACCGGAAATCTTGCAAAGCTGCGTGTGGGCTATCTGGAAGGTATCGTTCAAGCCGAACAGTTCACACAGGGTTTTGAGAACTTGTGGGCCGGACAATCGGAGATCGAGCTATTTCGTCTGCTGGCGGCTGGCCGTCTCGATGCGGTCGTCAGTGATCAAATCGACGGCGCGCTGGCCATTGCCGAACTTGGTCTGACAAATGTCGTTCCCCTGGGGCGGCCATTCCAGGTGGAACCGATGTTTCACTATCTGCATGAAAAGCATGCGGCGCTGGCACCGCAACTGGCCGCTGTTCTGGCAGAAATGCGTGGTAGCGGTGAGTTGGAGACAATCGTGGAGACCGCACTGGAAGCCATGATCACCGGTCAAGGCAACCCTAGCGCCGATTAGTTTTGCTCTGCTGTCCTCCGGCAGATCAGTCCGGACGCCACGTCCATATTGGCCAGTTCCCCGGAATGCCCTTGAGTTGGTGTTCACCGGCGAGGGTCAGTTCTATTTCATCTGACGTTTGCGCAACGCCGGTGTCGGCGATGATCGCAGCATTCAGGTCCTTGCCCAGTGTTTCCAGCCGGGCCGCCCGATTGACGGTTTCCCCGTAAACAGTGAACGCCTGGCGCTCAGAGGAACCGACACTGCCCGCCGCTAGCGGGCCACTGGCGAGGCCAACACGCAATTGGAACCCTTCAGAATGCGCATGGGCAACCAGATCCCGGGCGCAGGCCAATGCGGCGCGTTCCGGGGTTTCTATCGGAATAGGCGTGTTGAAACTTGCCAGCAAACCATCGCCGGTGAACAGAATGACCACACCGTTATGTGTGGCAACGCTGGTTGCCGCCAGATCGAGGAAGTCGTTCAGACGTCCGATGACTTCGGTCGGAGGCTTGCCGGACGCGAAGTCGGAAAACCCGGCAATATCGGCGATCAACACCACGCCGTGCACCTCTTGCGGGACCATCGCCTGAGTGTCGTTGACCAGACGCATCGCCACGGCTTCCGGGACGTATTTTCCAAGAACGCTGGTTGCGCGCTCTCTTGTTGCCTGCGCCTCCTCGCGCGCTTGCTCAGCTCTAAGCTGCGCAAAAAACACGCGCCGTGCGCGATAGACAGCGAGAGCCAGCACGGCTGAGGCGAGAAACAGCATACCGGCTTCCCCGATCCGGTTTCCGGTGCCCGCAAACTCGGTCGACAGGAAGAGGGTTTCGTAGTCCGCAGTGGTTGGATTGTCTGGAAAATCACGCCACTCGATGATGCGCGGCATATCCTGCAGGACCCACCAGTAGGCCGTGAACCAGCCTGCCAAAGCAACAAAACCGCTCCACAAGACCAGACGCCAGGACAACGAAAGACAGGCCATGGCGATCAGTGGAAAAAGGAAGTGAATGCCATAGGCCCGAAACGCGATGATCTGGGGAATGTCCTGGCCCTGGCGCAGGGGGAGGAGGGCGAAGGCGGCGCAAACGGCGAGGATGTCGATGGTGTAAATCGTATACTTCAGCCACCAGCGGTCCAGGCGCGTTCCGATGAAAAAATAGGCGATCACGCCATAGATCGTGAGGCTCGCCAATATGCCCATTGCCGTGAGAGAAACTGTGGCCCCGATCATGGTTGTTGCAGCAACCCAATAGACAGCACAGACCCCAATGACCGCTGTTCGGCACAGGACTGCAAGCTTGAGCCCGGCCCGTTCAGCGGTCTCGAGGCGCGACATCTCCTCGGCTGATGCTTGAGCCCTGCTGGAAGCGGCTCTTTGTGTGTCAGGCGGCGCAGTTTCTGCCAAGCAAGGTCCAGTCTAATGCGGCAACAGGAATGCTACTGGACAATGATAGGGGCGGTTGCGGCGAAGTCGATGTCTTGAAACAAACAAGGATCATCATTCCTACGTGTGTTCAGGAGGCCAAGCTATGGACGTGTCAAACAAACATCGCCCGGCCACCAATCCAAAGGGCGCTATTGCGAAGGTGTTCGCGGTGTTCCCGAAGCAGCGGATTGCCCACCAATACTAGCCCCCAGAAGAGCAGCGGCTCCAGCAAGGCCTGCACCGTCACCACCCACAACAGTGTTCGGCACGAGTTTGCCGACGAGACCGACGAGCTCCGGTTTGCGTTCCAGCGATGTCAGGAGCTTTTCCAGTGCCTGCAAGAGTGCAACCCGGTCCTGACCGAGAACGTCAACTTGAGCGCGCTGACCGCGGGCCAGTTCCTCCAGATATTGCCGTTCTGCCCGGCCGAGAGCTGCGCGCTCCTGTTCGCGCTGATTGGCGACTTGCACAGCGATCTGGGCTTCGACCAAACGGGGTTGCTCGTCAGCAGTTGAGCGGGCTTGTTCGGTCTCGATCCTCTTTTGCTGCGCGTCCGTTTCGCGTTCATAAGCGGTCGAGAGCTGGTCGGCCAATTGAACCCGGAGACGGGACACCAGAAGTTCCGGCGGGATAGCCGGTTCACCGAGCCGGATTTCACGAATGTTCACGCCGGCCTTGTTGCCTTCGATCTTGATCTGTTGCTCGATGGTTTGCTCAAGCGCATCACGGTTTTCAATGAGATCCAGAACCCGTGTCGGGCGTACCGTGAACTGTGCTGGTTCGACGGGCGTTCCATCAGCGTTCTTGTCCGGGACCCGGATGGAGGCGCCCGCGACATTGCGCACGATCGACCGGATTGCCGGCGTCAAAATACGGTTCTCGATCTCGCCCAAACCGCCGACCGAGCCAACCACGACCGGCGCGTTTGTCGGGTCAACCTGCACGAGCGCGCGGAGTTCCAGTGGAATATCCCAGCCCTCGACTTTGACATAGACGGCCCGGTCAGCTGCATCATCCGGGATGCGCTCCTGAACGGAGCGCTCGTTCTGCTGAATGTTGCCCTGTTGATCCACGGAGAGGTCGATGATGCGTTTGGTATATCCGCCCTTGTATTCCCAGGTCTGCACCCGCGTATCGACCAGCGTGACTTCATAGGCCTGACGGTTGAGATAATAGGCTCCCGGAAAGAGGGGTTCTTTCCAGATTCCAACGCAGCCGCGCGGAACCAGCGGAACGGTCAACGCTTCGCGCGAGGCTGTTGAGGCTGAGACTTCTTCCTCTACACAATTGATCCCGGGTTGGCTGACATTCGATTTGACCACACCCACATGCCCTGCCGGGATGATGGTGGCATTCGTGTTTTCATCGAGCCGCAAGTCAAAGAGATACCGGTTCAAGCGGTATTGGCCCGGCTTCAGAACCGTTTCCTGAGGCCCCCGAAGCCCCCCCTTTGTCAGAAAACTCTCGGCTTTGAGCATGTCGCCGACTTCTGAATCGGAGATTGCGGGCGCCATGAACATGCCTGAGGGCATGGCCGCCCCGTCAAGCGCCGTCAGCTGACCGTAATACCCTTCCGGAATGGAGACGACATCCCATTCCTCAAAATCGTAAAGGACCCTGACCAGCGGAATGAAATGAAAGCCGGGTCCGAGGATCTGGGCTTGCGGGCCTTTTTCGCCTTCAAGCGCGATGATCCGGCCTTCGGGCAGCTCTTTAAATGCATAGATGCGCTTGAGGTGGCCAACGCTGTTTGCATCGACGAACACAAAAGACGTCGACATCAACATGAAGCCGCCGATGAGCACGAGAAAAACGCCGACTGGCTTTCCCGTAAGGATCTTTGAAACTCGGGAACTGCCGGCAGCCGGACCTCCCCGTCTGAGCAAGGCGCTGGCTCCCAGCACGATGGCGACCAAGCCGATGATAACGCCAAGCATAATCTATCCTCCGGTATGAGAGCCCGGCGGAAGTTGCCGGTTGTGACTCATAATGGTGAAAACCATAAGAGGGCCCCATGAAGGGAATGTTAAATGAAAATTCAATGCGCGCCGAGCCTGCCGGTGGCTAACAGGGAGATTTTGGAAATTTACGTAAGGTAGAAAAGGCCATATACTGCAATTTAAGCGATATAATATTAAATGTTCGCCTCTGGGCTCTTTGAGAGGAGCTGCGCGTGACAAGAATTGATTGTTTGCAAACACTTCTATGGGTCATCTGTTTTGTCCTGTCTCTGACCATAGGGCTGCCAGACCGTGCCGCGTCGGAGACCTATTTCAAGTTCACCGCCGTTGAGGGGATGCGCCACAATATGGAGGGGCTGAGGCTGCTCCGTGAGGCCTACGCGGCGATTGGTGTAGAGTTTTCCGTGCTTTACCTCACGCCCAACCGGTCCATCCAAGAGGTTGAAAGCGGCGCAGCGGATGGTGAATTGCTGAGAATCCGGCAGGTCGGTCACCACTTTACCGAGATTGTCCGGGTTGAGATCCCGGTTATTTCCCTCCCCATCTATGCTTATACAAATGATCCGCAACTGGCCGGTCTTGCGCTGGACGAGATGGGCCGCTACCGGGTCGGGTATGTCGATGGTGCATTGTTCGCACAGCGCATGACCGCAAAACTCCCGGACGTCACGCCCGTTGAAAGCCCGGACATTCTGTTCAAGATGCTGGAGTTGGATCGCCTGGACATTGTGATCGCTGCCGAGAATCCCGGTGATGCCGTCATGCAAGCCGTTGGCAATGGGCGGATCTACAAGGGATCAAAGCAGCTTCGTTCAGTCGAATTCTATCATTACCTAAATCGGCGTCACCGTGCGCTGGTTCCACGGATCGAGTGGATTCTAGCCGAATTGAAAGAGGGCAGAACCCTGGTGACACATTCAATGGAGCGCTAGGTTCCAACGCATCTAGTCCCGCCTTTGAAGAGTGGGATCCAGGAAACTCTGTGTTTCCGACAACATGATAGAATGAAACGGGTTCCACCGCATGCGCAGCACGTCACCGGCTGGAATTTCCGAAATCCCGCGTTCTCCGCGCAGCGCAAGTGCGCCCAACTGAAGCCTGGAGATTTCCGGCTGCGGGATTATTCCGTAGAGCGGGTCTTCCGCGGAGAACGGGAGCGAGATGTGCGCCAGTGAGAAAACGCCGCGTGGCCAGGAGAGGTCTAAGCGTTGCACAGCCGGTTCAGTGGCACCGGGACCATACGTGTTCAAGACGGTCTTCCGGTCTGATGGCGCTGCGTTGGTGATAACGCGCAAGGTGTAGGTGCGGGCTGTGTCAGTCACAAGCGGGTCCAGAAAATCTGAGGCATCATCGGAGAGCAACGGACGTTTTGTGAGAAACTGATTTGTGTCGAACAAAAGCAGTTCCGATCCGTTTTCAGGCAGCTTGGCATAGAGATTTGAAATCATATCCCGGGTGATCACCGTCGCATCGACTGCGGATGAAAAGCCAAGGATTGGTGGCAGTGCGGCAACCGATCCATCCGCCGTAGCCGCATCCATGCGCGATCTAATCTCCATCGTCAGCTGGTGGGTGACATAGCCGGCATTGATGGCAAAGGACGTGTATTTGTAAGGATCGTATTCCGGTCCGAGAGAACTCCAGGCAAGACGCTGGACACCCAGAATATGGCCAAGCTGAATTGCGATTGGCGCGTAGGCCGCAGCCGGTGTGACCCCGATTGCAGGCGACAGAAGGATAATCCGGTCGATCTTCGCAAGAGACGGGTCCCCCAACTGCCGGAGTGCGTGCACGACCGAAAGGGCGCCGCCATTGGAGTAGCCGACGGCAAAAAGCGGTTTGTCCGGCTGCATCGCCTTCAGATGTTTGGCAGCGAGCGCGGTCGCGGAAATCATGTCCTCAGCTTTGGTTTCCAGAAGACCGGCCGGGGCCGTGCCATGTCCCGGCAGGCGGAGTCCGAGCACGTTGGCCCCGGCTTCATGCAAGGATCGCCCTATCTCTCGCAGGCTGTAGGGGGAATCCGACATTCCGTGGAGCAAGAGGACGGAGGCAATGGGGCTTTCGGTTTCAAATAAAAACGACCGGTTCCAATTCCGCGGCCAGGTCAGCGGATTTGAAACGCTGTCAGGCTGGAAACGATTGACTTCATCCTTGGGGCCGAAACTGAGTTTGGAGATCAACTCGTCCTGGAGTTCGGCAAACAGCCGGTCCTCCATGGCAAGGTAGTCGGTAAAGGAGCTGACGGGGCTGTCTGCCGTATAATCCTCGTCGAGGTGGACCGTGTGCCAGGGCTCCAGATCCGACAGGCTGTTCAAATAGAAGATCGCAACAGCGATGATCGCGACGATGCCGCCAAGAACCGTGAACCCGGCAAACTTGAGGGCGCGTATCAGAGGGCGGTGGACAAACTTCAACATTTCTACCTCAACAACCTGACGCAACCGACCCGAGCTGTTGGGCCACCGTTTTGTGCCCGACGCAGTCCGATTCCGTTCAGAACCATCTGAAGGGGGCGGCTCAAGGCTGTCAAATATCTGCGGTGTTCGGTTTGCCCATGAAGGCCTCGACGGTCCGGCCAATTCAGACTAAACAAGCCGAAGCAAACATTGGGGATATCATGAAGTCGACCAATCCGGTTTTCACCGGCATTCAGACCACTGTTTTTGAAACCATGTCGCGCCTTGCGATGGCGCATGGGGCCGTCAATCTCGGTCAAGGCTTTCCGGATGTCGATGGACCGGAAGACATTCGCGAGACGGCCGCCAAAGCCTTGATGGAAGGGCCGAACCAGTATCCGCCCATGCTCGGACTTCCGGAGTTGCGGCAGGCGGTCGCCGATGCCAACAACCGATTTTATGGCCTTGAGATCGATCCACAGACCGAAGTGCTTGTGACATCAGGGGCAACCGAGGCCCTGTCGGATGCGATCATGTCGCTTGTCTCTCCGGGGGACGAGGTGGTTTTGATCGAACCACTTTATGATTGTTATCTTCCGCTGGTGGAACGCGCCGGTGGCATCGCGGTTCGCGTCCGTGTGACTCCTCCGCACTGGCATCTGGATGAAGACGCTCTGAAAGCTGCATTCTCGGACAAGACCAAAGCCGTTTTGATCAACAACCCGATGAACCCGACCGCAAAGGTTTTCTCAGACGCCGAGCTTGGTCTGATCGCAGACCTCTGCAAACAGCATGATGCCTATGCAATCTGTGATGAAGTTTACGAGCATCTGGTGTTTGGCGGCCACAAGCACCGGCCATTGATGACGTTTGAAGGCATGCGCGAGCGGACGATCCGGATTGGGTCGGCGGGCAAGACATTCTCTTTGACAGGATGGAAAGTCGGTTACATCACCGGACCGGCGTCTATGCTGGATCCGATCGCGAAGGCCCACCAATGGACCACGTTCACCACTCCGCCGAACCTGCAAAAGGCCGTGGCCTATGGGATCGGCAAGGATGACAGCTACTATCAAGGACTTGCAGATGATTTGAGCGCAAAGCGGGACCGCATGGCAAAAGGCCTCTCCGCGCTGGGCTTCGAGGTGCTTCCCTGTGCGGCGACCTACTTCCTGACCTGCGGGATCACAGGGACCGGGTTGGGTGACAATGATGTCGAAGCCTGTGAGATCCTGGTGAAAGAGGCTGGTGTTGCTGCAGTTCCTGTGTCGGCGTTTTATGGCTCGGACGCGCCGACCGGCTTCATCCGTTTTTGCTTCTGCAAACAGGACACGGTGATTGACGAGGCCCTGGAACGCCTATCGCGCTTTTTGACTGCGGCGCGCGCCGAATCCGCATAAAATCTCAATCAATTCAGACCGAGCGAAACGAGACCTTGATGACCAATCCTGCCCTTGTGGACGTGACCCGCGGCCAGCTGACTGAAAGCCTGCATCGCGGCAGCGTCGCGGTTGTTGATGCCGATGGTAAGTTGGTGTGCGGTGTTGGTGATTTCGAGGCTCGCGTCTTTCCGCGCTCTGCAATCAAGGCTCTGCAAGCCATCCCGCTTGTGGAATCCGGTGCCGCCGAGGCGTTGGATCTCAGCGACGCAGAACTGTCGCTTGCCTGCGCCTCGCATAATGGCGAGGAGGTTCACGCCAATTCCGCGCGTGTCATGTTGATGAAGGCGGGTCTCAACGAGGATGATCTGGAATGTGGGCCTCAGTGGCCAAAGCGGATGGAGGACGCCGCAAAACTCATTCTGGCCGATGAAACACCCTGCGGGCTGCACAACAATTGCTCGGGAAAACATGCCGGTTTTCTAGGCCTTGCCAAGGTCATGGGTGTTGAAACGAAAGGGTACGTTGAGCCGTCCCACCCGGTGCAACGCGAAATCCGGAACGTAATGGAGCAAATGACCGGCGACGTCGTTTCGGAAGACGTTTGCGGTACCGACGGATGCTCAATCCCGACCTACGCGTCACCGCTGAACAGCTTTGCCCGCGCATTTGCGGCCTTCGGGACGGGCGAGGGGCTGGAGCCGCTCCGCCAGGACGCAGCGCAACGCATTTTCGACGCCTGTATCAATGAGCCCTACATGGTCGCTGGTGCAGACCGCTTCTGCACCAAGGTCATGGAAGGCTTACGCGGACGTGTTTTTGTGAAAACCGGTGCGGAAGGCGTTTTCTGCGCTTCGATCCCCGAGCTCGGATATGGCGTTGCCTTGAAGTGCGACGACGGCGCGACCCGGGCCGCCGAAGTCATGATGGCAACCGTGCTCGAAGTGATGCTGGAGCTTGATGAGGCCGAGGCAAAGCTCCTGGATGGTCTGGTCAACCCGCCGGTCCTGACGCGCCGGGGTGCGGAGGCAGGTGTTATCCGGCCGCGCAGCGAATTCCTTCAGATGCTCAAAGAGGCTTTGCCGGCCAACTGACGCGGCAGTGCACGGCCCTAGACTGGTTTGCTCATCCGGACCTTGTTGCCAGAACGTCCGGTCTCTGCCCAGCCGAGATGCGCGTAAAGTGTAACGTTTTCGGGCATTCCGATATGCGTTGCCAGCTGGATCTCTATTGCGCCCATGTCCCGAGCGTGGGTTTCGATCACCTCTATGAGTTTTCGTCCGGCACCGCGTCCACCGTATTCCGGATCGACTGCGATGTTGACGAGCTGAGCCGTCTCGCCATTAACCGCCAAGACCACACATCCGATGATGTTTTCGTCGGTTTCAGCCACATAAACCACGTTGTCCGTAATCTCGGATTCTAACCCTGCGGAAACATCGGGCAGGTCGCTGAGCCTCGCCTTTACCGGTGCATAGGCACGATCGATGCACTGTTTCAGCGCATTCACGTCTTGCAAATTTGCTCTGCGAATGGCTGGGTCTTGGTTTGTTATTGTCATTGGAGTTCCAAAATGGTGGCGCGCGCCGGTCTGTCCTATCGTTTCACTCATGCTATCACCCGCAAGCCGGCAGACAGTGTCGCGAACGGGTTGCGGGCTGTGGACACAGGTGATCCCAGCGGTGACGCCTTTCGCGCAGAACATGAGCTCTACGTCAAGGCATTGCAAGACGCAGGGCTGACCGTCGACGTATTGCCTCAATTGGAAGCCTATCCGGACAGTTGTTTTGTTGAGGATCCGGCCTTTTGCCTTCCTGAAGGTGCGATCCAATTGCGCCCTGGTACGGCAAGCCGCGAGGGCGAAGGCAAGGAAATTCGAGCAGCGCTCGATGCACGTTTCGACAAGGTCGTTGAATTGCCGGGTATCGGCTACGTTGATGGCGGCGACATCCTGATGCTGGACGATGTGATCCTGATCGGGCTTTCTGCGCGCACCAACCGGGAAGGTGCAGACGCGTTCGCACAACTCCTCAAAGAGTGGGGTTATAACGCAGAGGTCTGCGAAACGCCGGAAGGTGTACTCCACTTCAAGACAGCCTGCTCGACCCTTGGTGAGGGCGTCATTCTGGCAACTGAAGTGATGGCGAAAAGTGGGTTCTTCGGCGAGCGGAAAGTCGTCGTTGTGCCGGACGGGGAAGACTATGCGGCCAACGTGATCCGTGTGAACGAAGTTGTTCTGGTGCCGGAAGGCTATCCCAAAACCCTTGCAGCCATCGAAGCTGCTGGTTTCAAGACGGTTGTTCTTCCAACGCACGAGGCGCGCAAAGTGGATGGTGGTTTGTCCTGCTTGTCCTTGCGATTCGCCAGCAAAGCAGCCTAACGCTGGATTACTGTCAGATGTAACAAGGCGCAGATCCTGCTGCTCAGGGTCTGCCGCTTTGGAGAAACCGGTGTTTAAATCAATCGGGGCCACGGTTTTCCGATTGACTGTGAAATACGTGATTTTGCGTATGGAAAGGTTTTGGCATTCGAAAATACTGAAAGGTATTCGGGATTACGTCAGGTGGGGACCGGTGGGGGTCTTTGTCCCGGGGAGACATATGCGTGCCGACCTTTTGGTTTCGGATCAGTGAAATAGCCTTGGTGGCAGGGCTTTATGTCCTGACTGCACGGTTGGGGCAAACGCTTGCTATTCCTCCAGGCAATGTCACCCCGGTCTGGATGCCATCCGGATTGATGCTCACCTGGGCGCTTCTGCGCGGGCCGCACATCTGGCCGGGTGTGATCTTGGGTGCATTCCTGGGCAACGTCTGGGCGTATGCTGATTTTTCGTCGTTTGGTTCGGCTGTTCAGGTGCTCCTCGCTGGCATTTCCAATGGCATTGGCGATGTATTGGCATCGGTTGGATGCAGCATCGTGCTTCATCGCTATTTCCGCCCTTTTCGAATGTTCCAGAGTGTCTCTACTGCGTCCGCCTTTTTGGTGATTGGTGTTGCAGGCGGTGCGGCGGTCAGTGCCCTTATTGGCGTGTCGGGGCTGTTGGCAGCCGGTCTCATCGATGCGCAAAACTACGGCAATACATTTGCGACCTGGTTTACCGGCGATGCGATCGGTGTCTTGGCAATCACACCGTTTGCGCTTGCTGTTTATCTATCCGAAAAGACAGAACGCGTTTTGCCGGGTTTCGAGACAGTCGTCAATTTCCTCTTGATCCTGTCCGCCATTTACATTGCGTTTTGGAGCGATGTCGGCGGTCTGATGCAGAGTTTCGAACTCGCGGTCTTGCCGGTCTTGCTCATGTGGGCCTCCCTGCGCCTCAGCCGGATCTATATCTCTTTCGCGTTGTTGTTCTTGATTGGTGGCATCATTGTTCCGACCGCGCTGGGCCAGGGGCCTTTGCAGGGCATCGACAGGAACACCACCCTGATCAACACGCAGCTTCTGCTGGGAGTGATTGGCGTCCTGGTCCTGACCCTTCATGCAACGCGCGAACAGGTTCGCCAGCAGGTCCGGCATCTGGAACATGTCAAAGATACGCTCGACCAGAAAGTCCGTGAGCGGACTGCCGAACTGGAAGAGGCCAAGAGGAAAGCCGAAGAACTGGCGTCGACGGACGCTTTGACGGGTGCTCCGAACCGGCGCGTTTTCTTGAAACGTGGAAACGAGGAACTGAACCGTGCCATTCGCGGCGGCGAAGATGCCTGCGTGATCATGTTCGATCTGGACCACTTCAAGGAAGTGAACGACACCTATGGGCACCAAATTGGAGATCGGATCCTGAAGGATTGTGCTGCGGTGACGATGGGCTTCGTTCGCAATTACGATCTGTTCGGTCGGATTGGCGGGGAAGAGTTTGCAGTATTCTTGCCCAATACCACCGTATCAGGCGGGCAGAATGTTGCAGAGAAACTGCGTCAGGCCTTTTTGGAAAGGTCGGTGTCCAGTCACAAACTCAACTACACAGCAAGTTTCGGGATCAGTCCGGTTTTGGAAAAAGACCGGGCACTATCGATGGTTCTGCGCCGGGCCGATTTGGCTATGTACCGCGCAAAGGCAAACGGACGAAATTGTGTGGTGGTGTATGAGCCGTCACTGGAGGATAAAACCACGGGTGAAGGCTCTCCAACCCCTGCGTAAAACTCGCCTCTATGCGCTCGCTCAACTCCAGATCTGGTTGCTGTGCACCGTCAAATTGGAGAATTCGGACGTGCCGTTGAGTTCACCCGTCGCCCGCTCAAGCCAGCGGAACCCATTGATGGAGCCTTGCTTGGCGCCCTGAACGATGTTGTTCGTAATGACCGCAGGCCCGGCGCCGTCGGCAACGCTTACTGCAATTCCTATGTTGCAGTCCCGCAAGACGTTCTGTGATGCAATGATGTTGCGCATATACGGGCCCCAGCCGAGCAGCATGCCGTATTTCGGAACGCCCTCAATGACGTTGCCGGTTATAGTCGTATCGGCTTCGGCGGCAATCCCGATACCAAACCCGGCGACATCCGGCGGATAGGGGCCTGTGTCCTTAATGTTCCGGATAAGGTTTCCCGAGCAAACAGCGAGCCTCCCGTCGTCAGCGAAATTGGCAATGGAGATGCCAATCGTGCCGCCGTCCGCGATGTTGTTGGCGATCACCGCGCCTTGGAAACCAAATTCGCTGTAAATGGCAGTCTCACCAGACCGCAAACAGGAGTTCCCGATGATCTGGATGTTGGATCCGGCATTGGAGCGGATCGCGGAAAAGGCACAGTCGGCCACCCTGTTGTTGGAGACAACAACACCGGCAGCCCGAAACACGTTGATGCCATTGCCGAACTGACCGGTGCCGCCATAGCGTGCGCTGATCCGTTCAACACGGTTGCCTGAAACAATCGTGCCGTCTTCGCCGTCCTGCCAGCGATGGATCCATATACCGCCATTGGCGCAGTCCGTTACGGTGTTGCCGATGATAGAGAGGCCGGTAGCCTCATTGGAGCGGATACCGGCTTCGGCAGCCCCAGATATCCGGGAATTCTCGATGCGGCCAGAGCATCGGTCGAGAAGGAGCCCGGATTTGGTTGACCCGGCGACTTCGCATTCGTCGATCGCCAGATTGCGGACCCCAATGAAGTGCAAGAGACCGTCCGTGAAGTCGCCGATGGAGCGGTTCGCTCCATCAAACGTAATTCCGGTAAGGCCGATGTTGCTGACCCCTTCTGCCCGGATGAGCTGGCCGCCGCCGCCCTGATAAACAAGGCGCGTCCGGCCCGGAACACCGACAATCAGTGTGCCGGACGGAAGACGTAAGTTTGCCACTGGATAGGTGCCCGCGGGCAGAAACAGGGCCCGGCCGCGTTCGACTGCCCGGTTGACGGCATTTTGAAACTGCGCGGTCTGGTCATTCGTGGCGTTGGGGATCAGACCAAGGTCAGCGGAATCGATCGAGCCGCGCAGATCCGCAACATCCATTGAAGCCCCAGCAGCTGTGCCGGAAAGACACAAAGCTGTCCCAGCAAGGAACGCCCGCCGGCTGGTCAGGACAGGCTTAAGGCATATTCTGGCGTCTTTTGGCACGGATCAGCTCCAAAACGGAAAATCGAGTTGTTTTGGAGTTCAAAAGAGCAAGCGGTGTGCCGAATGCGTGATGTTCCTGATTTTGACGCACTTTGTGCGGTTTGATATTCTTTGCCGGCTATGGGTGGAGGATCCGATAATGATTACCATTCAGGACTGCATCGGCATGTCCGATCTGGACGAGGCTGAAATCCTTGCTCTTGCCGAACACGAACATATCAGCGAAATCGCGGCGGCAGCACTCGGTGCTTATCTTCTGCATCAACCAAAGGGCGCGGATAAGATTGTGCGCATGATTGAGGACGACATTCGTGACGCCCTTGATCGTGGGGACAAGGCCCATGCGAAGGAATTGTTCATGGCGCTACGGCATTTTCTCCATGAGCACGCGGGAGAACTGAGCCGCAGGACAACTGCATTGAGCTGAAGGGGCTGATCGGCCGGCCGGGAAGTGCAGGGACGAGAAAGGCGGAGATGAGGCCATCTCCGCCTGTCGTAAGTTCTTGTCTTTTAGTTATTACAGCTCGGACGGATCGACGTTTTCGATTTCAGTCCACTTGTCGTCGCCTTTTTCGATGAAGCCGGCCGTGTCCTTGTTCCAACGCTCCTGAATGCTTTCGGACAGGTTCAGATAAAGCTTGCCATCAACGATTTTCCAGAGGTCCGGATCGCCATCTACCTTCACGCCCATCGCGGTGCCAAAGGCACAGAACCCGCCGTATTGCGGCAGATACTTCTCAGGGTTCTTCTCAAAAAGGTCTTTGTTTTCTTCAGAGGTAAACCGGTAGGTCGCACCGTTGTGGACCGACGTGATGGAGAAATCGCCATCTTTCGGAGCGCCGTTGGTGAAATAGGAAACCGGGTCAACGCCGCGCAGAGCCAGGCCGGTGACGGTTGCGTTGACATCAACACCTGCAGCGAAGGCGCTGGATACGAGAGTGCCGGCAACAACAGCAGCAGCAACGGTGCCGCGGATCAGATTAGCAAACATGTTTTTTAAACTCCAAGGAAAGACAGGGTAATCGGCAAGGGAGTTCGTTTCGAAAATAAGGAACCAAATGGTTCCAAACTTATCAAAAAAATTTGCCCTCACCGGTGAACCCAAATTGGGAATTTGGGTGATCATCTGCAAAGCACGAAGCGGTGAGCGGTTTGTGAGATCTTGAGAGCACCCATCTAAAAGACGATGGTGTCCTGGCGATCGGTACCCGATCATCCTTGCAAACCGCCCGAAAGGTGCCGATGTTTGGAAGGCAGCTAAAGGAGGCTGACCAAGCCGATGGCAAGACCAAGGGAATTTGAGACAGATGCAGCACTGGACAGTGCCATGAGCCTGTTCTGGGACCTTGGCTATGAGGAAGCGTCTCTTGCCCGTCTTCTGAAGACCATGAAGATCACAAGGGGATCGTTCTATAAGGCGTTCAAGGACAAACACGCGGTCTATCTGGCAACGCTGGACCGCTATGATCGACAGGTCGTGTCTTCGACGGTTGCTTTTTTGGGTAACCCCGAAAACGGGTCCGGTCGGGACCGCATCCTCAGCCTTCTGACAAATATCGCGGACATGGCCGAGACAGACGGCGACCGGCTCGGCTGCTTTTTATGTAACGCCATGGCAGATAAGGGAGCGCAAGGCGGGAAGATCGAACAGAGGTTGCAGGCTATGGCCATGAGGCTGGAAGCGGCCTTTCAAAAAGCCCTGGAAGATGATTTGACCCCGTCAGATTGTAAGGGCAACCGCGCCGGAGAAACAGCGCGGGCCCTGTTGGCGCTTTACTTTGGAATGCGTGTTTTGGGACGCGCCGGTCTCGCTGGCCGAATGGCGCGGGATTGCGTCACGCAAGCCGAAAACCTGATTGCCGGTATTACCGCATCCGGCGGGCGAGTTCCTGCAGCAGACTAACCGCAGCATTCTCAACCAAGGCAAGGGACGGGCGTGGATCCCATCTCGTCCGCGGTAGCGGCGGAACGTGGACGAAAATGCTCGGGATGCCGGACCCGATGGAATCCCACAGCGTGGCATTGCAAAGGTACGTCCCCGCATTCTGAGACACCTTTGTTGAGGCTCCCGATTGCCGCGCCGCTGTGGCCAGATGTCCGGCGGGAAGAGTTGCAGTACGCGCACGTTCGCCCTTCGGGTCGAGCTCCGGATTTGCGGGGCCTTTTCCGGCACTGTCGAACCGGACTTGAATGGCCTTGTTGACCGCACGGTTTTCAACATTAATGTCCTTCCGGGTGCCATCAACGCCGAAATGCACGATGGCATCTGGCTGGACCTCGCGGCGCAGCGCATCCGTAACACTTGAGCGGGCCTCCCAGGTCGTCGGCAGGACATCAAAGTGATAGGCGACGCCGTGCTGATGCACACCTAGCCGCTTCGGGAGCCGTTTCATAAGGAGTTGCGTCGGATTGACAGGGGCCCCTGGAAAGGGGGTGAAACCGGTTACAAGTATCGTTTTTTGAGTATTCTTCATAAATCAAATCAATTGTTTAAGCCCATGAGGGTGGATAATTCATCAACGGCTACGGACACCGCCGTGGTGCCGTCGCGCACATCTGCTTCCAAGGTCTTCAGCCGGTTGGCGGTCTTCTGATTTGTTTTCAGAGATTCCATCAGGCGTTGTTGCAGTGTATCCCACATCCATGAAACTTGCTGGTCTGCACGGCGTTTTTGCCATTCCCCGCTTGCGGTCATGCGCTCGCGGTAAACCGTGATCTGCTCCCACATATGGTCCAGACCTTCATTGGCAAGCCCGGAGATCGTGATCACAGGCGGGCTCCAGGTCGGCGTTTTCGGAGCAAGAATATGCAATGCGGCGCGGTAGTCAGAGGCTGCAGTTCTTGCCCTGGTGGCGCCATCGCCGTCGGCCTTGTTCACGGCAATCATATCGGCGATTTCCAGGACGCCCTTCTTAATGCCTTGGAGTTCGTCGCCCGCTCCAGGCAACATCAGCACAAGAAAGAAATCGACCATATCGGCAACCGTTGTCTCCGACTGTCCGATGCCAACGGTTTCGACGAGAATGACATCGAAACCGGCAGCTTCGCACAGGAGCATCGTTTCCCGTGTTTTGGCTGCAACGCCGCCTAATGTGCCAGCCGACGGCGACGGCCGGATAAAGGCATTCCGGTCGACGGCAAGGCGGGCCATGCGGGTTTTGTCGCCGAGAATAGAGCCCCCGGTGCGTGTGGAAGACGGGTCGACCGCCAGAACCGCGACCTTGTGGCCAGCTGCCGTGAGATTGGACCCGAAGGTGTCGATCGTGGTCGATTTCCCGGCGCCTGGAACGCCGGTGATGCCGACGCGAAGCGCCTTGCCGGTCCGAGGCAGGACTTCCTGCACCAGTTCCCGAGCGATCTTGCGATGCTCCGGTTTTTTGGATTCAACAAGCGTGATTGCGCGGGCAAGCGCAGCCCGGTTGCCTGATATCAGTTGTCCGGCAAGGTGCCTTGGATCGGGTAAGGTCCTATAAGTCATAGGACCATGGCTTTACGCCAAGAATCAGGAAAGGTCACCAGCAACGTTTGGACGAGGAATGCTCGCCGCAAAGGCTCCGGCATTCCTCAAACCAGTTCGTTTAGAGTCCGAACCTAGGTCTTTGGTGTCCAAAGGATGCGCTGCAACTGCGCGTCAAAGAGTTCCTGGGCTGGTGGCAGCACGTCGAACGGACCGGTGTATCCCGGTATTGCGTAGACCAGTTCGACATTCGGATGGCCGGTTGACTCGCAGATCGCCATACCCCGCCACAAGTTGCGTCCAATGCGGCAATCAGCGCGCGCGGTGCCGATCTCGGCGAAGGTCATTCCAATGCGCTCGCCATTAGGGCCCTGCAAATGGTGGGTGACACCATGAACGGTGCGCACCTTGCCATTCTGTCCCTTGAAAACCTGCAAGACTTGAAAACCGTCGGTATTAAAGGCGGCCAATGCCCATTCTGTGTTGTTTTCAACGGCGGTCTGAATGCCCTCGGTGGTAAAGCCGGGAAGGGAGGCCTCAATCGCTTTCGGTGCATAAGCCGTTTCTGCGGTGATGCCGCCAACCCGGTCTTCGGTGATTTGCAACAGGGTGACATTGGAAGTCCGGAACGCAGCTTCCGGGGCTGCAAGGTCCGCAGACGGCGTACAGGCTGTGGTCAGAAAAGCGGAAATCAAAAGGAACGCAACAATCGGCGCACGCATAAACAAGATACTCCATCGGCCATGGGAACAGGCAATTTCACGACGCGGGTTTTAGCATCACCAATGGGATCGAGGAAACCATCCGCTCGTCAGTTTTAACACTCTTCACAGGGCTTTTTGTCTCAATCAGCCGAACCGGCAGACGGCCTCGTGATCTCAGGTTTCGTCCTTCTTGATCCACTTGGGTGTCGATGGCGGAGAATATCGTTCAAACAGCGCAATGAGGTCTTCTGGCGCGCCCGCGATCTGCGCCATGTTCCGCATTTCTTTCTTGGTAAAGCCTTCCTGTGTCTGATGATCCAGGAAGGCAATCAGGTGGTCGTAATAGCCATTGATGTTGAGAAATCCGCAGGGTTTTTGATGGTAGCCGAGCTGGCCCCAGGTCCAGACCTCAAAGATCTCCTCCAGCGTGCCGACGCCGCCGGGCAGGGCGATAAAGCCATCCGACAGGTCCGCCATCATGGCCTTGCGCTCGTGCATGGACTTGACGAGGTGCAGTTCGGTTAGACCCTGGTGCTCGATCTCCTTTTCCTTTAGCGAATGCGGAAGAACGCCGATCACCTCGCCGTCAGCTTCCAGAGCTGCATCGGCAACGCTGCCCATCAGGCCAACCCGCGCCCCGCCATAGACCAGCCGCATGCCTCTGTCGGCAATGGCCTTACCGGTTGCTTTTGCCGCGTCGTTGTAGTCTTCCAGCGCGCCGTAACTTGACCCGCAGAACACGCAAATCGATTTCATCGTTTTCTCCGAACTGGGAAATCCGGCCGCCTCTTGGCGGCCGGGGACTTGAGCTCAACTTCAGTCCTTTGCAAGCTCATCGAGAACCCGCGCCCAGGACCGGATGCCCTTGTGGAAGCTCTTCAGGTTGTATTTTTCGTTCGGCGAGTGGATCTGGTCGTCCTCAAGGCCGAACCCGATCAGCAAGGAATCCATGCCGAGCATCCGCTTGAAATCACCAACAATCGGAATGGACCCGCCCATGCCGGTGAGCGCTGCGTCCTTGCCCCACTCATCTTTCAAGGCCTTTTTGCCTTTCTCCAGAACCGGCATCGCGAAGTCGAGCCGGAGCGCCGGGCTGCCGTCCTTGGAGATGAATTCGACCGAACAGTCTGCCGGGATCTTGGAGCGGACATAGGCGCGGAACGCGTCCTGGATCTTTTCCGGATCCTGATCGCCGACCAGGCGGAATGTGAATTTCGCATGGGCTTCGGCCGGAATGACGGTCTTCGTGCCTGCGCCCTGGTAGCCGCCCCACATGCCGTTGACCTCACAGGTCGGGCGGGTCCACAGGTGCTCTAGCGGGGTGCGGTCGTTTTCGCCGCGTGGGTATTTCAGGCCGACATCGCCGAGGAACTCCTCGACATTAAAGCCGAGCTTGTCCCACATCGCCGTGACCTCTTCCGGCATGTCGATGACGCCGTCATAAAAGCCCGGCAACGTGATCTTGCCGTTCTCATCGTGGAGTCCTGCAATGATGTTGGCAACGATGTGGTTCGGGTTTTGCGCCGACCCGCCATAAGACCCGGAGTGCAGGTCTCTACTGGCGGCCTTGACGATGATTTCGTCGCCGACCATGCCGCGCAGCATGACGGAAATCGCCGGAGTATCGGCGTCCCATTGACCTGTGTCACACACCAGCGCCATATCACAGGAAAGCTCGTCCTTGTTGGCTTCCAGGAACGGATGCAGGGACGGGGAGCCGGATTCTTCCTCGCCCTCGAACAGGATGGAGACATCGACCGGCAGATCTCCGGTTTCAGCGATGAAGGCGCGGGCCGCTTCCACGAAGGTCATCAGCTGGCCTTTGTCATCCGCAGCACCGCGCGCAACGATGATCTTGGTCCCGTCTTCCTTCGTTTCGATCGCAGGGTCGAACGGATCCCTGTTCCAAAGGTTCAGCGGATCGACCGGCTGGACATCGTAGTGGCCGTAAAACAGAACATGCGGACCCGGCTTACCGGATTTGCGATGTCCGACGACCATCGGATGGCCTTCCGTATCGCGCACGGAGGCCTCAATCCCGATGTCGTTCAATTCTTTCGCCAGCCACTCGGCAGCTTCCCGGCACGGGGCCTTGAATTCCGGGTCGGTGGAGATGGACTTGATTTTGAGGAGTTCAAACAGGCGATCGAGACTGTTGTCCAGGTCGGCATCAATGCGCGCCAATACCTTGTCGATGGAACTCATGACATGTCCTTAAATTATGAAACAGGATGTGAAAGGCCGGCTCACAAGCGGCCTTGAGAAGGGCATAAAAGGCCACAAGATCGGGCGGGGCGCAATGCGTTTTCCTTAAGCGCTTGCCGCCGCTGGGGAAGTCTTGAGACCATTGCGGGCGGTGACCATAACCTCCACGCGGGTTGGCCCGACCACATCTTCAAGCCGCCCTGATACCTTGTCCTTGAAAAGGTCGACGTCATGGGCCTCGATGGGCTTCAGCGGATCAATGTAGATGGCGGCATAATGCATGCGCCCGGCTTGCAGCACCGCAACCCGATGCAGCTTGTAACCATGTTCTTTTGCAAGATCGCGGGCAACGCGGGATACCTTCGAGTAAGTCTTTCGTGGCGCGCTGGTGCCGGACAGGTCGGCCAGGGTGGAGCGGAACGAAGAGAGTGGCTGCCAAATGATCACCAGGATCAGCAGCACCACAATCACCGCGTCGCCAATCGGCACATAGGGTCCAAGCGGCGTGTCTTGCAAGAAGGGCAGAGACAGGAGTGCAGCGCCAGTGCCAACGCTCAAGGCCCCGTCAATCATGGCGGCCCGGGATTCGGTTTTCAGCACCGCGCTGCGCTGGCCGGTCTTGCGGTATGCGCGGTGATAATTGACGGCAAGGGCAAGACAGATTGCCACAATGACCACCGAGTAGATGACTATCGGTCCGAAGACCAACTCTGGCACGTCGCCGCCAGTGAAGAAGGTCCAGATCTTGGTACCTGAGACAAAGCCTGCAAAGACCAGGATGCCGATCAAAATGAGACTGCGAAAGGTAACATAAAGCACCTCATCGAAGTCATGCCCCCACGGGCGGCTGCGGGTGGCGGGAAGACCGACGCGTGCGCCAATCCGTGCAGCAGCAATCGCCGAAACGAAGTTGACGGCCGAATAAAGCCCATCCACGAGCATGGCGTCCGAGCGCGACAGCCAGGAGGCCAGAATGCCGGCAAACGCCATGAACAGGTTCGACCATTTCCCGACGGTCAAGGCACGCTGCTCGATCAGCAGTTCCGGGGACGCCATCGCCGTTTCTCCGTTCTTATCAATTGCCGCGTTTCAAGGATCCCATCAGACCGCGCACGAGGGCACGTCCAAGCGATGTACCGAAGCTTCGGGCAGCTGACTTCAAACCGGCTTCGAAAGCCGTGTCTCGCTGGCTGCGCCGCTGCGTCCGCCGCTGGCGGCTCTGCCGGCGTGGACGGTCGTCACGTCCAAAATCCGGCAATTGAAAACCCGAACGCGTGCGGCGCGGTTCGCCGTGTTTTTCCGCGAACTTATCGTCCTTTTCCGCCTGCCTTTGCTCCATCCGCTGGGTCTCTTCGGCCCGGTTCATCAGAACTTCATAGGCAGATACCCGATCTCTTTGACGCTCATAGAGCCCGAAGACGGGGCTGGACTGGATTAAGGTCCTTCGTTCCGCTTGGGTGATTGGCCCGAGTTGTGAACAGGGCGGCCGGATCAGCGTGCGCTGAACGATGGAGGGAATGCCTTTGCCTTCCAGCGTCGAGACCAGTGCTTCGCCAACGCCAAGTTCGGTAATGACACGTTCGGTATCGAGATCCGGGTTGGGCCGGAAGGTTTCGGCGGCCGCCCGCACTGCCTTTTGATCGCGCGGCGTGAACGCGCGCAGGGCATGCTGGATCCGGTTGCCGAGCTGCGCCAGCACAGTCTCGGGGATGTCCAGCGGGTTCTGTGTCACGAAATAGACCCCGACCCCCTTTGAGCGGATCAGGCGCACCACCTGTTCCACTTTTTCCAGAAGCGCTTTGGGAGCGCCGTTGAACAAAAGATGCGCTTCGTCGAAGAAGAAGACGAGCTTCGGCTTGTCCGGATCTCCAACTTCAGGGAGTTCTTCAAAAAGTTCGGAGAGCAGCCAAAGCAGGAACACGGCATAAAGACGCGGCGCCGTCATTAGCTTGTCGGCAGCCAGGATATTCACCATGCCGCGGCCGTCCGGAGCGGTGCGGATGAAGTCGCGGATGTCGAGCGCCGGTTCACCGAAGAAATGCTCGCCACCCTGACGCTCCAGAACCAACAGTCGACGCTGGATGGCACCAATCGAGGATTTCGAGACGTTGCCATAGACGGTGGACAGCTCGGAGGCCCGCTCGGCCACATGGGTCAGCATGGCCCTCAAATCCTTCAGATCGAGGAGCAGCAGACCTTCGTCATCGGCGAGCTCGAATAGGACATTAAGCACGCCTTCCTGGGTGTCGTTCAGCTCCAAAAGCCGGGCCAGGAGCAGGGGGCCGATTTCCGATACGGTCGTACGGATCGGATGGCCTTGTTTGCCGAGCAGATCCCAAAAGGCCGTCGGTACGGCCTCATAGTCGTAGGTCATGTCGATCCCGACTTCTTTGGCACGCTTTTCCAGGAAGTCCTTGGAGGTGCCGGCTGCTGCCAGACCCGAAAGATCCCCTTTGATATCGGAGCAGAACACCGGCACTCCGGCTTTGGAAAATCCTTCTGCAAGGATCTGCAGCGAAACGGTTTTGCCGGTTCCGGTTGCCCCGGCAATCAGGCCGTGGCGGTTGGCCAGTTTCAATGAAAGCGTTTCATCCTTGCCGCTGTATCCAACAAAAATCTGACTGTCCTTACTCACATTCGTCCCCCGAATCCGTCCCTTACGGAAACAACCTAGCCCAGTCTTTTGAAAATTGCGCGTGTTAGACCAAATGCCGTCGACGAAGCTGTCATCGAGCCTGTATAGGGAGGCAACTTCAAACTTGCCGGAGGTTCCCGGCGCAATCTTCAGGACGTGACAACATGCAAGAACTGATCAGCCGCATCATGGCAAGAGCGAGCATCGAACAGCAGCAGGCCGAGGATGGTCTTGGGATTATCCTGGGCTTTTTGAACAAGGAAGCACCGGCAGAAAAAATGCAGCAGGTGCTGGATGCTTTGCCGGGCGCTGCCGATCTTCTGGCCGCGCGCGCAGGAACCAGTGGCGGAGGCCTTCTGGGCGGCCTTGGCAACATGATGGGCGGCACCATGGGCGCGATGGCAGCGCTTAACGAGCTCAACAAAGCCGGGCTCGGCATGGGTGAAATACAAGGGCTTGTCAAAGAACTCGTCTCTTATGCTAAAGAAAAAGCCGGGGATGACGTTGTTGATGAGGTTATTGCGAAAATTCCGGGACTGAGCCAGATCGTCTAAGTGCCCCAGGGTTCGGCCGCCGGTGCAACGGGAGTGAATTGAGGATGTCTTATTCCATCGATGAGATCGAGGGCATCGGCCCGACTTATGCGGCCAAACTCGGCGAAATCGGCATCAAGACAACGGAAGCGTATCTTGAGCGGGCAAAGGACCCGAAGGGCCGCAAGGCTCTGGAAGAGGAAACCGGCATTGACGGCAAGCGCATCCTCAAATGGGCCAACATGGCCGATCTGATGCGCATCAGCGGCGTCGGCGAAGAGTATTCCGAACTTCTGGAAGCGGCCGGTGTGGACACCGTCAAGGAACTTAAGCACCGCAACGCGGCGAACCTCGCCGCGAAAATGAAAGAAGTGAACGACGAAAAGAGCCTCGTGCGACAGGTGCCGAGCGAGACCCAGGTCACCAAGTGGGTCGATCAGGCCAAGGACCTTGCGCCGATGATGACCTACTGATCGTTCCGGTCAGTCCATCTGTTTTGCAGCGGGGGCGCCA